>NZ_JMLU01000004.1 GCF_000686885.1 Flavobacterium sasangense DSM 21067 | reverse complement strand
ACAGCAATCCTTTGTAAACGAAGTGTTTAAGTTTTTTGTGGGTGTTTATTTTGTCCTTATTTCTTTTATTTAAGTAATCATCTTTAGCAAAGAAATCTGCAATAGAAGCTTTGTAAATATCTGTTGGTTTAATAACCCAATTATTAACTTCACGAGTAATTGTAGATCTGTTTCTATTGAGTTGTTTAGCAATATAGCTTTTAGACTTGTTTTCTTTGAGTAAAGTCTCAATAACAATCCGTTCATTTAAGGTTAATCGCCTGCGTAATTTTTCCATAATTCAACAAAGATAAAATTTATCATTTGTTGCATTAAGTTATTGAATTCTCCATTTCTTTTTAAAATTACACACAACGTTTTGCGGCTTAAATTCAGTGGCGTTGAACTAACAGCAAGCCATTACAAATATAAACAAAACATTAAATTGAACAACTGTGCCATTGCATATTTTCCCGAAAGTAGCCATTGATTTAAACCGCTGTTACAAGTAGCCTTTTATATACACATCTATTATTAAGTAGGTTGATATAATTCTAAAACTGCATACTCTAAATCTAAATTTGTATGACATAAATCTAAACTTTATCATAATATATCTAAAGTTTTATGACATATATTAAAACTTGTATGACACATATTAATAACCGTTAAAAATATTTCTTTTTGATTATGACATAATTCTAAAATTGCCTTTTATATTCTTAAAATTGCTTTGAATAAATCTAAGCGCGGAAGATAGTTTTCTAAATGATGTTATAATAAATTAAAAAAATGAAACAATAAAACTTATTGCGTGAGCAATAAGTTTTATTGTTTTTTTTTTCTTTTTTAATGTGTGTGTTTTATAATCTTGGCTTTGAAAATTCTATGCTTTTTACTTGAGAATATTGCGGGCTTGAAGCCCCAAATACTGATTTAATGTACTTTTTAACTTCTAAAGCGGTTTGCACTAATCCACTATCGGTTGAATATAGTGTTTCGTTTCTTGCAATTCTTGAATTGCTGATGTTTGTATATGCTGTAGCAACGGCTGTATTTTTAGCAGTTAAATCGGCAATTTTTGCTTGGATTGTAGCTACTTGTAAATCTGTTTCGTTTGGTGTATAACTTGTTTCTGCTTCTAAAACAGAGGTTAGACCTGCTAAGTGTTGAATGAGTTGGTCATACGATTGTTGACTTGTAGAAATGTTTGTTGGAGCAGGAGTACTGGTATCTGTTGGTGTTTGTGTTGATGATGCTTTTTTACCTTGCATTTTGCGGTTAAATGTTTTAGCGTTGCCAATTGTTTCGGGTGTTGCATCAGTAGTTTGCAATGCATTAACTAATCGAGTTGAAAATGATTTTAAACCGCTGAAAGCAATTATACGTTCATTTACTTTATTGTTATAGTTTGTGTTTTTTGCAATTACATCTACTAAATTTGCATCGGCTGATGCTTTTAGTGCAATAAGTTGTGGAAGTTTTAAACTGTTTTTCGATGGATTGTAAGTTGCACCATAGCCTGTTACAAATTCAATTAAATCTTGAAAGTTGGCTACATTTTTTGCATGACCTTTTTCTGAAGTAGATGCCATAATTTTATATTTTTAAAGTTGTAAACCAAAAATAGTAAAATTCTAATAAAAATAAAACAGCAGTTTCGATTTTGTCAAAACTGCTGTAAATATTTAGTAAAGCGATAATTAATCGGGCTTTACAGTAATTGTAATTTCTTCATTGAATTTGTATTCGCCTTTTTTGTAAACTTCTTTATTGGCTAAAACAATTTCATATGTATAAATGCCTTTTGGTAATTCAAAAACGCATTCTTTTCCGTCTTTTTGAATAACCATTTCTTTTTTGATAGTATTATCTTCTTCGTCTTTACCAACAATGATAAAAGTTATTTTGTCTGTAAGTTTGTTTTTTATACAAACACTTTCAATTACTTTAGAATTGTTTTCTTTGACTTCTGATTTATCCTTTTTAAGAAATGATAATCCATTAACAATTATTTCTCCTCCTTTTAGTATTTTGTCAACATCTGATTGAGAATATGAAAAGAAAAAAGAATTAGTAAAAATTAATATTAATATAATTCTCATTAAGTATTTGCTTTTAAAGCGTCAATGTCTTTTTGGCTCATTTTTAAAATTAAATACAATCCAATAAATAAAGGTATACCATAAATTATCAGTGTTAGTAATTGACTAATAATTAAACTTGCTAAATCGTCTTGTTGTATAACTTTCTCATATGGCTCATTTGAAACTGAACTGATTTCTTTTATTAATGTAAAAAAGTTTGTTAAAAAATGTAAAATACCTAAAATGACTATGCTTTTTGTTCTTAAATAAGTTGCTCCATACATTATGCCTATACAGCTTGCAGCATAAATTTGATTTAATACATTTTCAGAAGTTTCTTCTTTAATTGTCCATAAATTAACAAGGTGCATAATTCCAAAAATTAAACTTGAAAAAATTACACTTTTTAATAACCCTTTTTTTGTTTTCGGATAGTAAAATAAAAATATTCCCAATATTAAACCTCTAAAAAGATATTCTTCCAGAAAAGCAGAAGATAAGACTCTTAATAAATATGTTATAAATGTATTTATTGTTGTATCTGAAAAATTGAATTCCCTAAAAATTTTAAAGCCACCTGAAAACACAAAAACGTAAATTAGAAGTGGTATGTAAAAATGAATTTTGTTTATTTTTAGTGAAAAATTAAAAAAGGGAATTTCTTTTTTATACCGTAATAAAAATATTATTAAGATTATTGAGATTGTATTTTTAATAGTTTTACCAATTGCTATCGTTGAATAAGAGTCAAAATTATAACCGTTAAATATAAAATCTAATGATAGTTTATTTAAACCAAAGATTAAAGAAAGTGCAATTATTGAATAAATAAATGGTTTTATACTTGTATAATTCATGATGAATAAACTTTAAAATTTGGGAAGGCTTTGCCTTCCCAAATTACAATTACCAATTAATTTCTATTGTACAACCTGATAATTCAAGACAGCCAAAACCACTCCAAACCCAATCAGCTATACAGCCAGAGCTAACAGCTTTAATTTTACACTTAATTGAACCTCCAACTTTTGTTTTAGCATAAGCATTACCAATAGTACTTGAATTGCTGTAATTTTTTACAAATTCAGTTAATTTTTCTAAATGCTTAAACTCTGGAGAAATAATATAGTCAGCCATTACTGATTTAACTTGGAATTTTGAGTCATATACAACTTTATCATTAAAATTGAATTTTTCAACAGAAGTATATATATTATCATTTGCTTTTAAGTCATTTCCTTTACCATCATCTTTAAATAACTCACCTTTGAAACCTACATCAGAAATACCCCAAGATGTTTCAGAGAAATTAATTATATATAGTTCTTTTACATAAGTTGATTTGTCTAAACTTCTTACTCTTGCATCAAAAATTGAAATATTTTCTGCAATAAAAGTATCATTAAAGTTATCAGAAAGGGAAATTGTTTTTGCGTTTAGACTTGATGTTGCTAAACTAAAAAGCGATAAGCAAGTGATTAAAAATAAATTTTTCATAAATTTGTGTATTAATTATGTTTTTTGCAGTCCACTCTTTTGTCTTCGAAAACATTAAAAAGTTTGGGCTGCATTTTTTTTGGTTGGTTTCTCTTTAATTTCATTTAATAACAAACCTCTAAAATAAATGAAATGCATTCTATTGTCACTTTAAGATGGTAAGTCTCTTTTTTACCTTGTTTTAGATTTAATTATGTTAGACATTTTCTTGTGCAAATATATTCTATAGAATTTTATTCTTGTTACAGATTTTCTGTACATTTTCAATTTTATTTTCCAGTGTTTGCTGGGATTCTTAATTTTCAATTATACATTTATCAAAAATAAAATGCAAATTTGAGTTAAGATTTTGAATTACTTCTTCGTTAAATTTGTAGGGGATTAATGCAAATCTATATGTTTTTTTTAAAAAAACTAATTATTTATTTTATTTTTTTACGTTCCAATTGTCATAAGGTTACTTGTAACTCGTTTATATACGAAACTTTCGAACTAGTATCATACCATATTGGCAAGATTGGCGAAAGTTTGGCAAGTTTTTATTTCGCTTATTTTTTTAACGAAATCAAATATAATAAAATATTTACAATTTCTAAAACAAAAAAGGCTCACTTTCGTGAACCTTTTCGTTTATTAACTCAAAATAACTAAAACTAAGATGGGAAAAATAATTCCGGCTACGGCTAGTTTCCAGCCTCTATTTTTAAAGGTGTTTTTGCCGTGGGTTACCATTAAAGTTCCCGTGATGGCAATTAATATTAAGGAGATTCCAAAAATATCAGAGTAGTAAATCCACCAATTCGAAGTGGTTTTGTGTAACTTCATTGTTTGGCTGATAATTGGTGTTTTGTTGAAGGCAACAATTTCACCTTTACCCGTTTTCATGTCGATTTCTACATCGTGCTTTTCAAACGAAATTTTAAACGTACCTTTCTTTACGTTGTGGCGACGCATTTTATCATCGATGCCCAATTGTTTTCCTAAGTTTTCAGCAAATTCTTCTGTAATTTGGCTTTCTTCTGGCAATTGTACTTTGATGTTTTTGGTTTCGATGGTGTATTTTTCAGGATGCCAATGTTCTCTGTGGTTCATTAAAATTCCTGAAAAAGCAAACGAAATAATTAATCCTACATAGAAGTAGCCAAAATCGCGGTGAATGTCTCTAATTAATTTTTGTTTCATGTTTTGTTTTAATTGAATTCTTAAAATTTGTATCGTAACGAAGTTAAAATTTGTCTTGGGGCAATAGGGTTTACACTGTAATTTTCATGTAAAGTATAATTCAACTCGTTGGTAATATTAGATAATTTGCAAAGTAATGAAAATTGTTTCCAATTGTAACCTAACGATACATCAATTGTTGTGTAGCCATTAACTGGAATTTCTCTATCCCAAATTCCGTTTGGATAAGCAGGATTTACTTGATTGTTCCAACCGCCAAGTCTGTCACCAATGTAGTTTCCAATAGCTCCAACCGATACATTTTTAAGCACTCCAGTTTGTACCGTATAAAAGAAACTTAAGTTAGCTGTATGTTGAGGTGTTCTTACCAAACGATCGCCTTCTATAAAACTTCCTGTTGCTCCAGTGGTTTTGGTATAACGCATGTCGTTATAACTATATCCTGATATAATGTTTAAACCATCAATTGGTTTGTAGTTTAAGTCTAATTCAATTCCTTTACTGGTTGTTTCTCCGCTTAATGCTTTTACGTTAGTATTGGTATTGATGTTTCCGTTTGCATCAAATTCAGCTGTTTGTGCTAAATTGCTGTTTACAATTTGATATAAAGTAACGTTTGTTGTTAATTTTCCTTTAAAGAATTCGTTTTTAACACCTACTTCAATTTGATCAATTATAGAAGGTTTAATCGCTTCATTGTAAATGGTTACTCCCGTATTTGGTGTGAATGAGTTGGAGTAACTAGAAAATAAAGTAGTGTATTTGGTAGGTTGGTAAATCAATCCTACTTTAGGTGAAAAAGCTCTGTCGTTTCGGATGGTTTCTTCTGTAACTGTATTTGCAGCTATATTATATGTTTCTGGTTTTGCTTCTTGGTATGAATAACGAACGCCTAATAACGCTTTGAATTTGTCAGAAAACGAAATTAAATCTTGTGCATAAACACCAAAACGTGTAGTTTGAGTTTTTACGATTCTTGTTACTTCAGAGGGTAAAATTGGTCCTTCATTCGAAGCTGCATAAGACGATGGATCAAAAATATTTACGGTATCGTATGTAGTTACAGTTGCACCAGTTGTTGGATCATAAAATCTAAAAGTGTAAGCATCAGCATACGAAATTTCGGTATCGATACCCGTAAATAATTGGTGTTTGATGTTACCTGTTTTAAAGTTGCCTTGTAAACTAATTTGGTTGGCAAAAATTTGTTCTACCGCTTTATTTCTTCCGTAAGGTCTATTCCAATCCCCATTTGCCGCTGGTTGAATACGTTCTGTACCAATCGATTCTCTGTCGTAATCTTGGAAAGAAGAATTAAAATTCAGTTTCCAATTGGGATTGAATTCATGGTTTACTAATATCGAAGCGGTTGCTTGTTTGGTATTTCCATTTGACCATTTTGCTCCTAAATAAGCGCTTCTTGGTACATCTGCAATTTCTTTTCCGATAGAACCAGTTCCAAAATCAGGTGTCCAGTCATCACTTAAATAATCCGCTTGTAGTGTAATTTCAGTTTTGTCACTCACTTTAAAAAGTAGGGAAGGATTTACGTAGTAACGTTCTCTAGTAACATAATCTCTAAAGCTTTCTGAGTTTTCATACGAACCATTAAAGCGGTACGCAATCGAATTGTTAAAAGCCCCATATACATCTGCCGAAGGTTTGTAGAAACTATAACTTCCAGCTTGCATAGTGAATTCGCCACCAGTTCTGAAATTTGGCGATTTGGTTACCATGTTCATAATTCCTCCAGGCGCTACATTTCCGTATAAAAGAGCTGCGCTTCCTTTTAAAATTTCTACTTTTTCTAATGAAGCAACTTCTGGAATAGAACCGCTATTAAAACGGAAACCATTTTTAAACATGTTGTTTGCCGACATGTCGTAACCTCTTGACCAAAATGATTCTTGAGCACCGCCACGAGCCGAACCTACATAAACACCGTTGGCATTTTTAACTACATCACTCAAGCGAACCGATTGTTGTTGTTGGATGATTTCTGTTCCAATAACCTGAATGGCTTGAGGTAAATCTTTTTCTTTGATTCCAGCTCTGTTAACAGAAGACTTAGAAGGATTGTTTTTTCCGTTAATGACTACTTCGTTTAGCGTTTTCACAGTATCGTTTTCTGTAAAATAGTTTTCGCTAACATCATTTGGAGTTTGTTGGGCCACTGCCTGAAAAGAAGACAGTAGTACTATAGATTTGAAAATGTTTTTATACATCTTATTTAGATTTAATTAAAATAACACCGCAAAAATAATAAGCAAAAATGAATTCGCAAAGTTTATTTAGATTTATTTTAAATAAAATAGTTAAGAGGTTGATTTTCAGTTTTAAAACTTTTAAACATTTTAATTTTTAAACTTTCAACTAAAATTGTAACTTTGCACTCCAAAATAAATAACAGCTATGTTAGATAGATTACAATATGTAAAACAACGTTTTGACGAAGTATCAGATTTGATTATTCAGCCTGATGTAATTGCGGATCAAAAGCGTTATGTACAATTAAATAAAGAATACAAAGACCTTAAAGCTTTAGTAGATAAACGTGAAGAATACATTAATCTTGACGGAAATATTAAAGAAGCTAACGAAATTATTGCGGATGGTTCGGATGCCGAAATGGTAGAAATGGCTAAAATGCAATTGGACGAAGCTAAAGAACGTTTACCTCAGTTAGAAGACGAAATCAAATATATGTTGATTCCTAAAGATCCTGAAGATGCTAAAAACGTTATGGTGGAAATCCGTGCGGGTACAGGTGGAGATGAAGCTTCTATCTTTGCTGGAGATTTGTACCGTATGTACACTAAATATTGTGATTCAAAAGGATGGAGAACGTCTGTAGTAGATGTAAGTGAAGGAACTTCTGGAGGTTTCAAAGAGGTTATTTTTGAAGTAACAGGTGAAGATGTATATGGAACTTTAAAATACGAAGCAGGAGTACACCGTGTACAACGTGTGCCACAAACCGAAACGCAAGGTCGTGTGCACACTTCAGCAGCAACCGTAATGGTGTTGCCAGAAGCAGAGGAATTTGACGTACAAATCGATATGAACGACGTTCGTATAGACTTTTTCTGTTCGTCAGGACCAGGTGGACAATCGGTAAATACAACGAAATCGGCGGTTCGTATGACGCACATTCCAACAGGTTTGGTGGCACAATGTCAGGACGAGAAATCGCAACATAAAAACAAAGACAAAGCGTTAACGGTTTTACGTTCGCGTTTATACGAAATGGAATTAGCCAAAAAACAAGAAGAAGATGCGAAAAAACGTAATTCTCAGGTAAGTTCGGGTGACCGTTCGGCTAAAATTCGTACTTACAACTATGCACAAGGTAGAATTACCGACCATAGAATTGGTTTAAGTATTTTCGATTTAGATGGTTTCATGAATGGAAATCTTCACAAAATGATTGAAGAATTACAATTGGTAGCCAACACCGAAAAACTAAAAGAAAGCGAAGTTTTCTAAATGAAAGAAACCAGAACATAGAACATAGAGAAAAGATGCTGAACAATAATTTGTTTGGCATTTTTTTTAAATCCTTGCGAACTTTGCGAAAAACTTTGCGAACTTTGCGTTTAAATAACAACAACACAATGACTACTGAACAACTAATTACCCAAATCCGAACTAAAAAATCATTTCTTTGCATTGGTTTGGATGTCGATTTGAATAAAATTCCCGAGCATTTACTACAAACCGAAGATCCTATTTTCGAATTCAATAAAGCCATTATCGATGCGACTCACGATTTATGTGTTTCGTACAAACCAAATACTGCTTTTTACGAAGCTTACGGAATCAAAGGTTGGCAATCGCTAGAAAAAACCATTAATTACATCAATGAGAAATATCCTGAAATCTTCACTATTGCGGATGCTAAACGTGGTGATATTGGCAATACTTCGTCTATGTATGCCAGAGCTTTTTTCAACGATTTAGATTTCGATTCGGTAACGGTGGCGCCTTATATGGGAAAAGATTCAGTAGAACCTTTCTTATCATTTGAAGATAAACACACGATTATGTTAGCGTTAACTTCAAACGAAGGAGCTTTTGATTTCCAAACGCAAAATGTCGATGGTAAAGAATTGTACAAAGTGGTTTTGGAAACTTCAAAATCTTGGAAAAACGCTCATAATTTAATGTACGTAGTTGGTGCGACCAAAGCTGAATATTTCACGGAAATCAGAAAAATAGTTCCTGATAGTTTCTTATTAGTTCCAGGGGTTGGTGCTCAAGGCGGAAGTTTAGCAGAGGTTTGCAAATACGGAATGAATGCTAATGTTGGCTTGTTAATCAATTCTTCAAGAGGGATTATTTACGCTTCAAACGGAATGGATTTCGCAGCAAAGGCTAGGGAAGAGGCTTTGAAGTTGCAACAAGAAATGCAATCCATTTTAGGGTAAATTTTAATGTTGAACGCTGAATTTTGAATGTTGAACCAATGCAAGACCAATTAGGAACCCAACACACTTTCGAAAAAACACCTTTGCGAATCGTTTCGTTAGTGCCTTCACAAACCGAATTATTATACGATTTAGGTTTGGAAGATAATATTGTTGGCATTACTAAATTCTGTGTGCATCCGTGTCATTTTAAAGCGACAAAGACGATTGTTGGCGGAACTAAAACCATCAAATTCGATAAAATAAAAGCACTTCAACCTGATATTATCATTTGCAATAAAGAGGAAAACACCAAAGAAATCGTAGAAGAATTATCCCAAATTTGTCCAGTTTGGGTAACCGATATTCTCACGATTGAAGATAATCTACAAATGATTCACAATTTCGGTCAACTCTTCAATAAACGTACGGAAGCTCGTAAATGGATGGATAAAATCAATTTTGCTCATCAAGATTTTCAGCAATTTATCAAAGATAAACCAATTAAAAAAGTAGCTTATTTTATTTGGGCAAAACCGCATATGGTCGCGGGAAATAATACCTTTATCAATGAATTGTTGAAATTGAATCATTTCGAGAATATTTACGAAGTAAAAGAAGGACGTTATCCAGAAGTCGAATTGAAGAAAATTCGTTTAGAAGGCGATCCTGATTATGTGTTTTTGTCTTCCGAACCGTTTCCGTTTAAAGACGAACATGCGTTTGAAATTGGACGTTTTACACATCATGCCAAAACCGTTTTTGTCGATGGCGAAATGTTTTCTTGGTACGGAAGTCGACTTTTGAAAGCCTTTGATTATTTCAAATTACTGCATGCTAAAATTTAAAATTTGTTCAACAATGTAGTTGTTTTAAAAACAGTACATTTGACAAAAATTGAAACATTTGATTTCCTATACAATTTATAAAAACGAAACCAGTACCGAATGGGTGACTTTTGTTCATGGAGCAGGAGGAAGTTCTTCTATTTGGTTTAAGCAAATTCGTGATTTTCAAAAGCATTTTAATGTGCTGTTATTGGATTTGCGCGGTCATGGAAATTCAAAAGACCAATTAAAATCGGCACTCAAACAGAAATATACGTTCAAAGCAATTGCGGAAGATATTGTTGAGGTTATCGATTTTTTAAAGATTGAAAGCTCTCATTTTGTTGGAATTTCTTTAGGCTCCATCGTTATTCGTCAATTGGCAGAAATGCATTCTGAACGCGTGAAAAGCATGATTTTAGGTGGTGCTATTTTAAAAATGAATTTCCGTTCACAAGTTTTAATGCGACTGGGAAATATGTTTAAATATGTGTTACCATATTTGGTTTTGTACCGCTTTTTTGCCTTTGTGATTATGCCAAAAAAGAATCACAAACAATCACGTTTGTTGTTCATTAACGAAGCGAAAAAATTGTACCAAAAAGAATTCATTAAATGGTTCAAACTTACGGCTGAAATTAATCCAGTATTACGTTGGTTCCGCCAAAAAGAATTGAATATTCCCACGCTTTACGTCATGGGAGAAGAAGATTATATGTTTTTACCTTCGGTAAAACAAGTCGTTGCTAATCACGTTAAAACTGCCGAACTTTTCATCATCCAAAACTGCGGTCATGTGGTAAATGTAGAGCAACCAGTTGTTTTTAATGAAACGGTGATTGGGTATTTGAAGAAAATGTGATAAAATTTATATTTTTCAACAATTAATTTTTCTTAAAAATCCGGAAGTAACCATTGAAGCAAATAGCTGTTACAGGCCGTTTAAATTTCTCCACGATCAAATTTCACGCTTTCAATTTCGAGTTTCTTATTTCTGTTTGTTGTTTTCAAAATGTAATATGATGGATTTGTATATCTAAAAAGTTCTTGCATATCATCTTTTGTTTGCGGTATAATTTGAACTTTCAATTCATAAAGATTTTTACTTTTCTTTTGAACTTTCATTACTACGAACTTATAATTGTATGATTTTCGTGTAAAGTTTTCTATAAAATGTTTTGTGTTTAAATTGCATTTTAAAAAATCAAAATCAATTCTTTTTGGTAACTTTTTGGAATTTTCTATTACGAAATCGTTTCCAAAACTATCTTGATAAGTAAGTTCGGAAACAAAAGTAAAAAGAAAGTAAAACATAAATAATTTCATAATTGTTCAATTGAAAATTAGTCACTAAATGAACTATAACTTATTTACATATAATAAACATAATACTTTTTCTTTTCCAAATATAATAAAATCTTTACAAAATTTACCGTATAAAAACAAAAAAACTCCGATTTGCATCGGAGTGATTTTTTCTAAACTAACCCTAACTAAATGAGAATTTTATTCTTATTACAGTGCAAATATCTTACCTTTTTTTGAATTGTAATGTTAAGGTTATGTTATTCTTATGTTATTGATTACTAAATTTTTACGAAAACGTTTTTTCTGTAAAAAATCAATTACAAATCATTATTTTTTGTCTTGTAAAGCAAAAACCTTTTTTAATAAATCGGAACTTCTTGCGGTTAAATTTGTGCGAATATCTTTCTCTTCTACAGCAATCATTTTGAAAACACCTTCCATAGCTTTGTTCGTAGTATAATCGGTTAAATCAGGATTCACTTTGGTTACTAATGGAATGGCGTTATATTTTGTAATGATGTTGGTCCAAACTTTATCAGCACCTACTTTGGCAAACGAATTTTTAATCACAGGATTAAATTTTGCATACAAAGCAGTAGAAGTGGTGTTTTGTAAATAAGTCGTAGCCGAACTTTCATTACCCATCAAAATGTTTTTGGCATCATTAAAAGTCATTTGTTTTACTGCATCAACGAAGATTGGAGTCGCTTCTTTTACCGCGTCTTCAGCAGCACGGTTTAAGACTTTCAATCCTTCATCTGCTAACTTACTCATACCTATTTGACGTAATTTTTTATCAACCACTTGCAATTCTTGTGGTAATAAAATTTTAACAGCTTCATTCTTAAAAAAGCCATCTGTGGCAGTTAATTTCGAAACTTGTTTGGTGATTCCATTGTTTAGAGCTTCTTTTAATCCGTTTCCAATTTCTGCTTGACTCAAAACACCTGTTCCTTGTGGTAATTGGTCTAATACTTGTTGCATTTCGGCACATCCAAATAAACTAAAAACAAATAAACTTAATACGATTTTTTTCATGATAAATATTTTGTCAACTATTTAGACAAAGATAGTGCCAATTTTTTATCACAATTAATTCAAAATTTTAAATGAAATAAAATTATTAAATTCGTAAATTGCACCCTTTAAAACGAACAAAAATTACATATGGAACTACAAACTCCTTATATTCCTAAAAATAAAGTAAGAATTGTGACCGCAGCGTCACTTTTTGATGGACACGATGCAGCTATCAATATCATGCGTAGAATTATTCAAGCTACAGGTGTTGAGGTGATTCACCTTGGACATGATAGAAGTGTGGAAGAAGTAGTAAATACCGCTATTCAGGAAGATGCTAATGCAATTGCAATGACGTCTTACCAAGGAGGTCATAACGAATATTTCAAATACATGTACGATTTGCTTAAGGAAAAAGGAGCAGGTCACATCAAAATATTTGGTGGAGGTGGAGGTGTAATTTTACCTTCTGAAATCTCAGAATTACACGAATACGGAATCGAAAGAATTTATTCGCCAGACGACGGTCGTGCCATGGGATTACAAGGTATGATTAACGATTTAGTACAACGTTCTGATTATCCAATTGGTGATAAACTTACGGGAGAATTATCGCATATCGAAGAGAAAAATCCAACTGCAATTGCAAGATTAATTTCAGCAGCTGAGAATTTTCCAGAAATTGCAAAATCGGTTTTTGACCAAATTCACCAAAAGAATGAAACGTCAAAAATTCCAGTTTTAGGAATCACAGGGACGGGTGGTGCCGGAAAATCATCTTTAGTAGATGAATTAGTACGTCGATTCTTAATCGATTTCCCTGAAAAAACTATCGGATTAATTTCGGTTGACCCATCAAAACGTAAAACAGGTGGCGCTTTGTTAGGTGATAGAATTCGTATGAATGCGATTAATAATTCTCGTGTTTATATGCGTTCGTTAGCAACTCGTCAATCGAATTTAGCGTTATCGAAATATGTAGCAGAAGCGATTCAAGTGTTGAAGGCAGCGAAATATGATTTAATTGTATTAGAAACTTCAGGAATTGGACAATCAGATACTGAAATCATGGACCATTCTGATGTTTCGTTATATGTAATGACACCAGAATTTGGAGCAGCAACTCAGTTGGAAAAAATCGATATGTTAGATTTTGCTGATTTAGTAGCATTGAATAAATTCGACAAACGTGGCGCTTTAGATGCCATTCGAGATGTAAAAAAACAATACCAACGCAATCATAATCTTTGGGATGTAGATACAGATAAAATGCCAATTTTTGGAACTATCGCGTCGCAATTCAACGATCCAGGAATGAATACGCTTTACAAATCTATCATGGATAAGATTGTGGATAAAACAGGAGCCGATCTAAAATCGACTTTTGAAATTACGCGTGAAATGAGCGAGAAGATTTTCGTAATTCCGCCACACAGAACTCGTTATTTATCTGAAATTGCAGAAAACAATAGAAAATACGACGAAACAGCGCTTTCTCAAGTAGAAGTAGCGCAAAAATTATACGGAATTTTCAAAACCATCGAATCGGTTAACGGAAATGTACCGCAATTAGACAAAGCCGGAATTGTTGAAAGTTCTTTAAAAATTACTGCTGATAACAAAGATTTCGTTTCGTTATTAACTAAAGAATTCGACCGAGTAAAAATGAATTTAGATCCATATAATTGGGAAATCATTTTAACTTGGGACGAAAAAGTAAATAAATACAAAAATCCGGTTTATAGTTTTAAAGTTCGTGATAAAGAAATCAAAATTGCAACGCATACCGAATCGTTATCACATTCTCAAATTCCAAAAGTAGCTTTACCAAAATACCAAGCTTGGGGTGATATTTTAAAATGGAATTTACAAGAAAATGTTCCAGGAGAATTTCCATTCGCATCAGGATTGTATCCATTCAAACGAGAAGGAGAAGACCCAAGTAGAATGTTTGCCGGAGAAGGTGGACCAGAAAGAACCAACAAACGTTTCCACTATGTATCTGCTGGATTACCTGCAAAACGTTTGTCAACTGCTTTTGACTCGGTAACTTTATACGGAAATGATCCACACGTTCGACCAGATATTTATGGGAAAATTGGAAATGCAGGAGTTTCGATTTGTTGTTTAGACGATGCTAAGAAATTATATTCAGGTTTCGATTTAAGTCATCCGTTAACTTCGGTTTCGATGACAATTAATGGTCCAGCACCAATGTTGTTAGGATTCTTCATGAATGCTGCCATCGATCAAAACTGTGAAAAATATATCATTGAAAACGGTTTACAAGACGAAGTTGAAGCTAAAATCAATGAAATTTACAAGAAAAAAGGAGTAGAACGTCCAAGATATCAAGGTGCTTTACCGGAGGGAAACAATGGTTTAGGTTTGATGCTTTTAGGAGTAACTGGTGACCAAGTTTTACCTTTAGAGGTTTATCAAGATATCAAAGTAAAAACGTTAGCACAAGTTCGTGGAACGGTTCAAGCGGATATTTTAAAAGAAGATCAAGCGCAAAATACTTGTATTTTCTCTACGGAATTCGCTTTACGTTTGATGGGTGATGTTCAAGAATATTTCATCAAGCAAAATGTTCGTAATTTCTATTCAGTTTCAATTTCTGGATATCATATTGCTGAAGCGGGTGCGAATCCAATTACGCAGTTAGCTTTCACGTTAGCAAATGGTTTTACTTATGTGGAATACTATTTGAGTCGCGGAATGAACATCAACGATTTCGGTCCGAATTTATCATTCTTCTTCTCAAACGGAATTGATCCAGAATATGCGGTAATTGGTAGAGTAGCGCGTAAAATTTGGGCAAAAGCTTTAAAAAATAAATACGGAGCCAACGAAAGAGCACAAATGTTGAAATATCACATTCAAACTTCTGGACGTTCATTACACGCACAAGAGATTGATTTCAATGATATTCGTACGACTTTACAAGCTTTATATGCGATTTATGATAACTGTAACTCGTTACACACGAATGCGTATGATGAAGCAATTACAACACCAACAGAAGAATCAGTGCGTAGAGCAATGGCAATTCAGTTGATTATTAATAAAGAGTTAGGTTTAGCGAAAAACGAAAACCCAATTCAAGGTTCGTTCATTATTGAAGAATTAACTGATTTAGTAGAAGAAGCTGTTTTACAAGAATTCGACAGAATTACAGAACGTGGAGGAGTTTTGGGTGCAATGGAAACGATGTATCAACGTTCAAAAATTCAAGAAGAATCATTGTATTATGAAACTTTAAAACACACAGGAGAATTCCCAATTATTGGTGTAAACACGTTCTTGAGCTCAAAAGGTTCACCAACAGTTATTCCTGCAGAAGTTATTCGTGCAACAGAAGAAGAAAAACAATATCAAATTGATATGTTAAACAATCTGCATAAGAGAAATTCTGACAAGGTTGAAGAACAGTTAAATGTAATTCAAGAAGCTGCGATTAACAACCAAAATATTTTCGAAAAATTAATGGATGCTACGAAAGTGTGTTCGTTAGGACAAATCACCAGTGCCTTGTTTGAGGTGGGTGGTCAGTATAGACGCAATATGTAAAATTTTAAATAAAAAACCTTCCATTTGGGAGGTTTTTTTATTTTTGAAGCATGAAGCCCATCATAAAAACCTTTCCAACAACAAAATTCATCGGAATGAATAGTCAATTTTCTTATTCAGATTATCGAATAGGAGAATTGTGGGGAAAATTTATGCCTAGAAGAAATGAGATTCAAAATGCTTTAGGTGCAGATTTATTCAACATTCAAATCAACCCTGAAAATTTTGATTTCAATCCACAAACTAAATTTGTAAAATGGGCTGTAGTTCCTGTTTCAGATTTTGATTTTCTTCCTGAAGGAATGCAAACATTAATTGTTGAGGAAGGTTTGTATGCTGTTTTTAATCATGTTGGAGATGCTTCAAAAGCAAGAGAAACGTTTAGTTATATTTTTGGTGTATGGTTGCCAAATTCTCAATATGAATTTGATAATCGTCCTCAATTTGAAATTTTAGGAGAAAAATATAAAAATAATACTTCTGATTCTGAAGAGGAAATTTGGATTCCAATCAAAAATGGAATTTAATATTCTCCATCCACATAAAACCATTTCCCATTTTCCAATTTAAAAGTAGAATGTTCATAATGGACTTGCGCTTTTAAATTTTCATCTAAATAATACGCTTTGAAAGTTACCGTGGTTTCAGTTGAAGCTAAAACTTCTAATTTTAACCATTTATTGGCTTGACTCCAAGCTAAAATATCTTTTTTGTTGTGGAAGCGTCTTTTAGAAATGTGAGTAGTGTTTACCAAATAATCAGCGGCACCAGTTGCAAAAGCGCTGTAACGAGAACGCATTAATTTTTCGGCAGTTGGAGCATTAGCAATTCCTTTAATATAAGGTTCGCAACAATCTTGAAAAGGAATAGAATTTCCGCAATAACAATTCGACATAAATTATTGTTTAGATTCATTGAACTTTCTAGTAATCTCTTTCAATTTTTCAGCACGAGCATTCTTTTTTGCTTTTTCTTTAGCTTGCTCTTTGTGCAATTTATCGTTGTGTGCTTTAATATTTTTTGGATTATTTCTTCCCATTTTACAAGCTTTTTTGAAGTTTCAAAGATAAGAAAATAAAGTGTGATAAATTTTTGGCACAACAATTGGTTATATCTATATAGGAAAAAATTTAAAAATTAAAGATTATGAAGAAAATTACTTTATTGATAGCTTTTATCGGGATGATAACACTACAAAGTTGTACAGTTAACGAAGTTCAAGATAATGTAGATAACGATGCTATAAGCGAGGTTTTTGAATACACAAATGTTGATTTAACATCTGGAAATGGATATTCAGCATTATTAACTTTTCCTCATGCTACTTATACATCTGATATGGTTTTGGTTTACCGTTTGGTAGACTATGGTTCAGCTGGTGATGTTTGGAAATTGTTGCCAGAAACCTATTATTTTGATGATGGAACATTAGATTTTGCGTATGATAATGATTTTACCAGATATGATGCTCAAGTAAATTTATTTGGATATGATTTACCTGGTTTGTCAAATGCTTATAAATTAGACCAAGTATTTAGAGTAGTAGTCATTCCAGCTTATTATGGAAACAAAACGTCAAGTGAAATCGACTTTACTAATTACGATTCAGTAAAAGAACATTTTAGCTTAGATACCGCCAAAGTAACTAAGATTAAAATGTAAAATAAATATAAAGAGCTATCCCATTCCGATAGCTCTTTTTTTATACTGATATTTTATCCAACTTTAAATAGCCAATGTGTTTTTCATCTTCTGAAATTACATTGGTTTTTGTTATTTTCAAACGATACTGTGATTTAAATTTTTCTGAAAGAATATCTTCAATATTATGAATATCATCAACATCAACTCCATATTTATCATCAATGTGCGATTCGGCTCCTTTGAAACCATAATGTTTATAGAAAGTAGTTTGTTTGGCTTTTTTAATGGCTTCCGCTTTTGTTTTGGCGACAACTAATACTTTATAATGATATTCTTCAAATTCGCCTTCTTTATAACCGCCCAGGTTTAAAAAGAATAATTGCTCTTCTTGTTCTAATTTGTCCTTATTAGAAACTATTTCAATTGCAAATCCATCAACAGAAGTTACTTTTTGCCAAGCATCGATATGGATTCTTCCTTTAGCTTCAGGCCAAAAATCTTTCATGTCTGGAATTAATTCTTTTAAACTACTTCCAATACCAAAAAAGATATCGTGTTGTTCGGTAAAGCGTCCTTTTGGGGTGCAACCCAACATAATTATGTGTAAATTTGATGTTTTCATAATGTAAAAGTAATAAAAAAATATTTTTACCCCTAAAAAAAATAGGGGTCTTTGTAAAATTATTTAAAAAATTCATATATTTGCATAACTTTTCAAGGGTATAACTTTAAACACACACAACTTATGTCAACATTTCGTTTTCAAGCTTTAAGAAAAGCAACCGACAGAAAACCAGTTCACGTAGAGGAATTGGATAGAAAATCAGCTATTTTTGGTAGTAATGTTTTTGGAGATAAAGCGATGCGACAGTTTTTAACACCAGAGGCTTACAAAGCTGTTAAAGCTGCTGCTGAAGGAGTAAAAATCGACCGAAAAATTGCCGATTATATTGCATTGGGAATGAAAGAGTGGGCATTATCAAAAGGAGTAACTCATTACACGCACTGGTTTCAACCATTAACTGGAACCACTGCGGAAAAGCACGATGCTTTCTTCGAAACATTTCCTGATGGAAGTGATCCAGTAGAAAAATTTGGCGGAAGTCAATTGGTACAACAAGAACCAGATGCGTCTTCTTTTCCAAATGGAGGAATTCGTAATACATTTGAAGCAAGAGGATATACCGCTTGGGATCCAACATCGCCAGCTTTTATCTTTGGAACAACTTTATGTATCCCAACAGTTTTTGTTTCTTATACAGGTGAAGCATTAGATAACAAAACGCCTTTATTAAGAGCGTTACATGCTATCGATTCAGCTGCGATTGACGTTGCAAGATATTTCGATAAAAACGTAAAAAGAGTAACACCAACTTTAGGTTGGGAACAAGAATATTTCTTGGTAGACAGCGCTTTAGCTGCGTCAAGACCTGACTTATTAGCTACAGGAAGAACGTTATTAGGTCACACTGCAGCAAAAGGACAACAATTAGATGACCATTATTTTGGTTCGATTCCTACTAGAGTTTTAACGTATATGCGTGATTTAGAAAACGAATGTATGTTATTAGGAATTCCAGTTAAAACACGTCACAATGAGGTAGCGCCTAACCAATTTGAGTTGGCACCAATTTTTGAAGAAACGAATTTAGCGGTAGACCATAACTCGTTATTAATGGACGTAATGCAAAAAGTGGCTGAGCGTCACGATTTTAAAGTGTTATTCCATGAAAAACCATTCAAAGGAGTTAATGGTTCAGGTAAACACAACAACTGGTCTTTAGCTACTGATACTGGAATTAACTTGTTATCTCCTGGAAAAACTCCGATGAGTAACTTACAATTCTTAACGTTTTTCATCAATACGATTAAAGCAGTTCATGATAACGAAGAATTATTAAGAGCGTCAATTGCATCAGCTAGTAACGACCACCGTTTAGGAGCTAATGAAGCGCCACCAGCAATTATTTCGGTTTTCATCGGTCAACAATTGACTAAGGTATTGGCGGAATTAGAAGGAGTTTCTCAAGGGAAATTATCTCCAGAAGAAAAAACCGATTTAAAATTAAACGTAGTAGGTAAATTACCAGACGTTTTATTAGACAATACCGATAGAAACAGAACATCGCCATTTGCTTTCACAGGGAACAAATTCGAGTTTAGAGCCGTTGGTTCTTCGGCAAACTGTGCGGTTTCTATGACGACTTTAAATACAATTGTTGCAAAACAATTAAAAGATTTCAAAATTGAAGTAGATGCTTTAATCGAGAAAAAAGATTTAAAGAAAGACGAAGCAATTTTCAATGTATTGAGAGAATACATCAAGCAAACGAAAACTATCCTTTTTGAAGGTGATGGTTATAGCGATGCTTGGGAAAAAGAAGCTAAAAAACGCGGTTTAAGTAATCACAAAACAACTCCACAAGCATTAAAAGCGAAAGTTTCTAAAAAAGCAATTGAATTGTTTGGAGAAATGGGCGTAATGAATCATGTTGAGGTAGAATCACGTTACGAAATTGAATTAGAAGAATACGTGAAAAAAATCCAAATCGAAGGTCGAGTTTTAGGTGATATCGCTCGTAATCATGTAGTTCCAACGGCTATTCGTTACCAAAATGTGTTAATTGAAAACGTAAAAGGATTAAAAGAAATTTTCGGAAAAGACTTTGAGAAAATCGCTAAAGAACAAATTTCGTTAATCAAAGAAATTTCAGAACACATTGAAGGTATCAACACGAAAGTTGAAAAAATGACCGAAGAACGTAAAAAAGCAAACGCCTTAACGAGCACAGAAAAAATGGCAGACGCTTATTGTGATAAAGTAAAACCATATTTCGAAGAAATTCGTTACCACGCTGACAAATTAGAATTGTTAGTAGATGACGAACTTTGGACACTAACAAAATATAGAGAATTGTTATTTACGAAATAATAAAAAAAGAAATCCCAATCATTTGATTGGGATTTCTTTATTGTTTCTCAATTCTTAACAACCATCATTCTTACTTAAATCGCGTTCAAAAAGTACTTTATTGTTGTGTTCGATATAGTCGCTTGATAAAATCAAATAAGGATGATTGTTTGAAAAACCAGCGCTTCGGCTTTTGATAATTATTTTGTCGTTAACTTTTAGGCTATTCAATTTTTCAAAATCATTCGGAATAAATTGCATCATGTAATCTTCTCCATTAATCTTCACAACTAGCCATTTAGGACTTGATGGGTTTGTGGTTGGAAATTGAAAATTCACCGAAGTTACCAAGGCTTCCATTTCAGCATAAGCATTTATTTCGTTTTTTATCTTCTCGTAACTTGCTTGTACTTTTTTACCTTCGGGAGAATCTTTCCATTCGCTAAATTTTATGCCATCTGGTGAAGCTTCCCATTTTTTTCTTTTCTCTAAATTGGATAACGGTTTTGAAGAAATTTTAGTGTCGTTTTTAATTTCACGATTAACATGTAAGCCATTGGCAAAAGTTGAAAAGCTAAATACAAATCCACTTATCACAACCAATGAAAAGATTAGAACATAAATTGTTTTTTTCATAATTTTCACTTTTTTAAATTGATTAAACGAATTTACATTCATAATTTTTTGTTAGAACGATTGGGATTGTAAATAAAAATGTAAACTTTGTAAATAATTAATTGACACTATGAATAGTAGACAAAAACTCCTTTTTGGGAAAACTAAATATATAATTGCATTGCTATTACTGGTGTTAATTTCATTGGTTTTCTTTGTTAATAATGCTAACGATTTTGATCTTTCCAGAAGAGAAGTTTTATTGCGTAGAATTGGACATGAAATACTTTTGCAATCGGGAGATAGTACTTCGAGAGTGCTTCCGATAAAAAAGATAGCTGAAAATGAATACCAAATTAGTTTTGAGAAAGAATTTTCATTTGTAACCGATTCAATAGTAAATACTACCAAACGTTTACTTATTAAAGATTATCAAGTAACCGATTATGTTGTAAATGTAATTAATTGTGCAAATTCGAGTGTAACTTATGGATATGCTATTTCCAAAAACAAAAAAGAAGATATTTTAGCCTGTGTTGGAAGAAAACAACCTATTGCTTGTTACAAGATAAATATCAAATTTAAACCAAACGATATAGTTACAACAAATTATAAATATTATTTAGGAGGTTTATCGTTTTTACTATTGATTGGATTTGTTTTTTGGAAATTTAAACATAAGAAACAATTACCTAAAATTGATAATAATAAACTGTTTACTTTTGGTTCAGTGGTGTTTGATGCACAAAAGCGTCAACTAGAAATTAATAAAGAAACCATAGATTTAACAGCAACAGAAACACGTTTATTGCTCATTTTTGCCTCATCGCCTAACGAAACAATAGAAAGAAGCCGATTACAAAAAGAGATTTGGGAAGACGAAGGCGTTATTGTAGGACGTAGTTTAGACATGTTCATATCAAAACTTAGAAAAAAACTAGAGCTTGACCCGAATATTAATATTGTAGTTATTCGTGGAAAAGGGTATAAGCTTGAGATTAGAGAATAAAAATATTGCGTTTTTAGAAAAAGAAATCCCAATCGAAAGATTGGGATTTTTTGTTGTACTAACTAGGATAATTTACCCCTAAATTATCAAATTTTAGTACTTTGTTTTTTGCAATCAATTTTTCATCGTTGCAAAGATTGTTAGTGACATACTTTAACCCCTTAAATTACCACTAACATTTCAAAACTTAAGTAAGGAATGCAGTTTTGAAAGCATTCAAATTTAGATAGATCAAAATTAAGAGGTTTTATTGGAGTGCTTGCTGTAGTTTTTCTGCATATTTTTACTAAAACGCATTTTTTTGCTACTTTTTTGTAAAAAAAAAGTCTAGCTTTTGCTAAACTTGATTTTGATATATATAAATTATGTTTGCGTTAACTAGTGATACTCTCGGCTTAGTTGGTAGATAATTTAACTGTTTTGTTTTAAATAAAGATATAAATTTTCTACAAGTTCTCTTTTATTACAACTAATGAGCATAGGTTTTAAAGAAAAAGTTCCATTGAAATATTTAGCATTCAATTTCATAATCAAACGTTTATATGAATTTGTTTCTTTTTTTAAAAACAAGGATGGAGATTTGACTTCAATTGAAATGTAATTTGCAGGGTAATTCAATTGATATTTTATTTTTTTTATATCTGTCCAAGGATAAATCACATTGTTTACATTATCAATTAATTCTTTTTCGGTTAAGATAAGTGCTGGTTCACTTTTGATTAAATGTTTGGAAAATCGAAAAAGATTTGGAATAGCTTCGTTAGATATTATGAAAAGTAAAAATCCTAGAAAAAAAACTGCTAAGTATGCTTTTACACTCAATAGTGACACTAATATAATTCCTAATATTGTGAAAAGAAAAAGAAAAACAATCAAACCTACAATTACTGCGAAAGGAGAAAATTTATATTTAATTTCTTTATTAGACATTTTAGTTTTAAAATTAAATCTTACTTACTGCCGTTTCATATTTAATATTTACAACATTCCAATCGATTACATTGAAAATAGCGGTTAAATATTCATTACGTTTGTTTTGATAGTGTAAGTAGTAAGCGTGTTCCCAAACATCAATGGCTAAAATGGGAGTACCTCTAACTTCAGCGTTTGGCATTAGTGGATTATCTTGATTAGCGGTGCTAGTCACGGCTAATTTTCCGTCACGGGTTACTACTAACCATGCCCAACCACTTCCAAATTGCCCTGCTGCAGCTTCGGTAAGTTGTTTTTGTAAGTTGTCAAACGAGCCTAATTCTGTAGTTATAGCTTCGGCTAAAGCGCCTTTAGGAGTTCCACCACCTTTTGGGTTTAAAATCTCGAAAAATAAATTATGGTTGTAGTAACCGCCGGCGTTATTTCGGATTTCTTTATTGTTAACGTCTAAGTTTTTTAGAATGTCTTCAACAGTTTTAAGTTCTAAATCAGAACCAATTACGGCTTTATTTAGTTTGTTTGCGTAACCTAAATGATGTTTTGAATAATGAATTTCCATTGTACGACCATCTATGTGAGGTTGTAAGTCATCGTAGGCATATTTTAATCCGCGCATTTGAAAGATTCCACCTTCTGTAATTTTTACATCAGCTGGATTTCCTAAAGCTGAAATTTTAGTTTCTACTTCTGGGTCAGGAATTTTAACTTCTTCAAGTTCGTTTTCTTTTCTACAGCTCGTCATCATAAATGATATACAAGCCAAAATCAATAGTGACTTTTTCATTTGTAATGCGGATTATAAATTACGTTCTTTCAGTAATTGATTGATGATATTGATGTATTCTGCTTTGGCATCATCTGGTTTCAGATGTTTCACTTGCATCCAAGCATTTAACTTGAAAGCATTTCTTAAATCTTGTGGATTTTGAAACAATAAAGGATTGGAAGTTTCGGATGTAGCTTGTTTATACAAACCATACAGTACTAGTTGCATATCCTGGGGCACTGATTCTTGTGGAATTAATTGTGCGTTAGCAAATGCTTCGTCAAATAAAGTATTGATATCCTTTTCGCTCATTCTTTATGCTTTTTTACTAATAACGGTTTTGTTTCCGATAGCTTTATCGCCTAGTTTTACGTTGATTTCAGTTCCTAATGGTAAGTAAATATCAACTCTTGAACCAAATTTGATGAAACCTGCATCTTTACCTTGAACTACACGCATACCTTCTTGAGCGTAATTTACAATACGTCTTGCTAAAGCACCGGCAATTTGGCGGTATAAAATTTCACCATAAACTCTATTATTAATAACAACAGTAGTTCTTTCGTTTTCTTCACTTGCTTTTGGATGCCAAGCTACTAAATATTTTCCTGGATGATATTTGCTGTATTTAACGATTCCGTTTACACAGTAACGTGTAACATGCACGTTAATAGGTGACATAAAGATAGAAACCATTAAACGTTTGTCTTTGAAATATTCAGGTTCAAATACTTCTTCAATAACTACCACTTTTCCATCTACTGGAGCCAAAATGTGATTGTCACTATTATCAGCAACACGTGTAGGGTTTCTGAAGAATTGTAAAACTAAAACTAAAATTACTAATGCAAATAAGTATAAAAGTGTTCGTAACCAATTTATATCAACAAATGCATCGGTTAAGAAAATAATAGCAACTACTATAAGCAGTGTAATGAAAATGATTTTAGCGCCTTCTTTATGAAACATAGTATAAAATTAAATAAAATAAATTAATAAATGGAATTACAAATATAATACTATCTAATCGATCTAGAATACCTCCGTGACCAGGCATTATATTTCCAGTGTCTTTTATTCCAGCTACGCGTTTTAATTTAGATTCAATTAAATCGCCTAACGTGCTGAAAATACTAACAATAGCGGCAATGACTATCCAAATAAATAGGGTAGAAGCCATTATGTAATAATTCGCTAATAAAACACCACCAATAATGGTAAAGACCAAACCACCAGCAAAACCTTCAATGGTTTTTTTAGGAGAAACACTTGGGAAAAGTTTGTTCTTTCCGATGTTTTTCCCAACTAAGTAGGCAAAGGTATCGTTAGTCCAAATTAAAACAATGATAGAAATTAGAATTTTAGGATTATAACCTTTAACTCCCATTGCCACATAATTTGTTAAGATGAATGGAAGAATTACATAACCAAACAACAAGAAATATCTTGTATAAATTTTAAAATTAGACTTGTTAGCATTAAATAAATAGAGTAACAATTTGATTGAAGTTACAATAGATATTGTGGTTAAAGCGGTATTTAAGTTTAAGTCAGAATTCTTGTTCCATAAGTAATAGTAGGAGCCTGCAGCAATTGGAATACTGATGTAGTAATTTAATCCACACATTTTACAGAATTCGTAAACTCCAATGACTAAAAATGCGCCAAAAAGAATTGCTAAACCCTCCCTAGAATAAGAAATGCAGCCTAAAAGTAATACAACATAAACGGCTCCAGATAATGCTCTTTTTAGCGTTTCATTCATTATTATAAATCTTCTAAAAGAAGTAGGTAAAGATTTTTGTGGCAACTTCCATAATGAAGAAAATCCTGTTCTTTTACTTCTTCAAAATATTTTATAGCAGTAATATTGGAAGGATAATTTTTTTCGTGTGTACTTTTAATTCGTCTCATCCCATCACTTTTGCTATTTACTATTTGACTAGTTGTAGCAAAAACAATCATGTTGGTAGGCAACTCATTTGGTTTAAAATGTTTTAACTGATTTGAAGAGAATAGAATCGAGCCTTCATCAGCAATTAAATTTTCACAAGAAGAAAGAAAAAACACAGGAGTTGATGAATTATCGTAAGTTAATTTATTGTCGTTTAGTAAATAAAGTAATCGGTTGTCGAAACATTGTGTGTTACACTCAAACCAATCATTCTCTGCTAAAATATTTTCAAAATTCTCTGCAATCTCATCTAAATTCTCACAATAAATAAATTTACCTCCATTTTCTTTGAAATTGAAAGTAAACTGTTCGTCTATTGGCAATGTAGTATCTGGAGAATAAGGACTTTTGACTTCTTGTTTTTTGTCATTGTCCTCTTCCTCAGAAGATGTACCAAAAAATTTTCTAAAAAGACTCATGTATCTTTAGTAGGTTTTTTAACTGTGAAAATCAAAGATAAAAAAAATCTTAGTTCTTTACATACAGAACTAAGATTTTTATTAATATTATTTTGTTGATAAGTTACTTATTCTGAAATTGTCTTTTCATCCGTGTTTTCAGGAGTTGTAGTAACTTCTTTATCAAAAGGTCTTTTTCCAAAAATGGTTTCTAAATCATCTTTAAAAATTACTTCTTTTTCAATCAGAATATCAGCTAATTGAGTTAGTTTTTCTTTGTTGGTTTCCAAAAGATGAATCGCTCTGTCGTACTGTTCTTCAATTAATTTTGAAATTTCAGTATCGATAACTTTTGCTGTTTCTTCTGAATATGGTTTTGAAAAATTATAGTCCGATTGTCCTGTTGAATCGTAATAAGTGATATTTCCAAGCTTATCATTCAATCCATAAATGGTTACCATTGCTCTTGCTTGACGTGTAACTTTCTCTAAATCGCTCAACGCTCCAGTTGAAATTTTATTAAAAATTACTTTTTCAGCAGCACGACCTCCCATAGTAGCACACATTTCGTCTAACATTTGTTCTGGACGTACAATCAGTCTTTCTTCTGGTAAATACCAAGCAGCACCTAAACTTTGTCCTCGAGGAACAATTGTTACTTTTACTAAAGGTGCAGCGTGCTCTAACATCCAACTTACTGTTGCGTGACCTGCTTCGTGAATCGCAATAGCACGCTTTTCTTCAGGAGTTACGATTTTATTTTTCTTTTCTAAACCACCAATGATTCTATCTACTGCGTCTAAGAAATCTTGTTTATCTACTGCTTTTTTGTCTTTACGAGCTGCTATTAAAGCTGCTTCGTTACAAACATTGGCAATATCAGCACCTGAGAATCCTGGAGTTTGTTTTGCTAAAAATTCAGTATCTAATTCCTCTGATTTTTTCAAAGGTTTTAAATGTACTTCAAAAATTTCTTTACGTTCTCTAATATCTGGTAAGTCTACATAAATTTGTCTGTCAAATCGACCAGCACGTAATAGAGCTTTGTCTAAAACATCAGCACGGTTGGTTGCAGCTAAAACAATTACATTTGAATTGGTTCCAAAACCATCCATTTCAGTTAATAATTGATTCAATGTGTTTTCTCTTTCGTCATTGGCACCTGTCATGTTGTTTTTTCCGCGAGCTCTACCCACAGCGTCAATCTCGTCAATGAAAATGATAGATGGTGATTTCTCTTTGGCTTGTTTGAATAAATCTCTAACACGAGAAGCTCCAACTCCCACAAACATTTCCACAAAATCAGAACCTGATAATGAGAAGAAAGGTACTTTAGCTTCACCAGCAACGGCTTTTGCTAATAAAGTTTTCCCTGTTCCTGGAGGGCCAACTAATAAAGCTCCTTTTGGAATTTTTCCTCCAATTGAAGTATATTTTTCAGGGTTTTTCAAGAATTCTACGATTTCTTGAATCTCTTCTTTAGCTCCTTCTAATCCGGCAACGTTTTCAAATGTTACTCTTGTGTCATTTTTTTCGTCAAATAATTTAGCTTTCGATTTCCCGATGCTAAAAATCTGACCTCCGCCACCTCCAGAACCACCTGACATTCTTCGCATCATGAAAATCCACAACCCAATCAATATTACAATTGGTAAAAGCATTGAGATAAGTTCGCCCCACATGCTTTCTGGTTCTTTTTCATATTCTGAAAGTTTACCTTCGTTTGATGCTTTTTGTAAATTTTCTTGAAAGGTTTTTAAATCACCAATTTCAAAGAAATAGTGAGGACCTTTGGTGTTTAATTTGTTTAAAACATCATTCTTTACTTTGTCATGTGTTTTATCTGTTAAAGCTGTTTTCTTTAAATAGACAGTAGCTTTAGTATTGGTAAACACCACTTTTTGTACCTGATTTTTATCTAAAAATTGGTAGAATTTTGATAATGTTGTAGGCGCAGGATTGCTTAAATCAATTCCTTTGGTAAATAAACTTATCGTAAAAAAAATAGTCAAGACAAGTACAATACTCATCCACGGACTAAACTTAAATCCAGAATTATTATTTTGTGCCATAAAATTTTTTAGTATTTTGATTCAATGGTAGTGATTTTTGCATCACCCCATAAACTCTCAATTCGGTAGTATTCACGAATGTGTTTTTGAAAAACGTGTACTACAATGTTTACGTAATCCATTAAAACCCATTCTCCATTTTCAGCACCTTCAACATGCCATGGTTTGTCTTTTAACTCTTTAGAAACGATTTTTTGTATTGATCCTACGATTGCATTTACTTGTGTATTTGAATTTCCATTGCAAATTACAAAATAGTCACAAACCGTGTTGTCAATTTCTCTTAAATCAAGAATGTCAATATTTTCTCCTTTTACTTCTTCAATCCCTTTGATGATGTTTGCTAATAAATCATCATTATTAATCTGCTTCTTCGCCATTTATTATTTTTCTATTTATGCAAAGGTATCATTTTTTGTGATTATTTTTGAACCTTAACATAAGATTAAATTTTGTTATTAAATTATGAGAATAATCAAACTCGATGCCATAGATTCAACCAACCGTTTTTTAAAAGCACTTTCGGCTCAAGAAAGTTGTGAAAATTTCACGGTTGTAAGTACCGAATCGCAAACAGAAGGTAAAGGTCAAAGAGGTTCTGGATGGGTTTCTGAAGTAGGTAAGAATCTAACTTTTAGTGTTTTATATAATCAAAGAGTTGAGGGGATTACGAGTCTTTTTACATTGAATATTATCATAGCTTTGAGTATTGTTGAAGCTTTAAAATCAGTTAGTAATTTAAATTTTGTCATCAAATGGCCAAACGACATTTTGTCAGAAAATAAGAAAATTGGTGGCATATTAATCGAAAATACGTTCAAAAATTCAAGCGAAGTACAATCGATAATCGGGATTGGTTTGAATGTAAATCAATCTCAGTTCGAAAATTTGCCTCAAGCTTCTTCTTTATTTTTGTTGGAAAATAAAATTTTTGATAGAGAAACGATGCTAATTTCTATTGCAAATCAGTTGGAATTCAATTTAAAACAATTGCCAATTTTAGGAGAAACGCATTTTTGGAATGCCTATCATCAAATTTTGTTTAAGAAAGATGTAGTTTCTGCTTTTGAATCGGTTGCTGGAAATCGTTTTGTTGGTAAGATTCAGGAAGTTACGCAAGAAGGAAAATTAGCTGTCTTACTAGAGGATGATTCTGTTCAATTTTTTGATGTGAAAGAAGTAAAAATGTTGTACTAAAATCATTCTGTTATAAATTCCTCAAACCTTTGTTAAACTTCGTTAAAAAGTTTTTGTTTTTAAGTACATTTGTGCCAATTAAAAAAAAACGTATTCCTAATATATCTCATGGAGAAAAAAATACTATCCCTGTTATCTTCCACACGCTTAATGGCTGTTTTGTTTATTCTTTTTGCTTTTGCCATGGCAGCTGGAACTTTTATTGAAGATGCCTATAATACTGATACTGCTAGAGTTGTTGTTTACAACGCTGTTTGGTTTGAAGTTATCATGGTGTTTTTTATCATTAACTTTTTAGGTAACATAAAACGTTATCAATTACACAAAAAAGAAAATTGGGCGACTTTAATTTTACACCTTTCTTTTATTCTAATTATAGTTGGAGCTTTTGTTACGCGTTATATTAGTTACGAAGGAATGATGCCAATTAGAGAAGGCGAATCTTCTAATATGATTTATTCAGATAAACCTTATTTAACGGTTTTAGTGGATGGAGATCACGAAGGGCAAATACGTCGTAAAACTTTTGAAAAAGGATTGTATTTAGCTCCAGAAGTTAAAGATGATGCTTTTTTGAATGCTTTTGCAAGTAACGATTTCTCAATGAGTGGTGAATTCAGTGGTATTCCATTTGAAGTAGAACATCAAGAATTCATTATGAACGCTACTGAAACGGTTGTTCCATCTGAAACCGGACAGTTGATGATTAAAATGGTAGAGTCGAGTGGAGGAACACGCCATGAACATTATTTAAAAGAAGGTGAAGTTCAAAACTTACACAACGTGCTTTTTGCTTTCAATAAATATACAGAAGGTGCAATTAACATTACTAAAATTGCAGAAGCCTACACAATTCAAACGCCTTTTGAAGGTGATTTTATGCGAATGGCAGATAAATTGCAAGGAAAAGTTGTGAAAGATTCTGTGCAACCTTTAATGTTACGTTCTTTATATAATATTGGTGGAGCGCAATTTGTATTTCCAGAACCAGCTATCAAAGGAGAATTGACTTTCAAATCGAATAACGATTTCAAAGACAAACAAACCGATGATGCCTTGAAAGTTAAAATCAAAACACAAGGAAAAGAAGAAATCTTAACTTTAGTGGGTTCGAGAGGAAAGCAAGGAGTTCCGCAAAGTGTTAAGATTGGCGATTTAGAATTCACACTTTTCTTTGGAAGTAAAATTTACAATACGCCTTTTACAGTAAAATTAGATGATTTTATCGCGGATAAATATCCGGGAACTGAAAATAGTTATTCGGCTTTCAAAAGTAAAATTGAAGTGGCGGATACTGAACAAGGAAAAACATTTAAAGATAGTGTTTTCATGAATCATATTTTAGATTATAGAGGATTTAGATTCTTTCAAGCTGGATTTGATCCAGACGAAAAAGGAACACAGCTATCCGTAAGTCACGATTTCTGGGGAACTTGGATAACTTACATTGGTTATTTCTTGTTGTATTTTGGTTTGATGGCAATTTTGTTTACAAAAAATAGTCGTTTCAGTAGTTTGAAAGAGAAATTAGAAAAAGTGAAAGCTAAGAGAGCAGGTTTATTGAGCGTGTTTTTGATTTTATTTTCTTCATTAACTTTTGCACAACAACACAATCACCAACCTAGTAAAGAAGAAATTCTGAAGTTGTTAAAGAAATACGAAGTTTCAGCTGACCATGCCAATGAATTTGGAAAAATCGTAATTCAAGATGGTGGTCGTATGAAGCCTATTAATACGTTTTCATCTGAATTACTTCGTAAAGTATCAAAAAGTGATACGTATGAAGGAATGAATTCCGATCAAGCGTTTTTATCGATGACGCAATATCCTCAGTATTGGTATTCGTTGCCAATTATCTATTTAAAAAGAGGAAATGACAGTATTCGTAAATTAATTGGTGTAGAAAAAGAAGCAAAATACGCACCTTTAGTAGCCTTTTTCGATGAAACTGGAAGTTATAAATTGGCTAAAGTTTTAGAAGCCGCTTACAAAGAACCAGTTCCAAATCAATTTCAAAAAGATTTTATTGAAGCAGATAAAAAAGTAAACCTTCTATATTCGGCTTTAAGTGGACAAATTTTGAAAGTGTTCCCAGTTCCAGGTGATAAATCGAATAAATGGGTTTCGTTTTTAGAAATCAACCAACCAACAGGAACCGCTTTAGATTCGATTAAAAATGTAATGCCATTTTATTTGAATGCTTTAGATAAAGCATCTCAAAGTAAAAATTACGAACTACCAAATAGCCTTTTAAAAGGACTAACCGAATACCAAAAAAAATACGGAAAAGCCGTAATGCTTTCGGAAAGTAAAATCAATTCTGAAATTACGTATAATAAATATGATGTTTTCAAGAGATTATATTATATGTATATGCTAGCTGGTGTTTTAATGTTAGCTTTCTGTATTGTACAAATTTTCAAAAATTCCAAAGCCATCCGAACGATTATTAATCTTTTTCATGGATTAATAGGGTTGTTTTTCATTTTGCATTTAGCAGGTTTAATTGTAAGATGGTACATTTCAGGTCACGCGCCTTGGAGTGATGCTTATGAAAGTATGATTTATGTGGGTTGGGCAACGATGTTCTTTGGATTAGCTTTCGGGAAAGATTCGAAACTTACGGTAGCTTCAACTGCTTTTGTAACTTCAATGATTTTGATGATTGCACATTGGAATTGGATGGATCCTTCAATCGGAAACTTACAACCGGTTTTAAATTCGTATTGGTTAATGATTCACGTTGCAGTAATCGTAGCGAGTTACGGACCATTTACTTTAGCGATGGTTTTAGGTTTAGTTTCGTTATTCTTGATGATTTTCACAAACGAAAAAAACAAAGAAAGAATGAAATTAAGCATCGACGAAATCACATACATTAACGAAATGGCACTAACAGTAGGTTTAGTCATGTTAACCATAGGGAATTTCCTTGGAGGACAATGGGCTAACGAAAGTTGGGGACGCTATTGGGGTTGGGATCCAAAAGAAACTTGGGCGTTAATCAGTATTATGGTGTATGCATTTGTAATTCACGCGCGCTTTGTACCGGCATTAAGAGGAAGATGGATTTATAACGTAATGAGCGTTTTAGCTTTCGCTTCTATTTTAATGACGTATTTTGGGGTAAATTTCCACTTGAGTGGTTTACATAGTTACGCTTCAGGAGAGAAACAAAACGTAACCTATTACTTTGTAATTTTAGCAATTGTCTTAGTAATATCGGTAATAGCTTACTTTCCATATAAGAAGTATTATAAAAAATAAGAATTTGGTCGCTAATAAGCGGCCATTTTTTTTAAGAAATGTTTATCAAAAATTGCGTTTTAAAATCCTAAATTTGAAATAAAAAAAGAGATGAAAAAATTACTAACCTTGTTTTCAGTAGCAGCATTGCTTTTTAGTTGTCAAAATCAGGCACAAAAAAAGCAAACAGCTACCGCAACAGCAACCACAACACCTATGGCAAAAGAAACCATTTATCAGTTTAAAGTAGAAGATTTGAGTGGAGATTCATTCGATTTTTCAACACTAAAAGGAAAGAAAATCTTAGTAGTTAACACGGCTTCAGAATGTGGTTTAACCCCGCAATACGAACAATTACAGGCGATTTACGAAAAATACAAAGACAAAAACTTCGTAATTGTAGGTTTTCCAGCTAATAATTTTGGAGCACAAGAACCAGGAACTAATCAACAAATTGCAACTTTTTGTCAAAAAAATTATGGCGTTTCGTTTCCTATGATGGCTAAAATTTCGGTAAAAGGTGGTGATATGCATTCTGTGTACCAATTCTTAACACAAAAAGCTAAAAACGGATTACAGGACAGTGAAGTAGAATGGAACTTCCAAAAATACCTAATCAATGAAAATGGCGAGTTAGTAAAAGTAGTTTCACCAAGAACGTTGCCAACTGATGCAGAAATCGTAAATTGGATTGAAGGGAAATAGTTTAGTATTCAGTATATAGTGTTCAGTTTGTTCTTTTTTAGAATACTGAACACTTTTTTTTATAATATCTTTTGAACAAAAACCGAATGCAACCATCGGTCAAATTTATAACCTGATTCTTTTATAAAGCCAACTTCTTCGAAACCAAATTTCTTATGAAAATCGATGCTGTTTGTGTTTTCTGAATCTATAACGCCAATCATCGTGTGGAGATTTTGCTTTTTAGCTCTTTCGATTAATTCGGTCAATAATAATTTTCCGATGCCTTTCCCAATAGAATTCTTATTCGCATAAACCGAATGTTCTACCGTGAATTTATACGCTTCTCTGAATCGGAATTCGCTGTAATAACCGAAGCCTACGACTTCATTATTCATTTCGGCAACAGTCACAGGAAAACCTTTCTGAAGCTTTTCTTCAAAAATAGCTTCTTGTGTGGCTAAAGTTCGCACATTGTAATCGTATAAAGCGGTCGAATTCAAAATAGCATCGTTGATGATGTCTAAAATGGCTGGGCAATCTGTTATTTTATAGTCTCTAATTTTTATCTCCATTTGGCAAAGAAATTACGTAGTAAAAGTACTAAAAACCTTTTCAACTTCGTAACTTTGTAGTTCAGTTATTTTTAAAAATGATGTATCCAAAAATTCCTTTAGCGCAAAGCATTATCGAAATTTGCCAACAAAAAGGAGTCCAACATATCGTAATTTCACCAGGTTCGCGCAATGCACCTTTGACAATTGGATTTACTAAAAATCTGTTTTTCAAATGTTACAGTATTGCTGACGAACGTTGTGCCGCATTTTTTGCTTTGGGAATTGCCCAACAAATTCAGAAACCTGTTGCTGTAGTTTGTACTTCAGGTTCTGCAGTGTTGAATTATTATCCTGCAATTGCTGAGGCTTTTTATAGCCAAATTCCGTTAGTTGTTATTTCTGCGGATAGACCACAAAACAAGATTGATATTGGTGACGGTCAAACGATTCGTCAAGAAAATGTATTGGAAAATCATTCTTTGTACAATGCGAATTTACGTGAAGATGCCTCTGCTGAAAACGACAATCACATTCAAATGGCGTTGCATGTTGCGGCTACCCAAAAAGGACCAGTTCATATCAATGCGCCTTTTGAAGAACCATTGTATGAAATAGTTTCCGAATTAAAAGTAAAACCAGAAATTATTGATTTTAATACTGAAAGCAAAACGTTCTCTTTAGGAAATTCAACTGTAGAAACTTGGAATAAAGCGACTAAGAAATTAGTTTTAGTAGGAGAGTTGTTTCCAAATTTAGTAGAACAAAGATATTTAGATATTTTAGCAAATGATCCAAGTGTTGTTGTGTTAACCGAAAAAACATCGAATTTACATCACCCAACTTTCATCGATCAGATTGATACGTTGATTACACCATTTACGGAGGATGATTTCAAAACGTTTCAACCTGAAATTTTGTTGACTTTTGGTGGAATGGTTGTTTCGAAACGTATCAAAGCCTTCTTGCGAAAATACAAACCAGCACATCATTGGCATGTGGATGAATTAAGAGCGTATAATACTTTTGGAGCACTTACGAATCACTTTGAAACTAAAATTAATACGTTTTTGAGTCAGTTATTGACTGAAAATTCGATTGAAAGCACATATAAATTTAATATTTCAGCTATTTGGAATGATAGAGTAGTGAAACATCAAGAATACACTGCAAAAATTCCGTTTTCAGATTTTAAAGTGTTTGATTTTATTTGCCAAAGCCTGCCAAAAAACAGTCAGTTACAAGTGAGCAATAGTTCGGCGATACGTTACTTACAGTTATTTGATTTAGACAAAAGCATACAAGTTTTTTGCAATCGTGGTACTAGTGGAATTGATGGAAGTACTTCAACCGCCATTGGAGCTGCATTTGCGTCTGATTTACCAACGATTTTGATTACAGGTGATATCAGCTTTTTATACGATAGCAACGCTTTATGGAACAATTACATTCCAAAAAACTTCAAAATCATTTTGTTGAATAACAGCGGTGGTGGTATTTTTAGAATTTTACCCGGACATCAAGAAACGGAAACGTTTAACACCTATTTTGAAACTTCACATCACTTGAACGCTTCACATTTAGCTAAAATGTATGGATTAGATTATTTTGAAGCGAATGATGAAATTACATTACAGCAACAATATTCAGCTTTCCTAAATCAAAATGAAAAACCAAGTATTTTAGAAGTTTTCACACCAGAAAAAGAGAATAATGGGATTTTATTGGAGTTTTTTAGAGGGTTGAAGTAAAGTTTTAGGTTATACTTTTCCTTTATACTTTGAATCAAAATCAATCATCCATTCGATGCCGTATTTGTCTCTAAACATGCCAAAGTAAGAACCCCAAGGACTATCACTCATCGGATATTCGACTGTGCCGCCAGCTGAAAGTCCGTTGAATAAATGGTCTGCTTCTTCTTTACTTGCTGCACTAACGGAAATCTTGGAACGGTTTTCATTTTCATTTACACGACCCATAATTTCAGGTACATCGTTTCCCATTAAAATATTGTTGCCAATTGGCAAAGCAATATGCATGATTTTGTTGGCTTCGTTTTCTGGAACTGGAAATTCTTCACTTGCCAAGTCTTTGAAACGCATAATTTGAGCAAACTCGCCACCAAATACCGATTGGTAAAAACGAAACGCTTCTTCGGCATTGCCGTTGAAATTGATGTGTGGATTGATTAGTGCCATAGTTTTGTTTAATTAGTTGTAGTAATATATAAAAAGTATTTTAAACTTTAACACGATTGTGAGAAATCAAGATTAATATTAAAATAAATTAAAATTTACATTGCCGTTTTCGTCATAAAATAAATCCCAAGTTTTAGTTTCTTGCCAATACAAGTTATTACTTCCATTATACTTGAATATTTCACATTTAGCATAATTATTTTTTGAAAGAGCTCTAATAAATGTTTCTTCGAAAATAATTAATTTTTTTAAAGGGTTTATGGCGCTATCAAAATTGCTGAATACTTCTTTTTCCTTATCATAATAAGGCTCATTTCCGTAGTGTTTTTTTCTAACAATGCTATCTAAGTTTCTGTCTTGATTGTAATAATATTTTGTTTTTTCATTATAGGAATTTAAGTTACCCCTATATGATTCAGTTAATAACCCTAAATTATCATAAGAATAAATTATTGTATCTTTTGTATAAGGATGTGTCGTTTGATCATAAATAATTTTTTTTGTTATTCTATTATGATTATCAATAAATAATATGCGTTCAAAAGTTGGAGTTGAATAATTTTCTAATGACATTTTTCTTTTTATTTTTATTTGATTAAACGAATAATTGACTTCATCGTATAAATAATCAGAAAACATTGTTGAATACCCTGAACCTGAACTAAGATATAATATTCCCCCAACCCTTTTGGTTATTTTATTATTATAGTCATAGTGAATTTTGACCAAATTATCCAAAGTTAGATTCAATGCCATATCAGAAGGATAATCCATATATTTGAAATGATAAGATTCTAATTTATTATTCAATGAATTTTCTTCATTTGAGCAACTTATAAAAAAAAGTAAAGTGAAGGAAATTAAAAGGATGTTAATTTTCATTTTTTAAGATTTATTTGATAAATATAGAGTTGTAATTTTTAAACTGCAATATAGCAAAATTCTGACAAACTAATCGCTTTAGTTTTTCTGCAGTTTGTGTTAAAATAACTAAATAAAATCCCCAATTAATTGAGGATTTTATTTACTTTTTATTTTTACCAGAGTTAAACTTAAAACGTTCTACTGGGCTTTCTGGTTTTTGCTTTTTGTCGGAAGGTTTGCCTTGTCCAAATGGTTTTTTAGCGGGAGCGCCTTTTGGTTTAAAAGGTTTTTTCTCGCCCTCTTTTTTAAAATCCGATTTTTTGTCTTCTTTGTAAAGTGGGGCTTTGTTTTTTGCTATTTGGTCTAAAACTTCTTTTGGATTTTTAGGGTCTTCTTTAGTGCCACGCAAATGAATAACTAATCCGTTTAAGAAATTGCGTAATAATTGATCGCCACATTCCATAAAGTTAGGATGGTCTTCACTTCTAAATACGTTTGCTAATTCGCCTTTTGAAACTCTGAAATTTACTAAGTTCAAAATTTCAATAATTTGGTCGTCACGTAGTTGTAAGGCTACACGTAATTTTTTAAATATATCGTTGTTATTCATTCTGTGTCTTTTTTAAATATTCAATTTCCAAATTATTAATTCATTTAGAAGATCCAAAGGTACGCTTTTCCAAATTCTTTCGACCATAATTTTTCATTATGTTTACCACCAGCAATTACTACTTTTTTGGTCAAATGCATGCAAGTACATCTTTTATCGTTCACCAAGTCTACCATTTTGTCCATATCGGCTACTGTGGTTTCACCTTCGCTATCGCCACACATGAAATACAATTTAGTTTTGAGATTTTTGGTGTTTTCCGTCAAAGTATAAATGCTATTGTTAAACCAAAAAGAAGGTGAAAAAATAGCTGCTTTTCCAAATATTTTAGGATATTTTAAAATCGCGTAATAGGAAACGAGTCCGCCAAGTGAACTTCCTGCAATAGCGGTATTCATTTTACCTGTTTTCGTTCTGTAATTGGTGTCGATATGAGGTTTTAAGATAGTTACAATGAAATCCAAATAAGCATCGGCTTTTCCGCCACCATATTTTTCATTTGGATAAGGTGTAAGTTCATCCATTCGTTTTTCGTTGCCGTGTTCAATTCCTACAATGATGACTTCCGCTTTTAAACTATCTAAGGTTTCATCTACTCTCCATTCGCCTGCGAAAGCCGTTTTGTCATCAAACAAATTTTGCCCGTCGTGCATGTAAATTACGGGATATTTCTTTTCTGAAGTTTCATAATTGTGAGGTAAATATAACCAAATTTTCTTGGAAGTCTGTAATTGTGGCGCTTCAATTATAAAAGAAGTAACTTTGCTTTGCGACCATCCCGAAAGAAATGTTAATAAAAAAAAGAACAAAAATGGGAAATACTGCTTTTTCATTTTTATATTTGAATTCATCTAAGACATAAAAATACTATTTTGATGGACAGTTACCAAGAAAAAATAAGTTTATTACAGGAAATGATAGGTTTTGCCTTAATTGATGGTGAATTGCATGATAGAGAATACGATTTTTTAGAAATGGTAGCCATGGAATTAGAAATCGAGAAAACCGTTTTTCATAAGTTATTTGAAAATAGAGGGGAAGTTACCGTAATAAAAGATGAGTTTCACCGAATTTGTCAGTTTTATCGTTTGGCGTTATTGATGCATTGCGATGGCGTTTTACACGATGCTGAACAAATCAAAATCAATGAAATTGGAATTAATATGGGATTAAATCCGTATGCGATGAAACGTGTACTGAATTTAATGAAAAACTCCCCAAACCGAATGGTTGAGGGAGATGTTTTATTATCCGTTTTTACTGAGCAACATAATTAGTTTGCTGGAACTTCGTCGAAATTTACCATCCAATTGATGCCGAATTTATCGGTAAACATTCCGAAATAAGCTCCCCAGAATGTTTTTTCCATTGGCATAATAATGTTTCCGCCTGCAGAAAGTCCGTTGAACAATTTATCGGCTTCTTCTTTACTGTCTGTATTGATAGATACAGAGAAATTGTTTCCAAACGTAACATCGCCACTAAACGAAGTACTATCACTCGCCATTAAAATGGTTTCTTTACTAATAGGTAAACTTACATGCATAATGCGATTGCCTTCTTCCTCACTTGGTGGTGGACAATTTTCATCAGCTGGCATATCTTTAAATCTACCCATATAAGTAAATTCGCCTCCAAAAACCGATTTGTAAAAATTAAAAGCTTCTTCTGTATTACCATTAAAGGTAAGATATACATTTACTGTTGCCATACTTTATTGTTTTATGATTGATTACTTAAAAGTATAAATTTTTTTTAATATAGGTATTTTATCAAATAGAAATAAAAAAAAGAGTGAACTAGCACTCTCTTTTTTTAGTTATAAGTAATGCTAAAATTACCTTGGGAAATTGTCATGGTTTGGGAATTTCCTGTTGCTGTAAAATTAAAAGTTCCTACAATTGTGTTCCCTGTGTGAGAAGTAATGTTTATAGTTCCTCCTGTTGTTGTATAGTCAATATTAGAATTATTATTGAAACCAGCATCATAATTATTTCCATCAATTGAATGTGAACCAACGGTTGCATTTTCAGGAATCATGATGGAATAAATACCAAAATCAGCACCAATATTTGTATTGTATCCGTATACCACTATTTTATTAGCTTCGCTAACTTGCTGAATCATTAAATACTTACCATCATTGTTATCTGTATCCATATTGAAAACAGTACCGCTATTTAATTTTAATGACATACTTCCATTAGAATATAATTGTTGACTAATTACCCTAATATTGCTAAATGTACCATTGGTTATTGACATTTGTGTTGGAGAATCAAAGCCGATTAAGGTTCCACTAAAAGTTCCTGAAATTGTTCCATTGTTACTGTTGTATGAGTTGATTGTTAATGTGAATGTTCCACCCGTTTCATCAGAACTATATGAGTCTTCCATAGTGTTGTAACTTAAATTTCCATCTGCATCGAATCCATTATAAGTATAAGTTCCTACTGATAAGTTCTGTAAAGGAATATTAACAGCTAACGATGAAGAATTTGATGCAGTTCCTAAAATTTGAAGTACACTGCCATTAATTTCACCAAAATTAATAGATTGAACTGCAGCAACAGCCACATTAGAGCGCCAATTTTGACCATCGATAGTGGCAGTAATTGATCCCGTTAATGATGATTCATCAGAAGAATCGCTTGAACATGAAGTTAGGACTACGAAACATAGGATAAGAGAGATAATTTTTTTCATTTTTTTTATTTATATAATTAATCGATATAAAAGTAAAATATTAAGATTTATCTTGCAAATTTTATTTTAATTAAGCTCCAAATTGATTTTCGTTGGCTTTAATATAATCTACGATTAACGTTACAATATCTTCTTCAGTTTCGTCTTCGAAAAATAATTCGTCTAAGTCTTCCCAACCTGAAATGATGTTTTCATCTGCTTTTTCAATGAATGCTATTCTTTTTTCTACGTCAGGCGAATAGGTTTTTGCTGGAAATAAACCCAATGCTTTTGAGATTAATTCCGCCGTTTTAAATGCTTTAATTTCTTTGTATGATGTGATTACTTCTTCAGCAAAATCACCTGCTTCTGAACTAAAAAAGAATTGAAAACCACCTTCTCCCATAGCACCTTCAAATAAATCTACAAAAACGAATACTTTCTCTTCATCGGTTAACGATGAGAAATCTTCTGTTTCTTCTTTTTTTTGCCAAATGATTTCTCCAATAGCTTCAATGATTTTGATTTCGTCTTCTAATTTTAGAATGTTTTCAATTTTGCTCATATGTGTTTTTATTTAATTTTCTCTTGTAAAACTTTTATATCGTCACGCAATTTCGCTGCTTGCATGAAGTCTAATTCTTTAGCAGCTTTTTCCATCATTTTGCGTAAATCTCTAATTTTTTTCTCAATTTCAGGTTTACTCAAGTATAAACTTTCGGGTTCGGCCGCTTTTAGAGCTTCTTTTTCATAATAACCTGTAGAAACTGAATTACCACTTAATGCACTTCCTAAACTTTTATTCAAAGCTTTTGGCGCTAATCCGTTTTTGGTATTGTAATCGATTTGTTTTTGTCTTCTGTAATTGGTTTCGTCAATGGTTTTTTGCATTGAAGCAGTTATTTTATCCGCATACATAATTGCTTTTCCATTTACGTTACGAGCAGCACGACCTACAGTTTGTGTTAACGAACGATGACTACGTAAAAAACCTTCTTTATCGGCATCTAAAATTGCAACTAACGAAACTTCAGGTAAATCCAAGCCTTCACGAAGTAAATTCACACCAATTAACACATCAAAGATTCCTTTTCGTAAATCTTGCATGATTTCAACACGTTCCAAAGTATCCACATCGGAGTGAATATAGCGACAACGAATCGAAACTTTAGTTAAATATTTAGCCAATTCTTCTGCCATACGTTTGGTTAAAGTAGTAACTAAAACACGTTCATCTGCTTCACATCGCAATTGAATTTCTTCGATTAAGTCATCAATTTGGTTGGCACTTGGTCGAATTTCAATAATGGGGTCAAGTAAACCTGTTGGACGAATAACTTGTTCTACATAAACACCTTCAGTTTTCTGTAATTCGTAATCTGCAGGTGTTGCCGAAACATAAATAACCTGATTTTGTAAGGCTTCAAATTCTTCAAATTTTAGTGGGCGATTGTCCATAGCAGCAGGCAACCTGAAACCATATTCTACCAAGTTTTCTTTACGACTTCTATCGCCACCGTACATGGCATGAACTTGCGAAATCGTAACGTGACTTTCATCCACCACCATTAAATAATCATCAGGAAAATAATCTAATAAACAGAATGGTCTGGTTCCAGGTTCACGACCATCTAAATAACGAGAATAGTTTTCAATTCCAGAACAATAACCCAATTCGCGAATCATTTCTAAATCGAAATTCGTGCGTTCTTCCAAGCGTTTTGCTTCTAAATGTTTGCCAATTTCTTTAAAATAATCCACCTGTTTAATCAAATCTTGTTGGATAGCCCAAATAGCGTTTTGTAACACATCAGGCGAAGTCACAAACATATTCGCTGGATAAATTGTTAGTTTTTCGTATCGTTCTATCACTTTTGCAGTGGTTGGATCAAAAGCTTCAATTTCTTCAATTTCATCTCCAAAAAAGTGGATTCGGAAAGGTTCATCGCCATAACTTGGGAAGATTTCGACAATATCACCTTTGATTCTGAAATTTCCAGCGGCAAATTCGGCTTCCGTTCTCGAATATAAACTTTGTACTAATTGATGTAATAATTTGGTACGTGAAATTTGCTGACCCGCTTCTAAATTAATTACGTTTTTCTGAAACTCAACCGGATTTCCAATTCCATACAAACAAGAAACGGATGAAATTACAATAATATCTCTTCGACCCGAAAGTAGGGCGGAAGTTGTACTTAAACGCAGTTTTTCTAATTCATCATTAATCGATAAATCTTTCTCAATATAAGTTCCGGTAACGGGAATAAAAGCTTCAGGTTGGTAATAGTCGTAATACGAAACAAAATACTGTACCGAATTATTAGGGAAAAACTGCTTGAATTCGGAATATAATTGAGCTGCAAGTGTTTTATTATGCGCTAAAATAAGTGTTGGTCGTTGTACTTCTTGCACCACATTTGCCACGGTAAATGTTTTTCCAGAACCTGTAACACCTAATAATGTTTGGTATTTTTCACCATTTAAAATGCCTTTTGAAAGTTTTTCAATGGCTTGTGGTTGGTCACCAGTAGGTTTGTATTCAGATACGACTTGGAATTTCATTAAAGTACAAAGTGTAAAATGTAAGGTACAAAGTTACAAAGTTAATCCCAACATTCCATTAATAACAAATCGCCTTTTTCGTGAGTAATTGTCACTATTCCATCTTCGGAAACATGATTACTACTTCCTGTTTTATATCCAATGGTTAGTGAATGATTGGATAATGGATAAAAAAGATTAGAAGAATGAATTCCGGTAACTTCTCCTATTGGAATGAGTGAAATAGGAGTGTTTTTAGTATACCATTTTTCAAAGGTATTGGGTAATAAAAATATTTTAGAATGATCGTCAAGCAATACTATTTTCAATTGATTTCTGAATTTAACGATACTTGTAATGTTGGTAATTGTATGATCAGCACGTTTGCCAGTCGCCCAAATTACATTTACCGCTTTATGACCTTTTTCGATGAGGTAATCAAAGGCTTTTTCTAAATCAGTTTTATCTTGATTGGGTGTATGAACAATTTCTAACGGATATTGTTTTTCTAAATAATATTCTGGATTAAAACCTCGGTCAAAATCGCCCAATAAAACGTCGACTTTAATGTCTAATTCTAAAACACGTTCAATTGCTGAGTCTAAAACAATCACTAATGGTGACCATTCTAACAATTGCCCCATTAATTCTTCGCTACAGGATGCGCCATTAGCAATAATTAATGCAGGTTCTTGGTCGTCGCGAACAATATGGTGTGATGACATTTTTTAGATTTAATGCCGTAAATATATCGTTAAAAAAATCAAATACAAAAAACAAAATCAAGTACAATATCAATTTTGTACTTGAACTCGTTTTTATCTTTTAAAAACTATTGAACCAAATAACTAACCGTATCAATTTCACTCAAAAAGAAATAACCTAGCGGATAATTTGAGTTGTTTGTAATGTTACTAATATTTCCTCTAACGGTAGCTGGTGGTGTTGCAAATGGATTTCCAGAACCACTTCCGGCAATTGCAATTAATTTATTCATGTAGTTATAATAGCTTTTTGAAACGCCTTGAACGCTTAAATCTAACGTAATTCCAGGTTCCGTTTCACTACTACCATAAAAACCAAACATAACGTTTCCTTGAAAAAATTCGTCGCTTACCACACCAAATTCAGGAAATTGTTTGTTTGGATTTTTAACACCTAATAGATAATAATTTTCTTCAGCTCCATTATCTTGATAGAAATATTTAATTTGAATTTCGTCTTCACCACTAATTCCAACTACTGTTTCTTGTTGTACATTAATGATATCTGGAGTAGGATATAAAGCGCTAGATGCAGTATATATTTCTCCATCATATAGAATTTCTAATGTATAAACTTCGCCAATTACAGGTTGAAAGTTATTACAAACATAATCTCCCGTATTTGGAATTTCAATAAAATTGAAAACTACATTGGAACTATTTGTAACGGTAACGGTTGCACCATTAGCAGGAAGAATTTCATTGGTGTAAAAATCATTAGTCAAACTCAATTTTATGGTTTGACTTTCGCCAGTTGTTCCTTTCTCCCATTTGATGATGGCATCAATAACCAATTTTGGGTCTGAATTGTCTAATTCAATATCTACTACTTTTTCACAACTACTATTTAATAGCATTGTAACGAGTAAAACGGTATATAGGAAAATATTTTTCATAAAATTAAAATTTAAAATTATAGGAAACAGAAGGAACAATTCCGAAAATAGAAAGTTTTACGGCTTCATTTACACCAGTTTCTGAATTTTGTCTAAACGATATGGAAGCAGCATTAAAGCGGCTATAGATGTTGTAAATTCCAAAAACCCATTCTCCTTTAAATTTACGGTTTTCATATTTTTTAGGAGTCAGCGTTGCCGAAACATCCATACGGTGATAAGCTGGTAATCGGTCTTCGTTTCTAGAGTTATAACTTGGAACGGTTACACCTTGAAAAACATATTTTCCTGAAGGATAAGTTACAGGTTGACCTGATTGAAGTGTGAAATTAGCTCCAAAACTCCATTTTTTATTTAATTTATAGCTTCCAGTAACTGCTAAATTATGGGTTTTGTCATACGCAGAACGATACCAATCACCATTGTTGATTCCAATTTCAGTTGGTGTTCTTCCTGGAGTTTGTTGTTCTGAGCGAGATAAAGTATATGAAATCCATCCGTTTAATCTACCTTCATTTTTTTTAATCATCATTTCTAGACCATAGGAGCGCATTCTTCCGTTTAATAGAACTTGTTCTATTGCTTCGTTGGCAATTAAATCGGCACCATCAATATAATCGATTCGGTTTTGTACTTTTTTGTAGTAAGTTTCTAATTCTAAAGTGTAATCACCATCCTTAAAATTTTTAAAGTAACCAATAGCAACTTGGTCAGCCAGTTGAGGTTTAATGTAATTATCGCTTGGGGTCCAAACATCTAATGGAGTAGGTGATGCGGTATTTGAAACCAATTGCATGTATTGAACCATTCGGTTATAACCTGCTTTTATGGATTGATCTTTATCAATTTCATAGGATACCGTAAAACGAGGTTCAAAGTTGGAATAATCTGCTATTTTTTCATTCGAACCAAAATACCTTGTAGAAGTTGGAGTTGCTTTTTCGTAAATTTTCAACTCTTCATCATACAAAACGGGTTGATCGTTATCGTAATAGTTTACTGTAGAAGCTCCTACTCGGTAAAAAGAACTAAAGCGAACTCCTGCCATAATAGCAAGTTTATCAGTTAAATTATGTTCGAAATCGACATATAAAGCATTTTCAAAAGCATATTTTTTATCCAATTGACGGTAGTTAATTGAAGATTCCTCATTCAATGGTTTTATGGTACCGGGATTGATATCAAATTTGGTAACATTAGCTCCAAAATTGAACTTTGTTTTTTCAGTAGCGTAATATTTAAAATCGTATTTCAAATTGTAGTTTTGAATAGTAGATTCCCAATTAAACCCTATGAAATCTAAATCCAATCCGTAAAAATAATTGCTGTAAATAAGTGATAAGTTAGAAAATAATTTATCAGAAAATAAGTGATTCCAACGCACATTAAGTGTCGAATTTCCGTAAATATTTCGGAAGGATTCATTTAAATTAAAAATATCGCGTCCGAAATAACCCGATAAATATAAGTTGTTATTTTCGTTAACTTTATAATTCAATTTGGTGTTCAAATCATAAAAGTAAGCGGAGTTTTTATTATCGGTTAATTTCAAGAATAAATGGGCATACGAACCTCTTCCTGCAATAAGAAAAGAACCTTTGTCTTTTACAATTGGACCTTCTGCTAATAAGCGACTGGAAATCAATCCAATTCCACCATTCATGCTGAATTTATTGCTATTTCCGTCTTTTTGATACACATCTAAAACCGAAGAGGCTCTTCCTCCAAAACGGGCTGGAATTCCTCCTTTATATAGTTTTAAATCTTTAATAGCATCTGCATTAAAAACCGAAAATAAACCAAATACGTGTGATGTATTGTAAAGTGTCGCTTCATCTAAAAGTACTAAATTTTGATCGGCTCCACCACCACGAACATTAAAACCCGATTGGCCTTCTCCAGCATTTGTAACACCTGGTAAAAACAAAAGCGATTTAATAATATCAACTTCACCTAATAAAACTGGCATTTGTTTTATGGTGGTAATCGCTAATTTATTAACGCTCATTTCCGGTTTTTTGATATTGGTTTTATAAGCGTTTTCTGTAATGACAACTTCTTTAAGTTCTTGCTTACTTTCTTTTAGACTAAAGTTTTTCTTTACATTTTGATTGATTTCTAATTTTTCAGAAAAGGTTTCAAATCCAATATAGCTAACTTGAATTGTATAATTTCCTTTTGGTAAAGTAATGGAATAGAAGCCGTATTCATTTGTATATGCTCCAATATTTAATTCGGAAACATAAACGGAGACACCAATTAAAGTTTCATTATTATTGGCATCAGAAATAACACCACTTAGGGTTACTTTTTCTTGTCCAAATCCCAAAAGTGAAAAAAAGAATAAAATCCAATAAAGTTTTAGTTGTAGCCCCATTTTGGTATAAATTTTGTACTACAAATTTCACAAAAAAAATATGCAATAATTTAAAACAAATGTTAATTTGTAATCTAAAATCAATAATTGTTTTAATTTTACCACTTTCAATGCAGTTCAAATGAAAACCAAATTATTTGTTTTACTTTTTCTATTTCAATTTGTGTCGGTTTTGGCTCAAAAAGATTCTCCTTTTAAAACTTCAAAGCTGAAGTTAAATTGGGATGAACCTGCAAAAGTGGATACGGAATCAAATACTACAACGTTACCTTACAAAAGTATTTTTGATAAAGATGATAGCTACTTAAAGCGCTATTCAATATTGAATCAGAAAAAAGGGGAAGAAAGTGTCATGGTTCAAAAAAGTGAATTTAAGAATCCTGGAGATGAAGTAAAGGATAAATTAAATAAAGAATCGCAACAAGGAAGCTGGGAAAATGTTTTCTTTGGAAAGTTTAAAGTCAATACACATGTCATAAAAATCAAGACTAGAGACTACATGGATCCAGATGGAGATAAGGTTAGAATTCTTTTAAATGAAGTTACAGTCTTTAATGTAATTTATTTAGATTCTGATTTTAAAACGAGTTTGATTGAATTGAGAGAAGGAGATAATAATATTGATATTGTGGCGCTAAATCAAGGATTAGCAGGTCCTAACACAGCTACTTTTGCCATTTATGATGAAAATGATAATTTAATAACTACAAATGATTGGAATTTGAATACTGGAGTAGCAGCTAAATTTGTTATTGAATACGTCAAGCCAATAGATAAGAAATAAAAAAAGCGACTTAATTTTAAGTCGCTTTTTTTATTGAGTTTAAAAATCTTAGTTCAATTTAGCTAAGATAGTATTTAATGTTTCACTTGGACGCATTGCTTTCTCAGTTAATTCAAAACTTGGATGATAATAACCACCAATTTTTTGTTCTTTACCTTGAGCTGCAATTAATTCTGCATCGATTTTTGCTTCATTTGCTGTCATTGCTTCTGCAATAGGAGCGAATGTTGATTTTAATTCCGAATCTTTAGTTTGGTTTGCTAAAGCTTGTGCCCAATAGAAAGCTAAATAGAAATGCGAACCTCTGTTATCAATTCCACCTACTTTTCTGGCTGGCGATTTGTCTTCTGCTAAGAATTTTGCATTTGCTTCATCTAAAGTATCTGCTAAAACTTGAGCTTTAGTATTGTTTTGTGTTTGTGCTAAATGCTCTAAAGAAGCTTGTAATGCTAAGAATTCACCTAATGAATCCCAACGTAAATACCCTTCTTCAATAAATTGTTCAACGTGTTTTGGAGCAGAACCACCGGCACCAGTTTCGAACAATCCACCACCGTTCATTAATGGAACGATTGATAGCATTTTAGCCGAAGTTCCTAATTCTAAAATTGGGAATAAATCCGTTAAGTAATCACGCAATACGTTTCCAGAAACTGAAATTACATCTTTTCCTTGACGGATGATTCTTAAGGTTTCTTTCATAGCATCTTTTACATCCATAATGCGAATGTCTAAGCCTGTTGTATTGTAATCTTTTAAGTATTTCTCTACTTTTTTGATGATTTCTCTATCGTGCGCTCTGCCTTTATCTAACCAGAAAATAGCCGGAGTATCAGATAATCTTGCACGGTTAACTGCTAATTTTACCCAATCTTGAATAGGAGCATCTTTTACTTGACACATTCTGAAAATATCACCTGCTTCTACTTTTTGAGATAATAAAATGTTTCCGTTTTCATCTTCCACATTAACAGTTCCGTTTTCTTTTAGTTGGAAAGTTTTATCGTGAGAACCATATTCTTCTGCTTTTTGAGCCATTAATCCAACATTCGGAACAGAACCAATTGTCTTAGGATCTAAAGCACCATTTTCTTTCATTTCTTCAATACAAGCCGAATAGAAACCAGCATAAGCACGGTCTGGAATAATTGCGATAGTGTCTTCTTCTTTTCCTTCTGCATTCCACATTTTTCCTCCACTACGTGCTAAAGCAGCCATTGAAGCATCTACAATTACGTCAGAAGAAACGTGGAAATTCGTAATTCCCTTTTCTGAGTTTACCATAGCTACACGTGGTCCGTTAGCTAAAGCATCAGCAATAGCTTGTTTGATTTCTGCTTCTTGAGGAATTCCTGCAATTTTGTTGTATAAATCTTGTAATCCGTTATTTGGATTAATATCTAATGATTTGAATAAATCAGCATATTTTGTAAACACATCAGCAAAGAAAGTTTCAACGATAGCTCCAAAAATAATTGGATCCGAAACTTTCATCATGGTTGCTTTTAAATGCGCAGAAAGCATTACGTTTTTCGCTTTAGCATCCGCAATCGTAGCTTTAGCGAATTGTTTTAAAGCATTTAAGTTCATAACCGAACTATCAATAACTTCTCCCGCTTTTAAATTTGAGAAATCTTTTAAAACGGTAGTTGCTCCATTATCTGAATTGAAAACGATTCTGAATTTTCCGTCTTTTTCAACGGTTGTAGAATTTTCTGTTCCGTAGAAATCTCCCGAATTCATGTGTGCTACTTCGGTTTTGCTATCAGCAGCCCAAGTTCCCATGCGGTGAGGATTAGCCTTAGCGTAGTTTTTAACTGCTTTTGGCGCTCTTCTGTCCGAGTTTCCTTCACGTAATACAGGATTTACAGCCGAACCTAAAACTTTAGCATATTTTGCTTTGATTTCTTTTTCAGTATCGTTTTGAGGCTCTTCAGGATAGCTAGGAATATTGAAACCTTGTGATTGTAATTCAGCAATCGCTTCTTTTAATTGAATTACCGAAGCCGAAATGTTGGGTAATTTAATAATGTTAGCTTCTGGAGTATTAGCTAATTGTCCTAATTCGGTAAGCGCGTCGCCTACTTTTTGATTTTCTTTTAAGAATTCTGGAAAGTTAGCTAAAATTCTTCCTGCTAAAGAAATATCTCTAGTTTCGATAGCAATATCAGCAGGTTTTGTGAAGGCTTTTACAATAGGTAAAAACGAATGTGTTGCCAACATTGGCGCCTCATCCGTAATGGTATACATTATTTTAGATTGATTGGACATGAATGTTATGTGTTTGTTTTGAATATAATTTGTAAAATCTGCCAAATATAGAAAATTTGAGAGAAATAATGGAGCGATTTCGCTTAAAACTTGAATAAAATTCAATAAAAAAAGCCACAACAATGTTGCGGCTTTTTATGCTTGAGAAAGTACAAATTAGTTTTTGTATCTTCTTTCTTTGATTTTTGCTTTTTTACCAGTAAGATCTCTAAAGTAGAAGATACGAGCTCTACGTACTTTACCTCTTTGGTTAACTTCAATTTTTTGTAAAGCTGGCATGTTAACTGGGAAGATACGCTCAACACCAACAGCACCAGACATTTTACGAATTGTAAAAGTTTCAGTAGCTCCAGCACCTCTTCTTTGGATTACAACTCCTTTGAAGAACTGAGTTCTAGTTTTTTCACCCTCTTTAATTTCGTAGTACACAGTGATTGTATCACCAGCACCAAACTCAGGGAAATCATTTTTTGCAACTAATTCGTTATTTACGAAATCAACTAAATTTGACATAGTTTTAATTATAAATGTTTGATTCAAAGCAACATACACGTCTATCGCCAGAGGTTGGTTCAAAGTGGGTGCAAAATTAAGTTTTTTTATTTAAAATCCAAAACTTTTCAACTCTTTTTAATTGTAAAGTACCTTGTTTCGGAAGGAATTTAAAAAAGTATCTATAAAAGTTGTTATTATAGTATCTATTTTGGAAGGCTTTTTTAATTCAAATGGATTTATTTCGGGATGCTTACTTAAAAATTCAGGATCCACTATACTATAACCCATTTTCCATTCTGAAAAGTTACGTTGTTTTACAGATTCGTTTGTAATTAGAATAATGTTTCGATGTCGGGTATCATTCTGAATTTTGTTGTAAGTGTTTTCAACTGCTTCTCTTTCTCCTTCTAGAATTTGCATAAAATTACCATCAGAATAAAGTAGTAAGCCTGTTATTCCGTTCTTTTGATTGTTTTCTCTTGAAATTTTCAACAAATCATTAATCTCCTCATCGGAGAATATTTTAACTCCGGAACTTAAATAAATGATACGATTCATTTTTTCAGAAATTAGTACACTAAATTTAAGAAAAAAATCAAAACAAAAAAACTAATCTTCTAACAAATCGGGTCTTCTGTTTTTGGTGTGTTCGTACGCCATTTCTTCACGCCATTTTTCAATTTTTCCGAAATTCCCACTCAATAATACTTCGGGAACTTTCAATCCTTTGTATTCGGCAGGTCTTGTGTAAATAGGAGGTGATAACAAATTGTCTTGAAAACTATCCGTCAAAGCAGAAGTTTCATCACTCAAAACACCTGGAATCAATCGTATAATCGCATCACAAAATACAATAGCACCAATTTCGCCACCGCTCAATACATAATCACCAATCGAAATTTCTCGTGTAATGTGCATATCGCGAACACGTTGATCAACTCCTTTATAATGTCCGCACAAAATCATGATGTTTTCATACATCGAAATGGAATTGGCCATTTTTTGATTCAGCGTTTCTCCATCTGGCGTCATGTAGATGATTTCGTCGTAGGTTCTTTCGCTTTTTAGTTTCGAAATACAATCGTCGATTGGTTGCACCATCATTACCATGCCAGCGCCACCACCAAATTGATAATCGTCTACACTTCTTTGTTTATTTGTAGTGTAATCTCTTAAGTTATGAAAATGGACTTCGACCAATCCTTTCTGAATGGCGCGTTTCATGATGGAAGCCTCAAACGGACTTCGCATTAATTCGGGTAAAACGGTAATAATATCAATTCGCATGCTGCAAAGATAGGAGTTTATTTTTTAGTTGCCGAAAGCGAATACACCATTGGAATTTTGTTTTCCAAGTGCTTGATTCGGAATTTATTTGGTTCAAATTCTTCGGTTTGATTGAAACAATTGTAAGGAGAATAATCGAATTCGTTAAAACAATTAATTACCAATCCATTTTGAATCAAAGCGTTTAAGACTTCTGAAATTGGATGATTCCAAGTGATGGTTTTTGCATTTAGAGGTGCTTCTTTATCAGCGTAAGTTCCAGATTCTTCTTCTAAAATAGGTTCGACATTGAAATAATTATAGAAAACATCTTTAAAATCATTGTCAAACATCCAAACTACTGGGTGAAATTCAGCAAAGACAAATTTTCCATCCGGTTTTAAGAAATGCGAAATTATTTTTGCCCATTTGTCTAAATCGGGAAACCAACCAATTGTGCCATAACTGGTGAAAACAATATCGAATTTTTCGTCCAAATGATTCGGTAAATCATAAATATCACAACAAATGAAAGTCGCGTCTAAATTCAATTTATTGTTGATTTCTTTCGCTTTTTCAATTGCCTTGTCGGATAAATCGATTCCAGTTGCTTTAGCTCCCATTCTTGCTAAAGTCATGGTGTCTTGACCAAAATGACATTGTAAATGCAAAACTCTTTTTCCAGAAACATCGCCAAGTAAATCCAATTCAATCGAATTTAATGTAGATTTTCCTTTCAGAAAACCTTCCATGTCATAAAAATCCGAGTTCACGTGAACTTCTACTTTGTTGTTCCAAGTTTGTTTATTGATATTTAAGTAATCATTAGCTTGCATACGAATCGTTATTTGTTTATCGAAGCTTCAAATGGACTTCGTATTAATTTGGGTAAAAAATCATAGTATCGATTCTTATAATCGATTTTGAAGCATTAAAGATAAGAAGAATAGTGGTTTAAAAACAAAAAAAGCGATGTTTTACAGAAGTAACATCGCTTTTAGATTAGATTTTATTGATTTTATGGATTTGTAGACCACAAAGAAGCATTTTTCAATAAAGCTCTTCTTGGAAGTTGTAATGCACAAACGATTAGTTCAGCAAAATCTTCAGGTTGTAATACGGTTTCTGTGGTGTCTTTGCTTGCAATTCCTAATTGAATCGACATATCAGAAGCAATGGTGCTTGGTGTTAACGTACAAACTCTGATGTTGTTCTTTCTTACTTCTTTCATTAACGATTCTGACATTCCGATTACAGCGAATTTTGATGCAGAATATGCAGAAGTATTTGGGTTTCCGGTTAATCCAGCAGTAGACGAAACGTTGAAAATATCTCCTTGATTGTTAGCAATTAAATAAGGTAACACTTCTTTAGTTACGTAGTACATTCCCATTACATTCGTTTGAATTATCGATTGCCATTGGTTCACATCCATTTCTAAAAAGCTTCCAAAAGCTGCAATTCCAGCATTGTTTACTAAAATATCGACTGTATTAAAAGTATTCATGATTTCTTGAATTCCTTTTTTTACTTCGTCATAATTTCCGATGTCAAAAGCCGCATACGTAGCGTTTACACCCAATGCTTTTAATTCGGCAACAGTTTCTTTTAAATTCGCTTCATTTCTTCCTGTTATGGCAACATCAATTCCTTGATTTGCAAATGCTATGGCTGTAGCTTTTCCTAAACCTCTACTACCGCCCGTTATGATGGCTTTTTTACCTTTTAAATTTTCCATTCTTTTTCATGATTTTAGACTACAAATTTACTACATAAAGATATTTTACTTGTTTTATATGATGTTAAAGATTGTTTAAATTCGTGAAGTGATAATGCTGTAGCATATCTTAATTGATAGGTTCGTAATATTTTTGTAGTTTTGCACTTTAATTTAATAAATAGAAAATGGAAAACGGAATATACGCTAAATTCAATACTTCAAGAGGTGTTATTTTAGTAAAATTAACGCACGATTTAACACCAGGAACGGTTGGGAATTTCGTAGGATTAGCAGAAGGACAATTAGAAAATTCAGCACGTCCAATGGGAAAACCTTATTACGACGGATTAAAATTTCACCGTGTAATTCCTGATTTTATGATTCAAGGTGGTTGTCCTCAAGGACAAGGAACGGGTGGTCCTGGTTATAACTTCGATGATGAGTTTCACCCAACTTTACGTCACGATGGACCTGGAGTTTTATCGATGGCTAATGCTGGACCCGGAACTAATGGTTCTCAATTCTTCATCACTCATATTGAAACCGCTTGGTTAGACGGAAAACACACTGTTTTTGGACATGTTGTTGAAGGTCAAGATGTAGTTGATGCTATTGCACAAGGCGATACAATTGATTCATTAGAAATTGTAAGAGTAGGAGAAGAGGCACAAAAATGGAATGCTATTGAAGCGTTCAGAACATTTGAAGGTTCAAGAGAAAAAAGAATTGCTGAGCAAAAAAAAATGGCAGAGGAAGCTTTGGAAAAATTAGCCGCTGGTTTTCAAAAGACTGAAAGTGGTTTACGTTACCAAATCATCCAAAAAGGAAATGGTAAACAAGCTGAAAAAGGTAAAAAAGTATCGGTTCACTACCAAGGAGCATTAGAAAACGGACAAGTTTTTGATTCTTCATACAAAAGAAAACAACCAATTGACTTCACTTTAGGAGTTGGACAAGTTATTGAAGGTTGGGACGAAGGTATTGCTTTATTAAAAGTAGGAGACAAAGCTCGTTTTGTAATTCCTTCTTATTTAGGATACGGTTCTAGAGGTGCTGGAGGAGTTATTCCACCAGACGCTACTTTGGTTTTTGATGTTGAATTGATGGATGTTAAATAATTAAGTCCAAAGTAAAAAGCTAAAAGTAAAAAGTATATTTAAAAGAAATCCTGAGACTTTGTCTTGGGATTTTTTCTTTGGTATCATTTTTGTATTTTTACCAACAAATCAAGGCTATGAAAATCAAATTATCATTTTTCTTTCTTCTTTTCTCTTTGTTCTCATTAGGGCAAGTGCCGCATTGTGGCTTTGATTTTACCTCCTATTTAGTAGTAAAAGCACATGAAGAAGGAAAATCAGATAATATTCCCGATTTGAAAATTACATTGGTCAACGAAAAAGGAGAAGAAGTTATCAACGAGAACAATAAATACAGTTGGAAATACGGCAATCAAGCTTTAGTTTTTACTCGAAATCACCTAATCAGTAAACCAAACGAATCTGAAAAATGGTTTTTTCCTTATGCTGGAGATACTTATTTGCTTTCGGTAACGAATACTTTTCCTGCGGAAGAATTTTATATTAAAATTGAAGATACTAAAGGAAAGTTCAAAGCTCAATTAGTGCAATTACAAGCTTTTAATATGTATATTTTGTGCTCGAGTGAAAACGAACGCCAAGCCAGAACTTTCGGACCAAGAAGTAATAATCCAATTGAAGTGATTTTGGAAAAAAAGTAATAGATTATGGCAAATTCTGCAGAAGTAAAATTTCAAAATCATTTTAAGTTAAATGTCTTATTCAAAGATTATATATTTTTTGAAAATTTGTTACTTGAGAATAATATAGACTTCTATCATAATAGTAATGAAAACTCTGATATTAGTGATGGAACTCTATTTTTTTTGTTGGATAAAGATAGAGTCATTATTGATCAACTACTTATTGATAATGAAATTATTGCAAGTACCGAAACTATTTTAATGCCAGATTATCGAGAAGAAAGAAAAGTTCAAAAATTTCATTTTTTAGTTTATTTGATAGTCGTTGCTTTACTGATTTTGGTCATATTTATTGTTGATTTGTTTAAATAAAAAAAACACCGCAATAGGGTGTTTTTATTTAATTAATCGATTTAATCTTTAGCATTTTCTTTCCGCCTGGTAAATCCCATTCGATTTCGTCGTTTTCTTTAAATCCAATTACAGCAATGCTCAAAGTGGCTAAAACAGAAACTTTTTGTTCTTTAATGTTTGCCATTGAAGGCAATATGATTTGAAATTTCATTTCTCTTTTTGTTTCTAAATCTTCAATGATTACAATGGAATTGATTTTGATGAATTTTTCTATCACATCTTTCTCTTTGTGAATGGTACCTCGTTCCAATTCTTGTTTTAAAAGTAATAGATCTTTTGAATTGGAAACATTAATATTACTTTTAATCATTTCGGTTAAAAGATTAAAATCATGTTTTGTAAAGTTTGGTATTGGTTTCATATTACTTTAATTTAAGAATATTGTTTCTTTATCTAGTGTTTTGCCTTTGGTTTCTGGATTTGTGAAATAAATTTCCTTGAAGTTTAAATTGGTATTATAATTTACTCTTCTAAAGAACGTATCAGGCGTTATCTGTTCAGGTGATTCAAATCCGCAGGCTCCAATGAATTCGGCTACCGCTTTCAAAGTATTTTTATGAAAATTCGCTACACGAACGCGTTTATCGGTGATATCTAAACCTTTGTAAAGTGATTTGTCTTGTGTTGCTATACCAACTGGACATTTTCCGCTATCGCATTGTAAGGCTTGAATACAACCTAAGGCAAACATCATTCCGCGAGCGCTGTAACAAGCATCGGCTCCTAAAGACATGTTTTTAGCAATATCAAAAGCGGATATGATTTTTCCTGAAGCTAGAATTTTAATTTCGCTTCTCAAGCCATAATCTACTAACGATTTGTGAGCAAATACAAGTGCATCGGATAAAGCCATTCCCATGTAATCAATGAATTCTAGTGGAGCAGCTCCTGTTCCTCCTTCAGCACCGTCAATGGTAATGAAATCAGGAAGGATGTTAGTGTTTAACATTGCCTCTATGATTTCAGTAAATTCTTCTTTTTTTCCAATACAAATCTTAAATCCAACTGGTTTTCCATTAGATAAGTTTCTCAATTTCTGTATGAAATATAATAACTCAGTAGCATTTGAAAACGCTGTATGTGCTGATGGTGAATGAACGGTTTTGTGCGGTTCTAAGGCTCTAATTCGTGCGATTTCTGGTGTGTTTTTTTCGGCTGGAAGTAAACCACCGTGACCAGGTTTAGCTCCTTGCGAAAGTTTAATTTCAATCATTTTCACTTCTTTTAAATTGGCTTTTTCAACAAAAAGAGCCTCATTGAAATGTCCTTTTCCATCTCTACAACCAAAATATCCTGTTCCAATTTGCCAAATCAAGTCGCCTCCTTTTAAATGGTAATCACTGATTCCGCCTTCTCCTGTATTGTGAGCGAAATTCCCCATTTTAGCTCCTTCATTTAGAGAAGAAATGGCAGTTTTACTCAAAGCACCATAACTCATCGCACTAATATTGAAAATACTAGCACTATATGGCTTTGAACATTGCGAATTTCCAATGTTTACTCGGAATTGACTGAAGTCGTTCTTTTTAGGATAAATCGAATGCGCAGCCCATTCATAACCAATTCTTTTAGGTTCGTCTTGCATGCCAAACGAAATAGTTTGCTTTTGGTTCTTCGCTCTTTGATACACGATGGAACGTTGTCTTCTGTTAAAAGGCTTTCCGTCCAATTCACCTTCAAAAAAGTATTGGCGAAATTCAGGACGAACCGATTCAAAAAGATAACGTAAACGTCCTACCAATGGATAATTTCTTCGTACCGAATGCTTAGATTGAAAGCTGTCGATAGTTACTAGAACAAGCATTAATAAAGGAGCAGATAGAAAAATCGGATGCACTTTATAGTAGGCAACCAAAAAAAGAGTTCCCATCATAAATGATAACGTGATTATCCAAATTATATGGCGCGCATATAATTTTCCCAAAAGTTTTTTTTGCGACATGATACTAGAATTAAAATAAATAATGATTACAGAAGATACTTCTGAAATGAATAGAGAATGTTGTATGTAAAAATCCTCCGTCTGAGAATTAGGAATAGGATAGACGGAGGCCTAATTGATAAAGGCCTTGCTGTGTGTAAATGCTACTACTTTTGTAATAGTATTTGAAATTAAAGTGATATTTGAAACTTGGTATTTCAAAATGAAAGAATTTAATTTGAGTACAAAGTTAAGTAAACTAATGAGATAAAAAAATTACTTCCACTTAATATTACACCCAATACTCGGCTTCTGTTCCGGATTAATTAATCGATTCATAACCACACCATCAATAGCGCTGCGTAAATCAGAACCACTTAAGGGAATTCCATTGGCTGGTCGGCTATCGTCTAATTGTCCTCGGTAAACTAACTTATTTTGGTTGTCGAAAAGATAAAAATCAGGCGTACAAGCCGCATCGTAAGCTTTGGCTACTCCTTGTGTTTCATCATATAAATATGGAAATTCAAATCCGTTTTCAAAGGCAAATTCGGTCATTAATTCTGGTGCATCTTGCGGATATTTAACTACATTGTTACTCGAAATCGCCACAAAACCAATTCCCTGCACGCGATAATCATTCACCACTTTAAGCACTTCTTCCATCACATGATGCACAAATGGACAATGATTGCAAATGAACATTACCACCGTTCCTTTTTCACCTTTGCAATCAGCTAACGTTTTAAAATCGGTAGCGTTGGTGTCTTTCAAATTGAAATCAGGAGCAATTGTGCCTAATGGTAACATGTTGGAAGGAGTTTGAGCCATTTTGAAATTAGAATTTAGAGGTTAGAATTTAGAAATTAGAAGTTTAGTCTTTTCACTTTTTACTTTTCACTTCGTTAATTATACGCACTAAATCTTTTATTGTTACAAAATGCGTCAATACTTTTTTTTAGGATTCCATTTTCTTACTTTTGTACCACAACACAACACACTATGTATAAAAGCTTCATTCGTCCGTTACTTTTCTGTTTCGATCCAGAAAAAGTGCATTATTTTACCTTTTCATTCATTCGTTTTCTGAATAAAATTCCTGGTTTTTCTTCTTTATTTCAATCGCTTTACGAAGTAAAAGATGTTCGTTTAGAGCGCGAAGTTTTCGGAATTAAATTCAAAAATCCAGTTGGTTTAGCAGCTGGGTTTGATAAAGATGCGAAGTTATATCAAGAGTTATCGAATTTCGGCTTCGGATTTATTGAAATTGGAACATTAACGCCAGTCGGACAAGAAGGGAACCCTAAAAAACGTTTGTTCCGCCTAAAAGAAGACAATGCGATTATCAACCGAATGGGTTTCAATAATGGTGGTGTAAAAGAAGCCGTTGAACGTTTGAAAAAGAATAAAGGCGTTTTAATTGGTGGAAACATCGGGAAGAATAAAGTCACTCCAAACGAAGAAGCGGTTAAGGATTACGAAATCTGTTTTGAAGCTTTGTTTCCGTATGTGGATTATTTTGTGGTGAATGTGAGTTCGCCAAATACACCGAATCTTCGCGAATTACAAGATAAAAAACCTTTGACCGAGTTGTTGCAAACGCTACAAGATCAAAATAAGGCAAAATCAAAACAAAAACCAATTTTACTAAAAATTGCTCCCGATTTAACTGATGAGCAACTTTTAGACATCATTGATATCGTAAACGAAACTAAAATTGCAGGTGTAATTGCTACCAATACGACGATTTCTCGCGAAGGTTTGCAATCAGAAAACAAATCAGAAATGGGCGGTTTGTCTGGAAAACCATTAACGAAACGCTCTACAGAAGTGATTCGTTTTCTTTCGGAAAAAAGTAATAAGTCGTTCCCAATCATTGGAGTAGGAGGAATTCACACCGCAGAAGATGCGATTGAAAAATTAAATGCTGGTGCTAGTTTGGTGCAATTGTACACTGGATTTATTTACGAAGGACCAGCTTTAGTGAAAGCAATCAACAAAAAGATTTTGGAAAACAGCTAAAATTTCTATCTTTGAAGCTATGAACGAAATCAAAATTATCGAGTGTCCGCGCGATGCCATGCAAGGCATTAAGCCGTTTATTCCTACCGAAAAAAAGGTAAAATACATCCAATCATTATTGCGTGTAGGCTTTGATACTATTGATTTTGGAAGTTTTGTTTCGCCAAAAGCGATTCCGCAAATGCAAGATACTGTTGAGGTTTTGGCTCAATTGGATTTGTCTGCTTCCAACAGTAAATTATTAGCCATTATCGCCAATACACAAGGCGCTCAAAATGCTTCGGTTCATAAGGAAATTCAATATTTAGGTTTTCCTTTTTCGATTTCGGAGAATTTTCAAATGCGAAATACGCACAAAACTATCGCTGAAAGTTTGGTTACTTTACAAGAAATTTTAGAAATCGCTGATAAATCGAATAAAGAAGTCGTGACCTACATTTCAATGGGTTTTGGAAATCCGTATGGAGATCCATGGAATGTTGAAATTGTGGGCGAATGGACCGAAAAATTAGCGAATATGGGTGTTAAAATTCTATCGCTTTCCGATACCGTTGGAAGTTCCACTCCAGAAGTAATTGATTATTTGTTTTCTAATTTGATTCCGAAATATCCAAACATCGAATTTGGCGCCCATCTTCACACTACGCCAGACAAATGGTTTGAAAAAATTGATGCAGCTTATAATGCAGGTTGTCGTCGTTATGATGGCGCGATTCAAGGTTTTGGTGGTTGTCCAATGGCAAAAGACGATTTAACAGGAAACATGCCTACGGAAAAATTGTTGTCGTACTTCACTACAAAAAGAGAAAATACGAATACGAGTCCAATGAGTTTTGAAAGTGCTTATAATGAAGCGACTAAACTATTTGGTGAATTTCATTAATTCGATTTTCTTCGTTTAAAGGCTTTATAAATTTCTATCCAAAGTACTGAAATACTTCCCACTAAAACGCATAATCCTATTTGGGAACCACTTACCATTTCAAACAAGAAGAAGTTGGAAAATGCAGGGATAAACAATATTAATACTGTCAGTAAAATGGTTACTCCAATGATTAATCCTACCAAATTATTTTTGTACTGAATCGTTTTGAAAATAGAATAATAAAACGAACGATTCGCTAAGGTTAATACAATATTGGAAGTAATTAATGTTAGGAAAATTAAGGTTCTAGTGCCGTTTTCGGACATGTTTTCTCCAATAGCGTATTGATAAATGTACAGTAATCCTAATGTAATGACTAATCCTTGAATGATGCTTATCAATACTTCTTTTAAGTTAAAGAAAGTCGTTGTTAGCGGTCTTGGTTTTTGTAGCATCAGATTGTCTTCCATCGGTTCGTTTTCGTATATGATGGAGCAAGTTGGGCCCATAATAATTTCCAAGAAAATAATGTGAACTGGAGAAAAAATATTTGGATACATCCAACCCAAAGCCAACGGAATAAACACAATTAATATAATCGGAATATGAATAGAAATGATGTATTGAATCGCTTTTTTAAGGTTGAGGTAAATTTTTCTTCCCATAGCAATAGCATCCGTCATTCGCTCGAAATTATCGTCTACAAGAATTAAGTTGGCAGCTTGTTTGGCAATTTCGGTACCTTTTTTACCCATCGCAATTCCGATGTGTGCTGATTTTAAAGCAGGTCCGTCATTTACGCCATCGCCTGTCATGGCTACGATTTGATTGTTAGCTTTTAAAGCTTTGATGATTCTTAGTTTAGCTTCTGGAAACATTCTAGTGAAAATCGCAGTTTCCATTACTTTTTCCTTCAAAGTCGCTTCATCCATTGCCATTAATTCGTCGCCATTCAATACTTTATCAGCATTTTTAAACCCGACTTGTTTTGCGATGGTAGAAGTAGTTTCAGCATTATCGCCTGTTACAATTTTTACTTGAATTCCAGCTTTGTAAAACGTTTCGAAAACCGCTTGAATGTTATGTTTTGGTGGATCATAAAACGCTACCAATCCTTTAAAATGAAACTTTAATTCTTGTTGGGCTGCTGGATAATCCGTTCCTTCAAAGTCAGAAACACCCACGCCTAAAACTCGGAATCCTTTTTGCATCATGGTTTTCATCGCCTCAAAAATCTGATTTTTTTCAGTTTCAGTTAAATGACTAACAGCGATTAAAGCTTCAGGAGCGCCTTTCGCTGCAATGATTTTTTTACCCGATTCGTTTTCGAAAATGTGTGTCATCATTGGTGGTTTTCCACTTAACGGATATTCGTGAACCATTTTAAAATGAGGTCGTTCGTCTTCGCTTTCAAAATTAGAATACGCTTCATGTATCGCAATTTCCATCGCATCAAACGGAATTGGTTCACTCGACCACATGGCATAATTTATGATTTCTTCGGCTTCAGGATTTAGTTTTTGTGTAGTTGCTACTATTGAATTGGAATTAAAAAGATACAATTCGGCTAAACTCATTCGATTTTCGGTAATTGTTCCGGTTTTGTCGGTGCAAATTACGGTGGCGCTTCCTAAGGTTTCTACTGTTTTGGTTTGCTTGGTAATGATTCCCATTTTCATCAAACGCCAAGCTCCTAATGCCATAAACGTAGTGAAAGCGACTGGAATTTCCTCTGGGATAACGCTCATTGCTAAGGTTAACGCTTTTAATAAACTATCTAAAACTAATCCAGAGTTGTAGTAATTAATCGCCCAAACAATAGCAAATATGACCAAACCTATAATTGACATTTTAGTAACGAAATTCCCTATTTGAATTTGCAAAGGCGTTTTTTCTTCTTCAATCGCATTCAAACTCGAACCAATTTTCCCTAATTGCGTTTTATCTCCAATAGCCGTTACTTCGCAAATAGCAAGTCCAGAAGCTACAATTGTGCCTTGAAAAACTTGTTTGTCTTCGGATTCATTGGATTTGAAAATTGATAAAGATTCACCAGTTAAAATTGATTCGTTCACCGAAAAATCGTTGGAAGAGAGAATGATTCCGTCAGCAGGAATGAAGGCGCCTTCTTCTAATTGAACACAATCACCAATTACAATTTCCTCGGTTGGAATTTCGATTAATTGACTGTTTCTAATGACTTTACATTTCGGTTGGGTTAGTTTTTTTAAGGCTTCAATCGCATTACGACTTCTAGATTCTTGAAAAACCGAAATCGCCATTACAAATACAATTGCAAAAGCCATAAAAATACCATCACCATAATCTCCCGTTATGAAATAGATACTGGTAGCAGTTAGTAATAAAAGAAACATGGGTTCTTTTACGATATCTAAAATGGAATTCAGAAAATGGTTTTTTTTCTGATGTTCAACGGAGTTGGTTCCGAATTTTTTTGCGGATTCTACTACTTCTAAATCGTTTAGGCCTGTACTTATTTTTTTAGAATCGCTCATTGGGAATGAAAAATTAATATGCAAGTTACATAATTTATTCTTAAAAGAAATAGATTATTTGGCTAAGTTTTACTATATTTGCACGCAATTTAACAACAACTACAAATTGCACCATGAAAGCACACACAACTAAAATCGTTGGCGAAGGTCTTACTTACGACGATGTTTTGCTTATTCCAAATTATTCAGAAATTTTACCACGCGAAGTTAGTATTCAATCGAAGTTTTCGAGAAATATTACGTTGAATGTTCCTATCGTTTCCGCAGCAATGGATACGGTTACCGAAAGTTCTATGGCAATTGCTATGGCACAAGAAGGTGGAATTGGCGTGTTACACAAGAACATGACGATTGAGCAACAAGCAGCTAAAGTAAAGAAAGTTAAACGTGCAGAAAGCGGTATGATTATCGATCCAGTAACGTTGCCTTTAACTGCAACTGTTGGAGATGCTAAAATGGCGATGAAAGAATTTAGCATTGGCGGAATTCCAGTAGTTGATGAAAACGGAATTTTAAAAGGAATTGTAACGAATAGAGATTTACGTTTCGAAAAAGTAAATTCACGTTCGATTTTAGAAGTAATGACTTCTGAAAAATTAGTAACAGCTGCTCAAGGAACCACTTTGCAAGAAGCAGAAGGAATTTTACAAGAGAACAAAATTGAAAAATTACCAGTAGTTGACAACAATAATAAATTAGTTGGTTTAATTACGTTTAGAGATATTACCAAATTAACACAAAAACCAATTGCCAATAAAGATAAATTCGGTCGTTTGCGTGTTGCTGCAGCTTTAGGAGTTACAGCAGATGCCGTTGAAAGAGCAACAGCATTAGTAAACGCTGGAGTTGATGCTGTAATCATTGATACGGCTCACGGACATACAAAAGGTGTTGTGGATGTATTAAAAGCAGTAAAAGCAAAATTTCCTGAATTAGATGTAGTTGTAGGGAACATTGCAACTCCAGAAGCAGCTTTATACTTAGCTCAAAATGGAGCTGATGCGGTGAAAGTTGGAATTGGTCCAGGTTCGATTTGTACAACGCGAGTTGTGGCTGGAGTTGGATTTCCACAATTTTCAGCAGTTTTGGAAGTAGCTGCGGCTTTAAAAGGAACTGGAGTTCCCGTTATTGCTGATGGGGGAATTCGTTACACGGGAGACATTCCAAAAGCAATTGCTGCGGGTGCTGATTGTGTGATGTTAGGTTCGTTATTAGCAGGAACAAAAGAATCTCCAGGAGAAACTATTATTTTTGAAGGAAGAAAATTCAAATCTTACCGTGGAATGGGTTCTGTGGAGGCGATGCAAGAAGGTTCAAAAGACCGTTATTTCCAAGATGTAGAAGACGATGTTAAGAAATTAGTTCCAGAAGGAATCGTAGGTCGTGTACCATATAAAGGAGAATTGAACGAAAGCATGCAACAATTCATAGGTGGTTTAAGAGCTGGAATGGGATATTGTGGTGCAAAAGACATTGCTACATTACAAGAAAACAGCCGTTTCATTAGAATTACAGCAAGTGGTATTGGCGAAAGTCACCCACACAATGTAACGATTACGAAAGAAGCTCCGAATTATTCGAGATAAAAAAGTGTTCAGTGCTCAGTGAGTAGTGTTCAGTGAAATAGAAACCTGATAGTTTATAAGCTATCAGGTTTTTTATTTTGCTCCAAACAATTGTACTGCATAAATTTTCTTGTTTTCCCAATCGATGCTAAAACTGATTTCAGTATAAAAGTATTGATGATCTAAAATATTTTTCAAATGATTGGGTGATTTCTTCCACAGATTGAACATTTTTAAGGCTAAAGCATCTAAGTCGGCTTCAGAGTAAATTTGGTCTTTAATTCCTGTAAATAATAAGTTTTCACCAACCAGAACAAACGAATTTCCGCCATAAAAATACACGCGTTCTTTTGGACTTTGCTTTTTAGCATCAGTCTGTTCGTGCGATAAGGTTTGAGCTTTTGCAATGTATTTAGCATGGTCATCCGCTGCTTTTTTCAAATAAGCATCCAAACCAAGAACTTTTCTGTCGTTATTAGAGCGTTCTTCGTTTACTAATTGATATACTTTTGTTTTCAGTTTTTCTAAATCAATTTTGTTTTGATTTTGACTGAAACTTAAAGAAGAAAGTAGGAGTAGGAATAGGGTGATTTGGGTTTTCATGTTAGTTGGAGATTTTTCTATGATAACTCTTTTTAACTAAAGATTATTGCATTTTTTACAGAAATCTGATTTAATTTGTTCGTTTCTTAAAAGATTGAAGTTTTCTTTTTGCCATTCGCACCATTCTTTTTTATTCAATTGATAGACTTTGTTTAAAATTTGTTGATTCGTTTTTACATCGTTTTCATCAAAGAAAAGAGTAACAGTTTGTGCTAATAATAATGCTTCTTCTTTTGAAAATGTAGGCTTATTCATTTCGGCTTTGAGTAAAGCAATACTATAACTATAAACGCTCCAATGATTGACAAACAAAGCCAAATTAATTCTATCTTCTTTCGTTTTTATGTTCGATTTAAAACTCATGTAAACTCTATCGAAATAACGATTGATGTTCTTGTAATCATTAATATGATTGCTATAATAAAGTAAAATGTAATCGAAATTGGATTGGAGTTTTTTATTTTCTTTAAACGTTATGAACTTGTTTTCTATTGACGCTGGCTTACTAACATTGGTTAATTTAGAAATATTAACATCCCATTTTTCAAGTAATTCACTATTGATTCTGCAATAAAGAATTAGTAAATTTAATTGTGCATTTTTTGGTAGGGAATCAAATTTTTCTAACCAAATTTTAAGAAATTGTGTCGTTTTAAAGTAGTTATTTTCAAAATTTTTACAGATTACAGCAGTAGCATTTTGAACTAATTTAGGATTTGTTTGAATTTCATTAAAAACCATTTCATCAAAAATACTCGAACTATATTCTAAAGTATACAATTTTGAAAGCGCCAAATTCGCCTTTTTATAATCCTTATCATAAATAGCAGTTCTTAGATTTAAGTCATATAAAGAGTTTAAATAATCTTCATTTGACAATGAATCTTTATTGATTTCTCCATAATAATTAACAACTAATTTAGAAACTCTTTGGTCATTTAGATACGTTTCAAAATCTTTATTTTTTAGATTTATGTACTCTCTAATTTCATTTTTGGGTTTACTTGCTAAATATTCCATGTTTTCCATAGCTAATTGAATGTAGCATTTTTCCCAATTTTCTTCGGCAATAACTAAAGAAGGTTTCATTTTTATATTCAAAGAATCTCTTGCGAATTTTTCAATAGCAATTGCTCTATCGTTATGTAATTTTTTGTTCGAAATTTCATTTCCTTCGATGGAACTGTAACTGTAAATTTGAGTTGAATGTACTTTGTTATAACTTTTAAAGTAAAATTCATTTTTTGATTTGATTTTATTTTTATCAAATTCAAATAAAATTTCATCGGTGAACAAAATGCCTTTGTTGCTCAAACTTGCATCATTTGTTACTTCAATGATTGGTTCTAAAGGAAATAAATCAATAGTTTTTGATTTAATTTTTAAAGGCACAACATATTCGCAAGCACAATTATCAAAAATCAAAATTACATTAGCGACAATTTCTTTTCCGATAAGATGATTGGGAACTTTTCCAACTTTAGTGATTAACTTGTATTCGTTTTGAGCGGTGTTGTTTTTTAATAATTCTTCTCTGTAAATAGGTTCTGACATAACTCCATCATAAATTGGAGAAACGTCAAAAGTGTTTGGTTTGCTGCAGCTCATTTGTTCTTTTTCAACAAAATCAATTGCAATTCCATCTTTCGGTTCAGAAAACATCAATTCAAATTTCTGTTTATCATGATAATAAAGAATGACATTTTCGCCCTCTATTTCAATACTATTTCCAATATGTAATTTTGTTCCAAAATCAATCGGTCTACATTTTTTATTCTTTTCTTCAACTCCAAATGCATTTTCAGATAATTGATTTGGGATTTCAATTCCTTTTATTCCAAAAACCTGAGTGGCATAGATTCTTTTTCTTTTAGTATCGATGAAAAAACCTAAATCCGCTGCATCAAAATCTTTATTAATTATGTTTTTGTAATGTGGTGGTGAATTTTTCCATTGGTTGAAAATAGTTTGTGCTAATTTATCTAAGTCTTTATTACTATATTTTTCTCGTTTAATAGAAGTGAATAAGATGTTTTCTCCAATTCCACTAAATTTTTTACCACCATAAAAGATTACTCGGTCACTTGGGTTCTTCTTTTTTGCATCTTTCTGTTCGTGAGATAAAAAGCCTAATTTTTGTAAATACAAACTATGGTCTTCAGCTGCCTTAAGAAGAAAAGTGTCTTTTTCGAATTCTTTTAATTTTAGATATTTCCTGTGATTGTTTATTAAAATAGTAACTTTTGAATTCAACTTTTCAAAGTCGATTTCAACTTCTTGTTGAGAGAAAATTGAAATGGAAAATAGAAAAGATACAAAAAGAAAAAATTTACTCATAGATTTTGGTTTGATATCTAAATTAATGACAACTTTCATGCCAAAAAAAACCAAGAGATTCCTTCGGAATGACAAACGTTGCGGATAACTGAATACTAATGAATTACCCCTTCAAAAACTCATTAATTTTCTTTCTATCACCAGCAATCCACAAAATATCATCAGATTCTAAAATCCAATGCGATTCTGGATTTAAAATACGTTTTCCGTTGCGTTCGATACCTACGATGATGCCGTGTGTTTTTTCTCTAATTTGCGATTCACGAATGCTTTTTCCTATGCAAACTCGGTTTTTAAGTTCTAATTGTTGTAAGATGATATCTTCTTTTGCTTTAGTTTCAGGAGCATCAATCTCGTGTTTGTCTAGGTAATTCTTAAATAATTTTACTTGTTCGTCTGTACCAATAACGTTGATTTCATCACCAGGAAATAAGCGTTCGGTTCTAATTGGAATATTAATCGTAACATCACCACGTTTAATAGAAGCGATATTGATTCCAAATTGCTCTCTGATTTTTAATTCTTCTAAGGTTTTGCCTGCTAAATTGGATGCTGTAGCGATTTCAAAATCTGCCATGTGTCCATCCCAAGGCGATAATACATTCTGACGTTTGTTGGCTTGTTTTGTAATTTCTCTATCGTTGAAATTCCTCAAGAAATGACCTTCAATTTTGTTGTAAAACGCATGCAATCGTTTTGGGAATAAAATATAGGAAACGATTCCAATAACCAACGCAATAATAGCGATTACTGGAGAGAAAAATTCATTCAATACAAATCCCATATAGAAAAGAGAAAGCGCAATTCTAAAGAATACTAATACGATAATCGGACCTTGGTATTTTCTGACTTGCATTAATTCTTGCACTTGTTCTACGGCCACTCTTCTAAGCGATAAAGCCCATAAAAATGGAGATAAAATTACAACCGTAATTAATGCTGCAATGGCATTTCCAAAACGTGAATCTTCTACTAATGGAAGAATATATTTAGATGAAAGTAGAATAATCGCAACAATAATAATCGAGTGAATAATTACCTGAGTTAAGTAGGCGCGAAGTACAATTTGCCAAGTACTAACCGATTTGATAGCTTCGGTATTGGCGCTGTAACGTTCGATTTTTTTAACCCAACGTCTTGGTAGTTTTTTTTCTAAATAAGACGAAAATGGTGTTGAGAATTTCACCATAAACGGCGTTGTGAAGGTGGTAATAGCAGAAACCGCAACCACAATTGGATATAAGAAATCGCTCGTTACATTTAACGTCATTCCTAATGTAGCGATGATGAACGAGAATTCACCAATTTGCGATAAACTCATTCCCGTTTGTATGGATTGTTTCAACGGTTGTCCCGAAAATAATGCGCCAATGGTAGCACTTAATGATTGTCCTAAGATAACAACCAACGTTAAAATAGCTACAGGAAATCCGTATTTGACTAACATTTCAGGATCTATCAACATTCCGACCGAAACGAAGAAAACTGCACCAAATAAATCTTTTACAGGTTTTACCAAATGTTCAATGTGTTCCGCTTGTGTGGTTTCGGCAATAATAGAACCCATGATAAAAGCACCAAGAGCAGGAGAGAAGCCTACATTTGCAGCAAATAAAACCATCAATAAACATAATGCCAATGAAACAATTAGTAACATTTCATCGGTTAAAAGGTGTTTGGCTTTTTTAAGTAAAGTTGGGATAAAGAAAATTCCCGCCACAAACCAAATGGTTAAAAAGAAAACCAATTTTAAAACGGATTGCAATAATTCACCACCCGAAAATTGTTGACTTACCGCAACGGTTGACAATAAAACCATCATTAAAATGGCTAAAATATCTTGTACAATTAAGGCTCCAATTACATTTCCGGCGAATTTTTGTGTTTTTACACCTAATTCGTCAAAGGTTTTTAAGATGATGGTTGTAGAAGAAATCGATAAAATAACGCCTAAAAATAAGCTGTTCATTTTGCCCCAATCCATCATTTGGCCTACGAAATAACCTAAGGCTACCATTGATATGATTTGGGTGAGTGCGGTTATAGAAGCCGTTCCGCCTACTTTCATTAGCTTTTTGAAACTAAATTCTAAACCTAAACTGAATAAGAGGAAAATTACTCCAATTTCTGCCCAAACCGTTACGCTGTTCATGTCTTTAACCGTTGGAAAAAAACCGAATTTATTTCCTGCTAAAAAACCAGCGACCAAGTAACCTAAAACCAAAGGTTGTTTTAAAATTCTAAAAATTAATACCGCAATGGCTGCAGTGACTAAAATTAGTCCTAAATCGCTAATTAAATTGGGTAAATGAACAGTAGAGGCAGTTAGTAATATTGGCATACATTTGAATTTTTACTAAAATAGTGAAAAGCGTTCAGTTTTCAAAATTTCAATTCTTTATGCGCTTAATTTTATTGTTTTTTTAACGAATTTAGTTCTTGAAGCGTGTAAAATTTCATTTGGTTTGAAACCACAAATTGACAAATCATTTCTAATGTTTTTACATCTACTTCATATTCATTAGTTGCTTTGTTAACTGGTTTGTGTCCGTAGAAAACGACTATTTTATTGTGTTTTTTTGCGTAATTTAAAACTTTAGTTAAGTAGTTTAAACTAAAATGCTCGTAATTGCTGTCGATTCCAATTCCGTTCGCTAATCGAGTTCCGTTATAGAAATTAGCGTTGTCGGCTACTTTTTTTCCCCCTTTTGCTGTTCCTCTTATGATTTCGAAATGTTTTTGTAATTCGTAGTCTAACGTTTGTGTTTTGGCTCCAAAAGGATAGGCATACGATTTAATTTCGATACCTTCTTTTTTAAATGCTTCAATTAATGGAAAAATCTCAACGATCAAGTATTGTTGTTTCTTATTTTTCTTAGTGAATTCTTTTGCATTGAGATGACGAAATCCGTGACCAGCAATTTCGTGCCCTTTGCTTTGAAGTGCTTTTAAATTTGAAATATCAATTGCTGTAAGTTTTTCAAAATTACTCACGCAAAAAGTCGCTTTCCAATTGTGTTTTGAGAGCTGGACATCTGCTTCCTTCCATTCTTTTACGAAGTAATCATCAAATGTGATAACAACCCCTGCTTTTGAATTTGTGGTTGTGGTTTTGGAAGACGAACAAGAATAAAAGAAAAAACCTATCAGTAAACTAATAAAAATAAGTTTTATACTGATAGGTTTTGGCATATTTTAGAAGGAATTAAATCCCCAAATAGTTACTCGGTGTAATTTGCATTAACTCCGCTCTCACTTCTTCAGAAACGTTTAAAGTTCCAATAAAATTATGAATCGCTTCTTTGTTAATTACAGTATTCGTTCTGGTTAAGTCTTTTAAAGCTTCGTACGGATTTGGATAGCCTTCACGACGTAAAATCGTTTGGATAGCTTCTGCAACTACCGCCCAGTTTTTCTCTAAATCTTCTGCGAATTTTTCTTCGTTCAATAACAATTTGTTCAATCCTTTTAATGTAGCTTCAAAAGCGATTAACGTGTGTCCCATTGGAACTCCAATATTACGTAAAACCGTACTGTCAGTTAAATCGCGTTGTAATCTTGAAAGTGGTAATTTTGCTGATAAATGTTCGAAAATTGCATTGGCAATACCTAAATTTCCTTCCGAATTTTCAAAATCAATTGGATTTACTTTATGTGGCATAGCCGAAGAACCAATTTCTCCTGCTTTGATTTTTTGTTTGAAATAATCCATTGAAACATACGTCCAAATATCTCTATCTAAATCGATTAAAATGGTATTGATTCGTTTTAAAGCATCAAAAAACGCTGCAAAATGGTCGTAATGTTCAATTTGTGTTGTTGGAAACGAATGGTGTAATCCCAAACTGTTTTCTACGAAATCGCTTCCAAATTTTCTCCAATCGGTGTTTGGATAGGCAACTTTGTGTGCGTTGTAATTTCCAGTTGCACCACCAAATTTAGCTGCAAACGGAACATTGAATAACAAACGCATTTGCTCTTCTAAACGCTCTACGAAAACTAAGATTTCTTTTCCTAAACGAGTAGGAGAGGCTGGTTGACCGTGTGTTCTGGCTAACATTGGAATGTCTTTCCATTCCATTGCTAATTCTTTCAATTTCGCAATAACACTCACCAAACCTGGTAAATATACATTTTCAAATGCTTCTTTAGTAGAAAGCGGAATTGCTGTATTGTTGATATCTTGAGAAGTCAATCCGAAATGGATAAACTCTTTAAATTCTTGTAATCCTAAACTATCAAACTTCGATTTAATGAAATATTCGACCGCTTTAACATCGTGATTCGTTGTTTTTTCGGTTTCTTTAATCCAAAGTGCATCTTCGGTAGAAAAGTTTTTGTAAATCGCTCTTAAAGAATCGTAAATCGATTTGTCAATTTTGGCTAATTGAGGTATATCAGCTTCGCGCAAAGCAATAAAATATTCAACCTCTACCAAAACGCGGTATTTAATTAAGGCTTCTTCAGAAAAATATGGAGATAATGAAATAGTTTTGCTTCTATAACGACCATCAATTGGCGAAATAGCATTTAATTCTGTTAATTGCATTTTGTAGTGTGTTGTTTAAAGAAGTGCAAATATAGTAAGAAGTTAGAAGTTAGAAGTTAGAAGTCAGAAGTTTTTTGTATAGAATTTGCCAATTCTTCTTTTACAATTTTCATTCCTTCAACGGCGGTAAGTGGTAATACTTTTAACTCGTTTGGTAAATCATAAATTGTAGCTGGATTTGGATCGATATAATAAACTGGAACGTTTTGGTTCACATAATTCATCAATCCAGCAGCAGGATAGACTTGTAATGAAGTTCCGATGATGATTAAAATATCAGCTGTTTCTACGATGTCAATAGCGTGTTCAATCATCGGAACGTCTTCGCCAAACCAAACGATATGTGGTCGTAATTGATTGCCTTCCAAATCAAAATTACCTAGATTTAAATCTTGTTTCCAATCGATTACGAAGTTTTCGTTTGAAATGCTTCGCACTTTTAACAATTCGCCATGTAAATGAATGACTTTGTTACTTCCGGCTCTTTCGTGTAAATCATCTACGTTTTGTGTTATGATGTGAATATCGAAATGTTCTTCTAATTCGGCTAAAATTTCGTGTGCTTTATTGGGTTTTACGGTTAAGAGTTGGGCTCTTCTTTTGTTGTAAAAGTCCAAAACCAATTCAGGATTTTTTTTCCAACCAATAGGAGAAGCCACTTCCATGATATCATGACCTTCCCATAAACCGTCAGCATCTCGGAATGTTTTAATGCCGCTTTCAGCACTGATTCCAGCGCCTGTTAGTACTACAATTTTTTTCATTTTCTTTTCTTTTGCAATTTTATAAAAGTAAAATGCGTCCATAAAGACGCATTTTGATTATACTTTTCCTAAGGTGTAAAGCTGTTCTAATGTTGGACTAGCGCTACCACCAGCCGGTTCTAAAGTAATCCCGAACGCTTGTGGTGATTCGGCATTTTCTACTTTTATAACCTTGGTTGAACTTGTCGCATAGGAGTCAAGTAAACCAATGCTTGTTGGTGTTAAAACAGGTTCTAACTGCAACGACCATACTTGATATACCATTCCTTTTGGTGGTTCAGGCAGCCCTGATGCATCGATGTAAACTGTTTTAGTAGTTTTGTTGTAATAGGCTTTTGCATAAGCGTTTGGTGCTACTTGTTGTCCTGCTAAAGCTACGGCAATATTACTTGTATCTCTTAAAATAGCTAAAACTTCTTCTGATTCTTTCTTCTTTAATTCTAAATCAACAATTGACTCTTGTAATAAGTTTTTTTCGGTCGAAACATTATTCAAGGTTTCATTTGTTTGGTTTAATTTATAAAATTGAAGTCCGAAACCAACTACTAAAACAGCAGCAGCAACCCAACCTGTGTATTGTGCCCAATTTGTTTTCGGTTTCATTTCAATTACTTTGCTTCTTCCTAATAATTCAGCTCTGATTTTTTCAAAATTCGTTGCCGATAAATGAGGAGCAATACTGTGTGATAAATTAATGACTGCTGATTCAATAGCCTTAATTTCCTCTCTCACTTCAGGATATTGTGTTGCCATTTGGTTGACTTCCGCAATTTCTTCATCGGAAAGTTTTCCAAATACATACAATTCTAAAATACCTGATTCTATATATTCTCTACTATTCATTGATCATTAATCTTAATTCATTCATACAATTTCTATTCTGCGTTTTCACGGTTCCTAAAGGAATCTCTAATTCATCAGACGCTTCTTGTTGGGTATATCCTTTAAAAAACAACAAATCAATTAGTTGGATGCACTTTGGTTTCAATTTCTTGATAAACTCTTTAATTCCAATCGCATCTATTTTGTTGATGGTCTTCGAGTTATCGTCAAGTATATGTACGAAATTATCGGTAGACAGGTTTTTCTGATTGTTGTTAAAGTTTTTAGAACGTAATTTATCGATAGAAGAATTACGGGCAATGTTCAACATCCATGTGTATAATCGGCCTTTTGAGGTATTGTAAGTATCAATATTTTTCCAAATTTTAACAAAAACTTCCTGAAGCACATCTTCTGCTTCTTCTTTGTCTTTGATTAAATTGAAAATAATTCCATAAAGACTCTTGGCATAATTGTCATAAAGCAGTGTAAATGACCTATCGTCTTTTTTAAGTAATAGGGGCAAAAGTTCTTCTTGTGTCATGCAATTTTCTTTTTTTTGTCTAAAATAATAAAAAAAGTAGTATTATTTTTGCGATATGGAGAAATTTAATCAAGAGTTGTTAACATATTTAGAAGGTTTTCTTACCGAGAATAGAAAAGATGGCTTTTTACGGGTGTTGAAAAACAGAACTAAACATTTCACTATTGCCATGGAAGATGTGTATCAATTACACAATACAAGCGCTGTAATGCGTAGTTGTGAAGTGTTTGGAATTCAAGAATTGAATGTGATTGAACAGAAATTTGGGAAGCGAATTGATACCGAAATTGCAATGGGTGCTCAAAAATGGGTCGATGTTAATCGATTTAATACCGTTCAAAGTTGTATTGACGAGATGAAAGCTAAAGGATATCAAATTATTGCTACAACTCCACATAATGATTCATGTATGTTGCACGAATTTGATATTTCGAAGCCATCAGCTTTGTTTTTTGGAACCGAGCGAAATGGATTATCGGAAGAAGTAATTCAGCAAGCGGATGGATTTTTGAAAATTCCGATGGTGGGTTATACCGAAAGTTTGAATATTTCAGTTTCTGCGGCTATTATTATCCAAGATATTACGAACCGATTAAGACAATCTAATATCGATTGGCAATTATCTGAAGAAGAAGTTTTAGAAAAACGCCTTGATTGGACACGGAAATCTATAAAAGATATTGAGTTTATTGAACGTAAGTTTCACGAATTAAAAGAAAACGTTTCGGAATAAATTATTTATTCTTCTTTAAGATTTTATAATCTTCATAGCAAGCACTAATAGCATCCATGATTTGCAAGTCGTTTGCAGTTTGGATAAAATATTCAGAATAATTACAGTTTTGAAGGATTAAAGGAATGTCGTCTTTACTAATTTCTAACAAAGCAGCTAACGTTTCTCTGTCAAATTTAGTGGCTAAAAGATTTCTAACAGTATCGTCTTTCTTCATTTCTTTCAGCTTTTTCATTTCTTTTGGTCGTTTTCCAAATACATTGTATAAGAAATCCGCTGGATTTGAAATAGAACCTAAAACCTTTGCAATTGCTCCAGGTTTGTATTCACCACCCTCATAACCTGCTTTTAATCCAGAAATACTGTAACGATAAGCGTCATCGGATACGGGTATTAATTTTGTATCCACTTCTACATAACCTGTTAAATTGTATTTTGCTACAACTACTTCGTCTAAGACGTAGGCTTTTTCACTCAAGTAGATTTTTGTTGGGTTTTCTTTAATCCAGTCGTTGGTTACTTTAACTTTAACAGTTTCGTAACCTAAATACGTAAACAATATAGTGTCATTTACTTTTGCGCCAATTTCAAATGTTCCACTAGGACTGGTTACAGTACCTTTTACACGTGACGTATTGATAACGTGAACATTGCCCATAGGAAGCTTTGTTCCGTTGTGAATAACAGTGCCTTTGATATTTCTCACAATCGAATCGTTTTGTGAAAAACAAAAATTAGAAATCAAGGCAAAAAGAAAAACTACAAAATATCTCATCCTTTAAATTATTGATTCAAAAATACGAATCAAAAGGGGATATTTTGTAGTTTTCTATAAAATTATAAGAAAATTAACGAAAATCGTTAGCTTCTTCTAGGTCTTCTTGGTCTTGATGAATCTCCAGCACTTTCAGCACGTCTTGGAGCTCTGTCAGAAAATCCGCCTTCTCTTCTTGGAGCCGAACTGCTTCTTTCATTGTTTCTTTCACCTCTGAAACCACCATCTCTTCCGCCTTCTCTTCTTGGAGCTGAACCTCTATCGCTTCTGAAACCACCGTCTCTTCTTGGAGCCGAACCGCTTCTTTCACCTCTAAATCCGCCTTCACGTCTTCCACCACCAGAATTTCTTCCGTTGTGATCGCGTCTTCCTCCACCGTCGTTTTTAGAAATTTCAACGTTGATTCTACGACCGTTCATGTCATATCCGTTAAGAACAGACATTACTTTGTCAGTATGTTCACCATCAGTATTAAAGAAAGAGAAACCTTCTTTTACGTCTACTTTAAATACGTCATCACGACCTAAATCTAAAGTTTCTTTGATGAAATCTTTTAATTGCATCCAATCGAAATCGTCTCTTGCTCCAATGTTGATGAAATAACGAACTGGATCACCCGCTCTAATTTCTCTTGGTTCAGAACTTCTTTCTCTATCACTTCCTCTTTCGCCTGTTAAATCACGTTTCGATTTATAATAGTTGATGAATCTATTAAATTCAACAGATACCATTTTCTTAATTAACTCTTCTTTAGATAAACCATCTAAAACTTCATTAATTGCAGGTAAATAGGTGTCAATATCGTGATCAACTTCTGTATCTTTAATTTTATTCGCTAAATGTAATAACTGAATTTCGCAGATTTCAATTCCAGAAGGGATTGTTTTTTCTTGGAATTTTTGTTGGATAATACGCTCGATAGAATGAATTTTTCTCAATTCACTTTTCGTAACGATTACAATTGAAGTCCCTAATTTTCCAGCTCTACCAGTTCTTCCAGAACGGTGATTGTAAGTTTCAATTTCGTCTGGTAATTGATAATTTACAACATGTGTAACGTTATCAACGTCAATTCCACGAGCCGCAACGTCAGTAGCAACCAACATTTGAATTTGACGACCACGGAATGATTTCATTACGCCATCACGTTGTGCTTGCGATAAATCTCCGTGTAAAGCCGCTGCATTATAACCATCTTCGATTAATTTTTCAGCAACTGCTTGTGTATCACGTTTTGTTCTACAAAAAACTACTGAAAAAATGTCTGGATTAGCATCAGCTAAACGTTTTAAAGCTTCGTAACGGTCTCTTGCGTTTACTACGTAGTATTCGTGAGAAACGGTAGCAGAACCTGAATTTTTGTGTCCAACCGTAATTTCTTCTGGGCTCGACATGAATTGTTTTGCAATACGCGCTACTTCAGCAGGCATTGTTGCAGAGAATAACCAAGTGTTTTTCTCGTCTGGTGTGTCCGATAAAATGGAACAAATGTCTTCGTAGAATCCCATGTTTAACATCTCATCTGCCTCATCTAAGATACAAAAATCGATGTTTTTAATGTTTACAAGACCTCTGTTAATCATGTCTTGCATTCTACCTGGTGTAGCCACAATAATTTGTGCACCACGTTTCACTTCTCTAGCTTGTTCTGTAATGCTTGCACCACCATAAACAGCCACAGTATGTAACCCCTTTATGTACTTTGAGTATAATTTAATCTCGTTGGTGATTTGTAAGCATAATTCACGTGTTGGCGATAAAATTAAGGCTTGAGTATTTTTGTTCTCAGCATCAATTTTTTGAATTAGCGGGAAACCAAAAGCTGCGGTTTTCCCTGTACCTGTTTGCGCTAGGGCAACTAAATCTGTGTTTTGTTCCAATAGTACTGGAATCGCTTTTTCTTGTACTTCTGACGGATTCTCAAATCCTAGATCTTTAATCGCCAGCAGTAGCGACTCATTCAATCCTAATTGTTCAAATTTATTCATAAAATATTTTAAATTGGGTGCAAAGGTACGCTTTATAAATCAGATTAACTAATTTGTTACTAATTGATTTTCAATTAATTACATTTTCATGCATTTTTACAGATTTTATAAAAAATGTTTTATAGTTGAATTTGGGATAGAAAAATTGCAAAATGAACTACTTTTGTAAAAAATGATGCGACATGTTTGAACTTTTAGACGTTATTGGAACTTTAGTGTTTGCTATTTCGGGTGCTTTGACTGCTATTTATAAGAAATTAGACTTATTTGGTGTTTATTGTATCGCTTTTGTCACTGCTTTAGGAGGCGGAACAGTTCGTGATGTAATGATTGGACGAACACCTGTCGGCTGGATGTTAGATATCGATTATGTTTACATTATTACCCTTGGATTTTTTCTTTCAGTTGTTTTCAATCGTTATTTAGAGCGTTTGCGTATCTCGATGTTTTTATTTGATACGATTGGATTAGGGGTTTTTACCTTAATTGGTTTAGAAAAAGGTTTGGAATTTGGTTTGAGTCCTGTGGTTTGTGTAATCTTAGGAACTATTACGGCTACTTTTGGTGGAGTAATTCGCGATATTTTGTGTAATGAAATTCCGGTTTTATTCCGAAAGGAAATTTATGCTACGCTTTGTATTGCAGGTGGAATTTTGTTTTTCCTTTTGCAAGAATTACAAATACAAAGTGATATTATTTCATTAATAGTCGCGGTTTTTATTATTTCTTTGCGATTAATTGCTTTTAAATACAACTGGAGTTTGCCTATAGGTTCTATTTTTGCAAAAAAAGAATAAGTTCTTTAACTGCAATTCCTCTGTGACTAATAGTTGATTTTTCTTCCATAGTCAATTCAGCAAAGGTTTTATCAAATCCTTCAGCAACAAAAATAGGGTCATAACCAAAACCGTTTGTTCCGATTTTTTTATCTATGATTTTTCCATTGATGATTCCGGTAAATAAGTTTTGTTCTCCATTAAGATTTAAAGCAATAACGGTTTTAAAGTTGGCTTTTCGATTTGCTTTATCTTTTAATTCGGATAAAAGTTTATCCATATTATCGTTGGCATCTTTTTGTTCGCCAGCATAGCGAGCGGAATAAACTCCAGGAGCTCCATTCAGAGCTTCCACTTCTAAGCCTGTATCATCAGCAAAACAATCGTAGCCATATTTTTCTGTAACATAATTGGCTTTTAGAATGGCATTTCCTTCGATAGTTTCAGCAGTTTCTGGAATATCTTCTGTACAACCAATTTCTTCTAAACTTACAATTTGAATGGTTTTTGGAACTAAAGCTTGAATTTCCTGAATTTTGTTTTTATTGTTGGATGCGAATACGAGTTTCATGAAAAATGATTTTAAAAAACAAAGATACGAAATGTATAAAAAGCAAAAAGTCGAGGTGGAGCCCCCGACTTTTAAGGTGAACGTGTAACCACATTTCTGTGTCGTTCGGTGCAAAGGTAATTGCATTTATTGATTTACCAAGCTTTTTTGAATTTTTATTTTATCAGTGAATTTTTTTAGGCTTAAAATTTATAATAAAAACTTTTTTCTTTATACTTTTGCTTCGTTTTTAACACCTATTATATATCATGGTAAAAGATTTATTCGAAAGAATTCAAAACAATAAAGGTCCGTTAGGAAAATGGGCTTCACAAGCAGAAGGATATTATGTATTTCCTAAATTAGAAGGAGAGTTGGGTCCAAGAATGAAATTTCATGGAAAAGATATTTTAAATTGGAGTTTGAATGATTATTTAGGTTTAGCAAATCATCCAGAAGTTCGTAAAGCAGATGCTGATGCGGCAGTTCAATATGGAGCAGCTTACCCAATGGGAGCTCGTATGATGAGTGGTCATACTAAATATCACGAACAATTAGAAAATGAATTAGCTGCTTTTGTAATGAAAGAATCAGCTTATTTATTAAACTTTGGTTACCAAGGAATGGTGTCTATTATTGATGCTTTAGTAACTAAAAACGATATCATTGTATACGATGTAGATTCTCATGCTTGTATTATTGATGGGGTACGTTTACACATGGGAAAACGTTTTACTTACAAACACAATGATTTAGAAAGTATGGAGAAAAACCTGCAACGTGCAACTAAAATGGCTACGGAAACAGGAGGTGGAATCTTATTTATTACTGAGGGTGTTTTCGGAATGCGAGGACAACAAGGTAAATTGAAAGAAATTGTAGCAATGAAAGAAAAATACAATTTCCGTTTGTTAGTTGACGATGCTCATGGTTTTGGTACATTAGGTAAAACGGGTGCTGGAGCAGGAGAAGAGCAAGGTTGTCAAGATGGAATTGATGTGTATTTCTCAACTTTTGCAAAATCAATGGCTAACATTGGGGCATTCGTTGCAGCAGATAAAGATATTATCGATTATTTAAAATACAATTTACGTTCTCAAATGTTTGCAAAAGCATTACCAATGATTCAAACTATTGGTTCTTTAAAACGTTTAGAGTTATTACGTAATTCATCTGAAATCAAAGATAAATTATGGGTAAACGTAAATGCATTACAAAACGGATTAAAAGAAAGAGGATTCAATATTGGTGATACAAATACTTGTATTACACCAGTATATTTAGAAGGGTCTATTCCAGAAGCGATGGTTATGGTAAATGACTTACGTGAAAACTACGGAATTTTCCTTTCTATTGTTGTATATCCTGTAATTCCAAAAGGAATTATCTTATTAAGAATGATTCCTACTGCTTCACATACTTTAGAAGATATTGCTGAAACTTTAGCAGCTTTTGAAGCTATTCGTGAAAAATTAGTAAACGGAACGTATGCTAAAATTGCAGAAGCAAACGTTCAAAATGTAGAGTAAGCCTTTATAAATAAATACATATAAAAAAGGGATTCAATTTGAATCCCTTTTTTGTTTTATAATAATTCCTTTTTATATGTTCTTCTTCTCTTATTGATTTTAGAATTAAAATGTTTCCATAAATTATGAATGGCATGATTTTCTTCTAATTCTGGAGTTCTGATGCAAGTCTCAATTCCTTTTGCTTGACACACTTTATAGTATTCATCAAAAACAATAGCTGTAACACCTTTACTTTGATATTCAGGTGTAACACCAATTAAATAGAAAACAACTTCTTTTGAATGTTTACGTGCTTGTAACAAATGATAAAAACCAAAAGGGAAAAGTTTTCCGTTTGCTTTTTTAAGTGCTTGAGCAAAACCAGGCATTACAATTGCAAATGCAACCATATTGTCGTCCTTATCCATTATGAATTTAATAAATTCGGGATTGATAAAACCAATATATTTCTTTTTGAAATATTCTTTTTGGATATCATTGATTGGTACAAATGATTGCAGTTTAGAATAAGTTTCGTTAAACAAATCAAACATTTTATCCACATAAGGCATAATGTCTTTTGTTTTTGTGAAATTTAAGCAACGTAATTCATATCTTTTTTTAATTAATTCGCTGGCTTTTTGAAAAGGTTCAGGATTAATACCATTGAAAGAAAAGTCACTTTCTATGTACTCTTTTTCTTTAACCAATCCGAGTTGTTCAAAGTGAGTGATATAATAAGGTAAACTATACCAAGTAATCATGTTTCCCAATTGGTCAAAACCTTCAGATAATACGCCAACTTTATCTAGGTTAGAGAAACCCATTGGACCTTCCATGTGATCCATGTTGTGTTTTCTGCCTAATTCTTCTACTTTATTTAAAAGAGCTTTTGTTACTTCAATATCATCAATAACATCAAACCAACCAAAACGGACTTTTCTTTTTTCTAATAGATTAACTTCTTCCCAATTAATTATGGCTGCAATTTTACCAACAATTTTATTGTCTTTATAAGCCAAATAAAAATGGGCTTCAGCTGTTTTTAATGCTGGATTTTTTGTCTTATCAAAAGTTTCTAATTCTTCAGCAATAATTGGTGGAATCCAATAAGGGTTATTTTTATACAATTCGAAAGAAAACATAACGTAATCTTTCATTTCTTTTTTGGTAAGGGCTTCTTTAATTGTTATCATTTTATTCTACTGCATCTTTTCTTTTCTTCGCTTCTTTTTCACCTTTTTTCTTCATTTTTTTGTCGGTTTTAGTTTCTGTACCGGGTTTTGCCATTTGAACTTCTTCATACTGGTCTGCAAAACGCCATGAAAAACCAATTCCGGCATTCAATAAACCAGGAGTGTCTTTAAGGTTTTTCCCTAATGAAGCATCAACTTGCATGTTTTTGTCAAACAAAAAGGCAGCTCCAATTCTGAAAACACCGTCGCTGTAATAATCACCCATATAGCCTTGATTTTCAATAAATCCCGACCATTTTGCATTGAAACCTCTGGTTAATGTTACAATATAGTTGATAGAAGCAAAATCGGTTCCTATTTTATCGTAAGTTAAGTTCGTTACTAAAACCCATCTACCTCCAAAATGATTTTGAGCAATTGCTGTTACTTTTGGACTAAAGCTAGGCTCTTTTATATCTGCCGGAGCATAATTAAAAGGAGTATCACCCACATTGAAATTTGCTCCAGCATACATTGAAAAAGCCGGAATAAATTGTCTCCATTTGAATTTTTTGTTGGCTTTCCAACTGTAGATGTTCTCTTTTTCTACATAATTTTTAAAGGGATCGTAAATTAAATATTTCGCTCCTAATGTCAATTGTTTGAAACCATTTCTTTTCTCTTCAAAATTACCAACGGTAAGTTTGTCGTTTTGATATTGAATATCTGCAATAACCTCTAATTCTTCTTTCCAAACACCATAGCGAATGGCTAATTCTCCGATAAATCCTTTTGCTTGATATCCTAAAAGATCGTGATCTTCTGAAACATAAGTTACGCCCGTTTCGGTTTGAATGATTTTTTTACCAACAGCATAAGCCATCATCGATTTTCCTGGACGATTAGAATTAATTTCATCCGTAAATTGGCCAAATGTAATTTGTGAAGTAATCCCGAAGATTAAAATAAAAAGTACTTGAATAGATTTCATAAAAAAAGATTTATCTCCAAAAATAGTTATTTTATCATAATTTTATGAAACAATTTTGAAGTTTTCCCAACCAATATCTGTATTTTTGAATTTTAAATTTTATTAGCATGGAAATGGCTTCTCTTACAGGAACAATAAAGGTTATATTTTATATTATACTCTTTTATTATTTGTTTAAGTTTTTAATGCGAATTTTTGCTCCAATTTTAATGCAAAAGGCCGTAAATAAAATGCAAGAACAAATGCAGGAACAGTACAGACAACAACAAGAACAACAAAATAGAACTTCTCAAGCAAGTGCTCCAGCCCCAAAACCTAAAAAAGAAGTGGGTGAATACATTGATTACGAAGAAGTGAAATAATTGTTAGTTTAACAAGATTACTCCCAAGGATATTTTAACAATATCCTTTTTTTAATTACTTTAGCGCCTTATATTCATTATTTACTACACATGAAAAATATCAAAGCATTATATCCTCATTTATTGGTTTTAGTAGGGTTTATTTTGGTTTCCCTAATTTATTTTTACCCAGTTTTACAAGGAAATAAAATTTTCCAATCCGATATTGTTCAATATACCGGAATGGCTAAAGAACAAAATGACTTTAGAAATGAAACGGGTGAAGAGCCGTATTGGACAAATAGTGCTTTTGGAGGAATGCCAACCTATCAGTTAGGTGCAAAATATCCAAATGATGTTATTGGAATGGTAGATGATGGGTTACGATTTTTACCTCGCCCTGCGGATTATTTATTCCTTTATTTCTTAGGGTTTTATGTGTTGTTGATGGTGTTAAAAGTAGATCCGTTAAAAGCATTTTTCGGAGCGTTAGCCTTTGGATTTTCAACGTATTTGATTATTATTTTAGGAGTTGGACACAATGCTAAAGCTCACGCCATCGCTTATATGCCAATGGTAATTGCAGGAGTTTTATTGGTTTTCCAACGAAAATATGTAATTGGAGGTTTGCTTACTATGGTCGCAGCAGCATTAGAAATTAATGCGAATCACTTCCAAATGACGTATTACTTATTACTCTTATTAGCGATAATCGGAGTGTATTATGTGGTAATTGCAGTTAAGAATAAGGAATTTAAAGAATTAGGAAAAATTATTGGAGTATTTGCTGTTGCAGGAATTTTAGCCATAGGTGCCAATGCTACTAATTTAATGGCAACTTCAGAATATGCCAATCACAGTATCCGCGGGAAAAGCGAATTAACTTTTAATGCCGATGGTTCCAAAAACACCGAAGATTCATCCATGAAGTATGAATACATAACGGAATATAGTTATGGTGTTACGGAAAGTTTTAACTTAATTGCACCAAGACTTTTTGGAGGTGGAAATGGAGAAGAATTAGACGAAAAATCAGCTTTATATGAGTTTTTATTGAATTATGGCGCTACACCACCAGAAGCCTTACAAACGGTTCAATATTACGGGAAAACATATTGGGGAGAACAACCAATTGTTGAAGCACCAGCTTACATTGGAGCAATTGTGTTTTTCTTAGCGGTTTTAGGATTATATCACGATAAGCGAAAAGTTAAATATTTATTCCTAGCTGGAGCCATTCTTTCTTTATTGCTTTCATGGGGTAAAAATTTTGATGCTTTGACGAGATTCTTTGTTGATTTCGTGCCTTTGTATGATAAATTCCGTGCGGTTTCTTCTATTCAGGTAGTGTTGGAGTTATGTTTTCCAGTATTAGCCATTATGGGACTTCAATCTTTTTTTACTTCGGAAAAAGAAGCACAATGGACAAGTTTATGGAAAGCTGCTGCTACTAGTTTAGGATTAGTAGTTGTATTATACTTAGCAAAAGGATTCTTTAATTTTTCAGCTCCAATCGACCAACAATTGATGCAAATGTTTGGTGAAAGCCAAGATAAATCATTCGGAATCAATTTTATAAACGCCTTAAAAGAAGATAGAATAAATTTCTATACTAGCGATTTAATGCGTTCAGGTTTATTCATGTTAGCTGTAGCGATTGTTTTATGGTTGTATATCCAAAAAAAATTGGCACAAACTACAGCTGTTGTATTGGTTGGATTCTTTATGGTTTCCGATTTATTTATGGTCGATAAACGTTATTTGAATAACAATCCAAGTCAATTTAGAAGTGCCCGCGAAGTAGATATGCCTTTTGAACCAACAGAAGCTGATAAGCAAATTTTACAAGACACGTCAAATTACAGAGTATACGAAATTCAAGGAAGATTGCAAGGAAGAACGTCTTATTTCCATAAAGCAGTTGGAGGTTATAGCGCTGTTCGCCCAAGAAGAGTTGACCAGTTATTTGAATATAACATTGAGAAAAATATTGAAAAATTAGCAAGTTCAATAGATATGCAAACCTATAGTTTTACAAAAAGCAATCCAGTTTTGGATATGTTAAATGTAAAATATGTAATTGTTCCTACTGGCAATGGCGACGTTCCCGTTACCAATCCTTTTGCTAATGGAAATGCATGGTTTGTAGAAGAAATTAAGCTTGTAAAATCTGCCAATGAAGAAATCAAAGCGTTGGATACTTTGGATACAAAAAGAGTGGCTATTTTTAGAACTATTGATGCTACAAAATATTTAAAAGCACCTGCACTTCCTATTTCAAATTTAGAATATGAAAAAGATTCTATTTCATCAATAAATTTAGTTGCCTACAAACCAAATCATTTGAAATACGTTTCAAATAACAGCAGTGAAGGCTTCGCGGTTTTCTCTGAAATGTATTATAAGAACGGTTGGAAAGCAACGATAGATGGAAAAGAGGCTGAAATTTTGAATGTAAATTACGTCTTAAGAGGTTTACAAATTCCAGCAGGAAAACATACTATCGAATTCAAATTTGAACCAGAAGTGATAAAAACAGGAAGTACAATCGCATTAATGAGTTCAATCGGAATGCTTTTATTAATTGGAGCTGGAGTTTATTTTGAGAATAAGAAAAAGCATAATTAGTTTGGAACGTGGAAAACACAGATTTTCTCTGTTTACTATGTTAAGTGAAACGCTTTTCTATAAATTATTAAAGTAGACCTATGTGTCTATGTGTTTAAAAAATATAAAGTTGCAACCAACCAAAAAAATACTCATTATATCGTATTACTGGCCACCAGCAGGAGGTCCAGGTGTACAGCGTTGGTTGAAATTTGTCAAATATTTACCCGATTTTAATATCGAACCTCACGTTTATATTCCTGAAAATCCAACTTATCCGTTGGTTGATGAGAAATTATTGAGTGAAGTTTCGGATAAAGCTATTATTATCAAAAAACCGATTTTTGAACCTTACGGATTAGCTTCTGTTTTTTCAAAAAATAAGACCAAAAAAATCAGTTCCGGAATTATTCCGAATCAAAAAAAGCAATCGTTTATAGAAAAAGCAATGCTTTGGATTCGTGGCAACGTTTTTATTCCAGATGCAAGAGTATTTTGGGTGAAACCTTCGGTTAAATTCTTGAAACAATATCTTCAAGAAAATCAAATCGATACGATAATTACAACGGGTCCACCACATAGTTTGCATTTGATTGGTTTGCAATTAAAAAGAGAACTCAATATTACTTGGTTGGCCGATTTTCGTGATCCTTGGACAACTATTGGCTATCACAAACAACTAAAATTAAGTTCTTGGGCAGCCAAAAAACACAAAGATTTGGAAAAAGAAGTCATGACGACTTGTGACCGACTTTTAGTTACTTCTCCAACCACAAAAACAGAATTTGAAGCCATTACTTCAAAACCAATTGAAGTGATTACCAATGGATATGATGTGGAACAAGTGGATAAAAAATCTTTGGATGAAAAATTTACTTTAGCACATATTGGTTCGTTTTTATCTGCAAGAAATCCAAGAATTTTATGGAAAGCTTTGAAAGAATTGACCAAAGAAAACCCACATTTTAAAAATCATTTTCAATTAAAATTGATTGGAGCGGTGAGTGCTGAGGTACTTCAGGCGATTAAAGAATTTAAGTTAGAAAAATATGTGAATCATTTGGGCTATTTGCCACACGATGAAGCCATAATCGAACAAAGAAGTTCACAAGTTTTATTGCTTATCGAAATTGATTCGGAAGAAACCAAATGCATTATTCCTGGAAAATTATTTGAATATATGGTTTCAGAACGACCAATTGTGGCTATCGGACCAGAACATGCTGATTTCGCTCAAATTATTAAAGAAACCAATACGGGAACTTTCTTCAAATATGACGAATTAGAAGCTTTAAAAGCACAAATTCTGACCTATTTCGAGCAATTTCAGCAAAATAATTTAAAAGTATATCCAGTAGGTTTGCAACAATACAGCAGAAAATCATTGACAGAAAAATTAGCCAAACTGCTAATCACTAGTCACTAATCACTTTTTACTAAAAATATGGGAATCGTCATCAAACAATCGATTAAAAACACCATCATTACTTACATTGGTTTTGGAATTGGTGCGATTAATACGTTGTTCATGTACGGACAATTTCTAGGTGATACTTATTATGGTTTGGTGGGATTTATACTATCCGCTGCTAACATTATGATGCCTTTAATGGCGTTTGGAGTTCATAATACTTTGGTGAAATTTTATAACGAATACGAAACAGAAGAAAAAAAAGCACAATTTCTAACTTTTGTATTGGTTTTGCCTTTATTGATAGTGCTTCCGGTAAGTTTAATCGGGTTTTTTGGTTACCACCAAATAGCGAGTTTATTGTCTCAAAAAAATCAAATTGTTTACGATTATGTGTGGCAAATTCCTGTGATTGGATTGTGTATGGGGTATTTCGAGATTTTTTATGCCTGGGTAAAAGTGCATTTGCAATCGGTTTATGGTAGCTTTGTAAAAGAAGTTTTGCTTCGGATTCTGATTTCCATATTCTTATTTGCGGTTTATTTTGATGTGATTTCGCCACAACAATTCGTTTTTACTTTGATGGGAATTTACTTTTTATTGCTTTTAACGATGTTTTTTTATGCGATGAAAGTGAAATTACCTCATTTTAAGCTAGTTTTTCCAGATAATTATAAAGCAATTTTAACCTATTGTTTTTTTATCATCTTATCAGGAAGTGTAGCAAATATGTTGTTAGATGTCGATAAATTCATGCTGAATTTTTACATCAACATTGATAATATCGCTTTTTATTCGGTTGCTATATTTATTGCGACGGTTATTGCGGTTCCTAGTCGTGCGATGCATCAAATTACGTATCCTATTACGGCTAAATTAATGAGCGAAAATAAACACGATGAATTAAATGAATTGTATAAAAAGTCTTCAATTACGCTACAAGTTATTGGTGGATTAATTTTGATAGGTATTTTAGTGAATATCAATGAATTATATGGTGTTTTGCCAGCTGGATATAAAGAAGGAATTGCTGTCGTTTTCCTAATTGGAATTTCAAAGTATTTCGATTTGATTTTAGGAAATAATAATTCGATCATTTTTAATTCGAAGTATTATAAAGCGGTTTTATTTTTAGGATTGTTCTTAGTCTTTCTAACGGTTTCTCTAAATATGATTTTCATTCCGCTTTATGGCTTGAATGGAGCAGCAATAGCAACGTTAATTTCGATTACGTTATATAGTTTAGCTAAACTACTTTTTGTAGTGCTTAAAATGAAGTTATTTCCGTTTACAAAAAATACAATCGTAGCTTTAGTTTTAGCAATAGTAAGTTTTGGAGTATTTTATTATTGGGATTTTAGCTTTCATCCTTTCGTAAATATTATCTTGAAATCTATTTTAGTAACCATTTTCTACTTAGGATTGAGTTATTATTTAAAAATTTCTTCTGATATCAATTTTGTGATGAACTCTGTTTTCAAGAGAATTCTGAAGAAATAATAAAGATTTTTTTAATTTCTTTGATTAATTCAATCTGTGTTCCAAATAAATTTTTTTAAAATTTAAAAACAAAAAATCCTGCTTCATCTTCCCAGAATCCGCAGGATTTAAAAACAAACTAACCAACCAATTATTATTTATCTTTTTTCATTTCTAAAGTTTCTCTTTTGATTTCTTTTACGTCATCTTCAGACATTTTGGCTTTAGAGCCATCTTTTCTATAGTAGTAAAAGTCATCATCACTTTCGTAATCATCATCATAATCGTCATCGTAGCCATAACCACCATTTCCTCCAGAATAATGCTCTCCTCTTGGGTTGTAAACATATCCGCTGTTTGCATAGTTGATAAAGCCATATACATCTACAATTCTTCCTCTTCTGTCGTACATAATTCGCATATTTCCAACTCTAGTTACTGCAAAACTATTATAGCTCATGTAGATAGTTCCAATGCGTTTTACTCTTCCAAAAGCGTCGTAGTTAATGTAAACATTCCCTACACGTCTTACTCTACCAAAGTTATCATGCTCAACTCGAATTCCTCTTTCAGAAGTTCCGTAATAACCTCTTGTGCCAGGAGCTCCATTTGTACCGTTTACTGCATATCTTGGTCCTGATGGTCTTGTGTTGAAGTCGAATTCTCCATTTGGAAACAACATAAACTCAATTCCGCGCTCTCTGAAGATAATAGGCTCTGCATCTCTATAATCGATGTAATATCCTCTTCTGTTTGTGTTGTCAGAAAAAACAGGATTTTCTGACGCTAAAGCCATGTTCCCTACCAGAAGGATACTGGCTACTACTAAAAGTGTAATTTTTTTCATGATACAACAATTTAAAAATTTAGCAACTCAATTTTAAAACTCGTTTCTAAAACTTGTTGCTTGATTAGGTATTTTCAATTGCTGTGCCAAACTCAAAAAAAGTGTTGTAAACGATTTGTTAATGAGTTGTTATTAATTTTAACGCGTTAATAATTTCAAATTTTAATAGGACTTTTTTATTAAAAATGAGATTGACTTTTTTTGTTGACTTTTAAAAGACTACTTTTGAAAATTGTATTTTAAAGAAAAAATTATGAAGCAATTTTTATACATTTTGATGTTTGCTGCAGTTGGAATTTTTGCCATGATTGAGCAATCAAAACCAGCTCCAAATCGATTTATCATGATAGGAGCAATGGCTGTTTTTATGTTTGGATTATTTAGATTGATGAAGAAAATTCCATCTAAAAATGATGGAGAAAACGAAGAAGAAAATGATACAGAAATTTGAAATAGGAGATAAGGTTGCGGTTTTAGACGACAACATTTCGGGAGTAGTAATTAAGGTTCAAAATGATGAGATTTCAGTGGAAACTACTCATAATTTTGTGATGACATTTTTTGTCAACGAATTGGTTAAAATAAACAATTCCAATGATTTAAGTGGTTTTTTCTCCACTCAAAGTTTAAGTTCTGTTTTAAAAGATAAAGAAGAGCCAAAAAAACGCAGTTTTGTCAAAGAAAAGCGTTCTCGTAAGGATGAATTTGTCTTAGAAGTAGATTTGCATATCGAAAAATTAGTACCTTCAAAACGCGGAATGAGCAACTATGATATTTTAACTTTGCAAATGGAAACTGCAAAACGCCAACTCGATTTTGCTATCAAAAATAGGATGCCAAAAGTGGTGTTTATTCACGGCGTTGGTGAAGGTGTTTTGAAAGCCGAATTGGATTTTATGTTGGGACGTTATGACAACATTTCATTCCAAGATGCGAACTATCAAAAATATGGTTTAGGAGCAACTGAAGTGTATATTAAGCAAAATGTGAAGTAAGATTTTGGATGATAATTTCACTCCCATTTCACTTCTAGAAATAAAAAAAGGACTACTCGAATTTGAATAGTCCTTTTATTTTTTTGAATATTTTTATCTAATTCGTTTCGTAATTACCAAAATTATATTCCGTAAAACTAAACGAATTCGAACTTCCGGAAAAGTTTACATTAACAAATTTAATGTTATGATTATATCCAGTTATTGTAATTCCATCTGAAGCGTAAAGTGCATCTGTAATGATTTCAATTGTTCCTCCTGTAGCATTCCATTCTTTTTTTACTACTGGTGTAGCAGGTGGAATAGTTGCACAAATATTATTAGCACTTACATTGTCTGAATATATTCTATAGATAATCTGATTCGATGTACTTACATTTATTATTCGTGGGCTTCCATCAGGAGTTTCAACGTTGGCAAAACTCGATTCGGGAATATTAATTAATAACATTTCATCTCCATTAATTTTGAAAATCAAATTATTATCAGGGCATTCTTGAATATTAACCGTATCAAAATTGAAAGATTCTAGCGTAATATCGCCATCATCACAAGCTTGTAGCATAAAAACCGAGGCTACTAAAACTATAAGTTTTTTCATGTATTCATCTAATTTGTGCAACAAAAATAAAGGTTTTAATTTATTAATTTGCTAAACTTTGTTAATTTCAATACGAATTGATTTTAAGATTTCTAAAATAAAATGATTTGTATCTTTGCCTTATGAAAAAAGTGTATTTAGATAACGCCGCAACTACGCCAATTCATCCAGAAGTGATTACTGCGATGATGAACGTGCTTCAAAACGATTTTGGAAACCCATCTTCCACCCACAGTTTTGGTCGAAGTGCCAAGACTTTATTGGAATCATCCCGAAAATCCATTGCGAAATTGCTTAATGCACAAGCTTCTGAAATTATTTTCACATCAAGTGCTACAGAAGCCACAAACTGGATTCTGACTAGTGCTGTTAAGGATTTGGGAATTAAACGCATCATTACAACTAAAATCGAACATCACGCTACGTTACATACTGTCGAACATCTAGCAAAAGAGTTCGGAATTCAAGTTGAATATGTAACGATTTTACCTAATGGAAATATTGATTATCATGATTTAGCTGATAAATTGCATTCAGAAGTTCCAACATTAGTATCATTAATCCACGTAAATAACGAAATAGGAACGATTTTAGACATCAAACGTGTTTCAGGCTTATGTAAGTATGCAAAAGCACTTTTTCATTGCGATACTGTGCAATCTATTGGAAAAACGAATTTAGATGTACAAGAGTCGGGAATTGATTTTTTAGTAGCTTCTGCACATAAATTTCATGGTCCAAAAGGAGTAGGTTTTGCCTACATTAAAAAGAATTCCATGTTACAACCTATGATTTTCGGAGGCGAGCAAGAAAAAGGCATGCGTGCCGGAACCGAAGCGGTACATCAAGTCGTAGGAATGGCAAAAGCTTTAGAATTAGCTTACGCGAATTTAGAAAACGATGAACAATATATTTCCGATTTAAAAAACTATTGCTTTTCAGAATTAAAAAAAGTGTTTCCAGAAGTAAAAATCAACGGAGAAAATACGTTTTATAACCTTTTAAACATCCAGTTGCCTTTATCGGAAGAAAAGACTTCAATGTTGTTATTTACGTTGGATATGAAAGGAATTGCCGTTTCACGCGGAAGTGCTTGTCAAAGTGGAAGTATCAAGCCATCGCACGTTTTAGCCGAATTTCTATCACCAGAAGAGACCAAAAAACCAAGTTTACGCATTTCATTTAGTCATTTTAATACAAAAGAAGATATTGATTTCTTGGTTGAGGCTTTGAAACAAGCATAACTATTACCGTCACTTCGAGTGATTTTTAAAAGAAAAAATGCTAATTTTTGCTTTTAAAAATTGTATCGAGAACTATAGCAACGATTTTCCTTCTTCAGTTCTCGATGCATTTTGTATTTGGAAATCTGAGGCTTTCCAAACACAAAACACTCGAAGTGACGTTAGTGGAATTTCGATTTGAAACATAAAAAAACACGAATTACATAAACCATGCAATTCGTGTTCAATAAGTTAATCAGGAAACTATAATTTCCCCATATTCTGAGCCAATGTCTCAATAAATTTTGTGATTGGTCCTTTGATCATCATGGCCATCATTGGATTGAAATCGCCTTCAAAAGCTAATTGCACTTCTGTGTTATCAGCATCAATTGCGTTTAAGTTTCCAGTTAATGTAAAAGGCAATTTACTTGAAGCTGCTCCTAAAACGATTTGCGAATTTGGAGTTCCTCCTTTTTTTACCAATTTAATTTCTGGCATTCCTTTTAAGCCGAATTCAAAGCAATTTTCGTCGATTACTTCAAATTTTGCGATATTTTCAGGCATTAATTTTTCGAAATTCTTAACGTCGTTCAAAGCGTTGAATAAATATTCAGCTGATTTTGCTACGTTTACTTTTGGACTTTCTAAGTTCATATGTTTTTTTGTTTATTGTTGATGTTTTATTATTTGTGATTTAAACTTCTACATTCCATTCAGAAGGATTGGCGTTCCAAGCGCTTAATGTTTCCAATTCGTTTTCTGAAACATATTGTTTGTCAACTGCTTTTTGCAATAAATTTTCGTAATTACTTAAAGTAAAAACATCTAAATTAGCCTCTTCAAAACGTTCTTTTGAAACTGGAAAGCCATAGGTGAAAATCGCTGCCATTCCTTTTACATTAGCACCTTCGTTGCGTAAAGCTTCAACAGCTAACAAACTGCTTCCGCCAGTCGAAATCAAATCTTCTACAACTACTACGTTTTGTCCTTTTTGCAAGAAACCTTCTACTTGGTTTTGTCTTCCGTGTTTTTTTGGCTCTGGACGAACGTATACAAAAGGTAATCCCATGGTTTCGGCAACTAGAATTCCGATACCAATAGCACCTGTTGCAACGCCTGCAATCACATCTGGTTTGCCAAATTTTTCTTCAATATGTTTGGCAAATTCATCGCGAATATAATTTCTAACCGCTGGAAATGAAAGTATTATGCGGTTGTCGCAATAAATCGGTGACTTCCAGCCTGAAGCCCACGTAAAAGGATTTTTAGAATTTAATTTAATTGCGTTTATTTGTAAAAGCAATTCGGCTGTTTGTTGTGCTGTGTTGTTATTAAAAATCATATTGCAAATGTATAAAGTTTTTGTGAACGATAAGCCACTTTTTTTGACAAATCAGGTTCAAAAAGAAACCGATTTCAAACTTTTTTTATTGGAAAGTGTTGATATCAAAAAGTTAATCGTTAAAATTTTTCAGAATAAAATTCAGAAAGCCTTTCTGTATCATCCTGATGAAAAATTGATAATGAAAACGCTTCGTGCGAAATTACCCGTTGAAAAAGCAGGTGGTGGATTGGTTTATAACAATGACGGCGATGTGCTTTTTATTTTCAGAAACGGCAAATGGGATTTACCAAAAGGCGGTACAGAAAAAAACGAAACCATTGAAGAAACCGCTATCCGAGAAGTGGAGGAAGAAACTGGCGTTACAGGATTAGCTATTACCGAAAAACTACAAAGAACCTACCATATTTTCAAACGTAACGGTCGCTACAAACTAAAAATTACGCAATGGTTTGAAATGCGCACCAAATATGAAGGCACACCACAAGGTCAAGCCGATGAAGGAATTGAACGTGTGGAATGGGTAAATCCTAAGGATATAAAGTTTTTATTAGAGAACTCGTACGAGAATATTAAGTTGTTGTTTGAGACGGAATTGGTTAATAATAGCATTTAACACTATTTTGTGATACAAGATTAAATTCATTCTATAATTTTGTACTCAAATGAAAAAGAAATTATTAAAATACTTTTATTTAGTAGTACTAACATTCATTGGGAATATTGTATTTGCAAATTCCAATATAGATTTTAGTGCAAATTCTTTTTCAAAAACAATTTCCTCTGATGAAGAATTCCATTTACAGGAATTAGAAAAGCTAGTTGTATTTTACAAACAAACAGATGCTAACTACGAGACTCATCATGATAAAATAGAAATATCAGAATCTGAACTAGAGCAAGAAGATACTGAATATTCTATATTTGATAATTATTTTAATTTCTTTTCTGCATATTTTGATACTAATGTATGCGCTAACCATTCACAATTTATTCAAAACAGACTTGCTCCTTGCAAGTATATAGATTATTTATCTACAATTCCTTCCCGCAATATATTCTATTGTGTTTTTAGAATTTGATTTAATATTTTTTTTTAGTTACTAAACAGAAATCAATACTTACGATTTCTGGAGATTTTACATTTCATTACAAAAAAAATATTTATTCAATTTTAAAATAAAAAAAATGGCTAAAAGAATTTTTATGCTTTTAAGCTTAGGTGGTATTTTATTACTATCTAGTTGTGGACACAAAGAAGAAACAAAGGAAGAAGAAGCAAAGTTTTTAGTTTCAAATCCGCTTGAAAAAGATACCGTTGTTGATAGAAAATATGTTGCCCAAATTCACTCAATTCGTCACATTGAATTAAGAGCTTTAGAGCGTGGTTATTTGCAAAACATTTTTGTAGATGAAGGGCAATTTGTTTCTAAAGGACAAAAAATGTTTAGAATTATGCCTAATGTTTATGAAGCAGAATTATCTAAATCAAAAGCTGAAGCACAATCTGCATTAATAGAATACCAAAACACAAAGGCTTTAGCTGAAAAGAATGTGGTTTCTAAAAATGAATTGGCACTAGCAAAAGCAAGATTAGCAAAAGCTAATGCCGAAGTTAGTTTGGCGCAAACTCATTTAGGTTTTACCGATATAAGAGCTCCTTTTTCTGGAATTATGAATCATTTAGAAGCCAGAGAAGGTAGTTTATTAGATGAAGGAGATTTATTAACTACACTTTCTGATAATAGCAAAATGTGGGTTTATTTCAATGTTCCCGAAGCTGAGTATTTGAACTACGTTACCAAAAAGGCTAAAGGAGAAATGATTAAAGTAAACTTAGAAATGGCTAATGGTTCAATTTTTAGCCAAGAAGGAGTAGTTGAAACTATCGAAGGAGAGTTTAATAACGAAACAGGGAATATTGCTTTTAGAGCAACTTTTAACAATCCAGATAAAATATTGAGGCATGGCGAAACTGGAAATGTAATAGTTAGAAACAATTACAAAAAAGCGCTATTGATTCCTCAAAAAGCAACTTTTGAAGTTTTAGATAAGAAATTTGTTTTTGTTATTGATAAAGACAATACAGTTAAACAGAGAGAAATAACAGTAGCCGAGGAAGAGATTCCCTATTTGTTTATTGTTAAAAGTGGACTTTCTATAGGAGATAAGATTCTTTTAGATGGATTACGAAAAGTGAAGAATGGTCAAAAAATTCATATTGACTATCAAGCGCCTAATAAGGTGTTTTCCAACTTAAATCTTTACGCAGAATAACCCCTAAAAAGAGTAATCATGTTTAAGAATTTTATTAAAAGACCGGTTATGGCGATTGTTGTATCGCTTATAATCATATTTTTAGGGTTATTGTCTATTAAAACATTACCCATATCTCAATTCCCAGAGATTGCACCACCAAGGGTTTTAATTACCTTAGCTTATCCAGGGGCAAGTGCTGAAGTATTAGAAAAATCTTCATTAATTCCTTTAGAAAGAGCAATTAATGGTGTGCCAGGAATGCGATATATTGTTTCAGACGCAACAAGTGCGGGTGAAGCAACGATTCAGGTTTTATTTGATTTAGGAACAGATCCTAATGAAGCTGTAGTTAATGTTAAGAACCGGGTAGATAAAGTAATTAACACATTGCCGGAACTAGTTCAGTTAGAGGGTGTTATTGTACAAGTCGTGCAACCTAGTATGTTAATGTACATCAACGTGTATAGTGAAGACAAACATGCTGATGAAAAGTTCTTATATAACTATGCGAATGTGAATATTATCCCTGAAATCCAGCGTATAAAAGGGATTTCAACAGCACAAATTTTAGGAAACCGTAATTATGCTATGCGTATTTGGTTAAATCCAGACAGAATGCGTGCTTACAATGTTTCTACAGATGAAGTTATGAAAGCGATGGCTGAGCAAAGTCTTATTGGTAGACCAGGACGTTTAGGCCAAGCTACGGGTATAAAAGCGCAATCTTTAGAATATGTATTGGTTTATAAAGGAAGGTTTAATAAGCCCGAAGAATATGAAAATATTATAGTTCGTGCCAATCCAGAAGGGGAGATTATCAAGATTAAAGATATTGGAAAGGTACAATTTGGAAGCGAATTTTTTGATATCTATTCAAATAAAGATGGGCATCCATCTGCAGCAATTCAATTAAAGCAAGTTTATGGAAGTAATGCAACAGAAGTAATTGAAGGAGTTAAACAAAAATTAGAAGAATTAAAAGGCTCATTTCCACCAGGAATGAAATATGAAGTCAGTTATGATGTTTCAAGTTTCTTAGATGCCTCAATAGAAAAAGTAGTACATACTTTGGGGGAAGCATTTGTATTAGTAGCAATTGTTGTTTTCATTTTCCTTGGAGATTGGCGTTCAACACTGATTCCAATTATTGCTGTACCTATTTCGTTAATTGGAGCCTTTATCTTTATGAAGATGTTTGGACTTACCATTAACTTGATTACCTTATTTGCTTTAGTATTAGCCATTGGGGTCGTAGTAGATGATGCTATTGTCGTCGTCGAGGCCGTCCACCTCAAGATGGAGGAAGATCATATTGGTCCATTTAAAGCTGTTCAAAGGGTATTAGGAGAAATTGGAGGCGCTGTTGTTGCAATTACTTTGTTAATGACATCCGTATTTATTCCAGTAGCTTTTATGTCGGGTCCTGTTGGGGTATTCTATCGACAGTTTGCAATAACCATGGCATCATCTATCGTACTGTCTGGTGTTGTGGCGCTTACTTTAACTCCAGTTTTATGCGCTATGATTCTTAAAAATACGCATGGAAAACCTAGAAAGAAAACACCAATTAATAAATTTATTGATGCATTCAATAGATTGTTTGAAAAATTAACAGGAAAGTATACTAACATTCTGACTAAGATTGTTGATAGACGAATTGTTACTTTTTTGGCCTTAGGTGGATTTGCCGTTGCAACTATTTTTGTAAATGAAACATTACCTTCAGGATTTATTCCAGGTGAAGATCAAGGGATGATTTATGCTATTATTCAAACGCCTCCGGGTTCAACCTTAGAAACAACTAATGCTGTTTCTAGAAAATTACAATCAATTGCAGAACATGTGGAAGGAGTACAATCGGTATCATCATTGGCAGGTTATGAAATTCTTACAGAAGGTAGGGGTTCTAATGCCGGTACTTGTATAATCAATCTAAAACCATGGTCAGACAGAAAAAATTCGGTACATGAAGTTATTGAAGAATTAGAGAAAGAAACTAAAAACTTTGGAGCTGTAATTGAATATTTTGAACCACCAGCAGTTCCTGGCTATGGTGCGGCTGGAGGATTATCTTTCCGTTTATTGGATAAAACAAATAGTGGAGATTATTATTCTTTTGATAAAATCAATAAACAATTTATGGAAGATTTAGGAAAACGTAAAGAGTTAACAGGATTGTTTACTTTTTACGCAGCAAATTATCCGCAATATGAAATTATCATTGATAACCAAAAAGCCATGCAAAAAGGAGTTTCTATTGGAGCAGCAATGGAAAATTTAAATATTTTGGTTGGTAGTACTTTTGAACAAGGGTTTATTCGATTTAATAATTATTTTAGAGTATACACGCAAGCAGATCCATCTTTTAGAAGAAACCCAAATGATTTATTAAAATACTACGTTAAAAATGATAAAGGCGAAATGGTTCCTTATTCTGCTTTTATGACGCTAAAAAAACGACAAGGGCCAAACGAAATTACGCGCTATAATTTATACAATTCAGCAACCATTAGAGCAATTCCTGCTAAAGGATATACAACAGGAGAATCCATTAAGGTTATTAACGAAGTAGCTAAAAAAACGCTTCCAAATGGATACGATGTAGCATGGGAAGGATTAACTTTTGATGAAGCTCAAAGAGGTAATGAAGCCATTCTAATTTTTGGAATTGTATTAGTCTTCGTTTATTTTGTATTAGCAGCTCAGTATGAAAGTTTTATTTTGCCATTTGCAGTTATACTTTCTTTGCCAGCCGGAATTTTCGGAACATTCTTCATGTTGAAACTTTTTGGTTTAGCAAACGATATTTATGCACAAGTAGGTTTAGTAATGCTTGTTGGATTACTGGGTAAGAATGCCGTTTTAATTGTAGAATTTGCCGTCCAGAAAACGCAGCAAGGAATGTCTATTTTAGAGGCAGCTATTGAAGGCGCTAAAGTTCGTTTTAGACCTATCTTAATGACTTCATTTGCTTTTATTGCAGGATTAATTCCATTAGTTAAAGCAACTGGTGCAGGAGCTATTGGAAATAGAACTATTGGTACAGCTGCGCTTGGAGGTATGTTGTTTGGAACCATTTTCGGGGTTTTATTAATTCCTGGATTATACTACATTTTTGCCAAATTAGCTGAAGGCAGAAAAATGATTAAAAACGAAGACTTTACTCCGTTAACGGAAGATTACAAATATCTAGATTCTCATAAAGAAAAAAATGAAAAGAAATAATTTTATAAAATCAGTAGTATTAGGATGCACCATCCTAATACTACATTCTTGTGGAATTCCAAAGGTAGCTACACAAGAAAGTAAAGTGACTTTACCAACAAATTATACAGAAAAAACAACTGAAAGTACTAATTCTGGTAAAGTAAAATGGAAAGACTTTTTTGAAGATCCTTATTTGCAAAATTTAATCGATTCTACTTTAGTTAATAATAAAGAATTGAATATTTTGATGCAAAAGGTAAATATGGCTCAAAACGAAATTCAAGCTAAAAAAGGGGAATATTTACCAAGTGTTGGATTAAGTGCTGGTGCCGATTTAGATAAAGTGGGTAAGTTTACTAGAAATGGTGCAATTGAAGAGAATTTAAACATCAGAGAAGATGAGAAATTTCCAGAACCACTAACAAACTACAAATTCGGTTTATACAGTACTTGGGAATTAGACGTTTGGAAAAAACTTCGTAATTCTAAAAAAGCAGCTGTAATGGAATATATGGCTTCTCAAGAAGGTAAGAATTATTTAGTTACGAATTTGGTAGCGGAAGTGGCTAATTCGTATTATGAATTAATTGCATTAGATGCCCAATTGAAAAACTTAGAGCAAAACATCGAGATTCAAAAAAATGCTTTGGATATTGTAAAATTATTAAAAGAGTCGGCTAGAACAACCCTTTTGGCAGTTAAACGTTTTGAAGCTGAGGTTCAAAAAAATCAGAGCGAAATTTACAATCTTAAACAGGAAATAGTAGAGATTGAAAATAAAATTAATTTTTTAGTAGGTAGAACACCGCAACCTGTTTTAAGAGATGCTAGTAGTTTTATGGCAACAACTCCTAAGTTTGTAAGTGTAGGTTTACCTTCAGATTTATTAGAAAACAGACCCGATATCAAACAAGCACAATTGGAGTTGGAAGCTGCTAAATTAAATATTAAAGTTGCAAAAGCTAATTTTTATCCACAGTTTGGATTAAAAGCAGGTATAGGTTATGAAGCATTTAATGCTAAATATCTATTAAACTCTCCAGAATCGCTATTGTATTCTATCGTTGGAGATGCTATTATGCCATTAGTAAACAGAAATGCTATTAAAGCGACTTATAAAACAGCTTCTGCAAAACAAATTCAAGCGGTTTATGAATATGAGCAAACCATTTTAAGAGCTTATACCGAAGTTATAAATCAAATGTCGAAGATTGAAAATCTACAAAATTCATTTAATTTAAAAAACAATCAAGTGGATGCTTTAAATCAATCTATTGAAATTGCGAATCAATTATTTCAATCAGCTAGAGCTGATTATATGGAAGTTTTACTTACTCAGCGCGATGCTTTGGAAGCCAAAACAGATTTAATTGAAACTCGTAAAAACCAAATGCTTACAGTAATTAATTTATACAAAGCGCTTGGTGGGGGATGGAATTAATATTTTTTTGTAATGTAATTGTAAATGAAAAGTCATCTGAAAAGATGACTTTTTTTATTGCACTTCTATTTCTAAAATTTATTTACTATTTTTAATACAAGTTTTTCAATAATAAGATTTTCAACACAATGAAAAAAGATATTACTTTAGTTCTTTCCGGTGGTGGTGCAAGAGGCATAGCACATATTGGTGTTATTGAAGAATTAGTAAAGTTAAATGTAAATATTGCTTCCATTTCTGGAACTTCTATGGGCGCTTTAATTGGCGGAATCTATGCAGTAGGTAAGCTAGAGGAATTCAAGCAATGGATGTTAAAGGTAAATCGAACTAAAATTTTTAAGTTAATCGATTTTAGTTTTTCAACTCAAGGTTTGGTGAAAGGGGAGCGAATTTTTAACGAAATTAAAGAATTTATTACCGATGTAAATATTGAAGATTTACCCATTAAATATACAGCAACCGCTTTTGATATTGCAAATGGGAGAGAAGTTGTTTTTGATAAAGGAAGTTTATACAATGCAATTAGAGCTTCTATTTCTATTCCAACCATTTTTACACCATTAACTTTAGGAGATTCTGTTTTTGTTGATGGTGGTGTTGTTAATAATATTCCGATTAACACAGCAAAAAGAGTTCAAAACGACATAGTAATCGCGGTTAATGTAAATGCTGGAGTAGCAGATGACGTTGTGTATTTTTCAGAAATAGAGCAACTTACAAAACAAGATAAAGGCACTAATAAAACTTCACACAGAATGAATAAAAACGTCAATTACTTTTTTTTAGTTAATAACAGTTTGGTAACGATGACCAATCATATTTCTAATTTAATTTTAGAAAAATATCCACCCGATGTTTTAGTCGAAATTCCAAGAAATGGCGCTGGAATTTTTGAGTTTTACAATGCGAAAACAATAATAAATTCAGGAAAAGAACATTTTATAAATTCAATTCCTGAAATTCAATCTAAAATTTAATTCACTCGATAAACCGGATACTGCAAATGCGCTTTCTCATAGTAAGGCGATTGTCTGTACACCCAATCTAATTGTGCAGCTCCATTTTCAGCGAAAGCTTTGTCGTTTTGTTTCTTTTGTTCTAATTCGGCTTTGATTTTTGGATTTTTATCTAAGAATTCTTTGGCTAAATCTTCAAAAACATAACTTGAAAAATATTCTTTTTGTTGTAAAATAGGATCAAAGAAGTTCCAATTGAAATAACTGTCTACTGCTTCAGGTTCCAAAGTTTCTACTAAGTATTTTACTCCAGGTTGATTCGTGTAAAACACATAATCTCCCATGAAAAATTTCACTTTTTGAGTCGATTTGGAGACTTTCGTATTGTAATGCGCGTAATGCCCTTCGTAAGGCGATTTTGAGGTTTGATAATTTTCAATTTTATACGATTCTACTTCAATAATTGTGTCTTTTTGAAAACGATGTGCATTAATATTGTTCAATTTCAAAATATCCAAAACTTGCCATTGCGATTGCGGAATAACATACGCTTTCGGAATGTTTACGAATTTCGTAGGTTTATAATTCCCATAAAACGGAATTTTCTTGGTAAATGGTTTGCTTTTATCGTAAAATAAGCGGTCTTTTCCTGAAATATCACTTGGTTTGTAACCACCTTGATAGCCTTTAAAATCAATATATGACACTTTCGTTGAATCAATTGCCCAATCTAATGGATATGGCATTCCAGCTTGGTATTCGTTCAAAGCATTTTTTCGCATTTGTTTGATTTTTTGCCAATTAGCGTCGGCGAAATTAATAGTGCTTACCATAAATTCATACGTCACTTTCACACGTTCTTTGTACACTTTTAACATGTGCGTTTCTGGAACAAATCCTAAGGTATGAAACAAAGTCGAATAACCAGTGGCATATCTTGGAGTATCGGTAAACTGTTCAAAACCTTTATCAGGCGTGGTGCTGTGTACATTAACATACGGAACCACATCGATTTTCTTTTTGTTCATGTCTTTCACCACCGAAGGATATAATTCGTTGATGAAATAATTGCCTAATGTATTTCCTAAACGTTCGTGTTGGGTTGCAATGCATGTAAACGTATATTGATAATCCGCCCCATTAGAAACGTGATTGTCCAAGAAAATATCAGGATTTAATTCGGTAAACAACTTTTGAAAACTTCTTGAATTTTTAGTGTCCGATTTAATAAAATCACGATTCAAATCATAATTTCGAGCATTTCCTCTAAATCCATATTCTTCGGGACCATTTTGATTGGCTCTGGAATGCGAATTTCGGTTCAACATACCGCCAACACTATAAACGGGAATTGCAGCAATTAAAGTGTTTTTAGCTGTTTTTATTTTTCCCATAGCCAAATCGCGCATCAACATCATGGTAGCGTCAATTCCGTCAGGTTCACCTGCGTGAATGCCGTTGTTGATTAAAATTACAGCTTTATTTTTAGTAAAATATTCGTCAAAATCAAATTTGCCTTCACTTGAAAAAAGTACTAAATGCAAAGGTTTTCCGCTATCGGTGGTGCCTTTGTAAATCATTTGGATGTTGGCAAAACTTTCGTCTAATTTTTCATAAAACGCAATACATTCCTCATAAGTAGTCGTTTGATTGCCATTACCACGTTCAAAAGGTGTAATGAAATTGTTTTGTGAAAACGCAGAAATCGAGAAGAAAAGTAAACTTATTTGTAAAAAACGCATAGCAGAATTGTATTTGATTTTCAAAAATAAAGAATCTTTTTGAGGTAGAATTTTATAATTCGTAATTTTTAATTAATTGGCTTTATCTTTGCCGCATGAGTCAAAATCCATATTCCAACAATGTACTATTGAATCTTGGTATTCAAAGTTTAAACAAAATGCAAGAAGCAGCCCAAAAGGCTATTTTGAATGAAGATAATATTTTATTGCTTTCTCCAACAGGTTCGGGGAAAACGTTAGCCTTTTTGTTGCCAATTTTTCAATTATTAGAAGAAGACGTAAAAGGTGTACAGTGCTTAATTTTAGTACCTTCACGCGAATTAGGTTTACAAATTGAGCAAGTTTGGAAAAAAATGGGAACGCATTATAAAGTCAACACGTGTTATGGAGGTCACTCGATAGAAACTGAATTCAAAAATTTAAGCAATCCGCCAGCGTTGTTAATTGGAACACCAGGAAGAATTGCCGATCATATAGAACGAGGAAGTTTTGCTACGGATAACATCAAAACCTATGTTTTAGACGAGTTTGACAAGTCGTTACAATTGGGTTTCCATGAAGAAATGTCGTATATCATTGGAAAAATTACAAAAGCAAACAAACACGTTTTAGTTTCTGCGACTTCAGGTGTTGAAATTCCGAAATATACAAAGGTGGTTAATCCGAAAGTGTTGGATTTTATTCCGAAAGAGAAGCAAAATGACAATTTAGATATTCGCATCGTATTTTCGAAATCGAAAGATAAAATTGATTCGTTGTTTCAATTAATTTGTTCGTTAAATTCCGAAGCTGCGATTATTTTTTGCAATCATAGAGAAGCAGTAGAACGTATTCATGATATGTTGACTCAAAAAGGCATTATTTCCACGTTTTATCATGGTGGATTAGACCAAGACGAACGTGAAAGAGCTTTAATTCAGTTCAGAAATGGTAGTGTTTCTTATTTGATTACAACCGATTTAGGTGCGAGAGGTTTGGATATTCCAGAAATGAATCACGTAATTCATTACCATTTACCAGCCAAAGAAGACGAATTCACCCACAGAAACGGAAGAACGGCTCGTATGTTAGCCACTGGAACCGCTTATGTTTTGGTAAACGAAACCGAAAAGAAAGCCGATTATTTTGATTATGGTAAACGTAGATTAGATGTTTCCAATGCGAAATCGTTGCCCAAAGCACCTTTATATCAAACGCTTTACATTAGCGGAGGAAAGAAAAATAAGCTGAATAAAATTGATATTGTAGGTTTCTTTTCGCAAAAAGGCAAATTAGAAAAAGACGATTTAGGCTTAATCGAAGTTAAAGATTTTATTTCGTTTGTAGCAGTGAAATATCCAAAAGTGAAATCGCTATTGCAAAACATCAAAGACGAAAAAATGAAAGGAAAGAAATATAAAATTGAAGTAGCAAGAAAGGTGATTAAGAAAGAGGAGGAGGAAGAAAATCATCCAAAATTTACGTCACGTAAAGAGAATAATAGAAAATAAGAATTTATTTTAATTAAAATAGAGATGAATAGAACTTTAAAAAAGGGAGTAATACTATTTTCTATTGGTTTGTTTATTCTCATAAATCCTTGGTTTTATATTATTAGTATGTTATTTATAGTACCAGGATTGTATCATATTTGGTTTTCAAAAGACAATTTGAAATATAAAATAAAGGGAACATTATTTCCTATCCTTGTTTGGATTCCATTATTGGTAATCTTTTATCAAATTTTTATGAAAAATAAAATGTGATTATAAATTTACAATCATGAATTCTCCAACCTGTCCACTTTGTAATTCCGCTGCAACGCTTTTTTGCGATAAACCCAAGCATTTGTTTTATAAATGTGATACTTGCTATGGGATTTTCAGACCAAAACATACTTTTTTAACTGCTGTAGAAGAAAAAGCACATTACGAAAAGCACAATAATGATGTTTTTGATGAACGCTATCAAAACTTTGTTTCTCCAATCGTAAATGCTGTTTTACAAGATTTTTCTCCAGAAGCTAAAGGTTTGGATTTTGGTTCAGGAACGGGACCGGTGATTGCTAAAATGTTGATGGATAAAGGCTATCAAGTGCAGAATTACGATTTGTTTTTTGCGAATGATGTGTCACTTTTAAATCAAAAATACGATTACGTTTCGTGTTGCGAAGTAATGGAGCATTTTCATCAACCTTATAAAGAATTTGAATTGCTGAAAAGTTTACTTCTTCCGAAAGGAAAATTATACTGTAAAACAGAAGTTTTCAACAATCAGAAACCTTTTGAGAATTGGTATTACAAAGATGATTTTACCCATGTTTTCATTTACCAACCCAAAACTTTAGAATGGATAAAATCCGAATTTCACTTTTCGAATTTAATTATAAAAGAGAAGTTGATTGTGTTTGAGAAATAAAGCACGAATTTCAAGAATTTACACTAATCTTTTTGTGTCAATTCGTGAAATTCGTGTTAGAATTATTTCTTATCTAAAACCGATTCAGGAACTAATTGTGTAATATCGCCACCATTTCTCAACACATCACGAACAATACTTGAAGAAATAAATGAAGTTCGAGCGGCTGTCAACAAGAAAACCGTTTCTATTTTCGACATGACACGGTTGGTATGCGCAATAGCTTTTTCAAACTCAAAATCAGCTGGATTTCGTAATCCACGTAAAATGAAATCCGCTTTTTCTTTTTTACATAAATCGATTGTTAAGCCAGAGTAGGTGATGACTTTAACTTTAGGTTCGTCTTTGAAAGCTTCTTCGATGAAACGTTTTCTATCTTCTAACGAAAACATGTATTTTTTTTCGGCATTAACGCCAATCGCCACAATGACTTCATCAAATAAAGAAACGCCTCTTTTGATAATATCGAAATGTCCGTTGGTAATTGGGTCAAACGAACCTGGAAATATTGCTTTTTTCATAATTACTCTCTATTAACCTCGTAAATCAGATTTTCATCGTATAATTTCTGTAACTCTCTTTTTGATAAAACTTTTATTTCTGAATAATTTTCTTCAATATTAATTTCTTCAAGACCTTTGTAACTATCTAAAGAAAATTTATTCAATAATATATATACACTATCTTTTGTAACCTTATAAACTTTTAAAGTTGAATATTTGCCTTTAATATTTGTTTTATAAATATCGTTTTTCAAAGGTAATTTTATATATTCTTTCTCAAGTTTTGTCATTTCTATACCAGTATAGATTCCAAAAAATAATATGGAGAGTAAAATAATTATCCCTGTAAATTGCCAAATAGGTGTTTTTATTGGGTTTTTACTTCTCTCATATTTAACGGCTTGTTTTATATCGTCACTAAGTTCTTTTAATTTAAATTCTTTTTGACATGAATTACAAAACACTTTTGTTAGTCTTCTTAAAGGAGCTGTTGGAACAATTAAAATTCGACTTATCCCACCGTAAACTCTATATTCTAAATTTTCTCTATTCTTACAATTTGGACAAATTACATTTTTAATTTTTCCAGTTTGAAGAAGTTCATGATGAACTTGAATTTCAACCATATATTACTTCTTTAAAGCCAATTCAATAGCATTTTCAAATAATTCTGGTAATGAAATTCCTGCTTCGCGAGCTTGTTGCGGTAGAATACTTTCAGTAGTTAAACCTGGAATCGTGTTCATTTCTAACATATGAGGTTCATCATTAACTATAATGAATTCACTTCTCGAAAAACCTTTCATTTTTAATACTTCGTAAGCTCTTTTGGCAACCGTCTCAATTTTTACTTTCAATTCATCCGAAATTCTTGCAGGTGTAATTTCTTTCGATTTGCCTAAATATTTCGCTTCGTAATCAAAAAAGTCGTTTTCCGATACGATTTCGGTAATAGGTAAAACCGTAACATTTCCCTTATAATTGATAACTCCAACAGAAACTTCAGTTCCGTCAAGGAAACTTTCAATGATGATTTCGTCGTCTTCTTTGTAAGCGTTTTCAATAGCTGGAAGAAATTCTTCTTTAGTTTTTACTTTCGAAATTCCGAAACTGGATCCTGATTTATTTGGTTTTACGAAGCAAGGTAATCCAACTTTTGCTAAAATTGAATCAACGTTAATTTCATCACCTAAATTCAAATAATAAGATTCCGCCGTTTTGATTCCGTAAGGTTTTAAAACCGATAACATATCGCGTTTGTTGAACGTTAAAGCTGCTTGATAATAATCACAAGAAGTTTGAGGAATATTCAATAATTCAAAATAAGCTTGCATCAAACCATCTTCACCTGGCGTTCCGTGAATTGCATTAAAAACCACATCAAAATTGATTTTCGTTCCATTTACGGTTACTGAAAAATCGTTTTTATCCACTGGGAATTCGGCATCATTTTCGTCAACATACACCCATTTTTCCTTGAAAATATGAATGCGATATGGATTGAATTTAGCACGATTAATATTGTTAAACACAACATTTCCGCTAGTTAACGAAATTTTGTACTCGCTAGAGTAACCTCCCATGATAATGGCAACGTTTTTCATTTTGAAATTCTAAAAGTGATACACAAAATTACATTATTTATTGAGATTTTACGTTCTTTTATTCGATTACCAAAGAAATATTTTTGCAATTCATTCGTTTTAAATGGGTGAAGAAATCAAAATGAATTGCTTCGTAAATTCTTTTTGAATTTTATATCTTTGTCAAAATATCATTTTGTATGAGTTTATTTAAATATTTAACTAGTAGAACATTTTTTACTCAAGTTTTTTTAGCCGCTGCAATAGTTGTGGGTTTTACTTTTTTAGTGATTCAGTTTTTAGATTTTAGAACCAATCATGGTCAGGAAATCAAAGTGCCTGATTTATCTAAAATGAAACTAGAAGTAGCTGAAGAAAAACTAAACGAATTAGATTTAGAGGTTTTTTTGTTAGATACAGTTGAATTTAATGCTGATTTTCCTCCTTTTACGATTTTAGAGCAAGATCCAAAAGCAGGAAGTTTGGTAAAAGACGGTCGTAAAGTCTATGTGAAATTAAATGCAGGTGAATTTACTGATATCACGATTCCTGAATTTAAAGATAAAACGTTCCGACAAATTTCGGCTACTATAAAATCGTTAACTTTAAAAGAAGGAAAAATTACTTACAAACCGCATATTGCGAAAGATGTGGTATTACAAATCTACCAAAATGGAAGACGTTTAAGAGCAGGAGATAAGGTAAAGAAAAGTTCAACATTGGATTTTGTATTAGGTGATGGAAAAGAAGTGTTTAATGAAGAAACATTTAGTTCAGAAGAACCAGCAGATACTTTACCACCTGTGGAAGAAGGAGTAACAGAACCAGTAGAATTTAAAGAAGAGAATGGCGGATTATAATGTAGGAACTGAACTCGAAGACGAGTTATACGAACATCATCGTTTTGAAGCAAGTAAAGGACAATCGGCTTTGCGTGTGGATAAATTTTTGATGAACATGATTGAAAATACCACCCGAAATAAAATACAACAAGCAGCAGAAAATGGTTCCATTTTAGTGAACGATGTAGCGGTAAAATCCAATTACAAAGTAAAAGCAGGTGATGTGGTGCGTTTAGTTTTAGCACATCCAACTTACGAACAATTGCTAACACCTGAAAATATTCCTTTGGATATTGTATATGAAGATGATCAATTGTTGGTGATTAATAAACCAGCTGGAATGGTAGTGCATCCAGGTCATGGAAATTATTCGGGAACTTTGGTGAATGCTTTGGCATATCATTTTAAGAATTTACCAATGAATAGTTCGGAAAGACCAGGTTTGGTTCACAGAATCGATAAAGATACCACAGGCTTATTAGTAGTTGCAAAAACCGAACACGCAATGGCTTATTTGACGAAACAATTTGCTGAAAAAACTTCGGAAAGAGAATACATTGCCTTAGTTTGGGGAAATATTGAAGAAGACGAAGGAACTGTGGAAGGTAATATCGGTCGTCATGATACAAATCGAATGCGAATGGCGGTTCATGAAAGTGATGAAAAAGGAAAACACGCAGTAACACACTATAAAGTTTTAGAACGATTTGGATATGTAACTTTAGTTTCATGTCAATTAGAAACAGGAAGAACACATCAAATTCGTGTGCACATGAAACACATTGGTCACACACTTTTTAATGATGAACGCTATGGAGGTGATTCCATTTTAAAAGGAACGACTTTTACGAAATATAAACAGTTTGTTGAGAATTGTTTCAAAGTGTTGCCTAGACAAGCACTTCATGCCAAAACATTAGGATTTGAACATCCCATCACAAAAGAATTTTTACGTTTTGATTCTCCAATTCCACAAGATTTACAAGAATGTATTGATAAATGGAGGGTTTATTCAAAAGCACAAACATTTTCAGAAGAATAATAAAAAGCCTCAATTAGAGGCTTTTTTTATTATAAATACTATTTAACTTCAAATTTTGTAAAGGTTTTTCCATTGAATTTACAAATTCCATCTGCATCGGTTCCAAACCAAAGTTCACCGTTTACATCTTTGTAAATAGTGTTAATAGCATTACTTGTTAAACCCTCTTTAGTGGTAAAGTTGATTAAATTATTTCCATCGTATTTCCAAACACCTGCATCGACGGTTCCAATCCAAAGATTTCCATTATTATCTTCGTTTATCGAATATACACGCGCCAATGTATTTGGATTAGATTTTCCGGCTACTCTAAATTCGGAATTGCTTAGGTTTTTTTCTTCTGAAAAGTTAACTAACGAAGTTCCATCATATTTGAACAATCCAGCTCCATTATTCCCAAACCATATATTTCCTTTACTATCTTCAAATAATGCCAGAACAGCAGGACCTTGTAATCCTTTATCAGTAAACCAAGTAAATGATTTTCCATCGTAGCGACAAACGCCTTGTGCTTGTGTTCCAAACCAAAGATTACCTTTAGAATCTTTTAAAATGCAATAAACAGCATAGCGACTCAAGTTAAAAGGAGAGCTTTGTAAATGTTTGCTTTCATAACTTAGAGGTAAATAGGAAATTGAATTTTCGTCGTATCGATAGGCTCCACCACCAGTATAAAACCATAAATCATTTGGTTCTTTTTTCCAATCGTTGATGGAAAGTTGGTTTAGTTTTAAATTTTCTTTAGAAGTAAAAGAGGTGAAAGTTTTTCCATCAAAACGACTAACGCCAAATAAACCGGTTCCAAACCAAATATTTCCCAAATTATCTTCTTGAATAGTTAGTATTTGATTGTTTGAAAGTCCGTCATTCGTAGTAAATTGAATAATAGTTTTTCCATCATAACGAAATACTCCAGCATCATTCGTTCCAAACCAATAAGCACCGGTTTTATCTTGATAAATGCTGCGAATACTTTTATCTATTTCGCTAACAATATTGTTTTTAAATGAACTAATATTGAATTTATCATTAGTAATTACGTTTTGAACGGTTTCGTTTTTAGAATCTTTTTCGTTTTTATTTTGTCCGTTGCAAGAAGTAAAAATTAGAAAAAGAAGTAAAATAGAAAATTCACTTATTTGTGCTAAAACTGATTTTGAATTTTTCATTTTACTGAATTTGTATGAGTATAGTCAAATATACAAATAAGTTTGAATACATTCTTAGTTATAATACTATAATAAAATCTTATAAAAGCGATAAACTAACATTTACTTATTTTCGTACTTTTGAAAAACAGAAAGAATAAACTATGAAAATTGTTATATCACCAGCTAAATCTTTGAATTACGAAAGTCCGTTACCATTTTCTAATTACACGGAACCTGCTTTTTTATCGAAATCGGAAACCATTCAAAAAACGTTAAAAAAGAAAAAACCGAAGCAATTAATGGAGCTTATGGATATTTCTGAGAAGTTGGCCGAATTAAATTGGCAACGTAATCAAGAATGGAGTGTTCCTTTTACACCTGAAAATGCTCGTCCTGCTATTTATGCTTTTGATGGTGATGTTTATACAGGATTAGACGTATATTCGTTACCAACAGAAAAAGTAGCTGTTTTACAAGAAAAATTACGCATTCTTTCAGGTTTGTACGGACTTCTAAAACCTTTAGATTTAATGCAACCCTATCGCTTAGAAATGGGAACTTCTATTGCTATCGGAACCAAGAAAAATCTTTACGAATTTTGGAAAAAGACTATCACAGATACTTTAAACAAAGAACTTACAAAAGATGAATTGTTTCTAAATTTAGCAAGTAATGAATATTTTAGTGCAGTTGACACCAAAGCATTAAAAGTTCCAGTAATTACGCCAGAATTCAAAGATTATAAAGACGGAAAACTAAAAATGATAAGTTTCTTCGCCAAAAAAGCAAGAGGTTTGATGGTACGTTATATTATCGATACCAATGCAGAAACCATTGAAGATTTAAAAGGTTTTAACTATGAAGGTTATGCTTTTGATGCGAATTTGAGTAAAGGAAATACTTTAGTTTTTACAAGATAAACAAATCCCGAGTTAGGCTCGGGATTTTTTAATTATGCTATCTATAAATTTTGAAATGTCTGAAATCGGATTTTCCTTCAAAAAGTTGATAAATGCACTTCCAATTATAGCACCTTTTTGATATTTCGTCGCTTGTTCAAACGTTTCTTCATCTTTAATTCCAAAACCAACAATTTGAGGATTTTTCAAGTTTAAATTTGAAATTCGTTTGAAATAATCCATTTGCGCCGAACCAAATCCTGATTGACTTCCAGTAACGGCAGCCGAACTCACCATATAAATAAAACTATCGGAAATCGCATCGATTTGTTGAATCCTTTCTTCCGAATTTTGTGGCGAAATCAAAAAGATGTTTTTTAAATTGTACTGTTCAAAAATCGCTTTGTATTCTGTTTCGTAAACGAATAGTGGTAAATCGGGAATAATTAAGCCATCAATCCCAACTTCAGCACATTTTTGACAAAATTTCTCTATTCCAAATTGCATCATCGGATTAAAATAACCCATGATGATTAAAGGAATTTGAACGGTTTTTCTAATGTCTTTCAATTGTTCGAATAGGAGTGAAGTCGTCATGCCGTTTTCGATAGCAATTGTAGAACTTTCTTGAATGGTTGGTCCATCGGCTAATGGATCAGAAAAAGGTAACCCAATTTCAATCATGTCGACACCATTTTTTTCCAATTCCTGAATAATGGAAACAGTGTCGTTTATTTGCGGAAATCCTGCTGTGAAATAAATGGAAAGCAGTTTTCTATCTTCTTGTAATTTTTGGTTGATTCTGTTCATATTATTTGTTTTAGGCTAATCACTTTTCACTTATTACTATTCGCTAAACTTAAAATAATCGATATACGTATTCAAATCTTTATCGCCTCTTCCAGATAAGTTGATAACAACAATATCATTAGGTTGGAATTGTTTTTTATCCAAAACTGAAAAAGCATGAGCCGTTTCAATTGCTGGAATAATCCCTTCTGTTTTTGATAAATCTAATCCAGATTGCATGGCTTCGGAATCTGTTATTGCGATGAATTCCGCTCTTTTGGTATCGTGTAAATGAGCATGAAGCGGACCAACTCCTGGGTAATCCAATCCAGCGGAAATAGAGTAAGGTTCTGTTATTTGACCATCCTCAGTTTGCATTAATAAAGTTTTACTTCCGTGAATGATTCCGATTTTCCCTAAAACAGAAGTCGCAGCACTTTCTCCCGATTCAACTCCATGCCCAGCCGCTTCCACAGCAATTAATTTCACCGATTCTTCGTCTAAAAATTCGTAAAAAGCTCCAGCAGCATTGCTTCCGCCACCAACACAAGCGATAACGTAATCAGGATTTTCTTTCCCTTCTTGAGCTAATAGTTGGGATTTAATTTCTTTAGAAATCACACTTTGAAATCGTGCCACCATATCGGGATAAGGATGAGGTCCCACTACAGAGCCAATGATGTAAAACGTATCAATCGGATTATTAATCCAATCGCGAATCGCTTCATTAGTAGCATCTTTCAAAGTTTTCGAACCCGATGTTGCTGGACGAACTTCTGCGCCCAACATTTTCATGCGAGCTACGTTTGGTGCTTGTCTTTTGACATCGACTTCACCCATGTATACAATGCATTCTAATCCCATTAAAGAGCAAACCGTTGCTGTTGCTACACCGTGTTGACCAGCGCCAGTTTCGGCAATAATTCGGCTTTTGCCTAAACGTTTGGCGACTAAAATTTGACCGATGGTGTTGTTGATTTTGTGTGCTCCAGTGTGACATAAATCTTCTCGCTTCAAGTAGATTTTGGTGTTGTATTTTTTGGATAAACGTTTGGCAAAATACAAAGGCGTTGGACGACCCACAAATTGTTGTAATAAGTCGTTAAACTCCTCTTTAAAAGAAGGTTCGGCCATGATTTTTAAGTAGTTTTCTTTTAATTCCTCAACATTGGGGTATAACATTTCGGGAATAAATGCGCCTCCAAATTGGCCGTAAAATCCGTTTTCATCAACATTATACTTAGTTTTCATATAGCAATTTTTTAAATTTTTGTAATTTGATTTTATTTTTGATTCCAGGTTTTTTTTCAAAACGACTGTTAACATCAATTCCATAGCACTTATTTGCAGCGGATGATTTTAGAAATTCTTTTAATCCGTCAATTTCTGTATTTCCAATTCCACCACTTAAAAAGTAAGGAATAGTGTAGTGATAGTTTTCCAAAACATTCCAATCGAAAGTAATTCCGTTTCCTCCTGGTAATTTTCCTTTGGTATCAAAGAGAAAATAATCGACAGTAAATACATATTCTTTTAATTTTGAAAAATTGAATGTCGAATCCATAGAAAAAACTTTGATGACTTCAACACCGAGTTTTTTTACGTTTTTACAAAAAATAACCGACTCATTTCCATGTAATTGAATGACGTCTAATTGATATTGATTAATTTTTGCAGCAATTTCTTGTATGGAAGCATCTACAAAAACTCCAACTTTTTTTGTGGTTTCAGAAAGTTCAGGAATAGCGTCTAAAGTCATATTTCGTTTTGAATTTTCCCAAAAGATTAAACCAAGATAATCAGGTTGTAAAGTCGAAATTTCCGTGATGTTTTCCGAATCTTTCATACCACAAATTTTTAGTTTTATGTTTTTCATGACATTAATTTTTGAATGAATCGTTTAGCTTCCAAACCCGGATTTTCGGTTTTCATGAAATGTTCTCCCATTAAAAAGCCTTGATAACCATATTGTTGTAATTCTTTAACTGCATCAATAGAACTAATGCCACTTTCTGAAACTTTTACAAATTCATCTGGAATTTTTGTAGCTAATTCTTTGCTGTAATTCAAACTCACTTCGAAGGTTTTTAAATTGCGATTGTTCACGCCGATCATATCTAAACTTGACATAATCGATTTTTCCAATTCCTCCAAATTGTGAACTTCCAATAATACTTCCAATCCTAAACTTTGAGAAAATTCAGAAAGTTGTTTGATTTCTTCTCGAGTTAAAACCGCTGCAATTAGTAATATTACATCGGCTCCGTGCGCTTTGGCTTCCAAGATTTGGTATTCGTCAACAATGAATTCTTTTCTTAATAACGGAATATTAACCGAAGCTTTTGCTAATAACAAATCTTCCAAACTCCCACCAAAATATTTAGCATCGGTTAAAACAGAAATTCCACAAACTCCAGCATTTTGGTACCCTAAAACTACATCTTCTACAGAATGATTGTTGTTTATAATAGCTTTTGATGGTGAACGACGTTTATGCTCTGCAATAATTCCAGAAACACTATTTTTCAAAAGTTTACTTAATGAATAGGTTCGTGAGTTGAACAAAACTGAAGTTTCTAATTGTGAAACTGGAATAATGTTTTTCTTTAATTCGACTTCTCGTTTTTTGTCGGTGATGATTTTATCTAAAATGTTCATGATTAATTACTTATTGCGATTAATTTTTTCAATTTTTCCAATGCTTTTCCACTTTCTAAACTTTCTTGCGCTTTAGCTAAAGCTTCTTCATAATTCGATTTTTCAACGGTTTGAATTGCGATTGCAGCATTAGCACAAACCACATTGTTTTGAGCCGTGGTTCCTCTTCCAGAAATCACATCGAAGAATATTTTTGCAGATTCGTCTACGGTTATTCCTCCTTTGATGGTTTCAAGTTTACATTCAGGTAATTTGAAATCGGATGGTTTTAAAATTTGTTCGGATGCGTTGGAAATGATTTTTACTTCATCGGTTAATGAAACTTCGTCAAAACCACTTAATCCATGTAAAATGGAGTAGTTGGTAGATGTGTTTTGGTATAAATACGCATACATTCGAGCCAATTCCAAACTAAAAACCCCCACCATTTGATTTTTTGGAAACGACGGATTTACCATCGGTCCCAACATATTAAAAAACGTTTTCACGCCTAACTCTTTTCGAATCGGACCCACATTTTTCATGGCAGGGTGGAAGAGTGGTGCGTGTAAAATAGCGATATTCGTTTCTTCAATGGATTTGGTTAAGAAATCGGAGTCATTAGTGAATTTTACGCCCATTTTTTCCATCACATTGCTAGATCCTGAAATCGAAGAAACCCCATAATTTCCATGTTTTGCGACTTTAATTCCAGCTCCAGCTAGTATGAAAGAAGCTAAAGTTGAAATATTAAAGGTGTCTTTTCCATCACCACCAGTTCCACACAAATCGATCGTATTGTAAGCGGAAAAATCAACAGGAATGCACAATTCTAACAAAGCTTCTCGGAAACCTGCTAATTCTTCAATAGTAATGGATCGCATCATGTAAACTGTCATAAAAGCAGCTATTTGACTTGGATTATAACTTCCTGAAGAAATATTGACCAAAACATCTTTAGCTTCTTCTTTGGTTAGGATTTCATGTTGAATTAAACGATTTAATATATTTTTCATGTGTTTCGAATTTTAAAATTGGACATAAGTTGGGCTGTACTTCACTTATTTTGTGTTAGTGAAGCAATAAATTAAGCGTGTATGTTGTTGTTAATTAATGGCTAAGCCAATTTTCTAGGATTTTTTTTCCGAAAGGAGTTAAAACACTTTCAGGATGATATTGAACGCCTCGAATATCAAAATGTGCGTGTTTCATCGACATGATTTGATCGTTTTCATCAGTAGAAGTTACGATTAAATCGGTAGGAAGATTTTCATTGGAAACGACCCAAGAATGGTAGCGACCCACTTCGAATTCGTTTGGTAAATCGTTGAAAATAAAATCATCTTCCGTTTTTGTGACTTTGGTTGCCACACCGTGATACACTTTTTCTAGGTTGGTTAAAGTTCCACCAAAAACTTCTCCGATAGCTTGCAAGCCTAGGCAAACTCCAAAAATACTTTTAGTAGCAGCATATTTTTTGATAACTTCTTTCAACAAACCCGCTTCGTCTGGAATTCCTGGCCCTGGAGAAAGAAGAATTTTATCGAATTTTTCCAATTCATTCAACTCAAATTCATCGTTTCTAAAAACGGTTACATTCGCATTCAAATCCTCTAAATAGTGGACTAAATTGTAGGTAAAACTATCGTAATTGTCTATAACTGCTATTTTCATGATGTTTTTCTGTCTAAATGTTTTCTGCTAAATCTAAAGCTTTTTGTAAAGCACCTAATTTATTATACACTTCTTGCATTTCGTTTTCTTCGGAGGAACTTTCAACTATTCCGGCTCCAGCTTGAAAATGTAAGGTGTGATTTTTACTCAAAAAGGAACGAATCATAATGGCATGATTGAAATTACCTTCAAAATCTAACACTCCGATGGCTCCACCGTAGAAACTTCGGCTGGTTTTTTCTATGTTTTCAATCAATTGCATGGCTTTTACTTTTGGTGCTCCGGTTAATGTCCCTGCTGGGAATGTCTTCGCAACTAATTCCATAAAAGTATGATTTTCTTTTAATTTTCCGGATACTTTTGAAACCAAATGAATCACGTGAGAGAAAAACTGCACTTCTTTGTATTTTTCTACTTTCACATCGTAGCAACTTCGGCTTAAATCATTTCTTGCTAAATCGACTAACATTACATGTTCGCTGTTTTCTTTGGTATCTTCACCTAATTTTTTAGCTAATTCGGCATCTTGTTCGTCGTTTCCGGTGCGTTTGAATGTGCCTGCGATGGGATGAATTTCAGCAAAATTGTTTTTGATTACCAATTGTGCTTCGGGCGATGAACCAAATATTTTGAAATTTCCATAGTCGAAATAAAACAAATAGGGAGAAGGATTTACGCTTCGTAAAGCTCTATAAACATTGAATTCGTCACCTTTAAAACCTTGTGAAAATCTTCTAGATAAGACCAATTGGAAGACATCGCCACGTAAACAATGTTTTTTGGCTAAAGCAACATAGTTTTTGAATTCGTCATCAGTTAAGTTTGACGTTCCGCTTCCTGATTTTTGGAAGGAAAATGAAGCAAAATTTCTCGCTTGCAATAATTGTTCGATTTCAGCGATATTGTTGCTTCCGTCAAAGCTATGACAGAATAAATATGCTTCATTTTTGAAATGATTGATCGCGATGATATTCTGGTAAACAGCATAAAAGATTTCGGGAATTTCGTTTTCTGTTGATTTTTTAGCAATCGAAACTTTCTCAAAATACTTAATTGCATCGTAAGCTAAATAACCAAATAATCCTTGTGTAATGAATTTAAAATCTGACTTTTCGGTTTGGAATTGGTTTGAAAAATTTTCGATTTCTTTCGCTACGTTTACATTGGAATCAATTGGAATTATCTCTGAAAAGCCATCTGGAAAATTCGTTTCAATTTTTTGATTTTCCACTTTGATAGAAGCAATCGGATTGAAACAGATGTACGAAAAACTGTTTTCATTTGCATGATAATCCGAACTTTCCAATAAAATGCTATTCGGGAATTTATCGCGAATTTTTAAATAAACACTCACCGGCGTAATGGTGTCGGCAAGAATTTGTTTGTAGTTGGTATGTAATTTATATTTTTTCATGTGATTTGAATTTTTGGCAATAAAAAAAGGCTTGTCGTGATTGACAAGCCTTTTCTATGTATTGGTTTTAAATTATACTATAGCAGGTTTCGCTCACGACGTTTGACGTAAGTTAGACCACCACCAAGTATTGTTTAAAATTGAAATCATTTTCTTAATTGTATGTTGCAAATGTTTCTAAATATTTTTTGAATAAACAAATTTTTTAATATAAACTTGGATATTTTGTTGGATTAGCCTCATTCATCATGGCATATACTTTCTCAAAAATGTCTTCAGCTGAAGGTTTTGAGAAGTAATCTCCATCCGTTCCATAAGCCGGTCTATGCGCTTTTGAAGCTAATGTTTGTGGTGCGCTATCTAAATGTTTATACGCATTTTGATTTTCTACAATTTCTTGTAAAATATAAGCACTTGCTCCACCAGGAACGTCTTCGTCAATTACTAATAATCGATTCGTTTTCGCAACCGATTTTACAATATCGTGATTGATATCGAAAGGTAATAGAGATTGAATATCAATAATTTCAGCGCTAATTCCAACCGATTCTAACTCATTTGCTGCTTGTTCTACTAAACGTAATGTTGATCCGTAAGAAACTAAAGTAATATCAGTTCCAGTTTTAATTGTTTCAACTACTCCGATAGGTGTTTTGAATTCACCTAAGTTGATTGGCATTTTTTCTTTCAAACGGTAACCGTTCAAACATTCTACAACTAATGCAGGCTCATCAGTTTCTAACAATGTGTTATAAAAACCAGCTGCTTTGGTCATATTTCTTGGAACTAAAACGTGAATTCCTCTAATCGCATTGATAATCATTCCCATTGGAGAACCTGAATGCCAAACGCCTTCTAAACGGTGACCACGAGTTCTGATGATTAACGGTGCTTTTTGACGCCCCGCTGTTCTGTATTGTAATGTTGCTAAATCATCACTCATGATTTGGATAGCGTACAACAAATAATCTAAATATTGAATTTCAGCAATTGGACGTAATCCTCTCATTGCCATTCCAATTCCTTGACCTAAAATCGTAGCTTCACGAATTCCCACATCGGCAACACGTAATTCTCCGTATTTTTCTTGCATGCCTTCTAAACCTTGGTTTACGTCACCAATGTTTCCTGAATCTTCACCAAAAATTAAGGTTTCTGGATATTTTGAGAAGATAGCATCAAAGTTATCTCTTAAAACCAAACGTGCATCCACATCTTCCGCAGTTGCATCGTAAGTTGGAGCAACTTCTTTCGTTTTTAAAACCGTTTTATCCGATTGCGAAAATAGGTGTGAACTGAATTTTGGTTGGATTTTTTCCGTATAGTTTTCAATCCAAGTAGCTAAAGTCGCACGCGAATTTTCTTTGATAATCATGCGCAACACTTTACGAGCTGCTACTAAAATATCTTTACGAATAGGTTCTTTTATTGAAGCAACATCGTTAGCAATTTTCTCGATGAATACTTTGTTTTCACTTTGTGAAGCGATGGTATTTAACAAACCAACCAACTCTTGTTGCTCAGCTTTAATTGGAGCTGTAAAGTTTATCCAAGCTGTTTTTTTACCTTCTAAAACGTCTTTTTTAGCTTGGCTATCAATCTCATCTAATTCTTCAGAAGTAGCGATATTGTTTTCAATTAACCAAGTTTTCATTTTAGCTACACAGTCGAATTCTGTTTCCCAAGCCAAACGTTCTGCATTTTTGTAACGTTCGTGACTTCCAGAAGTTGAGTGACCTTGCGGTTGCGTTAATTCGCTTACGTGCACTAAAACAGGAACGTGTTCTTCACGCGCAATTTGCGATGCTTTTTGATAGGTTTCTACTAAAGCTGGGTAATCCCAACCTTTAACACGTAAGATTTCGTAACCGTTATTTTCTTCATCACGTTGGAAACCTTTTAAAATTTCTGAGATGTTTTCTTTAGTTGTTTGATGACGTGCGTGAACTGAAATTCCGTATTCGTCGTCCCAAACGCTCATTACCATTGGTACTTGTAAAACACCAGCAGCATTGATGGTTTCGAAGAATAAACCTTCAGAAGTAGAAGCATTTCCGATAGTTCCCCAAGCCACTTCGTTTCCGTTTTCAGAGAAGTTGGTTTGGTTGATTCCTGAAACATTTCTGTATATTTTTGAAGCCTGAGCTAATCCTAACAAACGCGGCATTTGCCCAGCAGTAGGAGAGATGTCAGAACTCGAATTTTTTTGTTGGGTTAAGTTTTTCCAATTTCCGTTTTCGTCTAATGAATGTGTTGCAAAATGTCCGCCCATTTGACGACCGGCACTCATTGGATCAAAATTAATATCGGTATGGCCGTACAATCCAGCGAAGAATTGCTCGATATTCATAGCACCAATTGCCATCATAAACGTTTGGTCTCGGTAGTATCCTGAACGGAAATCTCCGTTTTGAAACGCTTTTGCTAAAGCTAATTGAGGTACTTCTTTACCATCGCCAAAAATTCCGAATTTGGCTTTACCTGTAAGTACTTCTTTTCTTCCAAGAAGACTACATTCTCTACTAATTCGGGCGATTTTATAATCGTTAATGACTTCTTTTTTGAAATCTTCAAAAGAAACTACTTCCGATGTTGTTGCTGTTTTCATAAGCCGTTTGTACGAAATTGATAATTCAACAAATTTAATTAAAACGACTTATAAAACAATACAAGGAGTAATATTTTTTTAATTATTATTAAATTATCAATAGTTTTGATTTGAAAAACGCAATGAATCTATTAAAAAACGATTTTTAATTATTAAATTATCAAAAAAATAGTCAAAAAGCTATTAAAACCATTTTCTTGTAAATAGAGAAACTAATATTTTTGGACTTAAGGTTACTACAAAACGGATTTTTTCGCCATAATTATTTGAATTAAGTTCAAAACCATTTGAAGAATAAACAGGTAAAAAAAGTTCAAAATAATCAGGAACAAGATTAAGGTGTAATCCAGAATCGTATACAAATTTTGGACTAGTGTATTGATTTTTAAACATTCCGGCATCGCCATATATTTGAATCCAGTTCCAAATATTGAAGGTTCCATTTATTGTTGTCATCCATTGGTTCGCAAATCTTGTATCTAATTTAGATTTGAAACCACCTTCTGCATAAACGTATTGTTGGCTGTAAATCCCAGTGGTTTCACTTCTTCCTAATAGATTGTAATCGAACATGTAATCGTTTGGTCGGTCTAGTCCAAAACTAAAAAAGTCAGTATTTACACTTCTGTACATAAAAGCTCCTGCGAAAAAACGAAGACTAATTTGTCTATTGTTTTCAAATAATTTTCGGTAATGGATTTCTGTGGAAATTTTTCCAAATGAATTAGCAATTTGTAAATCGTTTAATAGTGAAAAATGCTTCGTTCCTTCTGATTGATAATTTCCGTATTTAGCATTGAAAATATTATAGTTTTGTGTATTAGCATCCGTTACAAATGGCGATTTGTCCCTATTGACATAGACCTGTCTTAGTTGAATGAATTCATTTTTGTTTACTCTAAAATTTTCATCCCTAAATCTAAATTGAACAACTGGTGTAAAATTGGTATAAAAAGCATCTTTTGTGTAATGGAAACGACTACCAGCTACCATGTATCGGATGTTATATAACTTGCCTTTTTCGCGAATATTATCATCTACAAAAGCAGAAAATTTCCCTACGATTGATCCTGTATTACTTGAATACATTGGTGTCATGCTGAAAGAGAACGGTTTGTTCAGCATGGATTTATTATTAATTCGCATTCCTAAAGCAATACCATCATAAATATTGAATTCGGCCTCTGGAACATAAAAGATTTGATTGTAATAAGGTTCTTCTAAATCTTTAAAAAATATGAATTTTAAAGGACGATTGTTAAAGAAGAAACCTTTTAAAGATTTCCAATTGTTTCTTAAATTGTATTCTGGAACTTCGTTGTTGTAATTTAGTGTTATTTTATCGGCACCCAATCTTGGTATTACAATAGTTGAATCGGTTTTAATTTCGGTCAACCACATTTTATTAACCACTTCATTATTTTTTAATTGATATAGAGAAATGGGCACGTTGGTATTGGTTTTATTAATGATATTTACCGTTATAGAATCTTCTGTTTTGGTAACTTTTCCAAATTTATAATCGATTAAATCACGAGTTTCAATAACAGTTCTAAAAAACCAATTAATGTCTTTTGGACTATTTTTTATAAGAACGGTTTCAAACTGACGAGAATTTGTTCCAAAAAACTGATTTTCTTGAATGTATTCTTGAATGCTTTTATGAACAATATCGTTTCCTAAATAGCTATCTAAATATTTTAAACTTAAGCCAGCTCTGTATTTGCTTGCAATTTGTTCGTTGAATTTTATTAGGCGATTTTTGGGTTCGTTAAGAGGTTGATCTAAATTTTTACGAGCCATTAACATATACAAATAGTTATATTGTTGGTTGAAATCTAGATTGATAAAATGATACGGTTTTAAAATTTTTAGGTGGGCAACATTTCCAGTCATTTTTAATTCAGGAAAATACTCATCAGCATATTGCATCATTAAGAACATTTGAATTCCATCTGCAATCCAATAATCACGTCTTTGATTTAGATTAAGATTCTCTTTTAAGTAGTTGTTTAAATAGGTTTTTAAAAATTTCAACTCAAACATCAATTCATTAGAAAACGGACTCAAAAAGCTAGGCAATTGATTTAAACCATAAAACGGCTGACGCGCGTAGTCTTCCTGAGTAATTATAATTTTAGAAGTTAGAGGTAATCCTAATTTTGAAGCTGTAAAACGGCTTACTTTATCAAAGATTATCGCTTTGTCAATTTCTTTTACTCTAGCATCTTCAATTCCACAACTTACTTCAATAATTTCATTTCGGTAAGTTTGATAGGTGTTTTTAGGTTCTATTGTAATGACAACTTCATTTTTGTTTTTAGAATTTAGAAGAACCTTTTTAGTATCAATAAGTTCAATAGAATTGATTTCTTGTAGGTTACTTGATAAAGCATAGTCTTTTGGAAGTTCAAATTCAATTTCAAAATCAGAAAAAGCATTTGGAATATCATCTAGATTTTCATTACTATATTGTATGAATTTTTTATGCTCAAATCGAGCGGGATTTAAATACCAGTTTTTTAATACGATTCGTCCGTCATTATTGTAACCGTATTTGGTAAATTTTGAATCTGGAATTTTAACGATATAAACCAATGTGAAGGTTTGTTTCGAACAAGGTAAAATAGGCTGATTGAGTTCTAGTTTTATTAAATCTACTTTGCCCTTAGGTCGGTTCCAATTTATTATTTGAAAATCGTTGTCTACTATATTTTTAATTTCTGTGAAACCTCTTTCTTTTTCTGTTGCTAAATGAAAGGCTCTCACAAATTCATCGGAATATTTTTTTGCTAATGCAGAAGATTTTGATGAAAAAGCATTGTTCCAATCGTTAAGAATGATATGATTTAAGGTATCATTACTAGTGTTATTGTAAGTTAAAATTTGTTTAATCAATAGCGTTTTTTCTTCTGAATTAACTCTAACAATCATTCTAGTAGAATGTTGAGAGATAACAAGAATTGGAAATAAGAAAACAATTATTTTAATAATAAATTTCAAAATTGATTTATCAGTTTTATTGTTAGATGGCAAACAAAGCAAAAAGTTGCTTAACGACTGCAAAATATAAAAATACTCGTACAATAGCCTTAAAAAATGCATAAAATTAATAAGTATTGTTAAAAAATGAAGGTACTTTCATTTTTATATTCGTATTTTTGATAAAATTAGTTTTTATGCTCCAAAAATTACTTACCCTATTATTCCTTATGTTAGGAATGTTTAACTACTCTCAAGTTGTTATTAACGAGGTAGATGCAGATAATCCTGGAAGTGATGTTAAGGAATTTATTGAATTAAAATCATCTACACCAAATTTTCCTTTGGATGGTTATGTACTCGTTTTTTTTAATGAATCAAATTCTTCTAGCTATTACACCTATGATTTAGATGGTTTTATAACTGACATAAATGGAATTATTCATTTTGGAAATGTTATGGTAGAGCCTTCTCCAGCAGGTAATATTCCGAATAGTAAAATTCAAAACGGACCAGATGTAGTAGCACTATATCTTGGAAACGGTTCTGATTTTCCATATACAACTACTACAGGAACTTTGGCAACTCTAACAAATTTAATTGATGCGGTTGCTTATTCAAATAGTAATACTCTAGTGGCAACAAATTTAATGTCGATTTTAAATTTATCAGTAAGTTCTGCTGATATTGAAACATCAACTTCGGTTTCAAAATCAATTCAAAGAAAAAATGATGGAACTTATGAAGTAAAGCCCCCGACTCCTGGTGTTAACAATGATGGAAGTGGAATAGTTTTAAATTATGTAACGGTTTCAACTTCTCAAGTAAGTTATAATGAAGGTGATATTTTTAATATTATTTTTACGACAAGCCAACCTGTTACAAATGCTAATCTAGATATAAATTTCGCTCTTAACAATGGAAATTTTAATAGTAGTGATTATTTAGGAACTTTATCAGTTACAATTCCAATAGGTCAAAGTTCAACACAAACAAGTATCACTCTAACAGACGATAATTTTGATGAGGGAGATGAAGAAATGTTGATTAGTGTTCAGCCTTTAGCTTTAGGCTATGTTTCAAATAATAATAATATCATAGTAAGAGTTTACGATAACGATTTTATAGTTCAATCTTATGGAACTCCTTTAAACCCTACTTATGGTCTAGTAACACCAACTATTCCTGCTGGGTATTACGATTCTTTAGAAGGTCTATCTGGTAATGCATTAAAGCAAGCGCTACAAGATATAATTGCAAATCCAGCGGTTGTTCGAGCACATAGTTATGGTGATATTTGGGAAATACTCAAAAGTGCTGATATAAATCCTGAAAATAGTAATCAAGTTTGGATGTATTATGTTGAGTCACCAAAACCAAAATTAGATCAGCAAGTTGGAAGTAGTGGTGTAGGAAAATGGGTAAGAGAACATGTTTTTGCGCAAGCAAGAGGAGGTTTTTCTGGAGGAACATCCTCTACTGCAGATGGAATCAATATTTGGTTGCCAACAAATGCAAATGATATTTTATCTGCTCATTCAGATGCACATCACTTACACGCTGAAGATGGACAAGAAAATATTATTAAAAGTAATAAAGATTTTGGTTTAGGAGATTATAATGGACCATTGGGAACACAAGGAAAATGGAAAGGAGATGTAGCAAGATCATTGTTTTATATGGCTGTTAGATATAACGCATTAAGTTTAGTTAATGGTAATCCATCAGATATTTCAGGAAACCAAATATTAGGTGATTTAGCTACTTTACTAACTTGGAATACAACCGACCCAAGAGACGATTTTGAAATGAATCGTAATAATTACATATATACTTGGCAAATGAATCGTAATCCATTTATAGATTATCCTAGTTTAGCTGATTATATTTTTGGAGCTAATTTTGGTCAGCCATGGTTTTCTACTTTATCGACTCAAACTCCAATTGATAATAGAGTAGTTGTTTATCCAAATCCAGCTTCTGAATACTTAATTGTTTCTGGTTTAGAAGGAACTTCAAAAGTGGAAATTTATACCATTACAGGACAGTTACTTAAGACAGAAAATTTTGAAAACGAAATACGTGTCAAGTTAGATTTAAATGCCGGAATGTACTTGGTTAAAGTTACAAATGGCGTTCAAAGTACCACAAAAAAAATTATTGTTAAATAGACTTTTTTCTGTTTTTAAAAAATGTTAAAAAAAGTTAAAAATTTCTAAAAACATAATTTTTGGCAGTATTATTGGTTTATTAATACAAATAACTATTAAATTTAATCACTATGGAAACTAGTAAAAACAGAATAGCAACGCTTTTTGGGGTATTAATTTTAGTATTTATGTTGGTAGTGCCAACAGACGTTTTTTCGCAAGGACCACCGCCTTGGGCTCCTGCTCATGGATATAGAGCAAAAACAAGACATATTTATTTTCCTGACCAAAATATGTATTATGACATTCAAAGAGGAAATTATATTTATTTCAACAACGGAAAATGGTCGGTAAGTGTAAAAGTTCCTTCAATTTTTGTGGGTATTAATTTAGGAAAAAGTACTCAAATAGAATTAGATTTTTATGGCGATAGCCCACAACGCTATAATTACTCGCATAAAACAAAATATAAAGTAAAAAAACACCATCACGACCATAAACACAATAAAGGTAATGGTCACCCAGGGAAAGGCCATGGAAAAGGCCACGGTAAATAATAAAAAAGGTCAGATTTAAAATCTAACCTTTTTTATTATTTATATTCCTGCTATTTCTTTGAGTTCTTTAACAAATCTTTCTGCTAAAACATCAGCTTCTGATTGTGTTGGAGCTTCCGTGTAAATTCTAATAATTGGTTCGGTGTTTGATTTTCTTAAATGCACCCATTCGGTTGGGAAATCAATTTTTACTCCGTCAATAGTTGAGATATTCTCTGATTTATATTTTTCGGTTAACGCAGCTAAAACAGTATCAACATCGATTTGAGGTGTTAACTCAATTTTGTTTTTACTCATATAATATTGAGGAAAACTTGCTCTAATTTCAGCAACCGTTTTATCTTGGTTAGCCAAATACGTTAAAAATAAAGCTGCTCCAACAATACTATCTCTACCATAGTGCGATGATGGATAAATAATTCCGCCATTTCCTTCGCCACCAATGATAGCGTTGGTTTTCTTCATTAATTCTACCACATTTACTTCTCCTACAGCACTTGCTTGATATGTTCCGCCGTGTTTTTCAGTAATATCGCGTAAAGCACGAGAAGATGACATATTAGAAACCGTATTTCCAAGAGTTTTCGATAAAACATAATCGGCAACAGCTACTAAAGTATATTCTTCACCAAACATTTCACCATCATTAGAAATGAAAGCTAATCGATCCACATCTGGGTCAACTACAATTCCGAAATCCGCTTTTTCTTCTACAACTAATTTACAAATATCACCTAAGTGTTCTTTTAAAGGCTCTGGATTGTGAGGAAAATGACCGTTTGGATTGCAATATAATTTTACTACTTCAACGCCCATTTGTTCTAATAGATTTGGGATAATAATTCCACCCGATGAATTTACTCCATCAACAACTACTTTGAATTTTTTAGTCTTTACCAAATCAGCATTAACCAAAGGCAATTCTAATACTTCATCAATGTGAATATCCATGTAAGCATTGTTTTCAGTAACTTCTCCTAGCGAGTCCACATCGGCAAAATCAAAGGCTTCGGCTTCCGCAATTTCTAGAATTTTTGCTCCATCGGCACCGCTTAAAAATTCGCCTTTTGAATTTAATAATTTTAAAGCGTTCCATTGTTTTGGATTGTGAGAAGCCGTCAGGATAATTCCACCATCTGCTTTTTCCACAGGAACTGCAATTTCAACCGTTGGAGTAGTGGATAAGCCTAGATCGATAACATCAATTCCTAATCCAACTAATGTATTCACCACTAAATTATGAATCATGGGTCCCGAAATTCTCGCATCTCGACCAATTACTACTTTTAGTTTATCTTTTGCAATGTTTTGTTTTAGAAAGGTTCCGTAAGCAGAAGCAAATTTTACAGCGTCAACTGGAGTTAGGTTATCACCCACTTTTCCGCCAATGGTTCCACGAATTCCTGATATTGATTTTATTAATGTCATGATGAATTGAAATTTGAAATACAAATATATTAAGATGTAGCTCGCAAAGTCGCAAAGTCGCAAAATATTTTTTTATATATTTACGAAAATAACTTACAAAATGAATTTTTTAGCTCATATCTATTTGTCGGGTGATGATGATTTTGTCAAAATTGGCAATTTCATGGCAGATAGTATTCGAGGTTCTCAGTATTTGGATTATCCAAATTCCCTTCAAAAGGGTATTTTATTACACCGTCATATTGATAGTTTTACCGATGCGCATCCCATTTATCGCAAAAGTAAACATCGTTTGCACGAAAAATACGGACATTATTCGGGTGTGATTATGGATATTGCTTACGATCATTTCTTAGCGAAAAATTGGAGTAAATATTCCAATGAAAAATTAGAAGATTACGCTGCTGATTTTTACAAATTGATGCAAGACAATTACGAAATCCTAACCGAAAGAACAAAAGGAATGTTGCCCTATATGATTGGAAGAAATTGGCTTGTCAGTTATGCAACAATCGCAGGGTTGGAAATGATTCTTTTTCAGATGGATTATAAAACCAAGCATCGCGCACACATGCAAGAGGCGATTGTTGAAATTCAAGATTTTTATACTGAATTTGAATCGGAATTTTTTCAGTTTTTTGAAGAATTAGTACTTTCGTGCCAACAAAAATTAAAGGAACTCAATGAAATTTTGTAGTGATCTAGAAGCTGATTTTCGAAAAGCATCCAATAGCGAATTAGCAATTCCAATGGAAAATTACATGAAGAATAATTTTACCTATTTTGGAATTAAAACCGAGAAAAGACGTGCAATTTTCAAATCAAACTACGAACAAAATAAATCGGAAGTCAAATCTAACTTTAGAGCAATTGCTTGGGAATTGTTCCAAATGAAAGAACGCGAGTTTCATCAAACAGCAATAGATTTATTACTAAAAGAGTTCAAGAAGAAATATGTTTTAGAAGATATTCAATTGATTGAAAAATTAATTATTACTAATTTTTGGTGGGATTCAGTTGATACGATTGCGAAATATATTTTAGGAGGTTACTTGTTGCAATTTCCTTCTGAGACTTTAAATGTAGTTGAACGTTTTTCAAATTCTGAAAACATGTGGTTAAACCGAAGCGCTATTTTATTTCAATTGAGTTATAAAGAAAAAACCAATTTTGAAATTTTAAAATCGGAATGCGAAAAGCATAAAGATTCCAACGAATTCTTCATTCAAAAAGCAATTGGTTGGGCTTTACGTGATTATAGTAGATTTAATCCAAAAGGAGTCGAAGCTTATGTGAATTCAACCAATTTGAAACCTTTAAGTAGAAGAGAAGCCTTACGTTTACTCTAATTTTGTTTCATTTTTCAGATTAAAGATTTACCTTCGTAAAATACTTCAAGACAATGCCAAGAAAGAAATCTTTTTCCTTAAAAACGTTTACACACAAAACCTTCCGACGTTTAGAGCGATTTGTTTTTCTTTTAAAATCGTTACTAACACCACGGCAGTTTATATATTTTTCGTGCGTTTTAGTCGGAATTTCTTCAGCTTTAGCCGTAATTATTCTAAAAACGTTTGCGCATTGGGTTTATAAATCGGCTCAAAGATTAGATGATGTATTCCATCTTCCTTACAGTAATAGTACGCTGCCAATCATTGGTATTATTATTACAGTACTCATTGTTAAAAAGGTTTTGGATGGTTCTATTGAAAAAGGAACTTCTCAAATTATGTATGCTGTCGCTAAAAAGCGCGGAATCATGCCTAGAAAGCAAATGTTTGCCCAAATCATCACGAGTTCCTTTACGGTAGGTATGGGGGGAAGTGCGGGTTTAGAGTCGCCAATTACCGTTACGGGAGCTGCTTTTGGGAGTAATTATGCACAAAATTATCGTTTAAGTTACAAAGATAGAACGCTTTTATTAGCTTGTGGTGTCGCTGCCGGAATTGGAGCCGCTTTCAACGCTCCAATCGCAGGAGTATTGTTTGCCATTGAAGTGGTACTAGCTGAAATTAGTATTACAGCCTTTATTCCGATTATGATTAGCGCGGCTACTGGTGCTTTGGTTTCAACGGTAATGTTAAATGAAGACATCTTGTTTTCGTTTAAAAAAGTCCAGTTTTTCGATTATCACAATTTACCCTATTATATTTTATTAGGCGTTTTAAGTGGATTAGTTTCGATAAATTATGCGAGAACTTTCAGAAAAATAGAACATTATTTCAGCGGATTAAAATTTAATATCATCAATAAAGCGTTGTTTGGAGCTGGAATTTTGGGCGTTCTGATTTTCTTATTTCCTTCTTTATTTGGTGAAGGTTATGAAAGCATCAAGCTATTAGCCGACAGTAATCCTGAACGATTAGTCCAAAATACCGTTTTTGAACGCTTTGAAGATTCAAAATGGATTTTGTTGTTGTTTGTTGGTGCAACGATGTTGATAAAAGTTTATGCTACAAGTTTGACATTAGGTGCTGGTGGAAATGGTGGAAATTTTGCTCCTTCACTTTTCGTAGGTTCGTATTTAGGATTTTGTGTGGCTTATTTTTTCAATATAATCGGTTTCGCTAAGTTGCCAATTGGAAACTTTACTCTTGTTGGAATGGCTGGAATATTGAGCGGATTATTTCACGCACCACTAACCGCAATTTTCCTTATTGCTGAAATTACTGGAGGTTATAATTTGATGGTTCCATTGATGATAGTTTCTTCGGTAAGTTTTGCAATTTCTAAACGTTTTGAACCGTATTCGTTTGATATTAAAAATTTAGCCGATAAAGGCGAAGTTTTTACAGATAATCGTGATGCTAATATTTTGAATTCTATTGATGTAGCTAAATTAATTCAAACTGATTTCAAACCTATTTCGGTTAGTGATAATTTGGAAGAATTAGTTGAGAAAATCCAGCAATCGGATATCGATGTTTTTCCTGTTTTGGATGAAAAAAATAAGTTGTTAGGTTTGATATTACTAGATGAAATTCGACCAATAGTTTTCTCGCAATTCAAAGTAAAATACACTTCAACTGACGAAATAATGCAACCACCAAATGAAATTATTTTCTATGATGAAACTTTAGAAACCATCATGGAAAAGTTTGATTCGTCGGGTTGTAAAGTGTTACCGGTTTTAAAAGATGGCATCTTCCTTGGATTTATATACAAACAACTTATTCTTGAAAAATACAGAATGCGTTTAAAATCAATGATTATTGAGTAGTTAACTAATATAAAATAAAGTCAAGTTTTTATATCAATATATATACAATAATATTGCAAAATTAATTTTATTGAAAGATCAATTGTTGTGCAATTCATCTATTAAATCTAAATGATTAGCAAATACATTTAGTTCTAAATCTGATATTTTTTTCTTAATCCAAAAACAGAATAATGAAAAACAAAAAAATGAACTAAAATATAGTGCTAAAAAATTTTCACCATAATTTTGGTAGATTACCTGACTTAACGATTTGTCTTTTAAAACAAACATTAAAACAAATTCAATATTCCCTAATAAAAGAAAAATATAACCAAGCCGTTTAAACAACTTTTTTAAAAAATCAAATTTTTTTAAAATTTCACTCATAAAATTTGAACTTTATTTTTTTAAATATTTAATTATAAAATTTTTAAAGCATCCTTTTGACTATGTTAAAAAAAATTAGCTTCTTTTTTCATAAAAAAAGCTTACATCGGTATCATCAACAGATCTTAAAAATAAAAATCTTGAATCTCTTACAGAATCAACATAAGCAACATATTTTTCGTTTTTAATAAATATTTCGTAAACAGTTGTTTCTTTTCCATTAATATCAGAAAGATAAGTATCTATTACTTTGTATTTTAAAGTTTCTATGTCGTCTTTAATAAACAAATAACCAGATTCAATATAAATGCTCATATTAGACAAAACCTCTGTAGTCTTATGAATATTCTTTGGAGTATCTAAATAAGACATTCTTGAAACATCTTTAATAAGTATTTGAGAAAAGCTTACTGCAGGAAATAAAAAGAGAATAAATAATAACTTTTTCATACTAAATCATTTAAATTTTTAAATTGAACCTTTAAAGATTAACGTGAATTAAATTTAAATAGTATAAAAAGTTTTAAACTTTTCTCATGAAGTCATTAATTAATAGGAGCTTATTGGGTTTTATGAATTTTACTTTGCCAAGTAATTCTATTTCATCATTTTTAGAGTCAACAATGATAGGACTATAATCAAATCTATTTCTAAAAATTCTATCAATCATAAAGAATAAAAGAAATTGTATTTTTTCATTTTCACAATTAATATCATACTCTTTATTGTAGACTCTAACAATTTCTTCATCCGATTTATAAAATAACCTAGTGTAAAAAAAATTAACAATATTTTTATTAATTTCTTCATTTTCACTTAAACCTTTGTAAAAAATCTTTCTCATTAAGATGATTTCATTTGGGGTTATTTTTTTCTATAAACTTTACCATTTAATGCTGAAATTAAGCTATCCTCAGAAGAGCATAACCATATTTTATTTTTATCCTTGTAAACAAAACATCCATTTTCATATTCACAATAATATGTTTTTTTTCCCCATCTCCAATCTGAAAAATAAACATAATTTATTATAAAACCATTATCTCCTGCCTTCTTAATATTTATTTTTTCGGAGTTGCTAAATTTGTTTTTTTCTACAAGATACCAATCACCAACATAATCTTCATTGTTGTTGCAGGATACTAAATAAAAAATTAATAAGAATAAGAATGTTTTTTTAATCATGTTTAAAATATCTTTTATATACAAAGGTAAATTTAGAAAAAAATTAAAGGCAATAGTATCCATTTTTATCAATATTTAGTTTTTGATGAAGCCATGATTTAAAAATTTTCATTTTTTCTTCATTACTAAATGAGATTTCGATAGACTTTCCAAATTTGCTATCTTTTAACTCCAAATTGATATTATCATAGTTACATTTAATATAATATGCTAATTCACTTGTTGCTGTATCTGAGTTAGATTTAAAAGTTGATTTTGCCATTTGAATAAATTTTTAATAATCAAAAATAACAAATACCTATGATTTAAGTAGTATTCAATAAGTTATAATTATTAACAAGTTTATTTTTTAAACATAAACAAATTTAAAAAATAGTAATTCAAGCTACAAACTCATATCTTTGCGTTTTGCCAAAAAACATGCAACACACAGAAGAAACAATCGAAATTATTGGAGCGAGAGCTCATAATCTTAAGAACATAGATGTTACCATTCCACGCGAAAAACTTGTGGTTATTACAGGTTTGTCGGGTTCTGGAAAATCGTCATTGGCTTTTGATACTATTTACGCTGAAGGTCAAAGAAGGTACATCGAAACCTTTTCAGCTTATGCGCGTCAGTTTTTAGGAGGGCTAGAGCGACCTGATGTAGATAAAATCGACGGACTTTCGCCTGTGATTGCTATTGAGCAAAAAACCACGAGTAAATCACCTCGTTCTACTGTAGGAACAATTACCGAAATTTACGATTTCTTACGTTTATTGTACGCTCGTGGCGCTGATGCTTACAGTTACAATACGGGAGAAAAAATGGTTTCGTATTCTGATGAGCAAATAAAACAGTTGATTTTAGAGGATTTCAACGGGAAACGCATCAATATTTTAGCACCAGTTGTTCGTTCTCGTAAAGGACATTATCGCGAATTATTTGAGCAAATTGCCAAACAAGGCTTCTTAAAAGTTCGTGTAAATGGCGAAATTCGTGATTTAGAATACGGCATGAAAGTCGATCGTTATAAAACGCATGACATTGAAATCGTAATCGATAGAATGGCAATTGATAACGAAGAAGATACTGATAAACGTCTATCAGAAAGCATCAAAACCGCTATGTATCATGGCGAAGATGTCATGATGGTGATTGAACAAGAAAGCCAAGAAGTGCGTTTTTACAGTCGTAATTTAATGTGTCCATCTTCTGGAATTTCGTATCCAAATCCTGAACCGAATAACTTTTCATTCAACTCTCCAAAAGGAGCTTGTCCGTGTTGTAACGGATTAGGAACTGTGAATGAAATCAACCTTCAAAAAATTATCCCAAACCCGAAATCATCAATAAAAAATGGTGGTTTTGCTCCTTTGGGAGAATATAAAAGTTCATGGATTTTCAAGCAATTGGAAATTATCGCACAAAAATATGATTTCAAAATAACCGATGCCATTGAAACCATTCCGCAAGAAGCAATGGATATGATTTTGTATGGTGGAAACGAAAAATTTTCAGTCGTTTCAAAGGTTATGGGAATTACGAAAGATTATAAAATCGATTTTGAAGGAATTTCTAACTTCATTAAAAATCAATACGATAATTCCGATTCGGCAAGCATTAAACGTTGGGCAAAAGAATTTATGGATGAAAATGAATGTCCAGAATGTGAAGGAACACGTTTAAGAAAAGAATCGTTATACTTCAAATTAAACGGAAAAAACATAGGTGAATTAGTCCAAATGGATATTGCCGATTTATCCGAATGGTTTGCCGATTTACCAAATCACCTTTCTGAAAAACAACAAGTTATTTCAACTGAAATTTTAAAAGAAATTACAGCTAGATTACAATTTTTATTGGATGTAGGTCTGAACTATTTATCCTTAAATCGAAGTTCAAAATCACTATCGGGTGGAGAAGCGCAACGTATTCGATTGGCAACGCAAATTGGTTCGCAATTGGTTGGGGTTTTATATATTTTGGATGAGCCAAGTATTGGTTTGCACCAAAGAGATAACGAACGTTTGATTAAATCTTTAGAAAGTTTGCGCGATATTGGAAATTCCGTAATTGTTGTTGAACACGACAAAGATATGATTGAACGTGCCGATTATGTGATTGATATTGGTCCAAAAGCAGGTCGTTTTGGTGGACAAATCATCAGTAAAGGAACGCCGAAAGAATTGTTGAAAGAAAATACCATTACGGCTCAATACATGAGTGGTAAAATGCAGATTGAAGTTCCAAAATCACGTCGTGAAGGCAATGGTAAATCCATCAAATTATCAGGTGCTACGGGGAATAACTTAAAAAATGTTTCGATTGAAATTCCGCTTGGAAAATTGGTTTGTGTTACCGGAGTTTCAGGAAGTGGAAAATCGACTTTGATTAACGAAACCTTGTATCCGATATTAAACGCGCATTTTTTCAATGCTGTTAAAAAGCCACAACCTTACAAGAAAATCGAAGGTTTAGAACATATCGACAAAGTAATTGACATTGACCAAAGTCCGATTGGAAGAACACCGCGTTCGAATCCAGCGACTTATACTGATGTTTTTTCAGAAATTAGAAGTTTATACACGCAAACGCCAGAAGCTATGATTCGTGGTTACAAACCAGGAAGATTTAGTTTTAATGTAAAAGGCGGACGTTGTGAAACTTGCGAAGGTTCAGGTGTGAGAACGATTGAAATGAGCTTTTTGCCTGATGTTTATGTAGAATGTGAAACCTGTATGGGAAAACGTTTCAACAGAGAAACTTTGGAAATTCGTTACAAAGGAAAATCAATTTCGGATGTATTGAACATGACGGTTGATGAAGCGGTAGATTTCTTTGAAAATATTCCAAAAATTTATCGAAAAGTAAAAACAATTCAAGATGTAGGGTTAGGTTATATTACCTTAGGACAGCAAAGTACAACACTTTCCGGTGGTGAAGCGCAGCGTATTAAATTAGCAACAGAACTTTCTAAAAAAGATACTGGTAACACGTTTTATATTCTCGATGAACCAACAACGGGATTACATTTTGAAGATATTAGAGTTCTTATGGATGTCATCAATAAGTTAGTGGATAAAGGAAACACGGTGTTAATTATCGAACATAATTTAGATGTTGTAAAATTATCCGATTACATTATCGACATTGGTTACGAAGGTGGAAAAGGTGGAGGAGAAGTCGTTGCGAAAGGAACTCCAGAGGAAATCGTGAAAAATAAAAAAAGTTATACGGCGCAGTTTTTGAAAAAAGAATTATCTTAGCAACCTAATTACTACACACAACAACACTGCTAAAACTTTATTATTTAATCGTAATAGTTTGTTTACAAACAAATTAACTAAAATTACTATGGCAGCAGATCAGTACGAAAACGAAGAACACAGAATTCAAGAGAAATTCAAGCAAAAGACTTGGAATGAAATAAGAACCAATGATTCATGGGCAATTTTTAAAATCATGTCAGAATTCGTAAATGGTTACGAATCGATGGGAAGAATTGGTCCTTGTGTCTCCATTTTTGGTTCAGCAAGAACAAAACCAGAAGACAAATATTATTTATTAGCTGAAAAAATCGCATACAAAATTAGTAAAGCAGGTTACGGAGTAATTACCGGTGGTGGTCCTGGTATCATGGAAGCAGGAAACAAAGGAGCTCATTATGGAGGCGGAACTTCGGTAGGTTTAAACATCGAATTGCCTTTTGAACAACACTTTAACCCGTATATCGATAAAGATAAAAACTTAAACTTTGATTACTTCTTCGTGAGAAAAGTAATGTTTGTAAAATATTCGCAAGGTTTCGTGGTTATGCCAGGAGGTTTTGGAACATTAGACGAATTATTCGAAGCGGTTACCTTAATTCAAACTAAGAAAATCGGAAAATTCCCAATTATTTTAGTAGGAACCGAATTTTGGTCAGGTTTATTAGATTGGATTAAAAATGTGATGATTGACAAAATGAAAAACGCCAATCCAGATGATATGAACTTAATCAAAGTAGTTGATACTGAAGATGAGGTATTGGAAGCGTTAGATAACTTCTATAAAAAATACAATTTATCACCAAACTTCTAAAAAACTAAAAAGTCCTTCAAACGAAGGACTTTTTTTATTTTGAAATGAATTCTTTAATTTTTTCAATTACTGCTTCATCGCCTAAAATTTTACGATGACCTAAACCTTCCGTAATCACCAATTCTGAACCTTGTAAATGTTCATGAATATGATAAGCCGCTTTCACGGAAACATCATCATCTTCTTTATCGTGCATGATTAAAACTGGGATTTTAATTGTTTTAGCAGCTTTGTATGCTGAATAATCATCCATTTTTCCAACAAAACGTTTTTCGAAATGATCTCGTAATTTGACTCCGTATTCTGGTTTTAATTCTAATTTCTTGATAAAATCATCAATGATGTCTTGAATGATATCACCAGCTCCAATGGTAACGGCTTTTTTAACATTCAAATTTTGCTTAATCGCATTTAAAACCGACATTCCACCAAGCGAATGTCCAATAGCATATTCAAACGAACCGTATTGTTTTTCCAATTCTAAAATTGAAGCAATAAATTCAGTCATTATCGAATAATTTCCTTTTGATTTCCCATGTGCTGGTGCATCGAAACTTATCGTCATGTAGCCCATTTTTAGTAACTCATCCGCAATTTTAACCAATTGTGTTCCACGACCAGACCATCCGTGAACTAAAAGTACCTTTTTATCACTTTTTCCATATTCATAAACTACAATTTCTTTGTTTATAGATGGAACCATAATACTTTTTTGAACACTTTCGCGTTCCATATGTAATTCACGTTTTGGTAATTTATGGCGAATAGGAGTGGTAAAAAGTTTAGCCGCAAATTTAGTTGTTAGACTAGGAGAAATAGCTTGCAAAAATTTTGCTGTATATAAAATAGGTTTAGGTGTTTCGATAACTTGCGATTGCTTTTGTTTCTTTTTAGACATGTTCAGAAATTTTGTGCAAGTTACAATTTATATGATGTTTGGTTTAAAATTTGATTATAAAATATAGTTAAAAAATGATGCAAAAATTGAATCCGACAAACAGCTTAAAATTAAAAAAAGATGTAATTTTGTAAAAAATCGATTACTTATGAATATGAAATTTAAAATTGTAGTACTTCTTGCTTTTGCACTTGTGATATCGTGTGCTAAAAATCCGTTTACTGGAAAGAGTACTTTGGCTTTAGTTCCAAATAGTGAAATTTTGCCTTCAGCTTTTCAACAATATAATCAGTTTTTATCTGAAAATAAAGTAATTACGGGTACAAGTGATGCGAAAAGAGTAGAGACAGTTGGATCTAAAATTAAAGTTGCTGCTGAACGTTGGTTAAATGCTAACGGATATGCTAATTATTTAGAAGGATATGCTTGGGAATATAAATTAGTAGATAGCAAAGAAGTAAATGCTTGGTGTATGCCAGGAGGAAAAATCGTTTTTTACACGGGTATTATGCCAATTTGTAAAGACGATGCGGGTATGGCAACTGTAATGGGACATGAGGTAGCGCATGCTTTAGCCAATCACGGTCAACAACGAATGAGTGCTGGTGTTTTACAACAAGCTGGAGCGGCGGGAGTAGCAGTAGCTACTGGAAATAAATCTCAAGAAACTCAGCAAATAGCAATGACAGCTTATGGAGCGACTACTCAATTTGGTGGAATGTTACCATTTAGTAGAGCGCATGAAAGTGAAGCAGATATGATTGGATTAACGTTAATGGCAATTGCAGGTTATAATCCTGATACGGCTGTTGCATTTTGGGAAAGAATGGCGCAACAATCTGGAGGGCAATCACCACCAGAATTTATGAGTACACACCCTAGTAATGCTACTCGTATTGCTAAAATTAAAGAATTAATTCCAAAGGCTAAAGCAGAAGCGGCTAAGTTTGGAGTAACTTTTAAATAATTAAAAAATTACTATTATATTTGAATCCCGACATTGTCGGGATTTTTTATTTTAAAACAATTGCTATGCAACAACTTCAAAAAGGAGATTCAAAACTTTTAAATGCTTGGGCTTTTTACGATTGGGCAAACTCGGTTTATGCTTTGGTGATTTCTTCAACCATTTTTCCATTGTATTACGGAGCTTTATTCCGCCAAAAAAATATTGAAGAAATTGTTCTGTTTGGATTTTCTATTCGAAGTGAGGCTTTAATAAGTTATGTTACTGCTTTAGGATTTTTAATCATTGCTTTTATATCGCCATTATTATCAGGAATTGCCGATTATTTGGGAAACAAAAAGTTTTTCTTGAAGCTTTTTTGTTACGTTGGGGCGATTTCATGTATGTCATTGTACTTTTTTTCAATAGATGATGAAATGGTTGTTTTAAGTTTGGTTTCCTACTTATTGGCATTAATAGGTTTTTGGGGAAGTTTAGTTTTCTACAATTCCTATTTACCCGATATCGCTCACAAAGAACAACAAGATAAAATCAGCGCAAAAGGATTTAGTTTGGGTTATGTGGGTAGCGTTGTTTTGTTATTGATTTGTTTGGCTATGGTTATGTCAGTAGCGGATAACCAAAAACTACAAATGATGCGTTATTCCTTTCTTTTAGTAGGTATTTGGTGGTTAGGCTTTAGTCAATACACTTACTACTACTTACCAAATAATAAAAACGAAAACAAACTGCATAAAAATGTACTATTCAATGGTTTTAAAGAGTTGCGAAAAGTTTGGCAACAAATAAAGGAATTAAAATCCTTACGACGTTATTTAGGAGCCTTCTTCGTTTATAGTATGGCAGTGCAAACTATCATGATTATTGCAGCTTATTTTGGTGAAAAAGAAGTGCAATGGGGAAGTGATAGTAAACGTACAATGGGATTAATTGTGAGTATTTTATTAATTCAATTAATCGCGGTTTTAGGTGCTTGGCTTACATCAAAACTGGTTGCTAAATATGGAAATATTGTCGTTTTAATTGGTTTAAATTTCTCCTGGATTTTAATTTGTACCTATGCCTATTTTGTAATCACTCCAAACGATTTCTATATTGCTGCCGCTTTTGTGGGATTAGTAATGGGAGGAATTCAATCGTTATCGCGTTCTACTTATTCTAAATTTATTCCTGAAGATTCTAAAGACACAACTTCGTTCTTTAGTTTCTACGATGTAGCTGAGAAAATCGGAATTGTTATCGGAATGTTTACTTATGGTTATATTGCTGATGTAACGGGTAAAATTCAAAATGCCATCTTATTTTTAATCCTATTTTTTGTTGTTGGATTGCTTCTTTTGTTACGAGTTCCTAAAAAGTAAGGTTCTTGGCATACATCTTGAACTAATACTCTTGAAATTGCTATTTAAAATTATTTTATGATTTGATTATCAATAAAATAGCGCTTTAATGCGTACCTTTGAATACATTTTCAAATGATAATTACTGACAAAAAGACCATAAATATTACTATGCCGAATCAAAAAATACTAGCGCTTGACAATTTGTCACTTCAAGAAATGGATCCAGAAGCGGAATTGATTCCGTTAATGACGCCCGAAGATGAAGAAGAAATGAACAACGAGGCTTTGCCTGAAGATATTGCCATTTTACCTTTACGAAATACCGTTTTATTCCCAGGAGTGGTTATCCCAATTACTGCAGGAAGAGATAAATCGATTAAATTAATCAATGATGCCAATGCCAAAGGAAAAATCATTGGTGTAGTGGCGCAAATTGATGAAAATGTAGAAGAACCAACTCCAAACGATGTACATCATATTGGAACTGTAGCTCGTATCATGCGTGTTTTAAAAATGCCTGATGGAAATACAACCGTAATCCTTCAAGGAAAAAAACGTTTTGAAGTAGAAGCGTTTACGCAAGAAGAGCCTTATTTGAGAGCCAAAATCAAAGAGGTTGCAGAAGAACGCCCAGATGATAAAAATGTCGAATTTAAAGCGATTGTAGAATCGATTAAAGAATTGGCAATCCAAATTATCAAGGAAAGTCCAAACATCCCTACAGAAGCTACTTTTGCTATTAAAAACATCGAAAGTAATCCGTTTTTAATCAATTTTGTTTCTTCTAACATGAATCTTTCGGTTGAAGAAAAACAACAATTATTATCGATTCCAAATTTAAAAGACAGAGCACTTGAAACCTTGCGTTTCATGAACTTAGAACTTCAAAAATTAGAAGTTCGCAACGATATTCAGTCTAAAGTGCGTTTCGATTTAGACCAACAACAACGCGAATATTTCTTGCAGCAACAAATGAAAACCATTCAAGAAGAATTGGGTGGCGTTTCGTATGAAGCCGAAATTGAAGAAATGCGTGCCAAAGGAAAAAAGAAAAAATGGGACGATAAAACAGCAAAACATTTCGAAAAGGAATTGTCTAAGCTGCAACGTACTAATCCAAATTCGCCAGATTTTGGTATTCAACGCAATTATATTGAGTTGTTTTTAGAATTGCCTTGGAACGAATTTACCAAAGACAATTTCGATTTAAAACGTGCTCAAAAAATTCTAGATAGAGACCATTATGGTTTAGAAGATGTAAAGAAACGTATCGTCGAACATTTGGCAGTTTTAAAACTTCGTAACGATATGAAATCACCAATTTTATGTTTGTACGGACCTCCGGGAGTTGGTAAAACATCAATTGGAAAATCCATTGCTGAAGCTTTAGGAAGAGAATATATCAGAATGTCATTAGGTGGTTTACGTGATGAAGCGGAAATTCGCGGTCACAGAAAAACCTACATTGGTGCGATGCCAGGACGAATTCTTCAAAATATTAAGAAAGCCAAAACATCAAATCCAGTTTTCGTATTGGATGAGATTGATAAATTATCATCAAGTCATAATGGTGATCCATCTTCGGCTTTATTGGAGGTTTTAGATCCGGAACAAAACAAAGAATTCCACGATAATTTCTTGGAATTAGGATATGATTTATCAAAAGTGATGTTTATTGCGACTTCAAATAGTTTGTCAACCATTCAGCCAGCGCTTCGTGATCGTATGGAAATCATTGAAATGACAGGTTATACCATTGAAGAAAAAATCGAAATCGCTAAAACACACTTATTGCCAAAACAATTAAAAGAACACGGATTAACCGCTAAAGATTTACAAATTGGTAAAAAACAATTAGAAAAAATCGTAGTAGGTTATACACGTGAATCAGGTGTTCGTGGTTTAGAGAAAAAAATTGCTCAAGTAGTGCGACATGCAGCAAAATCGATTGCTATGGAAGAACCTTACAACGTAAAAGTTTCCGATGCTGATATTTTAGAAGTATTGAAATCGCCACGAATGGAGCGCGACAAATACGAAAATAACGATGTGGCTGGAGTAGTTACTGGTTTAGCGTGGACATCAGTTGGTGGTGATATTTTATTCATCGAATCTTTAATTTCTAAAGGAAAAGGAGCGATGACGATGACCGGAAATTTAGGAACGGTTATGAAAGAATCGGTTACGATTGCTTTGGAATATATTCGTGCTAACGCTGAATTTTTAGGAATCAATCCAGAGGTTTTGAATAATTATAACATTCACATTCACGTTCCAGAAGGAGCAACGCCAAAAGATGGACCAAGTGCTGGAATTGCGATGCTAACTTCTATGGTATCTTCTTTTACTCAAAAACGAGTGAAAAAACACATCGCCATGACGGGAGAAATTACCCTTCGAGGCAAAGTATTGCCAGTGGGCGGAATCAAAGAAAAGATTTTAGCTGCGAAAAGAGCTAACATCAAAGAAATCATTTTGTGTAAAGAAAACAAACGTGATATCGAAGAAATTAAAGCGGATTATATCGAAGGATTAACGTTCCATTACGTAGACAGAATGAGCGAAGTTTTAGATATTGCTATTACCAATCAAAAGGTGAAAAATGCTAAAAACTTGGAAAGTAAAAACTAAATTTTCCAATTTTAATACGATTAATTTAAGAACTCTCAATAATTCATTTATTGGGAGTTCTTTTTTTGTTTCCTAACCGATATAATTTTATCTTCGCAGTTGCGTTATAAGTAAGATTAACACCAAAAAATGCTAAGAAAACTCGTATTACTACTCTCATTTCTACTATCGGCTGTATCTTTTAGCCAAATAGGAGGTAAAGCAGTATATCAGTTTTTGAACTTAGCGCAATCACCTCGACAAGCGGCTTTGGGTGGAAAAACGGTTACTGTTGTGGATTACGACGTCAACCAAGCGTTTTACAATCCAGCAACGATTAATGAAAAAATGCACAATCGTTTATCGGCTAATTATGGAAGTTACTACGGAGAAGTTTCTTATGGAACTGCTGCTTATGCTTACACGTATGACCGCCATTTGCAAACTTTTCATGCAGGAATTAGTTATATCAATTACGGAACATTTGAAGGAAGAGACGAATTAGGAAATTTAACTTCTGATTTTACAGGAAGTGAAGCTGCATTATCACTAGGTTATGCCTATAATTTACCTTGGACCGATATGTATGTTGGGGCAAACGCCAAATTAATTTCCTCCACTTTAGAAAGTTATAATTCTTGGGGAGCAGCGGTTGATTTAGGATTTTTGTATGTTGATGTAGATAATGATATCAATTACGGATTGACGGTTCGGAATTTAGGATTTCAAATAAAACCTTATCAAGATACGAATGAAAAATTACCTTTAGCTATTGATGCTGGAATTTCGCAATTGATGCTGCATGTACCGATTCGTTGGCATGTTACGTTAGAAAATTTACAGCAGTGGAATATTGCTTTTTCTAATCCCAACAGAGCACAAGGAAGTTTAGATGGAGGTTCGGAAGAAGAAAAAGTATCGTTTTTCAATAACGCTTTACGTCACGTAATTTTAGGAGCCGAATTATTTCCAGAAAAAGGATTCAACTTAAGATTAGGATATAACTTTAGAAGAGGCGAAGAATTACGAATCGTAGACAAACGTAATTTCTCTGGAATATCAGTTGGTTTTGGATTGCGATTTGGAAAAGTGAAATTCGATTATTCGTATTCAAGATATACCATTGCTGCCAATACGAGTTTGTTTGGTTTGATGATTGATTTGAATTAGTGAAAAGTAAAAAGTAAAAAGTAAAAAGTAAAAAGTAAAAAGTAAAAAGAGGTTAGCTTAAATGAACTTAATTATTCACAAAATATTACTTAAGAAAAACTTATATGACTTATATGTTTAAAAAAAGTCAATAGATTTAATAATAAAAAACTTAGCGCCTTGGCGTCTTCGTGGCAACATATGAAAAAAATTACCATAGCAATAGACGGTTTTTCGTCAACAGGAAAAAGTACATTAGCTAAGCAATTGGCTGCAGCATTAGGTTATGTATATGTAGATACTGGCGCGATGTATCGTGCAGTGGCTTATTTTGCCATGCAACATAATTTGGTTTCTGAAACGCATTTAGATGCAGCAGGTTTGGTGGCGCAATTACCGAATATCAATTTGCGTTTTCAATTCAATCCTACTTTAGGATTTGCTGAAATGTATTTGAATAACGAGAACATCGAAAACCAAATCAGAACTATTGAAGTTTCGCGTATGGTAAGTAAAGTAGCAGAAATCTCGGAAGTTCGTGCCAAATTGGTAGAGCAACAACAAGCTATGGGTAAAGACAAAGGCATTGTAATGGATGGAAGAGACATTGGAACCGTAGTTTTTCCTGATGCTGAGTTGAAATTGTTCATGACCGCAAGTTCAAAAACCAGAGCGCAACGCCGTTTTGATGAGTTAGTAGAAAAAGGACAACACATTACTTTCGAAGACGTACTTCAAAACGTAGAAGAACGCGATTATATTGATACGCACAGAGAAGATTCTCCTTTAGTGAAAGCAGATGATGCTATTGAAGTCGATAATTCAAGCTTGACTAAAAAAGAGCAATTTGAATTGGTTTTGAATTTAGTGAAGGAAAAATTATAAATAACCTAAACAAATAACAACATGAAATTTTTAAGCAATTCTTTAAAAGTGACTTTTTTATTAATGTCAATTTTATTTTTAAATGGATGTAGTAGTGATGACGAAAGTGACAAAACTACAGCAAATATTGAAGGTGTTTGGCAATTAGGAAACATGTACGGAACTGCTAATTACTCGGGTACAAGAGTAAATTTAGATGGTGATTCTGAAGGAACTATGGAATTTAAATCTGATGGTACTTACGATAGTAATATTATTAGTGGTTATATAACAATTTCAATTCCAGCAATGAGTTATTCTGAAACAACTCCTATTGATGCTGCTACAACAACGGGTGAGTATTTTTATGACGTAACAACAGATAATTTAGAAATCGACGGAGAAATGTCAAAAGTTGTGGTTTTGAATGCTAATTACATGAAAATTAAAACATTAATTAACGATAGTGGTGTAACAGGCGAACTTTTTTCCGAATATCACCGATAATATAACCTATTATAAAAAGCTGTCACTTTAAAATGACAGCTTTTTTTTTAATTTACTTTCGCTTTCTCCTTAGCTTGTTTCTTAAAATACCCTCTAAATAAGAAATTGTGTTTCAAGGCTTCTAAATCTTCATTTAGTTTGATGCTCGCTTTGTTGATGTTTGTAATGGTTGAATCAATTTGTTTAACCAATTTCGGATCATTTGAAAGATAATTTAAAGCGCCTTTTCCTTCTTTAACATTGGTAATGGTACCATTTAAATTAGTCACTACTTTATCAATTTCAGTACTCGATTTCTCTAAATTGATTATAATTTTCTTCATTCTATTCGCAACAACCGTATCGTTTAATGTACCGATAACATTGTCTTTTCGATTTAATTCATTGATTAACTTATTCAAACTAGCCACTGATTCCGAAGTTCCTTTACTCGTAATTCGCAAATAATTCAACGTTTCTTGAAGATTTTTCGACATTATCGTATCGCGAATTAACATTCCAACCGTTCCTTTTCCTTGTGTGATTTCTTGTGTGATTTTTAATAAATCAGCGGTTAACATGGCGGCATTTTCATTCGTTACATTTAAGGTTTCTAACATCGCATCAGTTCCAATTCGGCTATAGGATTGAATCGTATCGCCATTTTTAACTTTTAGAGCTTCGCCTTTTCCAGGAATAATATTGATAATCATGTTGCCCACCAAACCATCCGAACTAATGGTAGCAATCGCATTTTTCTTGATGTGTTCCATAATTTTGTTATCAATAATCATATGAACACTAATAGTCGTATCGTTAATCATTTCGATTTCTTTTACCGTACCAATGTCAATTCCTGCATAACGAACATTATTTCCTGGTTGTAATCCATTCACATTAACAAAAACAGCCTTCAAATGTGAGGTATTACCAAACATATTTTGCTTATTTCCAATAAAATAAATCGCGGCTAAGAACACTAATGTTCCAATGATAACAAAGATTCCGAGTTGTATTTTTTGAGAATTTGATTTTTCCATTACTAAAACTATTTAAAAAATGCTTGCACTTTTGGATCGGTTGAACTGGCTAATTCGTCAAACGTTCCTTCTATATAATTTACACCGTCAATCAATAAAATCATGCGATTGGCAATAACTTTGGCACAATCCACATCGTGTGTAATGATAATCGAAGACGTGTTGTATTGTTTTTGTATCGAATTCATCAAAAGTACAATTTCTTTTGATGTAATCGGGTCTAAACCGGTTGTAGGTTCGTCATATAAGATGATTTTTGGTTTTAAAATTAAGGTTCTGGCCAAAGCAATTCTTCGTTTCATACCGCCTGAAAGTTCGTTCGGCATCAAATCAATTGCATGAGCTAAACCAACGCTTTCTAAAGCTTCCATCACTAAAGGCGTAGTATCTTCAATAACGCCAAATTTTTTAGTATGACGACGCAACGGAAATTCTAAATTCTCACGAACGGACATCGAATCGTATAAGGCGCTTCCTTGAAATAAAAACCCGATTTCGGTGCGTAATTCGTCTAAATCTTCTTGTTCTAGGTTGTTGATTTCTTCATTCATGACTAAAATCGAACCGCTATCAGGTTGTTCTAGACCAATCACACACTTAATCATCACCGATTTTCCTGAACCCGATTTTCCCATCACCACTAAATTCTCTCCTTCAAAGAGTTCCAAATCGAAACCATTCAAAACCACATTGCTGCCAAATTGCTTGTGCAAATCTTTAATGGTGATAATCGCATTTTTCGTTGGAGTTGTCATGGCTATAAATCGTAAAAAATGTTCGTTACAAAAACCGCTACAAAGTCAATAATAAAAAGCAACATAGAAGTATAAACTACCGCTGCATTTGCTGCTTTTCCTACGCCAGCCGTACCTTTTTTACAGTTATAACCTTTGTAGCAACCCACCAAACCAATCGCAAATCCAAAAAAGAAGGTTTTGATGGTAGCCGGCATAATATCGCTGTATTCTAAAATATTAAAAACCTGATTGAAATATAAGGTAAACGACACGTTTCCTTTGATGTTTTCTACTAAAAACGAACCGTAAATTGCAATAAAATCGCCCACGATAACTAGTAATGGCAACATCAAGGTAGTCGCTAAAATTCGTGTAATAACTAAATATTTGAAGGGATTGGTTCCCGAAACTTCCATAGCATCAATTTGTTCGGTTACTTTCATGGAACCTAATTCGGCACCAATTCCAGAGCCAATTCTTCCAGCGCAAATTAAAGCGGTTATGATGGGACCAATTTCACGAATAATAGAAACACTCACCATAGACGCCATCCAAGAAACAGCACCAAATTCCTGCAACGTAGGACGAGATTGCAAGGTAAATACCAAACCAATGATAAAACCCGTAACACTAACTAACAACAAGGAGCGATTTCCAATATAAAAACACTGACGTAAGAGTTCTTTAAATTCGTAAGGCGGTTTCCAAAATTCTTTGAAAAATCGCCCTGCAAAGTAGGAGAGTTCACCCACTTCGATGAGGAAGTTTTGTAAAGCTTCAGTAAGATTGTCGAAATATTTTTTCATGAAGCATCTTAATTACAACCAAATATAGTGATTTTTAGTCAGATAAAACATGATATTTGTAAGAGTTGTAGTAAAAAATCCGACTTGTGGTGGAGTTGGATTTTCTAATTATGGTAACAAAAAAAATCTCCAACCGCTCCAATAATCTTGATAATTATCTTCAAAGCTTTTCAATTCATTAGATTTTGGAAGTTTTTTACTTTCAGCAAATTTATTGTAATCGTTTTCAGTTTGAAATTCTTCTAACTTTTCAGAATCAATATCATATACAAAGTAAGAGTTTTGATAATCGTAAAAATCACTATCTAAATTACCACACAAAATGTTGTTTACTTTTTTAAATCGTGTTAAATAAATATCATTGTCTTCTCTACTTTTTACCTTATCTAATTGAGCATATTTTGTCCAGTTAATATTGCATATTTCTTTTGTAAAGCTAATTGGAATTCTTGCACTATCTCCCAGTCCATGATCACCATAAGGTGTAAACATATAAAATAAGAGAAATAATGAAATAGATAACCAAAGTCTTTTTTTGGTTTTTAACCAACTTTTAATCCACTCAGGTTTTTTATTTTCTGGAATTAATTTAAAGATATAATATAATATTGTAGAGTAAATAAAGCCTAAAATAGTAATTTTTAAAAGCTCAAAGATAAAGTGACCTAATGTTTCCATTTGTTGGTTATTTATATAGTTTTATGGATTTAAGAAATGAGTTTCTTCGTAATGGAATATTTTTTATACAAGAAAAGTGAATTTACTTCATTTTGAGAATTTGCTTGAAACTGTTGTAGGTAATAGTTTTTCTTTAATGTTTATAATTATGAATAGTAAATATGAAACTATAAAAAATGTTAAAGGAATTTGAAATGCTAAATAATCAAATTTTTCAATTTCAACTTGTGACATTCTTGCAATTATAGGGGACAGCATTAAAATAAAACTAATAATTGTAATTAGAATTTTATTTTTCCACTTTGAAAAATTTAATCCTACTCCTAAAACCCCAAATATTGCGAAAATTTGGTCAATATTTCCAAAATCAAAGATTGTAAAAAATAACCACAGAATGAATGGAATTCCAATCATTTCTCCAGCGAGAATTATAATTAAATAGGATATTATTGATATAATTCTTGAGATGTTTTTCATTCTTATTAAATCTTTTTTTCTCTGGATTTAAACCAATAATTTTACTAATAAACCAACTGGTAATATTGAAATCATCCAAATCCAGTAATAAGTTATTATTTTATTATGTTCAGAAACTGCCTTTTTAATACTTTCATCATTTGATTTGTCTTCTATGGGTAAAGGTGTCCTGAATTGAAATGTCCCAGCGAACCAACCTCCGCCATCATTAACCCAAAGACCACCAAGATTTTCAACATATTCTGGTTCTATCTTTCGTTTTAATTCTAAAAAAGTTTTATATTTTACGTAAGCAGTTATTAAAAGTATGAGAGCTGTACTTATGTAAACTATTACTAGGCAAAGAATTATGATTTCTTTATTAGTCATTTTTTCTAATATGGTTATATCAACTAATTAGTTTCAAATATAATCAATTTTTCCTACAAACTCTTTCCAAGTTTTCAACAAAAAAATCCGATCTGCTTTCACAAATCGGATTTAATCTATTTTCTAAAATCTATTTTCTATGTTCTAAAGACTACAAGTGAATCACTTCACCGTAAGCATCAGCAACCGCTTCCATAACCGCTTCACTCATGGTTGGGTGAGGGTGAACTGCTTTTAAGATTTCGTGTCCTGTAGTTTCTAATTTACGCGCTACAACTGCTTCTGCAATCATATCAGTTACGCCAGCACCAATCATGTGGCAACCTAACCATTCACCGTATTTAGCATCAAAAATTACTTTTACAAATCCGTCTGGAGTCCCCGCTGCTTTTGCTTTTCCAGAAGCTGAAAATGGGAATTTACCTACTTTGATTTCGTATCCTTTTTCTTTCGCTTGTTTTTCTGTCATACCCACAGAAGCAATTTCTGGAGTCGCATACGTACAACCTGGAATGTTTCCGTAATCTAATGGCTCAACATGTAAACCTGCGATTTTCTCCACACATAAAATACCTTCAGCAGAAGCAACGTGTGCTAAAGCTTGTCCTGGCGTTACATCACCAATTGCGTAGTAACCTGGAACATTTGTTTGGTAATAAGCGTTAACTAAAATTTTATCTCTATCGGTAGCAATACCGGTTTCTTCTAATCCGATGTTTTCGATGTTGGTTTTAATTCCAACCGCTGATAATAAGATATCGGCTTCTAAAACTTCTTCTCCTTTTGCCGTTTTTACGAATGCTTTTACTCCGTTTCCAGAAGTATCGATTCTTTCCACAGAAGAATTCGTCATCACGTTGATTCCTGCTTTTTTCAACGAACGCTCAAATTGTTTTGAGATGTCTTCGTCTTCCACTGGAACTACGTTTGGCATGAATTCAACAATCGTAACTTCAGTTCCCATAGCGTTATAGAAATGAGCAAACTCAACTCCAATCGCACCAGAACCTACAACAATCATTTTCTTTGGTTGCTCAGGTAATGTCATCGCTTGGCGGTATCCGATTACTTTTTTACCATCTTGAGGTAAGTTTGGTAATTCGCGAGAACGCGCTCCTGTTGCAATGATGATATGATCTGCTGAATATTCAGTTACTTTTCCGTCAGCAGCAGTTACGTCTACTTTTTTACCTGGTTTTACTTTTCCAAAACCATCAATAACGTCGATTTTGTTTTTCTTCATTAAGAATTGAACTCCTTTGCTCATTCCTTCTGCAACCGAACGCGAACGTGCAATTACAGCATTGAAGTCTTTATCAAATTCTTTAACGGTTAATCCGTAATCTGAAGCATGTTTTAGGTAATCAAAAACTTGAGCCGATTTTAATAATGCTTTCGTTGGAATACAACCCCAATTCAAACAAATTCCACCCAAATTTTCTTTTTCGATAACGGCTACTTTGAAGCCTAATTGTGATGCTCTAATAGCAGTTACATAACCACCAGGACCACTTCCTAAAACAATGATATCGTATTTCATTTTTATAAAGTATTTCAGTTTTATTTATAAGTTGCGAATTTAAGGAATTAATTTAAAACAAGTGCAAGGTCAAGAACAATTTCAAAGTCAAATTCAATTTAAAGTACAAAAAGTAAAACGTCTCTGTGTAGCTCTATCAACACAAAGCAAATCAAAAAATCTCTGCGAATCTCTGTGTAAAAAGTTTAACCACAAAGCACACAAGGAAAGCACAAGGAGCACAAAAAAATCAGCGATTATCCGTTCAATCTGTGTTATCCGCGTTCTAAAACTGAACACTAATCACTGAATACTGAACACTACACTACTCAACCTCTACTGCAAACTGCGAATCGTACAATTTCTTGTAATAGCCATTAGGTTTATTCACCAGTTCGCTATGTTTACCGAATTCTACGATTTGCCCTTTATCCATCACGATGATTTTACTTGCATTAACAACGGTTGCTAATCGGTGGGCGATTACGATAGAAGTTCTGTCTTTAGTGATAGTTTCCGTTGCTTTTTGAATCAATTCTTCCGAATGCGTGTCGATTGATGAGGTGGCTTCATCCAAAATTAAAATACTTGGATTACTTACATACGCTCTTAAAAAGGCAATCAATTGGCGTTGTCCAGAAGATAGCATCACACCACGTTCTTTTACATTGTAGTCGTAGCCTTCTGGTAAACTCATGATGAAATCGTGCACACCAATTTTCTTTGCGGCTGTAATGACATCTTCTCGAGTAATCGCTTCGTTGTGAAGTGTAATATTGTTGTAAATGGTATCAGCAAACAAGAAAACATCTTGCAACACAATAGCAATTTGCTTGCGAAGACTTTCTAAAGTATAATTTTTAATATTCTGATTATCAATAGCAATTTCACCCGAATCAATTTCGTAAAAACGATTCAATAAATTGATAATAGTCGATTTTCCTGCACCTGTACTTCCCACAATAGCAATAGTTTCGCCAGGTTGGACTTCTAAATTAATGCCTTTTAAAACTTCTTCGTTTTTGATGTAACTAAAACGAACGTCTTTCAACTGAATTAAACCTTTAAAATGTGTCGCTTCAACTGTTCCGTTGTCTTGAACATCATCATGTTTTTCTAAGATTTCAAAAACTCTATCAGCGGCAACAATTCCCATTTGCATCACATTGAATTTATCTGCAATTTGACGTAAAGGGTTATAAAGCATTGAAATATACATATTAAAAGCAACTAATTGCCCAATTGAAGTGTCTGCATCTCCGTTAATAATCCACAAAGCACCAAAATACACAACTAATCCAATACTAATGTTTGAAATAATATCGGCAATAGGGAAGAAGATGGAGTTGTACAAAATGTTTTTTAACCATGCTACATTGTGTTTTTGGTTGATTTCTTTGAATTTTTCTAATTCAATTGCTTCTCTATTGAACAATTGTACAATTTTCATTCCGGTTAATCGCTCTTGAACAAAGGTATTTAAGTTAGCTACTTCGTTTCGAACTTCGTTAAAAGCACCCTTCATTTTTCTATTAAAAATGTTCGTTGCAATTAGGATGACAGGCATGATAACCAAAACAATTCCTGTAATTTTCCAATTTACAATCAGCATAAAAATGATAACAATAATCATTTTTAAAACATCACTAATAATCATAAACAATCCTTGACTGAAGATACTTGCAATGGACTCGATATCGGAAACGGAGCGCGTTACTAATTTCCCAACCGGTTCATTATCAAAATACTTCATTTTGAATGAATTGATATGGTCGTAAAGTTTGTTTCGTAAATCTTTAATTACATCTTGTCCTAACCAGTTCGCTATGTAACTGAAGTAAAATTGTGAAATTGCTTCAAGTAAAAGCGCCAAAAACATTATAACTACTAATATTTTAAGATTAGAGAAATTATCGTTTCCAGGGAAAATGGAAAGCATCAAACCTTCAAAATATTGCTGAATTACGTTTGTTTCTTTTTTAACTTCAATTAGATAATTATCAATTGTAAAATTTAATAAAAATGGTCTAAAAGCACTAATAATAGCTAAGAATACAGCCCAAAAGCACACAAAGTACAATTTTCCTTTGTGCGGTTTTGCATACACTAGCAATTTATTAAACGACGATTTTTTTCTTTTACTCATTAATTTTTTCTCTTTCTTTTATATACGGATACCTAACATTTACCAAATACAATCCATGTGCTGGAACTGAAAATCCGGCTTTTCCTCTGTTTTTACTTTCGATAATCGTTCTTAAATCAGCGACTTCTATTTTGCCTAAACCAATGTTAACCATAGTTCCTACAATCGCTCTTACCATATTGCGCAAAAATCGATCGGCGGTGATGGTAAAGATAAGCTGATTTCCCGATTGTTTCCAATGCGCTTCCGAAATTTTACAATTAAACGTATTCACATCGGTATGTACTTTCGAAAAACATTCAAAATCAATGTATTCGAATAAAATTTTGCACGCATCATTCATTTTATCCAAATCCAAATGATGTGAATGATACCAACTTCCATCGGTAATAAACGCATCTTTAAAAGTGTGCATGTAATATTCGTAAGTTCTCGAAGTCGCATCAAAACGCGCATGAGCCTCATCAGCTACTTTAAAAATTCGATAAACTACAATCGACGGCGGTAAAAACGAATTCAATTTGTGTGACCAATAGTCGGAATCCAATTCCAATTCGGTTTCAAAATGGGCATACATTTGTTTGGCATGTACGCCCGAATCGGTTCTTCCGGCACCTACAATTGCGATAGTTTCTCTGAAAAGGGTAGAAAGCGCCTTTTCCAAAGTTTCCTGTACCGAAGCGGCGTCAGGCTGACTCTGAAATCCATGGAAGTTTTTTCCGTTGTAGGCAAATTCTATGAAATATCTCAAAATTGGGTGTTCGGTTTTCTTAAATAGCTTGCAAATTTACAAAATTCAAAAGTAAAGTTCCTTTCAAATTGTGATAATAAAAACTTAATTTTGTCTTATGAAGAAAATTCTGTTGTTATCCGACACGCACAGCCACATTGATGATGCTATTTTGAAATACGTCAACCAAGCCGATGAAGTTTGGCACGCAGGCGATATTGGCGATTTAGCAGTTACCGATGCCATAAAAAAACTAAAACCCCTTCGAGGTGTTTATGGCAATATCGATGATGACAAAGCCAGAATGGAATTTCCTTTAAATAATCGATTTTTCTGTGAAGGTGTTGATGTTTGGATTACGCATATTGGCGGTTATCCCGATAAGTACAATCAGACAATACGAGCTGAAATCACAAAAAATCCTCCTAAATTATTTATTTGTGGTCATTCTCACATATTAAAAGTACAATTCGATAAAAAGTTGAATTTGCTACATATGAATCCAGGTGCTTGTGGAAAATATGGTTTTCATCAAGTACGAACCATGTTGCGTTTTGAAATCGATGGTGATAAAATCCAGAGTTTGGAGGTGATTGAGCTTGGTAAGAAGTAGTTTAAAACTTCAACATTCGTTATTCAACATTCGTTGTTCATCTGTTTAAAACAAAAAAATCCGAAACTTTCGCTTCGGATTTTTTCTTCGCACTAATAAACTAAGATGATAGGTTTATCGTAATCGATCAACAGATTTTACGAGCTCTTCGTCCTTTTTTATTGCCTTGTTGGCCAAGACTAATAAAACGATAGAAATTGCAGGAAGAAACATCCCAATACCCTTCTCAGAAACCATGGTTTCTCCGGATAAGTTTAGCGAGCGATACACAAAAAATCCTAGTAAAATAAAGTTAAATATCATGTTCAATCTGTTTAATACAAATTGATGTTGTCTCTTTTTAAAATTGATAATACTAAAAACTGCTAGTAAAGCTGAAACCACGAAAAAAATGATGTACAATAAAGAAGAAGTAAAAAATACTTCTTTTTTATCGGTTGTTGTCCATAAAGAAAATACAAATGGCAGAGCGCCCATCGCAATAGCGCTGATAGCCATATAAACCGTTTGAATTCTTTGTATCATTTTGAGTTGATTTGTAGAGCAAAAATAGTATTTCTTTTCAATTAAAACTATTGTTATATCCAAATTTATTCGTATTATTGCATTGTATTAGTCGTAAGTACTTCATTCTGCGACACCTTACACCTCAAAAAAAATCTATCATTTTTTTGTTTTAACCCTATAAACAATTTTATTCAACTTATATCCATGTTTGATATTGAAGTATTAAAGGAGATGAAACTCTCTGATTTGCAAGAGATTGCAAAAGTGGCTAAAATTAATAAGTACCGTTCTCTTAAAAAAGATGACTTGGTATACCAAATTTTAGACTTACAAGCAGCTAAGCCAGAAGTAATTAAATCAGAATTACCTAAAGAAGTAGCCACAGACCAACCTAAAGAAAAAAGAGCGCGAATTGCTCCTAAAAAAGAAGTTAGCCAAGCGCCAAAAATAAAAAAAGATTTATTTTCAAAACCTTTAAAAGATTTACCAGAAGATATTATTCCTCAAGTAACTGATAAAGATGAAGAAATCAAAGTAAGTGAGTCAAAAGTAGTTTCACCTAAACCAAATGACAAACTACCTCGTAAAGATTTTAAAAATAAAAAACCTTTACCAAACAAAGAAGCTACTAACGAAGAGGTAGCTAAAGCTGAAAAACCAATTAAAGAAGTGACTACTACAGAAACTTCTCAGAATGATAAAAATTTGCCGAGAAATCCAAATCACAAGGCAAATCAAAATAACCCTAACCATCCTGATTACAAAAAAAGTAATCCTACTGAAGGAAATACTGGGAACACTCCAAATACCAACAAAAATCCACATCAAAACAAAAAACAAAATTTCAGAGAACCTGATTATGAGTTCGACGGAATTATTGAAAGTGAAGGCGTTTTAGAAATGATGCCTGATGGTTACGGATTTTTACGTTCTTCAGATTACAATTATTTAGCGTCTCCAGATGATATTTATTTATCAACGTCTCAAATTCGTTTGTTCGGATTAAAAACAGGAGATACCGTAAAAGGAGTAGTGCGTCCTCCGAAAGAAGGAGAAAAGTACTTCCCATTAGTAAAAGTATTAAAAATTAACGGTCACGATCCACAAGTCGTGCGTGATAGAATTTCATTCGAACATTTAACACCAGTTTTTCCAACAGAAAAATTCAATTTAGCGGAACGTGGTAGTACCGTTTCAACGCGTATTATCGATTTGTTTTCTCCAATTGGAAAAGGACAACGTGGTATGATTGTAGCCCAACCAAAAACGGGTAAAACCATGTTGTTAAAAGATGTTGCGAATGCTATTGCGGCTAATCATCCAGAAGTTTATCTAATTGTTTTATTAATTGATGAACGTCCAGAAGAGGTAACTGATATGCAACGTAGCGTTCGTGGTGAAGTAATTGCTTCAACTTTCGACAGAGAGCCACAAGAGCACGTTAAGATTGCTAATATTGTATTAGAAAAAGCAAAACGTTTAGTAGAGTGCGGTCACGATGTAGTGATTTTATTAGACTCGATTACTCGTTTAGCAAGAGCTTACAATACAGTTCAACCAGCATCAGGAAAAGTGTTGAGTGGTGGTGTTGATGCGAATGCATTACAAAAACCAAAACGTTTCTTTGGAGCAGCTCGTAATGTAGAAAATGGTGGTTCATTAAGTATCATCGCAACTGCATTAACAGAGACTGGTTCTAAGATGGACGAAGTTATTTTCGAAGAATTCAAAGGAACAGGAAACATGGAATTACAGTTGGACAGAAGAATTGCCAACAAACGTATTTTCCCAGCCATCGACTTGGTTTCTTCAAGTACACGTCGTGATGATTTGTTATTAGACGAAAATACCATTCAAAGAATGTGGATTATGCGTAAATATTTAGCCGATATGAACCCAGTAGAAGCTATGGATTTCATTCATGACCGATTTAAGAAAACAAGAAACAACGAAGAATTTTTAATTTCGATGAATCAATAAAAATAAAAACTCCGATGATAATCGGAGTTTTTTTTATTTTAGCCTCTCTAAAATCCCTTTTCGTTTTACAATATTCTTATAATCCCACTGAATTTCTTTTGCTTTTTGAAGCCAATTTTTTAAATCGTTTGTGTCGATTTCATCAACAGAATTATAAAAAATAGAAGCATCTTGAAATTTACCTCCTAAAACATTGAGTTTGTCTTCATCAAAAGATTTTCCGCTCCAAAACATCAATCGGATACCTTTCTTTTGTTTACTATAACCTACAATTGGATTTCCCTCTAAAAACCAAACCGGATGCGCGTGCCAAATTTTATTTTCAGCTTCAGTCAAATGTAAATCGATTTGTTTTGCTAAAACATTACAGATTAATTGGTCTTCAGTTGATTGAGCGTTGTTGTATTCCGAGATTTCTGGATTCATAGCAATATTGTTTCCTTCAAATTTAATAAAAAAAGCTGAGTAAAATTTACGTTTTGTCAATCTGAACTTGTTTCAGATTCTCAAAATAGAGATGCTGAAACAAGTTCAGCATGACAGTAATTACGCTTTTTACTCAGCTTTTAGAATTTATTTAAATTCAAAAATTAAAACCCATTCACTATAGCTAAAAAGTCATCTGCTTTTAACGCAGCACCACCAATTAATCCACCATCGACATCAGGTTTTGAGAAGATTTCTTTGGCGTTATCTGGTTTTACGCTTCCTCCGTATAAAATGGTTAAGTTGTCTGCAATGTCAAAGCCGTATACTTTTTCAACTAAAGTTCTTATGAATTTGTGCATTTCTTGCGCTTGTTCAGGAGAAGCGGTTTCGCCTGTTCCAATTGCCCAAACCGGTTCGTAAGCTAATACAATATTAGTCCAATCTTTCTTCTCTAAATGGAACAATCCATCACGTAATTGGTATTCCACCACATTAAAATGATTGTCGTTTTGACGGTCTTTCAATTCTTCACCAAAGCAGAAAATAACACGCATTTCGTGTTTTAATGCGGTATCCACTTTACTAGCCAACAAAGCATCTGTTTCATGAAAATACGCACGTCTTTCGCTGTGACCTAAGATTACTGTGTTTACACCGATATCAGTCAACATTCCAGCTGCAATTTCGCCAGTGAAAGCGCCACCTTCTGCTTGGTGCATGTTTTGGGCTGTTACAGTAATTCCTTTTCCATTCGTAATTTCAACTGCTTTAGCTAAGTTTACAAATGTAGGTGCTACAATAATTTCAGTTGAAGTATTTGGTTTTTTAGCGATAATTTCTTCTATTAATGCAATAGTTTCCTGTTGGTTTTTATGCATTTTCCAGTTTCCAGCTACGATATTTTTTCTCATTGAAATTTCATTTTTATTAATTTCAAAAGTACTAATTTGTTTGTTTAATTAGTGTTTTTTGGTCACCTCTTTGTAATAAATTTACGCAAAGGTTTGCGAAGATTCTACTATTTATTTAACCTTGTTTAATACCTCTTTTATTTTGTCAAAATCTTTTTCTATGGCTCTGTATAAAACAATTTTACCAGTTTTGTCCACTATTAAGTATCTTGGAATCCAATCTACATCTAATGATTTCCCAAATGTTCCTTTCATGTTGTCACCAATGAAATAATTCTCACCTTCCACTTCATGTTTTTCGATTCCTTGAATCCATTTTTCAGATGTTTTGTCAAATGATAAGTTTACAAAAACAACGTCTTTACCATAAGTTTGGTTTAATTTTTTTACTTCTGGCATTGCTTTGATACAATCCGAACACCATGAAGCCCAAAGTTCTATGAATATTGTCTTTCCTTCGTGTTTTTTTACTATTTCATGGAAAGTAATTGGTTTATCTTCGGTTGTTTTTAAAACATAATTAAGACTTTCATTTTTAAAGGTAGTTTCTTCTTTTTGTGCACATCCTAAAGTGCTGATTAGCATTGTTGCTAAAACGAATATTTTTTTCATAGCTTATTTTTTTAATTCTGAATACGGTTTTTTAATTAATTTCTTGAATTCGGCTCCGTTGAATTTATTTTCATTGATGCCGTCGTAGTATTTGAATTCGTTACCATTCCATAAATATTTTACTCCAGGTGTATCTCTTCCTGAACCTAGTTCTGTCCAAAACGGAATCACATCAATCATTTTGTATGGGAATTTCGTTCCTGCGAATTCAAAAAATGTTGGAATTTTCTCTGGCTCTTCATTCATAAAAATCACATAAACAGGAGGGAAGTTCTTATCTTTTTTACGCATTTCGTTCAATTCTTTTGCGGTATCCATACAATGGTCGCAACCAGGAACAAAGTAGCACAGAATCTTTTTATCGGTATCAATTCCTGGAAAATATTTCTCGTAACTGGATTTTACTTTTTTAGGAGCATCTTCGGTTTTCTTTTCTTCTGTTTTTTTAATAGTATCTTTAGTGATTTCAGCTTTTGGCTCTTCAACAGTTAATAAAGCACTAGAATCTGCGATAACTCCTAAATTGTCTTGAATTTCAGAAGTTGGTTCAGTCATTACTTTTTCAACTGGTCGAATAGGAGCCAACATGAAAAGCCCTAAAATACAGCCTAAAGCAACCGATTTCAACAACCAAAAATTTGATTTTCCATCAGCGGGTAGTATTTTGAATAACCAAACTAATAAACAAATCGCAATGATGTTTTTGATAATGGCTTCCACCGGTGTCATTGGGATTAATTCTCCGAAACAACCACAGTTTCCTGCATTTCCGCTTACGAAAGTGGTGTAGCTTAAGTGAATTGTGAAAACAGCTAATAATAAAATGGTAGCCGGAATCGTGATTTTTTTCAAGTAATCTTTTAATAAAATAGCAATTCCTAAAGCAAATTCAATTCCGATTAAAATTCTTGAGAAATAAGGTGCAAAACCTTCTGAAAATCCTAGTGGATACAATTGTTTTACTTCAAAAGTGGAAATCGCAAAATAAGGCGATGGATATAATTTGGCTACAGCCGAAACAATAAATAAGGCAGAAATAATAAGGCGTAAAATCCAACTTAAGTTTTCTTTTTTCATGCTTTTTTTGATTTTTGATAAAAATACAATTTACAAAAAAGGTAATGTGTTAACGACTTGTTATTTATTTTCCATTAATATTAAAGCGAAAACCGAATAGTTAATCATGTCTTGGTAGTTGGCGTCAATTCCTTCCGAAACTAAAGTTTTTCCTTTGTTGTCTTCGATTTGTTTCACACGAAGTAACTTTTGAATGATTAAATCCGTTAAAGAACTGATTCGCATATCGCGCCAAGCTTCGCCATAATCATGATTTTTGTTTTCCATTAAGGCTTTCGTTTCCGCGATTTTTTCATCGTATAATCTTACAGCTTCATCAGCTGACATATCTGGTTGATTGGCAACTCCTTTTTCCATTTGAATCAAAGCCATCGCACAATAATTGATAATTCCGATGAATTCTGAAGTTTCATCTTCATCTACTTTACGGACTTCGTTTTCTTGTAAGCTGCGAATTCTTTGGGCTTTAATGAAAATTTGATCAGTTAAAGAAGGCAAACGTAAAACACGCCATGCCGTTCCGTAATCATGTGCTTTTTTTGAAAATAAATCGCGACAAACCGCTATAACTTTATCATATTGTTGAGAAGTATTCGACATTATTTGCTTTATATTTGTGTGAGAATTTTCAAAAGTAAGGAATTAACTCAAAATTGAAAAGAAATAAAGATGAATATCAATTGCAACGGAAATTTAATCGATTTATCAACTCCAAAAGTGATGGGGATTTTGAATGTGACACCCAATTCGTTTTACGATGGTGGCAAGCATAAAGAAATCAATTCGATTATTCATCAGGTTGATAAAATGCTTTCGGAAGGAGCTGATTTTATTGATATCGGAGCCTATTCGAGTAAGCCAAGTGCCGAATTTGTCTCGGAAGAAGAAGAAATCAAACGTTTGGTTCCGATTGTGAAATCATTGGTTGAAACGTTTCCTAATATTGTTTTATCGGTTGATACGTTTCGAGCTCAAGTTGCGAAAGCTTCAGTAGAAAATGGAGTTGCGATGGTAAATGACATTGCAGCAGGTTTATTAGATGATAAAATGTTGGAAACCGTTGCCGAATTGAAAGTGCCATACATCATGATGCACATGCGAGGCAATCCGCAAACGATGCAAAGTCTAACTGATTACAACGACATTGTAAAAGAAATGATTTTCTATTTTTCGGAGCGAATTCAAAAGGCGAGAAGCTTTGGAATTTCGGATATTGTGATTGATCCTGGATTTGGTTTTGCCAAAACAGTAGAACAGAATTACGAAGTATTACATAAAATGGAGTTGTTCGAAATGCTAGAATTGCCAGTATTAGTCGGAGTTTCCAGAAAATCGATGATTTATAAAGTATTAGAAAGTTCGCCACAAGAAGCTTTGAACGGCACTTCTGTGTTGAATACAATTGCGTTGCAAAAAGGAGCTAAAATTCTTCGAGTTCACGATGTAAAAGAAGCGGTGGAATGTATAAAATTAGTCAGTAAATTAAAATAAAGAATGAAAAAATTAGTTGCTATTGTTGCCTTGATTGGCTTGTTTTCTTGTAATAACGAAGAAGTATTATTACCCCAAGAAAGTGTTTCGGTTATGAAAGAAATGACCGACCATTCTCCTGTTTATATGTTCTTTAAAACCGAAGAAAATCCAGATGACAAAGAAAAATTAGATACGATTGTAGAAGTGAATCGCAAAAATGCTATTGCTTCGACCAATTGGGTGTTTAATATCGACAAGCGTTTGCCTTTGAAATTAGTCATTCCAGAAGTGATGAATTTACAAGACAAAAAGAAACGCAGTTCACACTCAAAAGAAGGAACCATGAATGTTTTTACGTATTCAGATAGTGTGGCTAAGAATTTGGCTTTTTTCCCTTTTACGGATGTCGAGTTTAAATACCGCAAACATTTTTCTAAGTTTTTTATTAAAAAACACGCCGAACATTATAGAAACTTCCACAATTTCACTGTGAATTTCAATAAAGACAATAAAATTACCGTTGATGGAAACGATGTTTCAAGAGAAGAATTTATCGATTTTATCAGAGAATTTGCTGACTTTACAAGCGATGGAAAAATCACCATGTTACATTTGAATTTTGATAATCGATTAACGTACGACCAATACATTCAAAACAAAATTTTGGCTTGGAAAGCAACAAATAATGAAATTCAATTGTCTTCTTTTGAATTTGTGTACGATGAGAAAAAATTGCCTGAATGTGGGTGTAAGTTATAAGTAATAAGTTAAGAATAGGATGAAGTAACTTCCTTTTATCCTTTTACCTTATCATTGATGATGATACGGTTCATTTCTCAAAATTGTGAACCCTCTATAAATTTGTTCAATTACAAAAAGTCGCACCATTTGATGCGAAAACGTCATTTCGGATAACGAAACTTTACCTTGTGCTTTTTGGTATACCGTTTCACTAAACCCGTATGGACCACCAATTACGAATACTAAGGTTTTGATTCCAGCATTCATTTTCTTTTGTAAAAAGTCGGAGAATCCTACGCTGCTGAACGTTTTTCCGTTTTCGTCGAGTAGAATTAAATGGTCGGTTGGTGTGATTTTGGATAAAATCAATTCGCCTTCTTTTTCTTTTTGTTGGGCTTCGGATAAATTCTTAACGTTTTTGATATCGGGAATAATTTCCAAATCAAATTTCACGTAAAACGACAAACGTTTGGTGTAATCATCAATCAAGGTTTGTAAGGCTTTGTTATCTGTTTTTCCGATAGCTAAAAGACGAATGTTCATGTGGTTGGTTTTGTGAAATGAAAAATCACTCTTTTTGGGAGTGATTTTCGATATTAGTTAATTTCTTCTGTTTGCTTCTCTTTGAAGTCGATTTCGCAAGCGTAAGAAAATAGTTTTTCTTTTTTAATGATATCCGCAGTTCCTTCAGGAAGCATATCTTCCCAACCTGATTCGCCTCTACAAATCATTTTTAAAATTTTTCTAGAGAAAATATCTAAGTTCTTTTCGTCATAATCTTTGATATCGATTACTTTTCCGTTGAATTTGAAGAATTTGTACAATTCTTTCATTCTAGGATGTACTTTTAAGTTTTCTGAAGTGATAACGTTTCCATTATCATCTTTCATTGGATATAAGTACACTTTTAAATCGCGATAGAATAATTTTCCAAAAGCTTCCAATATTCCTCCTGATAAATGGCGGTAGTATTTCTCGTCGAAAATTTCAACTAAGTTATTTACTCCCATAGCTAATCCCATTCTTGCTTTTGAATAGTTAGAGAAGTATTCCACAACTTTGAAATATTCTTGGAAGTTCGAAATCATTACGTTTTTCCCAAGTTTACAAAGTAACTCTGCACGGTCAAGGAAATCGCGTTCGTCAATTTCACCTTCGGCTTTTAAGTTGGAAAGCGTAATTTCAAAAACAACAAACGTGTTGTCTTCGGCAACTTTATTTTCTTTGATAAACATGTTGTATGATTCCTCATACATGTCCATATTTACTTTAGTAACAGGTCTAAAACTTCCTCTTAATGCTAAGATATTCTTCTTGTATAAAACAGCAGCAGGTAAGATATTTTTTCCATCAGGACCAAACATTACGGCATCGGTCATTCCGTTTTTAACCAATTGTAAACTCATCAAACGATTGTCAACATTAGCAAAACGAGGACCTGAAAAGTTTACCGTATCAATTTCTAATTGGTCTTTATCTAAATGGTCGTATAAATAACGAAGTAATTTTTTCGGGTCATTATATTTATAGAAAGCACCATAAATTAAATTTACCCCTAAAATTCCAAGAGTTTCTTGTTGTAATTTGGCATCATTTTCTTTGAAACGAATGTGAAGAATAATTTCGTTATAATCTTCGTCTGGCTCTACTTGATACACAATTCCAACCCATCCATGACCTTTAAATTGCTTTGCAAAGTCGATTGTAGCAACCGTATTAGCATAACTAAAAAACAATTTATTTGGATGTTTGTCTCTACTTAAACGTTGTTCAACAAGATTAATTTCGTGAGTTAGCATTTTGCGAAGACGACTTTCTGTAACATAACGACCATCAGCTTCTTCACCATAAATAGCGTCACTAAAGTCTTTATCGTATGCCGACATGGCCTTTGCAATAGTTCCAGAAGAGGCTCCTGCTCTAAAAAAGTTACGTACTGTTTCTTGTCCTGCACCAATCTCTGCAAACGTTCCATAGATGTTTTCATTAAGATTGATTCTTAATGCTTTATCTTTAATGGAAGGGATTTGCTCTATCTCTTTATCTCCACGAACTTTAATATCTGTAACCATGCTTTTCATTAAAATATATTTTGGGGTACACGAGAATAATAATCTCTAATTGCAAAGTTAATCATTTTATAAAAACTACCATAATTATTGTTATTTTTGTGCAAAAGATAAGGTTGTGAAAATTTACTTTTTAGGAACAGGTACGTCTCAAGGAATTCCAGTAATAGGAAGTCATCACTCGGTGTGCTTGAGTTCAGATGAGAAAGACAAGCGATTACGTGTCTCGGTTTGGATTGAAACCGAAGATACTTCTATTGTTATCGATTGTGGCCCCGATTTTAGACAACAAATGCTAAATTCCAAATGTCCTAAAATTGACGGATTATTATTTACGCACGAACATGCGGATCATACTGCGGGTTTAGATGATATTCGTCCGTTCTTTTTTAAACAAGGAGCTATTGCCATTTATGCTCATCAACGCGTATTGAAGAATTTAGAACGAAGATTCGATTACATCTTTGAAACCGAGAATAAATATCCAGGCGCACCTTCAGTTTCTGAAAATGAAGTAATTAATAACCAATCGTTTTTGGTTAATGATGAAGTTGTTATTCCTGTAAATGCTTATCATGGTTCCTTACAAGTTTTTGGATACCGAATTCAAGATTTTGTGTATTTGACAGATGTGAAAACAATGGAAGCTTCTGAAATCGAAAAAATTAAAGATTGTAAGTTTTTGGTAGTGAATTGCTTGAGAGAAGAACCACATGCAACACATTTTAATTTAGAAGAAGTTTTACATTTCATATCTTTGGTGCGTCCAAAAACAACTTATTTAACACATATTAGCCATTTGTTTGGTTTTCATGTAGAAATTCAGAAGAAATTGCCAGAAAATGTGTTTGTAGCTTATGATAATTTAGAAATTAATATTTAATACTTATGAAGAACGTAATTTTGTATGCTTTGATTTTCTCATTATTGTTTAATGTATTTCAATATGTGAATTCAACCAAAATATTAGATGCTAAAGACAAAGAGGTACTAAAAGTAAAAGCGAATTTAAAAACGTCGAGAGATTCTGTTGCTAGTTTGGCTAATGCTAATTATTTTGCTTTGGAAAGCGACGAAGATGCGCAAGAATATTTCTTTTCTAACAATTTAGATTATCAAAAAGTTGCTGTAAAAGTTAAGGAAGATTTGATTAGTTTAAACGAAAATAAAAAAGGAAATCCGCTTGTTCCTTATGAACCAATTGATGGTGTTCCGTTTTTGATTAATACATCAAAAATTCTGAATCACAGATGGATAATTGCTGAATTTTCTTGTGGCGATTTATGGGGTCAAGTTTTAATAAAATATTTTGTCACAGAAGGAAAACCAACTGATTTTGAAACAGTAGAAACGGTTTTATACGAAAGACAAACGAAAGAATAAATAAAATACAACGCATGTCAACTACAACAACTAAAACCCAATTAGAATGTTACTTTGAGGAGTTCAGAAAGGATATAATTGGTATCAATCAAAAATTTCAATCGCCTTTTGGGGAAAAGAAAATCATTTATACCGATTGGACAGCCAGCGGAAGATTATATCGCCCAATTGAAGAGAAATTAATGAATGATTTTGGTCCGTTTGTTGCCAATACGCATACCGAAACTTCTGTTACAGGAACCGCTATGACAATGGCGTATCATGAAGCACGTCACATTATCAAACATCATGTAAACGCATCGGATTCGGATATTTTAATTACCGATGGAACCGGAATGACGGGTGTTGTAAACAAATTCCAACGTATTTTAGGACTTCGTATTCCAGAAAATTTAAAAGAGTTTACTGCGATTCCAAACGAGTTGAAACCAATCGTTTTTATTTCGCACATGGAACACCATTCGAATCAAACGTCTTGGTTAGAAACCATTGCTGATGTAGTGGTAATTCCAGCTGATGAAAACGGATTATTATGTATTAATGAATTAAAAAATTTACTAGAAAAATACAAAGACAGAAGTTTTAAAATTGCTTCAATTACCTCATGTTCAAACGTTACCGGAATTAGAACTCCGTATCATGAAGTGGCAAAATTAATGCACCAAAATAACGGTGTTTGCTTTGTAGATTTCGCTTGTTCGGGTCCGTATGTGAATATCAATATGCATCCAGAAGATGCAGAAAGTTATTTGGATGCGATTTTCTTTTCACCTCATAAGTTTTTAGGTGGTCCTGGAACTTCAGGCGTTTTGATTTTCAACAAAGATTTATACAAAAATAACGTTCCCGATTGTCCCGGTGGCGGAACCGTAAGTTGGACAAACCCTTGGGGTGAGCACAAATACATCGACAATATCGAAGATAGAGAAGATGGTGGAACTCCAGGTTTCTTACAAGTAATGAAAACGGCTTTGGCAATTCAGTTGAAAGAAAAAATGGGTGTTCAAAATATTTTAGATAGAGAACACGAAATTGTTGACTACATTTTTGATGCTCTTGGAAATATCGATAACTTACATATTCTGGCAAACCAACACCAAGATAGGTTAGGAGTCATTTCGTTTTACATTGATGATTTACATTACAATTTAGGAGTAAAATTACTAAATGATAAATTCGGAATTCAAACACGTGGTGGCTGCAGTTGCGCTGGAACTTACGGACATTATTTGTTACACGTAGACCAAGAAACTTCGCATGATTTGGTTTGTAAAATTTCTTCAGGAGATTTAATTCAAAAACCGGGATGGATTCGTATGTCGATTCACCCAACGACTACAACAGAAGAAATTGAATTCGTTTGCGAAAACATCAAAGCTTTAGCAGCTAATCATAAAGAATGGGGAACGGATTACGAGTACAATCCTAAAACCAATGAATTTGTTCATAAAAGTGCCAAAGGTGAAATCAAGGAAATGGTTCACAATTGGTTTAATTTATAAAAAGAAAGCTCAGTGATTACTGAGCTTTTTCTTTTGTATGTTTCCATCTTTTATGCGTCCACAAGTAAAATTCGGGAGCTTCATAGATTTGTTCTTCTACTAATTTCAAGAATTTATCAGTAATCTCGTAATTAGGAACCGATTTTACATCTTCAGAAAGAATTTCAAAATTTGCTTCGTAATAGCCTCTTTTTACTTTCTTAACTTTTAAGAAAATCACATTCATATCAAAACGTTTAGCAAGCATTTCTGCCCCTGTGTGAACGGGAACAATATGTCCCATAAAAGGTGCCCAATGATAAGCAGCATTTGCCTTTGGCGATTGATCACTAGCAAAGCCATATATACCTAAAACATGATTTTTATGATTTTCTGCAATTGTTGGAATAGTTTGCTTTGTAGTAATTAATTCGGCTTTAAATTTAGAGCGAATTCTTTTTACTAATTTGTCAAAATACGGATTGGATAATTTTTTATAAATTCCAAATCCTTTGCAATGAATGTAATAATTCATTGATACTACCCATTCATAACTAGCATAATGCGCACACATTAAGGCAATACTTTTGTTCTTTTTTTCCAATTCATAATATACCTCCATGTTGCTAAAAGTAAATCGTTTTTCAATTTCTTTTTGCGAGATGGTAATGGTTTTTATCATTTCTAAGAACATATCACACATGTGGCTGTAAAATTTCTTTTCAATGGCAAGTCTTTCTTTATCAGATAAATGGGGTAAAGCTAATTTAATGTTAGCACGCACTACTTTTTTTCTGTAACCAATAATGTTATAGGTTAAAAAACATATAAAATCGGAAAACAAATAAAAAATAGGGAATGGTAGAATAGATATTATCCACAGTATCGGATAGATAAGTATGTAAACTAATAATTGCATTCGTTTAAATTTTTACAAATATACTTTTTTACTTGCAAGTAAATTTGCCAAAGTATTCCTAAATTTACAAAAAAAAACTTTATGAACATTGTTTTATTAGTTATTCTTGCGGCTAATGGTTTAATTAGTTATAAAGGTTTTAACGATACACATTTCTTTAGAAAATACGAATTTCATATTGGAAGCATTCGCTCTGGTGAACAGTTTAGAATGTTTTCTTCTGGATTTTTACATGTAGATTTGATGCATTTGCTTTTCAATATGTTTACGCTTTATATGTTTGCTCCTTTTGTAATTAATAGTGTAGGTGCTATGTATTTTGCTTATCTGTATTTTGGAAGTTTAATTGCGGGAAATTTACTCACTTTGTATTTTCATAAAGATGAATATTACTACCGTGCGGTTGGCGCTTCTGGTGCGGTAATGGGAATTATTTACAGCGCTATTTTGTTAGAACCTAATTTGTACATGTACGGATTTATTCCAGGTTACATCTTCGGATTTGCCTATTTATTATTTTCAATTTATGGTATGAAAGCAAAGAATGATAATATTGGCCATGTAGCGCATTTTGGTGGCGCTATTGGCGGATTTGTAATTACTTTAGTAAAATTTCCTTTTTTAATTACAGAAGAACCAAAAACAGTTATGGCTTTATTGGTTCCTATTGTAATTTTATTTATCATGGCTAAAATGAAAAAAATATAAGGAGATTCATTTTTGGCACAATACTTGAAAACTATAAATTATTAAAATATTAAGATTATGAAAAAACTAGTAATGATACTATTATTCTCAGTAGGTATGGTACAAGCACAAGAAGTAAAAACAGTTCCACAAATTAGTGTTTCTGGCGAAGGTAAAATCAAAGTAACTCCAGACGAAGCTATAATTACGGTTGCTGTGGAAAACACAGGAAAAGAAGCAGCCGAAGTAAAAAAGAAAAACGATGAAATCGTAGATAAAGTCTTGAAATTAATCAAGCAACGCGGAATTCCAACAGCCGATTATCAAACACAACGTGTAAACTTGTATAAAAACTACGATTATAATACTAAAAAATACAATTATGTAGCCAATCAAACGATTTCTATTCATTTGAAAGACTTAACCAAATACGATAAGTTAATGATGGATTTGGTAGATAGCGGTATCAACTCAATTCAAGGAGTAGAATTCAAATCATCTAAAATTAAAGAATACGAAAGTCAAGCGCGTAAGAGAGCAATGGTAGATGCTAAACAAAAAGCAGAAGATTACGTTTCTGTTTTAGCGGGACAAAAAGTAGGGAAGGCGTTAGTGATTTCTGATAATTCTTATACCAATTATCCACGACCAGTTTATGCTTCTATGAAATCAGTTGATGTTGCATACGAACAAATGCCTGAAAAAGAAACATTAGCCATTGGAGAAATTGAGATTATTTCAAACGTATCCGTTTCTTTTGTCTTAGAATAAGAAAATAAGCTAAAAAAATTGAAAAGCCAGAATGTAAGTTCTGGCTTTTTTTATGTTCTAATATTTAGCAGTCGTCATAAATAACTTTCTAACGTACTTGGGGCTTTTTGAAGTGGCGGAACTTATTATTATTGTTATAAATAGGCTTAGAACGAAGAAAAGAAAATCTTACTTCGAATAAGAAATACAAATATTGACACCTCAAATAAACACTTAATTTAGGCTGTTTCTTAAAATGGATTTATTTAAGCTCATTTTTTATTTGCTCTATTCCATTCATAATTCCAGTAAGATATTTATCATTTTTAAATTCTGGAATAATATAATTTTCTATAATGTTTTTTGTTTCTTCATCCGTAAGTTTTTCCCTAATTTGGTCTACATTTTGTATTTGAATTTGTCTAAGGTTTTTACTGATGACAATTACAATCTCTGCATTTTTATTTTGCTTAACATTAATGTTTTTTGCTAAGTCTAATGAGTAATTAAAAATATCTTTATAAGGTTCTATAGAAGAAACAGTAACTAAAATAATTTTATGATGCGATTGATTGAAATAAGTTTCTAATTTTTCATCAATTATTGGTACTTCGTCCCATGCAAAAATATTTTCAAAGTCATTTACGAAGAAAGGTGTTTCTGGAAAAACATTACTTTTTTTTTCTAATTGTGGGTTTGTTTGCGCAAAATTAGAGTTTGAAAATAAAAGAGAAAGAAGAATTATAAAGAATGATTTATTCATGATTTGATTTAAATTGGAAATAACGTTCCAGCGCTTGACGTAAGTTGCGAGCTTCGGAACGGTTTGTTTCTGTTAAAGATAAAATTTTTTGCGAAATGTAAACGTGAATTAACCACAAAATTCGCAATCTTGCAAAAACCTTGTTAGTTATAAATTCTATTATTTTGGCTCATAGCTTTTTAATTCCAAATCGTAAAAAATATTTTTAGAAGATTGAATGTAGATATAACTTTTTTTTCTGTTTTCTTCAATGTCTTTGTTCGAAATAATAACATCATTTCTATATGTCCATTCACCTTTTTGATAACTGTACAAAAGCGGCTCTGATGATGCATAAAACAAATAGATAAAATCATTTTTATCAGAAGGTTTTATTTTCCATTTCATTGTAGTCAAATCAAAAACTCCCTTTTTTTTGTCTACGGAATAGATGACATAACCAAAGCTTTGGTCTTGTACTTCACCATAAATAGTATTGTCATCAAAAGCTTCTTCAAGTTGTATATTGTTTAACAATGATTTATAAACATATTTTTTATCATTTCTAATAGTTAAAAACCAAATATCAGTATCATCAGAATAAATTTGTTTTAGCATTGGATAATATTCTGTCTTTTTAAAGTTTAAGAACTCTTGCCCTTCTTGATTAATTATGCTGTAATATTTTTTATTGTTTTCTAATATTTTAATAATTGCATAATAATTATTTTTAAAAAAAATAATATTTTGAATTAAAGGTTCATCGTCTTTTTCATTATAAAATTTAGGATTAAAATGTTTTAGTTTTCCATTTTCATCAACTACAAACCCATTTACGTCCTCTTTTACCATGTTTTTATAAGTTTTTTTTACTTCTGGACCTCCTTCTTCATAGATGTCAAATTCTTGATATTCAGACTTTTCTAAAGATTCTATTTTGTAATTATCTTTGCTTCCTAAAATTTTACCAGAGCATCCATTTTGTAAACCATTGGTTTCAAAGCTATAATAGAATTGAACAAAAGGTTTAAAAAAATAAGCCTCTCGCATAATTGGTTTTGTGATTATCTTTTTGGTAATTCTATGAATATATCCCCATTTATTTTCTTTTTCAGAATAATATGGAATCAAATCTTTAGAGTTAAATGGTTTTATTTTATTTATAAATTGGGTTGTAATTTTCTCATCACAGCTCAATTCTTGTGCAGTAATATGAAGTGAAAAAAATATAAAAATTACTAATAAGATGATTCTTGTTTTGGTCATAATTCTTGATTTTGAGTTTTTATTATTGCAAACTTTTCTTGGCTATTAGCTTTTGAGAATCCAGCGAATTGCGTACGGTAAGGTAATATGTTTTTTTGTAAAAATAGGGTAGAAGCCAAGAAAAACTACCTGAGATGAATAACAACTGTTATGTAACATATTTATCACTTTTTCTTTGCTTTCCAGTATATTTTTTCTATTTCAAATTTCTTTGTTTTTGGATTAAAGTTGTAAAGTATTGCGTTTCCAATTAAACAGTTTTCATAATCTTCTTTTGTTAAATACCAAGAACTTTCAATTTCAATGGTATTCTTCTTTGTAAAGTCAAACTCAAAAATTGGATCATTCATTTCTTCAAATTTTTCTGCACAGTTTTCAGTATGTTCTTTTTTCTTTAGTAGTTCTTTGAAGTTGGAAAATAATTCTTCTTCATCTGAATAGTTTCTCAATTCATTAGATTTTACTTCATAAATATTTAAAGTGTTTCCGTCTCCAACAATATCGTCAGTGATAACAATATAGGAACTTTCTGAAGTTCTATAAATGTTTATTGACCAAAAACCATCAACAATTGAAAATCCTGCTTTATTTGGTTCAAAATATTTTTGATTAAAATAATCAGGATTATTATCGGTGTAATAACCGTTTTCTTTTATTTCATTATACCACTTAATTCGGTCTTCTAATTTCCATTCCCAACTTGAAAAAGCACTATCAGGTAAAAGTAAAATTATGTCAAGTAAATCTTTGTTTTTTTTAAAATCAACATCGATTTTATTTATTGAATTTGATTTTTCATTTTTTTTTAAAAGCTCAGTTTTAAGAGTGTCTTTAGAGTTTGAAGTCGTTGAAACTGCATTTAGCGTTTTATTTTTACAAGATACAATTGTTAATGTAAACAATATAATTAGAAGTTGTTTCATTCTGTAAGTTTGATTTGTCAAAAGGAGTCACATAATGTCTCGCAGGCTTTAAGTAGGTTAGGATAAGTTTTCTCAAAACTAATAAATTAAGGATATAGGTTACAAATGCAAAACTAACTTTAAATTAAGCTTAAAACCAATATTTGTAGCTGTTCGTTTTTATTAAAATGGTGTTGTTTCTATCCGCATTTTATATTTTCCTTTTTCAATAACCCACAACAATGCATATCCACCTGCGCTGTCACCATTTAATGATTGAATATATAAAGTCTCTAATTTTTCATCATAATTGATTAATGTATATTCTGAATTTGGCTCGTATAAGTTTTCGATAGCTTTTTTGGGAATTGATAATTTTAGTGTATCTATTTCAATTTTAATAGAATTGTATTCTTTATTTGGGATACGTCCATCAGTTCCAAAAATGTCTTTTCCATCAATTTTATAAAGCTGATTTGGATTTTCTTTGTAGTATTTATAAGTATGTTTAGTTTTTTCAAATTTCTGTTCAACTATATCGACTTTCACTTTTTGGTTTACGAATACGGTGTGGTTCTCTAAAGTTTTTATTCTAGGTATTTTTGTAAATTCAGTCAATCCTTTTATTCTATCTTTATAAACGTAACCATTTAATTCTTTTCCATTTTTTTTATATTCTATAAGTATCCAATTTCCTTCTGCTCCAAAATATGAAACGATAAATCCGTTATCTAATTTATCGGTTATATTATTTTTTATTTCTTTAGAACTTCTAACATTTACAAAACCATCGTTGTCATTTATTACTCCAAATTCAAATTGTTGTCCAAAACAAAAGGAAAAATTTAAAAAAAATAGTAAGTAAATCCATTTAGTCATAATTTACGGTTTTCATTTTCGTATTGCTCAGCCAAACTGTCGGCTAACATTGGGTGAAGTTATTTTATGTTTAATTGTCGATTTTCTTCTGCAGCTTTTTTGTCCATATAGCTTCCAAGTTGTCTTCCAATAAGTAAACCAACAGGAAATCCTATTTCTATAAAAGCCATGTTTTTAAAAACGGAACCGAAAAGACCACTGATTAATGGACCAAATGTAGCCATACCTAACACAGTCCAAAGATTTTTATAATAGTCCTTTTTTACGAGCTTATATTTTCTTTCTATTTCTTTTAATAATTTTTTTTCAAAAGCATTTAATTCTTTAAAATATAAGTTCTCTTGATTTTCAATTGTTTTACTTTCATTCACAAAATCTTCAATGAATTTATGGGTTTCAGCATCAATTATATTTCTATTTAAAATTTCAGATAGTAGATCGTTTATTTGATTTTCTTTGTCTTTGATTTTTTGAGAATTTAAATTTATATTTTGAATTCGCATGGGGTTAGTATTCTGTCTTTTATAATTTTTAAAAACGTTCTGTGGCTTGGCAAGAAGGTTTTGGCTTCTTAGAACGATTATTTCTTGCTAAGATAAGATTTCAAGCAGAAAATCAAATGTTGTGTTTTATTGATTTGTAGCCATTGAAATGAACGGCTGTTAGTGGTAGTATTTAACTTTCCATTACTATTTCAACAAGCTTTCCTTCGCTATCAAAACGTATAACAATTAGGTACTGGGTTAAATCTCGACCAATTGTATAATCAAACGTAGCCATACTATCTGAATCTTCAGGATAAATTCCAATTCTTACAAGTTTAATTTTATTTAGAAACTTTAATTTTTTTTCTTCTAATTTCTCTGTTTGAATTATATCTAAAGATTGTAAATCACTTTCACTGAATTCTTGAAGATGGTGTTCAATATAATCAAGAACTACATTTTGAATTTTATAATCTTCTAAAATTATTTTTTTTGCATTTTTTTCAATTTCAGAAAGATTATTTAATAAATGTATTGTTGGTTCTATTGTTTTTTTAGAAACTTTTTTCTCAAAAAAAATTAAATCAATTGATATTTTATTTCCATTTATATTTGCGGAAACATCAATGTATTCTTTAGTATTATTTAAATCGATTTTCCCAAAAAACTTTAAATCAACTATTTCATTATCAACATTGTTTTTTTGGTACTTTAAGTTTTCAAATTCTATAATATCTTTCTTTGCTTTATTTCCGTTTTTAAAAGCATAAAATGTTCCAATTCCGATTACAAGTAAAAATAGTAAAGTTTGCGTCATGATTTTTTCATATTGTGGCTAACGTTCTGCGGCTTGCTCTCAGTGGCGTTGCACCAACACCAAGCCATTACAAATATAACAAAACATTCCATTCAGCAGCGGATTTTCCGTAGGAAAATCCGGAAGTAGCCATTGAAGCAAACCGCTGTTATCTCAACTTTAAAAACGCAAGTACCCTTTTGCACTTAAAGTGCCGTATTTATTGACTTTTTAAAAAGTACAAAAGCAAATTTAAGCATAAAAAAGCATTAAAATACTTGTTTTGTTGTACCAATTGTTGTACTTTAGTACTGAGTTGCACTGGAATGAAAACCCAATAAAATCAATACTTTCACCCTTTTGCACTGCATTACAAATATAGTATAACATTTCTAATATTCTATAATTATGGCTTCAATTAAACTTATTTTACGCACCAATCAGAAAGACCAAACAGGTCACAGTCCTTTGTATATCCGAATTATAAAAGATAGAAAAACGAAATTTATCACTGCGGGAGTTAAACTAAAAGAGAGTGAGTGGGATGAAGTAAAGCAGAAAGTAAAAAAGAACCATTCTAATAGTGCGAGAATGAATGCTGCATTATCTCAAAAAATTGCCGATGCTGAAGGACAAGTTGCAGACTTAGAAAGAAAGGTAAAAACAGTTTCAATCAAAAAGTTAAAAGAAGCTATCAAGGGTAAAGAAGTACCAAATTTCTTTGAATATTCGAGAAAGCATTGTGAGAGAATTAGAAACAATGTATCAATTTCAACCTATAAAAACTATCACGTTTATTTGGATAAGTTTGAAAAATGGGTGGGTACAAAGGATGTTTATTTTGATGATATTACGGTTTCTTTGTTATTGGACTATTTAGGATATTTAAGTAATGTTTTAAAAAACGGAAATACTACACAGCGTTACTCTATAATGATTTTGGCTATTATGTTCAAGGAAGCTATTAAAGAAGAAATCATTCCAGAGTATATGTACCCATTTAATAAACTGAAACTTAAAAAGGACGCAAGTAAAAGACAGTTTTTAAAGAAAGAACAATTTGAAGCAATCAACAATTATAAACTTCAAGAAAATTCAAAAGCTTGTATCTATCGCGATATGTTTATTTTTTCAATATTCGCTGGCGGATTGCGTTTTAGTGATGTGTTAGAATTTCAAGTTAAACACTTTAGCGAGGAAGAAAGAAGAATTAAAAAAGTCATTCGTAAAACAGGAAGAATGCATCAGTTTAAAATTGGTCAAGTAGCTTGGGATATTATTCATAAATATAAAAAGAAAAATGCGGAACCAGATGATTTTATATTTCCAGTAATCACAAATAAAGAAATGTTTTTCAAAAATGATGAGTTCCGTTATACTTTTACTGAAAGTTCCAATAAAGCAGCTAATTTTCAAATTCAAAGAATTGCAAAGAAATTAGAATTACCAGTTAAAGTTTCGTTTCACATTAGCCGACACACTTTTGCAACCAATGCTTTAAATAATGGTATGAGAATTGAGCACGTAAGTAAGTTAATGGATCATAATGACATCAGCACAACACAGATATATGCTAAAATTATTAATGAAGAATTAGACAATGCAGTTGATAATTATATTTACTAAAATATTTTAACAGAAATATAATATTTTATTAAGAAATGCGTTACAAGATAAAGTATTATTTTTACATATTGAAAATAAGAAAATTATAAGCCTATAAATCAAAATCCTATCCAATAGGATTTTTTTTTATGATAAAAGTAAGAAGAAAGAAAAAAGTAAGTACAAGCCAATTTTAAGTGAAATAAAGAGGATTTTTGAGCAATTGATAAGTGACAATCACATAAAGGCAAGTAAAAATTAGTTATTGTTAGACATTAAATTATCAATTCAATTGAACGCACCAAATTTGCCTATTAAGACTTCATCATTTGTGGAGTTTATTGCTGTTAATTCAGCACAATCAAGTAACCCATTATTTGATATTATTATAAACGAAGAAATCAACTTACAAACCTATTGTACTGCTTTGATTACAAAGATTTTCGATTTGCCTCAATCCAAATATTCCGATTTCATAAACTATCAAACCGACTTAGTAAAAGACGAATTGAACTGGATAAACAAATTAGAAAAACTAATTTCCCGAAACGAATCACTATTTGTTACTAAAACTGCATTATGCAAATACAACAAACTTTTCCATATTTTAGAAAAGAAAAGAGAAGAAATTCAATCTATGAGAGTAAGAGCAGCACATAAAGCAACTCCAAAAAGATTAATTAATGCGGAAGCGGAAGATAGATATTTTTCCTTTCACGAAGTAAAAGAACACGTTGAAAAGTTGGATAACTTCAATGAAAAAATAATCCATTTAACAGAAGAAATCTACGAATATAAAAATGCCGATATAATTTCTAAAAACAGTAAACTATTAGATTACGATATACAATGCAATCAATTAATTGAAAAATTGCAAACCATTCGTAAAATGAAAACGGAATTCGAAAATGAAAAAGAACTATTAGAAAACAATTCCAATTCAATACATAATTCTAAAAACAAGCTTCAAATAAACGGACCACTAAATATAATTGCCTTTGCTTTCAAACAAATGATGACAAACGTAAAACCAAATGGAAAACCTTATTTACAACATAAGATTAAAGATGTGGCGCAATTTGTCTGTGATAGTTTTGTAGATGAAGAAGGACAACCACTTTCAATGAGTACAGTTCAAACCTATTTATCACCAAATCGCACCGATAAAGACCCAAATAGCGATGTGTCAGTTAAGTTTTAGTCCGATGGAAAAGAGTAAATAAAATTTGATATTCCTTTAAAATTACCACTTCAATAAGTATTTAGTCCGATAAGACCAATTAAGTCTAATCGGACTTTTTTCTATTTCTTCCATTTGCACCATAAACTTTTAAAAACAAAGAAAATGGAAGCAATTATCATCACAAAAGACCAGTTCAGCGACTTAATGACAAAATTAGAAGCAATTCAAAATCAATTAAACACCAAAGCCGACCCAAAAAAGGAAACCTTTTTAGACAATCAAGAATTTCTGTTATTAATGAAAATCTCAAAACGTACCGCCCAAACCTGGAGAGACGAAGGTAAAATTTCATTCAGTCAAGTAGGAAGTAAAATCTATTACAAACTTTCTGATGTAGAAAAACTACTTCAAGAGCATTATAACAAATCATTCAAAGGCAAATAAAATGACAGAATGTAATGGAACTTGTGAAGTTTGCGACTGCAAACTTTTGGACGAAACGAAACTGAATACTAATAACTGACCACTGAACACTATCCTTATGGTAACCATCTTCAAAAACTTCAACGAAGTTGTAGAACACAAAACAATACCAATGATTTTGGAGGAAATCAAAACAGGTAAATACAAACACGCCATAGTTTATTTGCGTAAATCACTATCTGAAAATAAATTAGAAGCTTACGAAAAAGCAAAAAAATCACTTCCTGCATTTACACCTTCAGGAAAATTTATTGGTGGTAGAAAAATGGAATTTTTGGCAGAATATTCCAACTACATCATTTTAGACATCGACAAATTACAAACAGAAGAACTAGCAAAAGTCAATCATTTAGCAAGACAATGCGAATTTACTTATGCTTGTTTTATTAGTCCATCAGGCAACGGATTAAAGATTTTAGTAAAAGTAAGCAGCATAAAAGCCGAACACAAAGAAACTTTTTTAGCAATCCAGGATCATTATGAAAAATTACTAAATTTAGAAATAGACAAATCCGGAAAAGACATAACCAGACTTTGCTTTTATTCCTACGATGAAAATGTATTCATAAATGAAAATGCTATTGTCTTTGTCACACTGAGTGCAGTCGAAGTGCCTTTGAATACAACCAACTCAAAACAACCTTTTCACACTAAGCTTGTCGAAGTGCCTCCAACTTTAAACTTGAAACCTGAAACAAAAAACAGCGAAGCCATTTATAATCACTGCATAAAATTTACAGAAAAAAAAGTGCAATTTTCGCAAGGTAGTCGAAACGTATTCGTACATCAATTAGCCTGTAACCTAAACCGAAAAGGCATTTCATTACAAGAAGCATTAAGTTTTATTCTAACAGATTTTGGATATGACGAAAAAGAAGTAACACAAACAATCAATAGCGCTTATGGAAATATTCAAGAATTTGGGAAAAATGAAAAAATTGAAACAAGTCGAAATACAAAAAATAAATCAAAAAAAGGTGTCATTCCGAGCGAAGTCGAGGAAACTCCTTCGCAGAAGGCTAACATCGATGAAATCGATGACGACAAACCAAAACCAACCCAAATAGACCGCCTAGAACTGTTTTTATCAACACGTTATGTATTTCGTCACAATATTGTTTCAGGTAAGTTAGAGTTTCAATATTTTGGGAAAAAGAAATGGAATGTAATGAATGATTTTATAGAAAACTCAATGCTTCGTGAATGTTTGAAAGGAAGAATTAAAACAAATCTATCTTCATTAAGAAACTTGTTGTATTCTGATTTCTGTCAATTGTTCAATCCGTTTGAAGATTACTTCTATAATTTACCAACGTACGACGAAAAAACCGATTACATTTTAGAATTGGCAAACACTATAACAACTACAAAACAAGAACTTTGGCAGCAATGTTTTAAAAAATGGATTGTAGCAATGGTAGGTTGTGTATTGGATGATAAAGTAATAAATCATACAGTAATCGTATTCAGTGGAAAACAAGGATTAGGAAAAACAACTTGGGTAGAAAAATTAGTACCAAAACAATTGAAAGAGTATTTATTTTCAGGAACTATCAATCCAAACAATAAAGATACTTTAGTGCAGCTGGCGGAATGTATGTTAATCAATTTAGACGAATTAGAAAACCTAAACCGTTCCGAAATAGGCAGCTTAAAAGAAATTATTACAAAAACGCAAATCAGAATGAGAAAAGCTTACGGACACAATAACGAAACAATGCCAAGACGCGCATCATTTGCAGGAAGTGTCAACACAGCTCAGTTCTTAAACGACAGTACAGGAAGTAGAAGATTTCTTTGTTTTGAATTAGAAGGTATTCAATACCAACACGAAGTAGATATTAATCTTGTTTTTTCCCAAGCCTTGTATTTATTCAAAAGCGGATTCAGACATTGGTTCGACCAAGAAGAAATCAAAAACATCACCGAAAACAATGAACAATACCAATTAAGAAGCCCAGAAGAAGAATTACTATTAACGTGGTTTGAACCAGCATATAAAAACGAACTAAATCAATATACAGATAGCCAATCAAATGTACTTCCGTTACATTCAACAGGAATTGTTGGCGGTGGACTAACATTCCTAAACGCATCACAAATAGCGACAAAACTAGCAGAAAAAGCAAAAATCAATATTTCAGACGGAACAATAAACAAATTAGGCAAAGCTTTAAAGAAACACAACTTTCTAAGACTAAAGAAAAATGGAATATTTGTATATGCCTTAATAGAAAACACATACGAAGAAGTAGATAACAGAAACAAAATTGTTGACGAGAATTAAGACGTTGCTTTGTCACCTTGAGCGTAGTCGAAAGGCATTTAATCCGTGGCTAAATACAATTTTAATCACGGATTTTTTAATTTATAAGTAACACTTATCAAAATAAAATCCGTGCTAATCTGTTCAATCCGTTAAATCTGTGTACCATTTTCTATCCAAAAACCTAACACCCTAAACCCATCACCCAAAACCTCCAAAATACACCCTTTTCACAGGGTAAGCAGGGTAACCATAAATCAACACAAACATTTTTTATTTTTTTTAGTTTCAAACTTTCGGGTAACATTAGAATATTTTAACGCAAATCAATAAAATAGTAAGTTTTGTTTGCACTCGAAATTCCATATAAATCAGTTTTTTTTATAACTAAAAAAATAAAATATCTTTTTTCCAAAATTAGGGTACCAATGTTACCCTATTAGTAAAATGACAGCCAATATTCTTTTTAATTTTTAATTTATCGTATGTTTTTTATATAAAATTAATTAGTAAAAAATGCTTATAGCACTTAGCTTAAGGACTATAAATTTTTATTATTTAGTGATTTCTTAATATTTAACTTGTATTTGTCTAATTAATATTTTAGGTTTGCCTAAAAATAATATTACAGTAATGAAAAAATTAATTTTATATGTTGCTTTTTGCACAATTGCTATGTCGTGTGAAACAAGTTATGTAGATATTCCAGCTGATGATGAAGTTTTAGACGGAACAATTGAAGGATTATCAAATGAAGAATTAGCAAGGTTTTTAAGTGGAGACGGTGCATTTACCGAAGTTTTTACTCGTAATACAGGATTAGGTTCAACATTTGTTGCCACAAGTTGTATTAGTTGTCACGCAGGTGATGGAAAAGGACATCCGTTTACAACATTAATACGTTTTGGTCAAGCTGACGAAAACGGCAATACATTTTTACATTTAGGAGGACCACAATTACAGAATAGAGCTATGCCAGGCTATACACCAGAACAAATTCCCTTTGGTGCAACATTTTCAAAATTCACTCCGCCTGCAAATACAGGTTTAGGCTTTTTACAGTATTTAACTGATGCTGACATTTTAGCAATGGCAGACCCAAATGATTTAGATGGTGATGGTATTTCTGGTGTACCAAATTGGATAACAATTCCAAGCTACATTAATCCTGAAAGTGCAGTTACTCAAAACGGTAAATATATTGGAAGATTTGGTAAAAAAGCAGCAGCTTTTAGTTTGTTACATCAAACTGTAAATGCTTATAATCAAGATATGGGAATTACTTCAACATTTAACCCTATTGATGTTTATACTAATGAAGAAATTGACCCCGAAGTAACTAATGTAAAAGTTAATGATTTAGTATTTTATCTTAAAACGCTAAAGGCACCAATACAACGTAATCAGAACGATGAAGAAGTAATTCGCGGAAAAAATTTATTTAATCAAGTAAATTGTGTGGGTTGTCATAAGTCAAATTTAACAACTGGATATTCACCAATTTCAGGATTATCTTTCAAATCTTTTTCACCATATACAGATATGCTTTTGCACGATATGGGAAGTGGTCTTGATGATGGGTACACCGAAGGAATCGCTAAAACTTCTGAATGGAGAACACCACCATTATGGGGTTTAGGACTTTCAACAAACTCACAAGGCGGACAATATTTTTTAATGCACGATGGTAGAGCGCATAGTATAGAAGAAGCTATTGCAATGCACGGTGGAGAATCTAACAATAGTAAAAACGCATATAATAATCTTTCTCAAGCAGATAAAAATGCGGTATTAAAATTTTTAAAATCTTTATAAAATGGATAGAAAAGAATTTCTAAAAACTTGTGGTTTTGGTTGCTTGGCGGCTATTACTGGAATTTCTTTATTACAAAGTTGTTCTTCTTCTCAAGTACTTTCTAAAAAAATTGATGGTTCAGATATTTTAGTCCCAATTACTGATTTTGAAATCGTATCTAACGGTAAAACTGAGTATAAAAAATATATAATTATACAAAATGAAATACTACAATTTCCTATTTGTATTTACCGATTCAATGCAACGGAATATTCGGCATTACTAATGAAATGCACACATCAAGGAGCAGAATTGCAAGCTTTTGGAGACAAACTTCAATGTGCAGCACACGGCAGTGAATTTAGTAATAAAGGAGTAGTTGAAAGTGGTCCTGCAAATACCGATTTAAGAAAATTTCCAATACTAATAGAAAACAATATTTTAAAAGTTTCATTAAAATGAGAATCTCAATTTCCTATATAATTATATTTTTTTGTGCATTTGCTAATACAGTCAATGCGCAAATAGATCCAACCTTATTAAAAAGAGTAACAAAAGATACAACGAAAACCTTAAATATGGATGCTATTTATAATCGTCCAACATTAAATATAAACAAAACACCTATTGCAATTGGTGGTTACCTTGAAACAAATTGGCAACATCTTACTACTGATGGCATTTCGGAAGGGCATCAATTCCAAGCTAGAAGATTATCAATATTTATGTCTTCATCTATAAGTAAAAGAGTAAAGTTTTTAAGTGAATTAGAATTTGAAGATGGTGGTAAAGAAATTTCAATAGAATTTGCTTCTGTTGATGTTGAATTCCATCCTTTAGCAAACTTTAGAGCTGGAATTATTGTAAATCCAATTGGTTCGTTTAATCAAAATCACGATGGCCCAAAATGGGAATTTACAGACCGACCAATATCTGCAACGCAAATGCTTCCCGGAACTTTTAGTAATGTTGGAGCAGGATTATACGGAAAAAAATATCATAAGAATTGGATGTTTGGTTATGAAGCTTATTTCTCTGGAAATTTTGATAATTCAATTATAGAAAACACTCAAAATAAAACATATTTACCAGCTGCAAAGGATAACCCAGAAAGGTTTGAAGAAATTAATAGTGGAGAACCATTATTTACTGGTAAAATGGCTGTAAGAAATAGTAAAATTGGTGAAATTGGTTTGTCTTATATGGGTGGTATTTACAACAAATTTCAAGATGATGGTATAATTATAGATAAGAAGCGTCGAGTAAATATTTTTGCTATTGATTTTAACACAACACTTCCAAAAATAAAAACTTTTATTACTGCCGAATGGGCTTGGATTAAAGTAGATGTTCCAGAAACTTATACGCAACAATTTGGTAATAAGCAATATGGTGGTTTTGTAGATATTGTTCAACCTATCGTAAAAGGAACAATTTTAGATTGGGAAAATGCAACAATAAATGTGGCTTGTAGATTGGAATATGTAGATTGGAACGTAGGTAAATTTAAAGAAACAGGTGAAAATATGGGTGAAGATTTATGGAGTATTGTTCCAGCATTAAGTTTCAGACCAAATAGTCAAACTGTTATTCGTTTGAATTACAGATTACAAAAACAAAGAGATATCTTATTGAATCCACCATCTGTAACAGATGGATTTAATTTAGGAATATCTACTTATTTTTAAAATAAAAAACACAATTTGTATTTATTTTTATTTTTTGTAAAAAAATATTACTTTTACAACAATGAAAATACTAAACATCATATTATCAATATATATTATTATGCTTACTGCCTATCCTTGTGCAGATAAGCATAATGATGTTTTAGTTAAATCTTCACAATCACAAACTAACTCACAACACAATCATTCACACGATGAAGAAACAGATTTGTGTTCTCCTTTTTGTGTTTGCAATTGTTGTGGTCAACAAACATTAACGTTTTTAGAAATTCAATCTTTTCAGTTTTTAGTACAATTTCAAGAAATAAAAACTTCTATTTCATTTTATAAGTCAACTTCTTTTTCAAATTTTTACGGAAGTATTTGGCAACCACCTCAGTTAGTATAATGAAGCCCGAGTAATTTCGGGTTAATAAGTTGTGTCTTTTAAGCAACTTAAAAAAGAAAAACAGTTCTCTGTTTATTAATTCATTATACAATAAAAATGTTAGATAAAATCATTCATTTTAGTATCAATAATAAATTTATTATTGGACTTTTTACACTCGTATTAGTTATCGTTGGTAGTTATTCATTATATACTTTACCAATTGATGCGTTACCGGATATTACAAACAATCAAGTACAAATAATTACGAGTTCACCTACTTTAGCAACCCAAGAAGTAGAGCAATTTATTACCTATCCAATAGAACAATCAGTTAAATCAATTCCTGATATTGTAGAACTTCGTTCAATAAGTCGTTTTGGTTTAAGTGTTGTAACAGTAGTATTTAAAGAAGAAGTAGATATTTATTGGGCAAGAGCACAAATTACAGAACGAATAAAAGAAGCCGAAAACACCATACCAAAAGGAGTTGGTACACCTGAAATGGCTCCAGTTAGTACAGGTTTGGGTGAAATATACCAATATGTAGTATTTCCCAAAAAAGGATTTGAAGAAAAATATAATGCAACGGATTTAAGAACCATACAAGATTGGATTATAAAACCTCAATTGGTTGGTACAAAAGGTGTAGCTGAAGTAAACACTCTTGGCGGAAATCTTAAGCAATATGAAATAGCAGTTCAGCCAGATAAGCTGAAAAGTATGAATACAACTATTACTGAGATTTTTGATGCCTTAGAAAATAATAACGAAAATACAGGTGGTGCTTACATTGATAAAAAGCCATATGCTTATTTCATTCGTGGTGTGGGTATGGTTAATGGTATTGAAGACATTAATAAAATTGTAGTAAAAAATCAAAATGGTATTCCTATTCTTATTAGTGATGTTGCAAAGGTTCAGATAGGTAGTAGTATCAGATATGGAGCAGTTACAAAAGATGGAAAAGGCGAAGAAGTATCAGGAATGGTAATGATGCTTAAAGGCGAAAACAGTGGAGAAGTTGTTAAAACTGTCAAAGAGAAAATGGAACAAATCAAAAAATCACTTCCTGAAGGTGTAGAGATTGAGGCGTTTATGGATAGAACAGTTTTAGTAGATAAGGCTATCAATACTGTTCAAACTAATCTTATTGAAGGAGCATTAATTGTAATTTTCATTTTAGTATTACTTCTGGGTAATTGGAGAGCAGGTTTAGTTGTAGCTTCAGTTATTCCGTTAGCTTTATTATTTGCCATTTCAATGATGAAACTTTTCGGAGTGAGTGGAAATTTAATGAGTTTAGGGGCAATCGACTTTGGTTTAATCGTTGATGGTGCTGTAATCATTGTTGAAGCTATTATACATCGACTCCAAGTCAGTAAAAAAGGTAAACTCACCACTCAAGAAATGAATGATGAAGTGTATAAAGCATCTGCAAAGATTAGAAGTAGTGCTGCTTTTGGTGAAATAATAATTTTAATCGTATATCTGCCAATTTTAGCCTTAGTAGGAATCGAAGGAAAAATGTTTGGACCAATGGCACAAACAGTATCATTTGCCATATTAGGAGCATTTATATTGTCATTAACTTATGTTCCGATGATGTCTGCTTTGGCATTAAAAAAAGAAACAGGACATAAAAAGAATTTTAGTGATAAAATAATTGATGCCATTTACAATTTCTATACACCACTTTTAGAAAAAGCATTGCAAGTTAAAGCTGCAATTATTGGTGTGGCTATTACATTATTTATAGGTTCATTAATCTTATTTAATACATTAGGTGGCGAGTTCATTCCTACACTTGATGAAGGTGATATTGCAACGCATTTGATAATAGCTTCGGGTAGTTCTTTATCACAAGAAGTTGATGCAACAACTAAAGCAGAACAAATTTTAAGAGCCAAATTTCCTGAAATTAAAATGATAGTTACCAAAATTGGTTCGGCTGAAATTCCTACTGACCCAATGCCTATTGAAGCAGGAGATATGATTATTCTCTTAAAGGATAAAAACGAATGGACTTCAGCAGAAACCAAAGAAGAATTAATGGAAAAAATGGAACACGCTTTGTCTGATATTCCAGGTGCATTTACAGAGTTTTCTCAACCTATTCAAATGCGTTTTAATGAGTTGATGACAGGTGTTAGAAGTGATGTAGCCGTTAAAATTTTTGGTGACGATATAGAAATGTTAGTTAGCAAAGGTGAAGAAGTTGTACAGTTAATTAATGGTATTGAAGGTGTTTCAGATGTTAAAGCAGAAAGAGTTGCAGGTTTACCACAAATAACAATTCGATACAATAAAGACAAATTAGCACTTTACGGATTAAAAATTGGCGACTTAAACAAAGTTGTCAGAATGGGGTTTGCAGGAGAAACGGCAGGTGTTGTTTATGAAGGCGAAAAACGTTTTGATTTAGTAGTAAGATTAGACGATGACAGCAGAAAAGATATTGAAAACCTAAAAGCTTTATTTGTAACCTTACCATCAGGTAATCAAATCCCATTAGAACAAATTGCAGATGTAAAATATGAAGATGGACCAATGCAAATTTCTCGTGAAAATGGAAAACGTAGAATTGTTGTAGGTTTTAATGTTCGTGGTGCAGATGTGAAAACTGTGGTAGAAAACATTCAAACTAAATTAGACGAAAAACTAAAATTACCAGAAGGGTATTATACTACTTATGGTGGTCAATTTGAAAATCTTGTTGAAGCAAACAAACGACTTTCTGTTGCTGTGCCAGTAGCATTGGGTTTAATTTTAGTATTGCTTTATTTTACATTCAAATCAATCAAACAATCTCTATTAATATTTACTGCTATTCCATTATCTGCTATTGGTGGTATTGTTGCCCTTTGGTTACGAGATATGCCATTTAGTATTTCAGCAGGTGTAGGATTTATTGCTCTTTTTGGAGTTGCTGTATTAAACGGAATTGTTTTAATTGGATATTTTAATGAACTTAAAAAACAAGGTATGGACAATGTATATGACAGAATAAAAGAAGGTACTAAAGTAAGATTAAGACCTGTTATATTAACTGCGGCTGTTGCTTCACTTGGATTTTTACCAATGGCAATTAGCAGTAGCGCAGGTGCTGAAGTTCAAAAACCATTAGCAACTGTTGTAATTGGTGGATTAATAACTGCGACTTTACTAACATTAATTGTCCTTCCAATTCTGTATTTATATTTTGAAAATGGGATAAAAATTAAAAGAAAAACTATGAATAATTCGGCTTTAGTAATTATATTTTTATTTGGGATATTCGGAGCAAATGCACAAGAAACTCAAAAGCTTGATTTAAAACAAGCTCTTGAAATGGGTTTGGAAAATAATCAAAGTATCCAAGCTTCAGAATTAGAAGTAAAAATGCAAACACAGTTGCAAAAAACAGCATTTGAACTTCCTAAAACGGAATTGACAGGAACATTTGGACAAATAAACTCACAAGCTCAAGATAAAAATTTCGGTATCAGTCAAAGTTTTAATCCATTTCAAATAAGTGCTAAAAGGAGTTTGCTTAAAGAATATAGTAATGCAAGTTCAACTAAATTAGGAGTTGCAAAACAAGAAATAACTTATTCTATAAGACAATCTTGGAATACTTTGTTGTTTTATGAAAAGCAAAATACAGTTTTAGAAAAACAAAATGCTGTAATGCAAAAATTTGTAAAGTCTGCCAATCTGAAATTTCAAACAGGTGAAACAAATGCTTTAGAAAAAACAATTGCATTAGCGAAACAACAAGAATTAGAGCAAAAAATAAAGCAAAATAAAACACAAATTGCAATTGAAAAATCAAAATTAAAAGCAATTTTAGATTTAAAAACTGATTTTGTAGCAACTGACACTTCATTTGTACCATATCCTGCTATGGCGAAAGTTGATAGTTCAATGGTAAAACAAAATCTAATTGTTCAATTAGCAGATCAACAAGTTAAAATTGCAAAAGCCAATCATAAAGTAGAAAAATCAGCATTGTCACCAGATTTTTCAGTGGGCTATTTTTTGCAATCTATAACAGGTATTCAAGATGTAAACGGAACACCAATATATTATAATAGCACACCTCAATTTCAAGGTGTTGTAGTTGGTTTGTCTGTTCCAATATTTGCAGGAAGTAGTATCGCTAGAGCAAAATCTGCAAAAACAAATATTGAACGAGAACAGAAAAATGCCGATTATATAAATCAGCAATTTAAAAGCCATTTAGAGCAACAATCTGAGCAATTAGTCACATATGCATCATTAATAGATTATTATAAAAATACAGCGATGCCAAACGCTAATTTAATAATTAAAAACGCAACAAAAGGGTATCAAAATGGTGATATTTCTTATGTGGAATATGTTCAAAGTTTAGAAACAGCAAGTCAAATTCAATTAAATTATAGCGAAGCGATTTATAATTATAATCAAACTATAATTACAATTCAATACAGTATCAATCAATAATAAAAAGTAAAATGAAAAAATCGAATATAATATATGCATCAATAGTAGGAGCAATAATCCTTGCTATTATTTTATATTTTTCTTTGCGTCATACTGAAGGCGATGGACACGTACATACAGATGGTGAAGCTCATACAGAAGAAAGTCACTCTGAAGAAAAAGAGCCAACAGCAATTAAAGAAGTTGAATTAAATGAAGCTCAGTTTAATGCATCAAGTATAACATTAGGTACTTTTTCAGATAAAAATTTGAGTGAAGTAATTAAGGCAAATGGTTATACAAAGTTGCCACCACAAAATCAAGCTGATGTATCTGTTTTTACTACAGGAATTGTAAAAACAATAAATGTAATCGAAGGACAAAGAGTGAGTAAAGGACAAACTATTGCTACAATTGAAAGTCCTGAATTTACTAAAATTCAAGAAGCTTATCTAACTTCAAAAAGTAATTTAGAGTTTCTAAAATTAGAATTTGAAAGACAAAAAACATTAAGTGAGGAAGAAGTAAATTCTAAAAAAGTTTTTCAAAAAACCAAATCAGATTATGAAATTGAAAGAGCAAGGTTTAATTCTTTGCAAAAGCAATTAAATACTTTACACATTAGTGGTAACGGAAATACAACGGCTACAGTTCCAGTAATTGCTCCAATTTCAGGTAATATTACAGAAATTTATATTAAAATTGGAAGTAATGTTGAAGCAGGTAAACCCTTAATGAATATAGTTGACAACTCTAAATTACACGTAGATTTACTAGTGTACGAAAAAGATTTATTTAAAGTAAAACAAGGTCAAAATGTACGTTTTATTTTAACCAATCAAGGCAATACTGAAATTAATGGAAAAATATTTAGTGTTGGTAAATCATTCGAAAACGAAACAAAATCAGTAGCCGTACACGCTGATATTTCAAACTTTCAACAAAAATTAATACCTGGAATGTATGTAAATGCACTTATCGATGCAGGAGCAAATACAGTGAAAGCTTTACCATCAGAAGCAATTATAAAAGCAGATGGTAGAGAATTCATTTTTGTATTAGAAGAAGGTCATAAAGAAGAAGTGGCTCACGATGAAAAAGAGGGACATAATCACGAAGATGGAGACAAGCACGAAGAAGCAGAAGGAAAAAAATTCCACTTCCAACGTATTGAAGTAAAAACAGGAACTTCACAATTAGGATATACACAAGTTACCTTACTTCAAAAAATTGAACCAAACGCAAAAATTGTCTTAAAAGGAGCTTACTACATTCAAAGTCATTTACTGAAAAGTGAAGGTGGTGGCGGTCACGAACATTAATATTTAATTTAACTTTAAAAAACATAAAAAATGAAGAAATCAATTTTAATAATAGCTTTTGCTATTGCAACATTTAGTACAGTTTCTTGTAATAAAAAAGAAAATACTGAAGCTACAACTGAACACGAAGGACATAATCACAAAGAAGGAGAAGCTCACAAATTAGCTTACGAATGTCCAATGGATTGTGAAAAAGGAAAAACGTATGATAAAAAAGGAAACTGTCCAGTTTGCAAAATGGAATTAATTGAAGCAAAAGCTGATAGTCACGAAGGACACGACCATTCAAAAGAAGATCACGAAGGACACGATCATTCAAAAGAGGGCCACGAAGGACATAATCATTAAGTAAATACAATAGTTGAAAATGAAAATAAAATCAAACATAGATAAATTAGGAACAATTGGGCTTTTCATAACAGCTATTTTTTCACCCTGTTGTTTTCCTTTATTTGCGTTTGGTGCATCTGCACTTGGATTAGGAAGCTTTGAGCTTTTTGGTGGATGGACAATGTGGGTGTTTCAAATATTGGTCATAGTTTCTATTGTAGGGTTTTATATTTCTTATCAAAAACATAAATGTTTATATCCTTTACTTATAGCAATTCCTAGTGCTGGACTAATTTTTTATAGCTTTTATGTAAATAACAATATTTTACTTGTTTATATAGGGATGTTTGGTGTTTTAATAGCTACTGCTGTAAATTATTATCGAAACAAATTACACGGAAACTGTAAAACTTGCACAATCTATGAAGGAAAAAAGGTTGAATTAAAATCTGCTTTATCTTGTCCTAATTGCGGACATAAAAAAGAGGAGTTAATGCCAACCGATGCTTGCCAATATTTTTACGAATGTGAAAAATGTAAAACAATACTCAAGCCACTTGAAGGCGATTGTTGTGTTTATTGTAGCTACGGTTCAATAAAATGTCCTCCAATTCAAGCAGAGAAAAGCTGTTGTTAAATATATTATTAAAATAATTTAATAAACATTAAATATGAAATCGAAGATTCACGAAAACCAAAAAACAATAAAAATTATGAGAAAAAAGTCAGTTTTAAAAATATTAGTCTTAGCTGTATCATTATTTTTCTTTTCAAATTTTGTATCGGCACAAAAAGCAACTCAGAAGGTTGTAATAAAAACATTTTTACATTGCGACCATTGTAAAGAATGTGAAACCTGTGGGCAAAAATTCAAAACCGAAATGCTTAAAATAAAAGGTGTTAAAATGTATGAATTAGATGATAAAGCGATGACATTTACTATTTATTACAATTCAAAGAAAACTACTTTGCAAGCAATTAAAAAAGGTATTTCTAAGTTAGGTTATGATGCAGATGAAGTAAAGGCTGACCTAGAAGCTTATGAAAGTTTAGACGGTTGTTGTAAAGCAGAGTAATGAAATTCAATATTAAAATGCCAAATAAACTAATTCCTTTTTATAAAAAAGAGTTAGAATTAGTTAAGGATAATTTACAGCAAGATAATTTGCAAAATGCTTGGTATCATTTAGAACGAGCGCATATCATTGCACAAAAATATCCTTATGAACACACATTTGTACATTGGAAAATGTTGCAATTTGGTATTAAAATAAAAAGTTCAAAAGAAGTTATTGGTCAAATACCAAGATTATTGGTCGGCGGTGTAAAATCATTTGTTGGTCAAATTCCAGTAGGTAATACAGGTGGTGCAAATGTGCCACCTTTAAAACAGATGGAAATACCTGAAGATATTAAAGAAATTTTAAATATGAATTCATAACAATTATAGTATGGAGCATAAACATATTTATGACGAGCAAGGAAAACAAATTTGTTGCTCGTTAGAAGAAAAAATAAATCAAAGTACAGAACATCATTCCGATGATGATGGACACGACCACGACCATTCAAGTGAGGAAAAATCAACATTTCAAATGTTCTTACCTGCAATAATAAGTTTTGTTTTATTGATGGTAGCTATTGGTTTTGATAATTATTTTACACAATCTTGGTTTACAGGCTGGGTACGAATCGCTTGGTATATCATAGCTTACATTCCTGTTGGAATTCCTGTTGTTAAAGAAGCTTTTGAAAGTATTCGAAAAGGCGATGTGTTTTCAGAATTTCTATTAATGTCAATTGCCACAATTGGAGCATTTGCTATCGCTGAATTTCCTGAAGGTGTTGCTGTAATGTTGTTTTATGCAATTGGTGAAATATTCCAAACATTAGCTGTACAACGAGCAAAAGCAAACATAAAAACTTTACTAGACCAACGACCAGACGAGGTTACGGTTTTAGAAAATAATGTGGCTAAAACGATCAAAGCATCAACAGCAAAAATTGGAGATATCATCCTGCTTAAAGCAGGAGAAAAATTAGGTTTAGATGGTGAATTGCTTTCTGATACTGCTTCATTCAATACAGCAGCTTTAACAGGCGAAAGCAAACCAGATACAAAAGCAAAAGGGGAAAACGTTTTAGCAGGAATGATAAACTTAAACTCAGTTTGTCAGGTAAAAGTTACAGTTGCTTATACAGATAGTAAATTATCAAAAATTCTTGAAATGGTGCAAGATGCAACAGCTAAAAAAGCACCAACAGAATTATTTATTAGAAAGTTTGCAAAAATATATACGCCAATAGTTGTTGCTTTGGCAATTGCAATATGTGTTTTGCCGATGTTTTTTGTGGCGGATTACCAATTTAATGATTGGTTATATCGTGCTTTAATTTTCTTAGTTATTTCGTGTCCTTGTGCTTTAGTAATTAGTATTCCTTTAGGCTATTTTGGAGGAATTGGAGCGGCTTCTAAAAACGGAATTCTTTTTAAAGGAAGTAATTTCCTTGACGTTATGGCTACCGTTCAAAATGTTGTAATGGATAAAACAGGAACAATGACCGAAGGAGTTTTCAAAGTTCAAGAAGTCGTTTTTAATTCCGATTTCAATAAAAATGAAATACTTCAAATGGTTAATGCTTTAGAAAGTCAAAGCACACATCCAGTGGCAACTGCCATTCATCAATTTGTTGGAAATATTGACAGTACAATTCAACTTAAAGATGTTGAAGAAATATCTGGTCACGGATTAAAAGCAAACATAAACGGAAAAGAAGTATTAGTGGGTAATTTCAAACTAATGGATAAATTTTCTATTACTTATGATATTGATCCATTAAGTATAGTATACACGTTAATAGCTGTAGCTTATGATAAAAAATTTGTGGGTTACTTAACTATTGCAGACAGTATTAAAGAAGATGCACAAATCACAATTGACAATCTAAAAGCATTAGGTATAAAAACCACAATGTTAAGTGGCGATAAAAATACCGTAGTACAATTTGTAGCTCAAAAACTCGGAATTACAAATGCTTTCGGAGATTTATTACCTGAAGACAAAGTAAACAAAGTAAAAGAAATCATTGCTAAAAATGAAACCGTAGCTTTTGTTGGAGATGGTGTAAATGATGCGCCAGTAGTTGCTTTAAGTAATGTTGGTATTGCAATGGGTGGTTTAGGTAGTGATGCCACAATAGAAACTGCCGATGTTGTTATTCAAGACGATAAACCAAGTAAAATTCCAATTGCAATAAACATCGGTAAACAAACCAAGAAAATTGTTTGGCAAAATATTATTTTAGCATTTAGTGTTAAGGCAATTGTGTTAGTTCTAGGTGCTGGTGGATTAGCAACAATGTGGGAAGCCGTTTTTGCAGATGTTGGTGTAGCGTTGTTAGCAATCTTAAATGCTGTGAGAATACAAAGAATGAAATTTTAAAGTTAATTATATATTTCCTAACAGATGTTTACTAAAATTAGTAAGCATCTTTTTTTTGAAAGTCATTATCTCATTCAGCTGCACAAAAACCGTCTTTAGTCCAAGTATTCCTAAAGCCAGTTCTTTGTTTGCTTCATTTCGTTAATTTCCAAAGTAGTAAAATACGGCGTATCTTGGTTAGGTGCTAAAAAAGAAGTTTTACATTTCAGTTGGCACCCCTTTGCCAACGCTCCAAAAAAAATTACTGGCACAGTTTTTATCAAAAACACGTACGCTTTGCAACTTGCGCCAGTAATTTTTTTTCCCAAAGCTTCTTTACATAATGTGGCATTATAGTGCATAAAGAAAATCCTATTTCAAAACAAAATCTCGGATGCACTATAATAACATTATGTAAAAAAGCCGCTCCACCCAACGCGCAAGGCAGTGGCTCTAGGGCAACATTTTTGGCAGCTCCCATCGCATCACCAAGCTACCAAAAACACCACCCTTCGCCACCGCCATTAACACGCCTTTCATTTCAGTTGAAAAACCTCTAAATAATTAATTCAAAGAGCCTTTAGGTTAACTGTTTTTATCAACTTTGCGTATAAATAGGTAGTAGTTGCATTGTTTTTGTAAGTGCCTTTCATCATTCCAAAACAACTGACCACTAAAATCTGACCACTGAACACTCCCAAAAAGGCACCCACAAAATCAAAAAGGGACAGCAAGAGTATTATTTTTTATTCGCCAGAAGCATCCCAATCAATTGCTTTCACGATGGCCAGTTGCCTTTATCCGTTCCACAAAAACTGAACACTAAAACCTGAACACTGAACACTAGCCGTAAGGCAACCATCCATCATAAAAGCAATCACAATATCCCAATAAGCAAATAAAAAATAATACACTTGCCTGCGCTACTGCACCATCGCACTAGGTATTTATTTTCATTGTTTTTTGAAGATGCTTCCCATTTCCATAAGACCATTTACTGCTAACTGAACACTGCTACTGTCAACTGAACAATAAGCATCCACAAAAATCAAAACCACTAAAGCGTATTAAATTTTAAAACAGGATAAAAGCATTATTATTGATTTGCCTATGGAAATTTATCCTGTTTTAAAATTTAATACCCTTTAAAGAACTCCCATCTTTCAAAACAAAACCCCAGTAAATAGAACTACTCCCAAATCACCCCCGATTTCATAAGAACTTTTATAGGGAAATTCAAAAAAAAATAAATAAAAAAAAGGAAGCAAAGGTAAGTTCCGGGTATTCAAAAAAGCAAGTTCAAGCCCTACGGGTTTCAGAAAAAATCTCCACCCATTTTACCAAACACATTCTTCCTGAATACTAAAAACTGATTACTGAACACTCTTTTCTAGGGTAGTATTTTTTCTGAAAAACTTGCTTTTTTGAAACCCTCCACTACAAAGACGGCTTTCTTTTTTTTCTTTTTTTCTTTTGAAAAAATTTAATGGGCGGAGCGTAGCGAGGCACATCTTCATTTCATAAGAAACACCGCAAAAAGTAGAAAATTTTTCTAATTTTTAAAAGCCGATGTTATGCTAAAATTTATCATTAAAACCCACAGAACAGGTACGATTTACTCACAACCTCATTTATTCATCCTAAACAAAGGAATGAATAGCGGAAAGCCACAAAAAGAACCATTTACAAACAGTTTCGTAATCATTTTTGAAAACGAAGAAGATTTCGACACCATAAATTTAACAGCTTATGCACTTTGGAAAACAAAATTTTGGCATCAATTCCTTCGTGGTTCAGTAATCCCATTTTTAAGCCTGTACGAAATCAGAAAAGAGTTTTCAATAAAAGTCAACCAAGAAGTAAAAGACCACAAAGAACACCTTAAAAACGTCCAAGCATTAAAACTTTTAGAGCAAAGCGAAAAACGCTTCAATGAAAATCTAAATCTTATAAACGATATGCGCAGAGTAATTTTATACCGCTACTGCAAAAGATAATTTCAAGTTAAACAAAACCGAAAATACTTTTTTGCACTTTGCTTACTATTTGAGTGCAACATAAAAGCAATATGAATGCACCAGTTTTATAAAATTGATAAAAACGATGCAAAACATTGTGCAAAAAGGTTGTAAACTAAAAAAGTCCCGAATTTCGGGACTTAAATTTGCTATTAAAATTTGACTATTTTATTGTACTACTTTTTCTTCAGGTGCAATTTTCGGTTCCTCTTCCGATTTTACTCCAGTTTGCGAAACTGCTGTAACGATACTGCCACCAAGTAGCAAATATCCTGCTGCTGTAACTATTCCAGCAGGTAAGGCAACAGGAGAAGCCAAGATTACTCCACCAACTGAAGCTAAAGTAATTCCGATGGTTCTTAAAACTTTAAACCATTTTGGTGTTGGAGCTTTCACACGCTCAACAACATTCATTTTATTATTTTTCATATTCTTGATTTTTTAAAATTGATAATTCAATATTATTTATTCTTTTTTCTAGGTATTCTACTTTTTGGTTCAATAAATCATTTCCGCTTTTGAATTCCGTTTTAATGATTAAAGCCATTGTTTTAACTTCAACTAAATCTTTCTCCATTCTTTTGAAATCGGTGTGTAATTGCTTGATAAAATAAGCCACAACTGAAAGCAGTATACTAATTAAAGAGCCAAAAAGCACTGTTATATAATTTACATTTTCCATTGTACACTGATTTTAAAATTGGAAGTTATTTTCAATTACAATTTTGTTTGAAGTGCTTTTAGCTAGGTTAACTAATTTCGGATAAACCATTCTATAAGCAGAAACACTTTGAGTTACCACATATTCACCTTCTGTAAATTGGAAACCAAATCCACAAAGCGGACAACCATTTGTTTCTTTTATAGTGTTTCCTGTATGGATATATACAAAACTGAAATTTGGTATTCCGTTGATTTCTATCATTCCTTCGTGCAGCTTTCCTAATGCTTTTTTGTAGTTTACATTTTTAGCTCCGATAGTATTTAATTTTAAGCTGAATACTCCTGAAGGTATGGCAGTTTCTGTTGGAACTTTTATTTCCCTAATTTTATCTTCTAATAAATAACATTGAAAAATGTCATTGATATACAATTGACTTAACGTGCTATTTTTGCCCTGTGCTATTCTAATTATTTTGCTTTCCATTGGATGATTAGATTTGAAGTTAAATAAAAAATTCCTCACTTTTGGTGAGGAATCTTTAGGATTTTCTTTTAGAAAACGTCCTCAACTTTTAAGCAGTTCCCACTTGCAAACAAGTAATAATTTGCTCCAACTTGTTGATAGAATTCAATTCCGATACATTGTAATACTGATGTATTAGCAGATGGTAAAGCTCCATTTGGTAATGTTGCAGTTACAGTAGTTACAGGAACAGGAGAATACAAATCTAAGTATCCAGAATATTGAATGTTGTTTACTTCATTCAAAGCTGCATCCATTGGATCATAACTGTTAGTAGTTGCGTTGTACTCAAAATCACTAACTACAGATAATGCAGTAAGTAATCTGAAATGAGTTGCACCTGATGGTGCATTAACCAAGTTAGCTGGATTAAATGCCGGAACAACTAAATCACCTGTTTCTCTGTCAGTTCCGTGAGTTACAGAAAACGGAGCGTTGAAAATACCATTAAAAGAAATGTTTTTATCAAACTCAAAACCTTTAAGGTAGTTTCTTTGTGAAGTGATTTCGATTTTACGATAACCTCTGGCTTCGGTTTGGTCTTCAAGGTTGATTTTCTTCATAATAGAAGTTAATCTTCCAGTTACTTGGCTGTCTGCCATTTGTTTCATTAATTGAGATAGTCCTGTGCGAACTGCTTTACCAGCTTTGGCGCAAGCACCAAATTCATTCATATTCTCACGAGTTCTCTCAAATTCAGGTGCAGTTAAAACTTGGTCACCTGTTGGTCCCCCTACCATACCTGCAAAGTAGCCTTCCTGTCCTTTAATTTTAAAATGTCGAACATCTCCTAGAGTTCCTACATACTTTAAAGCGCCTTTTTGTCTTGCCATTTTTTAAAAATTTAATGTGTTAATAATTATTGAATTTTGATATTACAAATGTCAATTATTATCTTTGATTATCAATAACTTAAAACATTGAAAATCAATGCAATACAACGCAAAAGCACCCTATTTAGTGGAAACCCATTGGCAAATTGAAGAAGTGATTGATGGTGATAGCATCATCATTCGCAATCGTTTCTCTCAATTGCAAAAAAGAATTCGTCTTTATGGATTAGATGCACCCGAAGTGCGTATCAGTAGAAAGATGATAGAGGAGGAGCAAAAAAGTCATTTAGCAGCACATTTCCTGCGTCAATTTGGATTAATGTCATTACAGTATGTTTTGTCGGTTGCACCGCCTAAAACAAATGTTACAATCATTACAGAAACCAATAACTATTATGATTATTGGAAAAGACAATTAGGGTATGTGATTCTTCCAGGAGGAGAATGTTTAAATGATTTGCTTTTGATTAATGGGTTTGCAAAAGCAACTGATAAATTTTATTGTAGTAGGTTGGCAGAATTTCAATTAATGAATAGGGAAGCACAGCTTAATAACATAGGGATTTACAGCTATGTAAATAACTTTTGATTTGTTGTACTTATGTTGTACTAATTGAATTTATAATAACTAAAACACCAATAAAATATGTGCTTTACAGGCGTAATGGAGTTAAACCGCTGTTATAGGCAGTTTTTTAATACTTCAAATTTCTAAACTCCAAAAAATTCTTTAACTCTGATTCTTTCAATTTCCCTGCTTTTAAATATTTTTCAATAATCTTTTTGTATTGTTGAAATTGAAAAGAAGATAATCTTGGATTTGCAAATATTTCGAAATCTAGGCTTTCAATTTCAGGCAGTTTAAACCTTAGCCCAGTTTCATTTTCATTTTCGTTTGTAAACCCAACAATTCTATATTCGGATTCGTGTTTAAAAGATAGGTGCTTCCTAAATGCTGAAAACCGAAGTAAGGATTCTTTTTCCTTAAGTAACATTTTTTCAAAATCCTGATAAAATACTTTCCCAACAACTAAGAGATCAATTTTATTTGTTGGCTCAGTTTGCAAATGAATTGATTCCCTAATAATTTTTTGAAAATATTCTCGGTTGAATCGAACTACAAAGCCTGACTTTCCATAAGTATCCCACATTCCAAAAGATTCAACATCACTAAGAATCCAGCAACTTACAAATCTTTTTTTCTGCTTTTCAATTAAATAATTTTGAACTTCTTGTAATCGTATTTTACTTTTTTCAATTATCTCATCCCAAAATGATTCTGGCATTTCGGGATTTGCATCATCAGGTTTTGATAATGTTAAAAACTTTAATTGATTTATATCGTAAGGTTCTATATTTTCTAAATTATCTTCGAAAGTATCTAATCTGGCAAGATAGATACTATTGGTGTCTAGAAAATCAATAAGTTTTTCGATTGTTAAATATCTATAGACATACTTTTCAGTAATCTCTTTTGTATGATGTGTTTCCCATTTCATAGTATACGATTTCGTCTTGTAAAATTGCCTATAACGTTTTCGGCTTGCTCTCAGTGGCGTTGAACCAGCACCAAGCCATTACAAATATAACAAAACATTCCATTCAGCAGCGGATTTTCCGTAGGAAAATCCGAAAGTAGCCATTGAAGCAAACCGTTGTTGTAAACAGTTTAATTTTCTACGTCGATTGTAATTTCACCATTTAGTTCTACAAATCTATCTTTATCAGGAATTTTAATAAATAGTTTTATTTTATTATCATCGGTTGATTTTGGTTTGAATTGATAATTAAAAAATGTAGAATTATTACTATTTACTTTAATTTTTTTGTTGTCTTCAATTTTATAGAACTCGTATTTCGGTAGTTTATGTCCAAATGGATGAAGTAAAACAGCTATACTATCTTTTTTTCCAACTTTTGATGTTTTATTATGAGGAACACCAACTAAATGTAGGGAATATAAAAAATCTTCCTCAGCTTTCTTTATAGAATCTTTTAGGTTCTTATTTTCCTCTTCAAGTAAAGTAATTTTTTCAGTCAAAATTTTTAATTCTTCCTGTTCGATATCATTTTTATTACAACTTAAAGTAATAATGATTAATGTCGTAAGTAGTATTTTTTTCATAAATTGTTTACAACGTTCCCAGGCTTTACGTCTGTTGCGGATTAAGGAAGCCGAAACTTTCAGTTTTGCACTGACTTCAAAGATACAAAACAAACTTTAAATTAAGCCCAAAACCCGCAATAGCGTAAAACCTGTGTTAGCAGTTGGCTTTATTTTGGTGTAGTTATACTTTCAATTTCCTCTAGCTCAAAAAATATCTGCATTTCTGATAAAGCAGTGTGAGGATTATCAAAGTCTAAACGTTTTAATTTTTTTGCATTTAAAATTGCATTATTTAAATGCGGTTTAAGCTTTAAATAAATATCATTATCTTGTTTTGTATAAAAAGATTGAGACTTTTCATAATTTGTTATATGCTTTTTCAACTCTTTTGTAGCACTTTCACAAGTATCAAAATATTTTGATGTTGTTTGAAAATGTAGTAATATCCAAAATTCTAAACAAGGATTATTAATTAAAACGAATACATTTTGAAAATTATTTTCTAATTCAGTATAATATTTTTTAAATTCTTGGAGTGCTGTTAGTGTTCCTTTTTTTGCTTTACGTGTTTCGCTTATAATAACATCAAAATCAATAATCCAAAATACTTTGTCATAATCTTTAGATAGATCAACAACCTTTTTATATTGGTCGATAAGTTTCTTTTTTTGAGGAATTTCAGGTTTTAAATCAACACTTATTTGTCTTTCATTTCTTTTTAACATTTGTATATACCAAAACTCACATTCACCATCAACGACAAATGCAAAACTTGGTTTACTTTTCAAAGGAATAGCTCTATTTTTTCTCATTAGTAATTTCTATATAGTAATCACCTAAATTTGGTACACCACCCAATTTTCCAATTTTATATGCGTTGTACACATTACTCGTGTCTCTAATAACTGAGCTATCAAAATCAGAAAGAGAATATAATTCAGTTGCACAATCTTCAGTTTTATTTGTAAACCAAATTGAGTCATTTCTAAAGATATCTTTATTGTTTAACACTTCTCTATTATGAGTTGTTGCAATAATTTGCGATTTTTTTGAATTAACTAAAAAAGATAAAAGAAAATGAGTGAATAAATCTGGATGTAGTGAAGCTTCTAATTCATCTATTGTTATTGCGATGGATTTTTTTATTAGTAAACTTAATAACCCTGAAAAGCCATAATATCTTTGAGTACCTTGGGATTCAAGATTTATAGGCAATGAATATTTTGTATTATTTACAGTATGCTCAAACTCAATTTTTTTTAATGGATTATTTAGAATTTTATCAATTTCATCATTTGGCATATCTAACGCCTTTAATACGTTAACCATTTTTTCTGGAATCTCATCATCATCTTTAAGAATTATATCAGATATATTAAAATCTGCTTTTGATAATATATTAATAACATCTGCTTTTGATATTTCAGCTTTATCTAATTTTTTAGAAACATAATTGTTAAGTTGAGTATCTGTATAAATCAATGAATTCAGATATTTTGAAAACCAATCTGTAACATCTTTTAATTCTTTAGATTCGATATTCGTTTTTAGAAATCCTCCAAGTACAGTGTTATTCCATAATGTATTTGATTCTAAAGTTTTTTCAAATATTTTATCTTTTTTAATTTTACTACCAAATGTTATTGTTGTAAATTGTTCTTCTAAATCTGTTGATCTTTTGAAAACATTTGCTTTTGTAGGATTGTAATGGTTTAATGTTTCACTTATGATAGCTTTTTCATTTAATTCAACCTCATAAAAATATTTTGTTTCATTTTGAATAAATTCAATTGAAAGGATAGTATTTAATTTTGAAGATATATTATCAAATAAGAAAGATTTAAAGTTAAATGTTTCGGTTTTTTTATCCTCTGGATTTAAAACTATTTCACGAAAAAACTCAAGTGCTTTTAGAATTGTAGTTTTACCAGAAGCATTTGCGCCATATATCAAACCTAATTTAAGTAATCTTAATCCACCAATTGTATGAATTATATAATAATCTTCAAGATGGTCGGATTTATCAGCTTCAAAAGATAATGTTTGTTTATCCTTTATTGAACCGAAATTTTGAATATTGAAATTTATTATCATTGTATTTGTAAATTTATTTCAAAGATACAACTAAAAAAGCAATTAAATAGAAATATAAGTTAAAAATTTGTAAATTGATTGCAGAATTTGACTTATTATCGAATTCTTATAAGCTTACTGCTAACGTTTCGCGGCTTTAAGAAGTTGGGGATTTGTAAGTCCGAAACTTTCGATTAAACACCGAAAATCAAAAGTACAAAACAAACTTTAAATTAAGCCCTAAAACCCCAATTTCTTAAAACCGCTGTTGGCAGATAGTGCATTTTTTACTTAATATATTCGTCAATTTTTATACTTCTATTTTCATTATTTGCTTCTTCTATTTTTTTCAGAATAGTTGAGATTTGAACTTTATCAATCATATTTTTGTCAAAGAAAACATATTCTATTGTTTTCGTGTTTTTCATATCTTCTAATGGATTTTTTGAAAGTAGCACTAAATCTGAATTATATCCAATTTTTATTTTTCCAGTATTTTTTTTCATCCAATTGCTCGGTTCAACTGTTGCTGAATAAAGAACTTCTGAGTTGGTCATTCCTGATTTTGATAATGATTGCAATTCATCGTGAAGTGAAAACCCCGGAACAACAGTTGCTACATTGGCATCTGTTCCAGCCATAATTGTAACTTTATTATCAATCAATGCTTTTGTCATAATATGAATTGCTTCTGCATAAGTTTTCCAGTAAATTAATGATGATTTTTTTGTGTCTGGATTATCTTCTCCATCATATTCATACCCATTTTTAGTCGGTAACCAACCTAATTTGTAAATTGGTGTTCCTTCAATGATTTTTGGATTGGCATATTTTAGTTCTATTTCTTTAAGTTTCAATTTTAAGTCGAATCTTTGATTTAAAAAACTCTCACATAACCAAACAGTTGAAGTTACGCTAATATTATTTTCTTTTAGTTTTTTTGCAATTTGGACTGAACGTATTTTTAAATAGGCAAGAAATTCTTCTGGATTTTTCGATATAGATTTTCCAAAATCATCGATAGTCTTTACCGTTAATTCTTCAACGTGAGCAACCTCTTTTTGACCTGAAGTATAAAACGTATCTAAATTAACTAAAGGAATGTGTCCAATTACTGGAATATTATATTTTTCGGAAATATCTATTGTGGTTTTAAACATTTCGGGATTAACAAAACCGTACATTTTTACCGCATCATAACCTTGTTCTTTAATCTTTTTTATTTCTTTTTCAGCATCATCTTTTGTTGAATAATTGATTGATTGTCTAGTCCATTGATAGTAATAACCCATTATTCCACTTTCACTAAATATTGGTGGAGAAGCAATAAACATTTGTGGACCAAACCCATTTTTTTGTACTGCTTTTCTCCATTCTAAAGTAATTGGTCTTCCAGCCATTTCTCTAATAGAAGTTACTCCATTAACTAAATATAAAAGCAAATCGTTTTTGCTTTCTTTTAAATGAACGTGAGAATCAATAAGACCTGGAATTAAATATTTATCTGTTCCATCAATTATAACAGCATTATTTTCGACAAGTTGATTTTCTCCTAAACGAATTATTTTACCATTTTTAATAACTACATCTTGATTTTTAATGAAGTGGCTACAATCTTCTGAAAGTACATTTGCGTTTTTTATTTGAATTATTTCGGTTGGTTTAACAATCGAAGCAATATCTATAACTTTTGTCGATTTACCTAAAACCTTATTTAATTCATTATCCGCCCAAATGAAGACACCAATAAAAAGGACTAAAAATACAATAGTGACGTAAAGTATTCTTCTAAACCACAGTTTTTTCATAATTTTTAATTTTGTTTTGTGATGCAAAAATAAACTCAAAAGCACTCTGAATTAGTGTGTTTTGATATGTTAGGTATGAAATATGCGGTTTTAGGTACGAAAATTATAAAGATAATAATTGCTCTTTATAGTTTTTAGAAACAGGTAGTTCAATTTGAGTTAGAAATATGGTGTCTTGATTTTTCCAAGCTTTAAAATGAGTTGGATTTATTAAATGCGAACGATGGATTTGAACTAAAAAAACAAAATCTTTTTGAACTTTTTTTAGTGTACTGCGAATTAATTTTGTTTTTAATTGATTCTGTTCTGTATAAAATATTTCGATATAATTCTGTGAATTGGAGATACAAACCAAGTCACTTTTTTTTATTTTTAAAATATCTAGCTTGTTTTCTCCTTTAATAATAATGTTTTCATCTTGTATTGGAATTAACTTAACAGAGTATATCCTTGCTAAAATTATAATTGGAGTTGAAATCAAAGCAGATTTAAGAATGATTACTTGTAAAAATTCCAAAAAGCCAAATCCTCCATTTAGAATAGGACTTTTATAATATAAATAGGTCATTACTAAAAAAAGGAAATGGAAAAGTAAAAGGATAATTATTTCATAAAGAATATTCCATTTTAATACTTTTTGATAAAAACTTTTTTGAATTACTGCAATTAAGCCATAACATAGAAACGCAATAAGACTAAATCCAATACTTATCAGTATCCATTGTTTTGAACTTATTGTTCCATCATCAAATGGTTTGATAAAATAAGCAAAAATGAAAAACCAAAAACAGATAAAAATTCCGATTAGTAAATGATGCTTTATCGAAGGATTTATTTTTTTCATTTTTAAAAAAGAGGCAATTAAATATTTGGGGTTGTTAGTTTTTTCTCCGATTTTTGGTTGCATTTCTGCCAACGTTCTGCGGCTTGCTCTCAGTGGCGTTGAGCCAACACCAAGCCATTACAAATATAACAAAACATTCCATTCAGCAGCGGATTTTCCGTAGGAAAATCCGGAAGTAGCCATTGAAGCAAACCGTTGTTGTATGCTGTAGTTAATTTTCAAATCGCCATTCTTCTAAAACAATTGAAATTATAGCGTGTGGCCACATTTCATAATTCATTAAATTGGGTTGAATCGGTATTATACTTGTAGACTTCCAATTTTGACTTAATGGAGTAAACATTATTGCGTTATAGTTGAGTTTTTTATCAAAAGGATTTTTAACGATAAGTATTGTCCTTATATTTTTTCGGTCTTCAGAATCCTGGATAAATTCAATTTCTATTGTTTTCTTTGGATTAATATTTTTCTCAACTATTTTCATTGTAGATATAGTATCTTTTGAAATTTCACATTCAATAAAAATTTTTTCACCACAATAAATTTGAAGTATTTTTTCTTTCACAAAAAATGGGCTTTCTGGAATTTCAGCTTTATATTGTTGAGTTTCGTTCGCTGCTATTTCTAAAGTAAATGCTTTTCTTTTTTCTTGAGCAAAGGAAATTGAAATTAGTAGTAAAGTAAAAATTAAAAAGGCTTTTTTCATATTGTTTTTCTGTTTAGTTTGCACTATAGCATACAACGTTTTGCGGCTTTGTTTCAGTGGCTTGTGATTAAGCACTGACCAAAACAAATATAAAACAAAATTACGAATCATAGAGGTTTTTCCGAAGGAAAAACCAAGCCCAAGCCATTGAACAAAACCGTTGTTAGCAATAGTTATTTTATCCTGACGACAGTAAGTTCAACTGTCTTCATTTTGTTCTTGTCGTAACGAGATGTGATTTCTATTTGTTTTTCAAAAATCGGTTTGAATTTCAAAATTAAAAGATCTTTATCGTCATGGATTTCTATAGTTTGGTCATTTTTCTTATATTTCCAATTCCAAGGAAGAATAGGAAATCTAAATTTTGAATTTTTCACACGCCAATTAAAATATAATTCACCTTGTCTTTCAAACTTTATTTCGACAAAGTCTCCATGACCAAAATATTCCATTTCATTTTCTGAATATAATTTTCCATTTCCAGACCATTTTGGAGATAAGTTAACATGTTTTATTAATTTTAAAGTGTCGGATTTATAGAAAATGCTGTCTTTATTATTAACAAACCAAGCAGTTTTTACAAAATATTTTTTGTCGAATTTTTGAGCAATAATAAAGCAAGACTGAAAAATCAGAATTAATAAAAGCCCGAATTTTACGAAGTTTTTCATATAATTATTGCTAACGTTCTGCGGCTTAAAAATGTGGCGAAAATGCAACACCAAGCCTTCACAAATATAACCAAAACTTTAAATTAAACAACTGCGCCATTTCAAAAAATCCCGAAACCAGCCATATTTTTAAACCGCTGTTGTATACAGTATAATATTTTCGGAACTTAAAAATAAAACTCAACGCAAAGTTCGGATTGTCACGCAAAACATATTTTCACGCAACATTTATTTTCGGGTTTTAGTTTCACAACAATTTTCCCGAAAACGTAATTTCAGTACAAAGTTTATCGACAAAGTTCGGTTCGGTTTTCAATTTTCGCACAAGATTTTTCGGTAACAATTTCAATAAATTTTTCTCGTAAAAATAGGAGAGAATCGTTCAGCGTAAGTTCGGAAAATATATTGTATACAACGTTATGAGGCTTGCTCTCAGTGGCGTTGAATCAACACCAATCCATCACAAATATAACAAAACATTCCATTCAGCAGCGGATTTTCCGTAGGAAAATCCGGAAGTAGCCATTGAAGCAAACCGCTGTTATCTCTATAATAATTCTGCAAGTACCCTTTTGCACTTAAAGTACTGTATTTATTGACTTTATAAAAAATACTAAAGCAAATTTAAGCATAAAAAAGCATCAAAATACTTGATTTGTTGTACCAATTGTTGTACCTTAGTACTCCGTTGCACTAGAATGAAACACTAGTAAAATCAATACTTTCACTCGTTTGCACCGCTTTACAAATATAGTACAACATTTCTAATATTCTATAATTATGGCATCTATAAAATTAATACTACGCACCAATCAGAAAGATCAAACAGGTAAAAGCCCTTTGTACATTAGAATTATAAAAGATAGAAAAACGAAATTTATCACTGCCGGACTCAAGCTTAAAGAAAGTGATTGGGATGAAGCAAAGCAGAGAGTTAAGAAAAGCTATCCTAATAGCGCGCGAATGAATGCTGCACTTGCTCAAAAAATTGCCGATGCGGAAGGACAAATTGCCGACATGGAACGAAAAGTAAAAACCGTTTCCATTAAAAAACTAAAAGAAGCCATAAAAGGAAAAGAAGTACCAAATTTCTTCGAGTATTCCAGAAAACATTGTGAACGAATCAGAAACAACGTTTCCATTTCAACCTATAAAAATTATCATGCCTATTTAGATAAGTTCGAAAAATGGGTAGGAACCAAGGAGGTTTATTTTGATGACATTACAGTTTCATTATTAATGGACTATATGAGTTATCTAAGCAACGAACTAAAAAACGGAAATACAACACAACGTTATTCCATTATGATATTAGCAATTATGTTCAAAGAAGCTATCAAAGAAGATTTAATTCCTGAATATATGTATCCGTTTAGTAAGTTGAAATTAAAGAAAGACCCAAGCAGAAGACAGTTTTTAAAGAAAGAGCAATTCGAGGCGATTATCAATTATAAACTAGATGAAAAATCAAAAGCGAGTGTATATCGCGATATGTTTATCTTTTCAATTTTCGCAGGAGGATTACGATTCAGTGATGTATTAGAATTTCAAGTCAAACACTTCAATGAAGAAGAAAGAAGAATACAAAAAGTAATTCGCAAAACAGGAAGAATGCATCAGTTTAAAATTGGTCAGTTAGCATTAGACATTATCAATAAATACAAAAAGGAAAATGCAGAACAAGATGACTTTATATTCCCTGTAATCACAAATAAAGAGCTCTATTTAAAGAATGATGAATACCGTTATACTTTTATAGAAAGTGCCAATAAAGCAGCTAATTTTCAATTACAGCGCATAGCAAAGAAATTAGAAATTCCAGTAAAAGTAACATTTCATATAAGCCGCCATACCTTTGCAACCAATGCTTTAAACAACGGAATGCGAATAGAGCACGTTTCAAAACTAATGGACCACCGAGATATCAGCACAACCCAAGTATATGCTAAAATCATTTCAGAAGAATTAGACAAAGCGGTTGACAACTACATCTACTAAAACAGAACGAGAGTAATTACTTCAAAAAATTACTCTCGTTTTCTTTTTCGAAGGTAAATTTTATGCTTTTTTACTCTCGAAATCCAAAACCCTAGCAAATACAAGCCCTCGCAATTTTGTTAAAAACTTGTACGAAAACCAACGCAAACAGGTGCTGAATTTGTTCTAATTTTAGGCATCCCAAATAGTAAAAAACTTCCAAAATCATATTGAAAATTACTTGAAGTATACCTGAACTTCAAGCAACTATATCATTTCAAGTCGTGACATTGGAAAAAGTGTAACCAAATAACAAATAATGAACAAATTTAACACCGGCAAAAAACGTGAACTTGAAAGGGCAAAACATCAAAAAATCATTATTCTCAGAATGGAGAACCATCGACACAGCACAAAGTGCAGCTTCTATTTTTGACATTACGCACGACCAGGAACCCACACTGGAAAACTATTGTATTGCTTTACTCGAAAAAGTATTTACAATTCCACAATCCCAACTACCCGAATTCATAAACTACCAACTCCAACTTGCCCAAGACGGTAACACTTGGTTAAACAAATTCGAAAAATTATTAGCCAACAATGAAGAACTATTCTTTAGCCAAAAGGCATTGAGTAGATTTAATAAATTGTACAACATCATCGAGAAAAAACGGACAGAGCTGCAATCTTCGAGCGTAAAAGAAACCAAACAATTAACTCCAAAAAGGTTAATCAATGCCGAATCGGAAGATCGTTATTTTTCATTTTTTGAAATCAAACATCAGGTTGAAAAAATGGAATCGTTCAATGATCAAATCTTGTTTTTAAACGAAGAAATTTTCGAATACAAACAAGCCGACATCATTTCAATCAACAACAAGCTGCAAGCTTATGACCAGCAATGCGTTCAATTCATTGAAAAATTACAAACCCTTCGCAAAATGCGTTCAGAAATTGAGAAGGAAAAAGAACTAGAACTGGAGAAAAAACTAACAACTAAAAAACTGAAATTCAACGGAAATCTAAACCAATTAGTAGACATATTCTACCAACTAAGTCGCGAATTATTTGTAGATGGAAAATCATTTATTGATGCTTCTAATGGCGAAATCGTAAATATGATCGTCAATAATTTCATCGATAAGGATAACAACGAAATAAGTCCCCAAACAGTCGAAACCATCCTCAAACCATCACGAGGCGATAAACGACCAAAGACCCACAAACGAATAGACCTCGACAACTTACTCTAAAAAATAATAGTCCCTTGGGACCCGATTGGGACTAAGGGACTTTTTTTTACTTCACAATTTTGCTCCATAAACTTTTAAAAACTACGAAAATGGAAGCAATTATTTTAACAAAAGACCAGTACAACGACTTAATGGCAAAATTAGA
>NZ_JMLU01000003.1 GCF_000686885.1 Flavobacterium sasangense DSM 21067 | reverse complement strand
TATTTTGTCCTTATTTCTTTTATTTAAGTAATCATCTTTAGCAAAGAAATCTGCAATAGAAGCTTTGTAAATATCTGTTGGTTTAATAACCCAATTATTAACTTCACGAGTAATTGTAGATCTGTTTCTATTGAGTTGTTTAGCAATATAGCTTTTAGACTTGTTTTCTTTGAGTAAAGTCTCAATAACAATCCGTTCATTTAAGGTTAATCGCCTGCGTAATTTTTCCATAATTCAACAAAGATAAAATTTATCATTTGTTGCATTAAGTTATTGAATTCTCCCTGTTCAAATGTCCGGTTTTATCTACCATAACAATAAATTAATCAATCGATTTATTGGTAAAATCTTCAGAAATTTAGAGCCAGAATTGCATTGGCAACAGCGTCATCCTTTTAAATAAAATACGGCATATTACGTATATAGGCATAAAACTAAAAAAATATATTTGTAAAGTTTTAATAATTAAATCTTTACGATATGCGATTAACTTTTACCCTCTTAACCTTTTTGCTGGTTTCCACTTTTGGATTGGCACAGAATGTAAAATTCAATGATACTTTTGATGATGATAAAAACACTTGGTCATCCAATTCTGATGGTTTTGTAACATCTGTTAATAAAGGAAAATTAACATTAGAGAACAACCATGAAAAAAACTCAAAATGGATTTGGAAAGCAATTGTTGATGATGGTACCGCTACTGATTTTGACGTTGAAGCTACTTTAATTTTGGATAAAACACCAAATGAATATGCTACGTATGGTTTAGTTTGGGGAATGTATAGTGATAATTCAGATTACCGAGTTGTGCAGTTATCAGCCAATAAACAACTTCAAATTTATCATTATTATGCGAGTGATTTCCATTACGATAAAAAATGGGAGCCTTCAAAACAAGTGAATGGTAAAGACAAGAAGAACAAAGTAAAAGTGGAAAAAAGAGCGAATATTTATAAAGTGTTCATAAACGATGAATTGGTTTTTCAAACAGGAAATAATTCTTATTACGGAGGTAGATTCGGATTTATTGTAGATGCAGGGGTTACGCTTTTAGCTGAAGATTTTAAGGTAATTGAATATCCATCTTCAATTAATGTAGTGAAAGAATTTAATTCGAATTTAAAAATGCTAAAATTACCAGAAACAGTTTCTAGTCCTACGATTGAAGAAACAAATCCGGTAATTTCTGCAGATGGAAACATCTTGTATTTTGATAGAAAAAATAATCCAGCTAACGTTGAAACCGATAAAGACGATATTTGGTATTCAGTTAAAGATAGAAATGGAAAATGGGAACAAGCAAAAAATATTGGAAGACCATTAAATAATAAAGATTATAATTTTGTAATTTCTTCATCTCCAGACAACAATACGCTTCTTTTAGGTAATAAATATGCGTCTGATGGAGTTTCTCCAAATGGAGCAGGGGTTTCAATAGCTCAAAAAGGATTGCGTGGATGGGAAATTCCAAAAGATGTGGTAATAGAAGATTATGTAAATAAAAATGATTATGTGGGGTATTTTCTTTCGAGCGATAACAAACATTTACTTATGTCTGTAGAGCGTCCAGAAGGCTATGGTTTAAAAGATATTTTTGTGAGTTACGTAAAAGAAGATGGTACATTTTCAAAACCAAAAAATTTAGGGAATGTTGTAAATTCGTTTGAAGATGAAACCAATCCGTTTTTAGCTGCCGATGGAAAAACACTTTATTTTGCAAGTAAAGGACACCCTGGCTACGGATATTACGATTTGTTTGTAAGTAAACGACTAGATGATTCTTGGACAAATTGGACAAAGCCCGAAAATTTAGGAAATATCATCAATTCTCCTGGGTATGAATTAAGTATTTTTCTTTCAGCAAAAGGGGATAAGGCTTATGTAGGTAGAGAGCAAGACATTTGGGAAATTGATAATACTGTAAAACAAGATCCAGTTGCTTTAGTTAAAGGAAAAGTATACGATAGCAAAACGAAAAAAGTTATGAGTGCTCCCATTGTTTACAACGCACTTAAAACCAATAAAGAATTAGGAACCGCTATTTCAGATCCATCAACTGGAAGTTATTCTATAGTATTACCTTATGGTGAAAAGTACAGTTTTATGGCGGAGAAAGAAGGATATTACGCCGTTACCCAAAACGTAGATTTGTCAGATTTAAAGGAATACAAAGAAATTGAAGTAGATTTATACTTGAATCCAATTGAAAAAGGAGAAATCATTCGATTAAACAATATCTTCTTTGCTTCTGGAAAATACGAATTGTTAGCAGAATCGTATGGTGAATTAGATAAATTACTTCAGGTTTTAAAATCAAATTCTAAAATGAAGATTGAAATTTCTGGTCATACCGATGCGGTTGGAGCGGATGCAGATAACTTAACATTATCTAATAATCGTGCTAATGCCGTTATGAATTACTTGTTAGGAAAAGGAATTGCAAAAGACAGATTGTCTGCAAAAGGATACGGAGAAACAAAATTCATTGCAACAAACGATACCGATGAAGGCAAACAATTGAACCGAAGAGTAGAGTTTGTAATTCTTGAAAAATAATTCAGGTAACTTTTCTATCTTCGTGTAAAATTTAAATCATGGCACGAACAAGTTCTACCGAAACCGCAATAAAAAATATGCTTATTCCATTAGTGCAAGCGATTGGGCGTTCGGGAAAGTTAATTTATTTGTTGATTTTTTTGATTGTTGGGTTTTTAGCGTATCAGTTTTTTACTAAAAAGGCAAGTACAACAACCATAGAATATGATACCAATTTAATACAAGTTCAAATTAAAAACGTTGGAAAATTAGTAGTAACCGAAGGACATTTTGCAGAAGTTTTAACGTACAAAGACAAAAAAGAAACCTACATTCCAGGATTATCGTTTGATAAAAAAGCATTGGTGGTAATTAATGCCGATGTAACCGTTGGCTTCGATTTAAGTAAAGTTACCTATGATATTGATGAGAAAAATAAAATTTTAACCATTACCAATATTCCAAAGGAAGAAATAAAGATTAGTCCAGATTTTAAATATTATGACACCGAATCCTCAACTTTTAATGAGTTTACAGGTGACGATTATAATAAGATAAATAAAATTGCTAGAGCCAATTTGTTGAAAAAAATCGAGAAATCTACCTTAAAAACAAATGCTCAAAATAGATTGTTGAGCGAGCTTTCTAAAATGTTGATTGTAACAAATTCTTTAGGCTGGACATTATCATACAAAGGAAATGTCGTAAAAAACGATAAAGATTTAGAACTCAAAATAATCAATTAAATACGCATTTATTCGTATTGAAAAAACCAAGTCATTAAGTCAAATTTGTAATTGATTTAATGACTTTTTTTATGGATAAAATAATAGTAGTGGTTTTGTGCTTATTATTGCTCTTAGCGATAATTTTAATAATTGCTAACAAACGAATTAAGCAAATGCATTATCATAAGATGAAGCAATTAAAAGAGGTATTTAATAGTTTATCAAGTAAGCAAGAAATATTGAATCATAAAGCCTCCATTTCAACTGATTTTCAATCCAATTATAAATCCGATATGAAGAAATTGAGCGAAGAAATTTTTGTGCTTCAAAAAAGAATATTTGAGTTACTTTCAAAGAAATAATTTAGTACTTTTAGTATATAAAATCCAAACGATGAACAAATATTTAGTTATAGTCTTAGCGTTGTGTTTTCAGTTTGTAAATGCACAAAAAGAGCCTAATACGACTTACCAATTTCTAAAAAAAATAGATGATATCAATTATCTGAACGATGCAAAAAACAAATCGGCTATCGATTCTTTACACTTGATAATTGATAAAAATTCAAACGATACTATAAAAGGATATTTCTACAGAATTGAAGCTAAATTTTTGATCAATCAATTAGAACATGATGCCGCTTTAAAAAGTTTGGACAAATCCATCGCTTTTTACAAAAACGCTAATCATTCATTGGGAATTATAAAATCTATGATGAACAAAGGCGGTGTTTTATATCAAAAAGGAGAAACCAAAAAAGCAACGCAAGAATATGTCAATGCCTTAGCAATTGCTGAAAAAAAAGGATATAAAAACGAAATTGCAGCTTTGTACAAGAACATCGGACTCGTTTATTATTCACAAGGAAAAACAAAAGAAGCTTTGGCTTACAACAATAAAGCTTTAGCCATTTTTAATCAATTAAAATCTAAAAAAGATATTGCGGCAACTTATGTCAATATCGGAAATTGTTATTTCGACGATTACCAACCTCAAAATGCTTTATTGAATTATAATAAAGCTTTGAAATTATCAAAAGAAACAAATGACAACCAAACGATTGCGAAGTTGTATAATAACATTGGTTCGGTTTACATCAACGATTTGCAAGACACAATCAAAGGAATTGATTATTTGTTAGATGCTTTAGCCATAAAAAAACAAATGAACAACCAAAACGATTTGATTATTCAATACAACAATATTGCAACGGTTTATTTAGATATTAGAAAATATGATTTAGCGCTGAGTTATAATGATAAAGCCTTTGAATTGGCTTCTAAATCGGGAAATTTGGAAGAATTAATCAATGTTTATGATACGTATGCGTTGATAAATTCGGCAAAAAAAGATTTTAAAAAAGCCTACGATTATCATAAATTGTATTCAAAAACAAAAGATTCATTATTGAATATCGACAATTTAAAAGCAGTCGAAGAAATCAATACCAAATACCAAACTGCCGAAAAAGAAAAACAACTATTACAAAAAGAAGCCGAAGCCAAGAAGAAAACCACAACGATTATTATTCTTTCTTTATTGGCCTTTTTCATTGCGATTGTTGGATTTTTAATTTACCGTCAACAACGTTTGAAAAATGTACAGCAAAAACAAGAATTTGAATTGCAATCGGCTATTGCCCAAATTGAAAATCAAAATAAATTACACGAACAACGTTTGGCGATTTCAAGAGATTTGCATGACAATATTGGTGCGCAATTGACATTCATTATTTCTTCGGTTGAGAATTTAAAATTCGGATTTCCAACGATGGAAACTTCCATTAAAAATCATTTGACGAAGATTAGCGATTTTACAAAAATTACGATTGTAGAACTTCGCGATACGATTTGGGCTATGAATGCTAATGAATTTACGTTTGATGATTTAAGTTCGAGAATTTATAATTTCATTGGAAAAGCGCAATCGGCAAAGGAAAAAATAGCGTTTAAATTTTTGGTTGATGATAGTTTGAAAAATAGTAAATTTTCATCTTTAGAAGGTGTTAATTTGTATAGAACCATTCAAGAAGCGGTGAATAATGCCATCAAATATGCCGATGCAACCGAAGTGTCGGTTCAAGTAAAACCAAATGAAAACGGAATTACAATTGACATTTCAGACAACGGAAAAGGTTTTGATTTGGATACAACCGATTTAGGAAACGGAATTGTAAACATGCAAAAACGAATCGAAGAAATTGGTGGCGTTTTCAAAATCCAATCCGAAATTACTAAAGGAACTCAAATTACAATTTCACTAAACAAATAATCTATGATTCGAATTGCCATAGTTGACGATAATACATTTTTGCAAAAAACGATACAAGATAAATTGAGTTTTTTCGCAGATGTTGAGGTACGAATGAAAGCTATTCACGGACAAGATATAATAGAAAAATTAGAAAAAAACCACAACCTCGATTTGATTCTAATGGATATCGAAATGCCAAAAATGAATGGTATTGAAGCAACGGCAATTATCAAATCAAAGTTTCCGCAAATCAAAATCATCATGTTAACGGTTTTTGATAACGATGAAAATATTTTCAAAGCCATAAAAGCTGGAGCCGATGGTTATTTTTTAAAAGAAGTGAATCCACAAGAATTGTATAACGGAATTCAAGAAACCTTATCTGGTGGCGCAGGAATGACGCCTTCCATTGCATTAAAAACATTAAAATTATTACGAGAACCTTTGGTTTTTGATGATTCCATTACCAAAGAAGAAATCAGTTTAACTACAAGAGAAATTGAAGTTTTGGAGCAATTAAGCAAAGGATTAAAATACAACGCCATTGCCGAAAATTTGTTTTTATCACCAGGAACGATTCGCAAACATGTGGAGAATATTTACACCAAACTTCAAGTCCACAATAAATTAGAAGCCATCCAAAAAGCAAAAAATAATAAATTGATTTAATCAATATACGCAATTCTACGTATTTCTTTACGTACTGTTTCTACATAATTTTACTTCATAATTAATAACAAAAAATGTTTTACTAATTCTGAAGAAATTATGAAAAAACTACCCTTATTCTCAATACTTATTTTGGCTTTTGCTTTTCAAAATGTAAATGCACAATTAGACAAATTAGCCGTAAAATTCAATACGGGAATGTCATTCTCAAAACCTGGAGACGATTTAGGCGAAGTTGCTGACAAAGGAAAAGCAATGCAATTATTTGTAAGTTTAGAAGGTTCTTATCATGTAAATTTCAAAAAAAATACAAAATTCGGTTTCAAAGGAGCAGCTGTTGTTGGTCGTGATTGGGCTAACTTTTTAGCAGCTGATAGAAGTACCGAATTAAAAGTTGCGGTTACAAGTGTGAAATTAAGAGTTTATCCACTTTCATACGACGGACATATTGAAGATGGGTTAGAACAATTACTTCCAGGTGATTTACCATTAATGGTTCAAATTCCTGTTTATATTGGTATTTATTCGGTTTTCAATAGCTTACACTTTGATTATGGAGTAGGAAGTGGTAAAATTTTAGAAACAGATTATGCCGGAATTGGATTCCAAGATGAAACGGTAAAACGCACCATGAAATACTTCGGTTGGGGTTTTCAACCACAAATTTTTCAATCCGATTCAGAAAAATGGTCGTGTAATGCAGTTTTCGATTTTGGAAAATATTCTTGGAAAAATGCAAACGGAGGAACTTCTTCTTTTAAAAGCAATCACGTAGGTTTTGGTGTACAATATAACTTCTAAAAAATATAAAGATGAAAAAATTAATCACAATTATAGCCGTATTGGTAACAGGTTTTACAAATGCGCAAATTGCAAAATATAAAGCTTCCGACTACAATTTAACTTCGGACGTAACAAAATATGAAACACAAGAATTTTATTTTGATGCCGCTCAAAATAAATATCAAATGTGCAGTAAAAAAACAATTTACTTGAACAAAGGATGGGTTACGAAAGTGGAGAGTATGATGAATTACTTTATTTATGTAGAAAGCGTAAATACATTCAATTACAAAAACGGACAATTAGAAAGTATTGAAACATTAAGTTCAGGAGATTTCTCTACAGAAAAATTTATTTATAAAAATGGAAAAATCGTTGAGAGAATTAAAGAAGGTGATTCTAATTCCAGAAGTACATACGAATATGACAAAAACGGAAACCTTAGCAAAGAAATGGCGTATGAGGATGGAGCTTTAGTAGGAAAAATAGCTTATAGTAATTACACTGCTCCAGGAACGTATTATAAAAAAAATAACAAGTGCTATAATGAAACCGAACAAGGAACTTATGAAGAATGGTTTAAGAATGGTTTTAGAGTTAGAGAAAAATTAATTGGCGAATATTATCAAGGAGAATCGTCATATACTTATGACAAATTAGGAAATCAAGTATCTCAAACTTCTGATGGTAAAACATGGACTAATAATTACGTTTATGATACGAAAGGAAATGTGCTAAAATCAAGAGTAATTCAGCAAGGTTTTGATGGAATGCCCGATACCAATTACTTCACTTTTGCCAAAATAACTTACACTAATGGAAAAACAGAAGGCAATGTAGATTTTGATGCTAACTACGTTAAAAAATATGAACCTAAATCGGCTTCATACGAAGTTAGCTATACGTTTAATGAAGTAACAGGTGAAGAATTAAATAAAGCTTTAGATGATTTAAAAGCAGCAACTACTTCCACCTATAAAATCATGAAAAATGAAGGAAACACTTTTACCATCAAAGATGCTAATGGAGAGGAAATTACAAATGATGTAGAAGCGGTAAAAAGCAAAAATGACATTTTAGTGTATGATATTTTGTTTAAAAAATCAGTATTGTTGAAAAACTTCTATAACGATGAGGTTAAAGTAGGACAATGGTACAATATGGAAGAATTGCCTTCTCCAACAGGTTTATATTGGATTTTTTCTGAAGCACCTGAGTTCTTTGTAATACAAAATGGAGTCTTACTTGATATGTCGTTGTACAAATTAGTAAAAACACAAAAAGAGGATGACTTCATTGTTCAAGAAGCAGGCATTGACAAATACATTATTCGCGATTTGAATAATAAAGGTTTTGAAACGTTTTATCCATTAGAATTTTTAAATAATTAGTTATGAGATTAGGAGTTGTTTTTAGTTTGATTTTTACCTTCGGATTGGCTCAAGAGAAGCATCTAACCTCCGATTTTAATCTTTCAAAAGATGTGGTCAAATATGAAACCGTTTCTTACCGACTGGGTAAAACGGCTAATGAACCAAGTGAAACGGATATTTTGGAATTTAAAGACGGAAAATTGGTGCGTAAGATTCATAAAGATGAGGATGCTTTAGATTTAATTTACAATTCGGAAGAAAGTTTTGTTTATGATTCCTCTGGGAAATTACTCAAAGTGATCTCGGAAAAGAAATCAACTTTTTTCTATGAGTATGACAAAAAAGGAAAACTAATCCAAATAAAACAAGACACAAAATTTGATCCAATAATTGAAGATTTTACCTATGATGCCAAGGGAAATTTAATAAAATGGGTAAAAAAAGCTGGAATTTTTATCGATCAAGAAAAAGTGTTTTATGATTACAAAGACAGTTTTAATTACAAATACAAACAGAATCAATACTATTATAAAAAATCAGAATTGTCGTTTTCTAAAATAGTAGAAATTAAAAACGGAGTTGAAATTTCGTCAAAGTTTACAAATGCTAAGGATGGAAAAATTACAACATCAAATTTCACTTACGACTCCTATAAAAACCAAATTAAAGTTGAAAATTCTGGAGGATTTTTATCTCAAACATTTTATGGTTATGATGGTAAAGGAAATGTAATCAAAGAAAAATGTGAAGAGGATGGGAAATTATATTCTAAATTCTCAAAAGTAACATTCAAAGATGGAACCACTTCGGGAAGTACCGCTTTTGCACCTTATTTTACTAAAGGAACACAGCAACCTATTCTTTCAATGGAAATGAATAAAAATCCTAAGGAGAAATATAAGATAAAGAAAACCGGTCCAACGCAATATGAAGTTAAAAATAGTAAAGGAGAAATGGTGCTTATTAATCCGAAAGAAAGCATGATTTTTGAACAAAAAGACATGCTTTTCTACGATGCAAAAACAAATGAAACGGCGGTGTTGTTTGGATTGTTTACCGATGCTTACAAATCAAACGAATGGTATGATACGGTTACATATAATTCTCCAACAGGAAAATACATTGTAGTAAATAGCGATTGGAATTTCTTTATCATAGAAAAAGGAAATGTGGTGGAATCGTCTCAATACAAACTTCACAAAGGGATTGATGGCAACACTTTAGTGATAGCAGAAAATGGTAAAGAGAAATATTTTGTTCCTTATTTAGATCAAATGCAGGCTTTAGTAATTTATCCACTAGAATTAATCTCAAAATAATGAAAAACCTAGTCCTAATCTTTTTTTCGGTTTGGAGTTTTTCCCAACAACAATTCAGAACTTCCGATTTTGGGTATTCTGATGATGTGGTAAAAGTGGAAGAATCGCTGTATAAATTCAATAAGGAAACAAAAGAATTTGTTATAGAAAATGCCTATACAACCGAAATCAAAAACACTTTTTTTCAAAAACAAACACTTGAATCCTATTTTGGAGAAAATAGACTAATTGGAGAATATTTGTATCGTTATAATCCCGATTTTACGATTAAAGAAATCGAATATAAGCCAATTGAAGGAAAATTTGGTTATCCAATGAAGTTCTTGTTTCAATACGAAAAAGGGAAATTGAGAAAAATGATTGCTGAAGGTATGCAAACTACTTTTTACGAATATGACAAAACTGGAAATCGCACAAAAGAGATTCAGAAAGACTTACGAAATGAAGTGGTAAAAACAATTTTGTATCAAGATTACAAGAACAATAAAACGTACACAAAACTCAACAAAGATGGCGATGGAACAGGAACTGACTTTACTAAAGAATACTTTGAAAACGGACTCGTAAAACAAACCGAATTTGTTTCGGGAGATTTTAAATCGGAGACTAGTTATACTTACGACGCTTTTAGAAATATAAAAAGTCAAGTGTATAACGACAGTTCTCGTATCGATTACAATTACGAATTTGATTCCAAAAACAACCGAATCAAAATCGCAAAATTGAGTCAAGCTCTGCCAGAAGATAATTCGTTTACGTTTATTAAAATTACCTACGCAGATGGAACAACTTCTGGAAGTACAAACCTTGATTTAGACTTCATTAAAAAATACGATGAGGTATTCAGAGAAAAAGATTCGTTGTTGCAACACTATCAAAAAGTGGCGTATTCAAGAAAAGATTATCTATCAGTTTTAAAAGGGGATGAAGATAAAATTGAGATTCATGATTCCTACGATAATAATTTTGAAAAAGTAGTGCAATTAGTAGATACACCAGAACATTCTAGTTTAATAATTTTTAATGAAGTAGATCAATCCGTGCATTTTGTGAAAGGTTTTTATTTAGACGATTTTGCAAAACACGAATGGCAGGATGCTGTAAAACTAGAATCCCCAACAAGAATATTTTGGGTAAAAAACAATAAGTTTGAAATTTCATTTTATCAAGACGGAAAGTATTTACAAAGCAGTAATTTTTCAATTGAAAATGACGAAAATCCAAACCATTTGATGGTAAAATCAGTTGATGGTACAACTTATCAAATTCAAAATGTTGATACTTCAGAAGCGGGAAGATTGTATCCATTATTTAAAAAATAGAAAAATGAAAAGTTTAGTAATTTCAATTATTGCTTTATTCGGATTTAGTTTACAAGCGCAAGAGCAATTTCTAACAGCACATTTTAATTGGTCGCCCAGAACAGCAACTCTTCAGAAAGAAATCTATTATTTCAATCCAGAAACCAATGCGAGAGAATGGTCAAAAACAGAAATTTATACGTTTTACAATCAATATTTAGATTCTGTAGTTGTGGATTTGGGAGATGCAAAAGAAATTACAAAACACAATTTTAATATTGATAATTGCTTAGTATCAAAAATCACCGATTACAAATTAAGCGAAACCCAAGATAAAACCTTATTTTTCTATGATAAAGAATTGCGATTAACTAAATCACAAGAATTTGTGCAAGGAAGATTGTTTTCGGAAACGAAATATTCTTACGATAAACAAAATCGTTTAATAAAATCAGTTTGCAGAGAAAAAGAAACGGGTTTTTCTGAAATCACAGACTATTCCAATTACACTTCAGATGATAGTTACACCAAAACTTCTTATTATAAAGATGCCAAGAAAGAAGCAAATTTAGCTATTGAAATCTATAAAAACGGTTTGCTAATAGAAGGAAATTATCAGATTTTCGATTTAAAAAGTAAAATGATGTATCAGTATGATGAAAAACGAAATGTAATCTCTGAACAAAAAGACAACGAAGCACCAACGTTATACCAATATGAATATGATGCTGAAGGAAATCCAACGAAAATCACAATTTCAAATGCAGGAAACCCTTATGCGAATTCAGAAATCATTATAAAAAGTACGTATTCCGATTTTATGTCAAATTAAAATACGCTTTTTGGCTAATTGTTTGCTATAACACAATTTTCCATTTTTGTCTAAAAATAGATGAATATGGAAAATTGGTATTTTATTCTGGTTCCCGTTGTTTTGATTTCTGTTGTTTTAGTTTTTAAATTTTTTAAAATGGAACAAGATTACAAATCAAAATCTAAAGAAATTCAGCAGAAAATAGAGGAACTGAAAGCAAGAAATTCATTGTGTCAAAACAAAATAAATATAGAATCTTTTGATTCAAAAAAAATGAATCAAATTACAAACGATTTTTTGTCTTTGCATAATCTTATAGTAAAAAGGTATCTTAGATAATAATGTTAAAAAAAAGACTATATTTATTTTATATTATAAAAGAATTATGTTGAAACAGCTATTTATATTTTTGATTATTACGTTTAGTTATAATGTTTTAGCTCAAAATAGCAAGGAACTTTTGGTAAAAGCTTATACTTCAAAAGATTCTTCTGATTATTATTTCAAAAAAGCTAAAAATGCAATAAAAAACGATGCTGATGAAGCGGAATATTATTTTTGTAAAAATGCTTTTCATACCGACTTTGGAACTTCTGATAGCGCCATTTATTATGGAGAAACGGCTTTGAAAAAATTTAAAGACACCAAAAATTATAACTCAATTATCACAATTTACAATAATTTGGGTAGAGCATATAATGACAAAGGACAATACGAAAATGCAATACGCAATAGAATTTCTGGACTAAAATTAGCAGAAAGACACAATTTACAAAATTGGATTGGAAATTTTTATATCGGATTATCTTATGATTATCATGATTTTGAAGATTACCCAAAAGGAATTTATTACGGAAAAAAAGCGATACATTATTTTCTAAATAAAAAAGATGCACAAGCAAAAGACATTAGATCTTCTTTTAATGCCACCGCAATTAACTACGATGATTGGAATAAGCCCGAACAAGCTTTGTTTTATCACAAACAAAATCTAAAATATATAAAGGGAAAAGACACGCTATTGCTTCATAGCACATTTAATAACATAGGAAACACGCTTTTAAAACAGAAAAAATTTGAAGAAGCAAAAAAGTGGCTTTTACGTTCAGTTAAAATTCTTGATTTTAAAGTTAAACAAAATGATATTTTATATACTGATTATGATTATGCCACTTGTTATACAAATTTAGCCACAATAGCAACAGAATTAAATCAGTATGAGGAGGCCAAAAACTATTTTGATTTAGCATTCGAATATTCAAAAAAATCGGAAACAGCCGAAAAACTTCGGGATTACTATCAGCAAAAGATAATTTTCAACAAAAAATACAATAAACTTGCGGAAGCTATTGAAGAACAAGAGAATTACATCAAACTAAGAGATTCGATTTATACGACTGAGAAAAACAAAACTATTACCGAATTAGAAACCAAATACCAAACGGAAAAAAAAGAAAAGCAAATTTTGCAACACCAAGCCGAAGTGAAGCAAAAAAACATTTGGTTACTCCTAATTTCAAGTTTTACCATCATCGGTTTAATTGTGTTTCGAAATTTTAGAGCCAAAGCCAAATTGCAAAAAGAACAATTAGAATTAGAAAATAAATTATTAGAAGAACAATCCAATTATAAAATTCAAGAACAACGTTTGGATATTTCCAGAGAATTGCATGACAATGTGGGATCGCAATTAACCTTTATCATTTCGATTTTAGATAACTTAAAAAGCTCTTCGGTTCAGTTTGATGATGCTATTGATAAAAAAATAGATACACTAACTAATTTCGCTAACAAATCCATTTCCGAGTTGCGTGATACAATTTGGGTTTTAAATTCTAAACAATTGAGTTTGTTTGAATTAAAAACTAGAATGACCAATTTTATAAAAGATGCTTCTGAATCAGTTGATACGATAAGCTTTCATTTTGATTTTGATATTCAAAATGATGTTCAGTTGTCTTCAAAACAAGCCATTAATTTGTATCGTATTCTTCAAGAAATTGTAAACAATGCTATTAAACATGCTAATGCAAAAGATATTTCGGTTTCAATTTCTCAAATAGAAAATGAATTGCAAATTAAAATTTCAGACAACGGAATAGGCTTTGATTACGAATCCCAAAAGAGAAAATCATTTGGGTTAACCAATATCAAAAATCGAATTCAAGAAATAAATGGAAATTTAGAGGTAGAATCTAATGAAACAAAAGGAACTAATTATTCTATTAAAGTTAAATTGTAATTATGATAAAAGTAATTTTAGTAGAAGATAATTTTTTTTTGCAAAAAGCATTGGAAGAAAAACTATCTAACTTTTCAGATATTGTTATTAAAGATAGCGCTCAAAACGGAGAAGAAGCAATTGCTATTTTAGAAGAAAATCATGTAGTGGATTTAATTCTAATGGACATCGAAATGCCAGTAATGAACGGAATTAAAGCAACTGAAATTATCAAAACGAAATATCCGCAGATTAAGATTGTAATGATTACCGTTTTTGATAACGACGATAATGTTTTTAACGCCATAAAAGCAGGAGCTGATGGTTATTTGCTGAAAGAAACCAAAGCAGAAAAAATCTATGAAGCTATTATTGAAACTTTAGCAGGTGGCGCAGCTATGTCGCCATCAATTGCTATGAAAACTTTAAAATTATTAAAAAATCCAATTCCTTTTGAAACTGCAAATGAAACGGAATTAGTTGAACTTTCTACTCGTGAAATAGAAGTTTTGGAGCATTTAAGCAAAGGTTTGAAAAATAAGGATATTGCTGATAATTTGTTTTTATCTACATCTACAGTAAAAAAACATATCGAAAATATCTACCGAAAACTACAAGCACACAATCGAATTGAAATGCTTCAAAAAGCAAAACAGAATAAACTCATATAGTAAAAATACGCCAAACGGCTTATTTCTTTGTGATGATTTTTAAGGCAACTTTGTAGTATTAAAAATCACGAATCATGAAAAAATTCTACACTTTACTTTTATTGTTATCAGTTGCAATAATAAATGCACAAAATCCTCTTGTGGTAAAAGATGTTACATCTTCATTAAAACCAACTGGTAATTCAGATAAAGCCGATTTAAACTATGCAAAATGGAATGGTAAAATATTTTATGCTGGAAGCGGAAGTAATATGCTTTGTGTTACCGATGGAACAACAGCAGGAACAATTGGTATTTCTGCTTTAGGAGGAACTACTAATATTTCAACCATAATTCCTGCACAAGATTTTGTTTATGTTATAACTAGTGATATTACATTTTCACCATCTATAGCTTCAACAGATAAGATTTGGAAATCAGATGGAACAGCTGCTGGAACTTCGTTAGTTTATGCATTTGAAACAGCACCTGGTTCAACAAATATAGGTGTATTTTATAGTGTTTCTACTCATAAAAAAAATTATTCTGTTGATGGAAACATACTTTACTTTTCAGCTTATGATAGTACTAATGGAAAAGAATTATGGAAAACTGATGGAACAGCTGCTGGTACTATAATGCTTAAAGATGTAAAAGTAGGAACAGGTAGTAGTCAAACTTCTGGGTTTTGTAAAATTCCTAGCACTACCCTATTTATTGCACAAAGTATAGGTCTTGAAAGTAAATTATGGAAAACCAATGGCACAACTGTTGGAACAGAACAAATTCCAGTAGCAGAGCCATTTTATATTGTAAATCAGGACATGGCAAAGTTAGGCGATAAAGTAATTTTCTTTGCTCATAATACGGTTGATGGTTACGAACCATACGTTAGTGATGGAACTGCTGCAGGAACTTTTATGTTAAAAAATATTAATCCAAGTGGGAATTCTTTAACCACACAAGCTATGGGATTACATTTAAAAATAGCAGGTCAATATTGTTATTTCATTGCCAATAACGGAACAAATACTGCCCTTTGGAGAACCGATGGAACAGTCGCTGGAACATTAGAAGTTATACCAAATGTTACAAACGGAATCAGTGATGCAGGCTACTCAACAACGGATGCAGAAAATTTATGGTTTTTAGAATATCTTGGAACAAACGCAACTTTAAAATTATATAAAACTAATGGAACGGTTGAAGGAAGCTCTTTAATTTATTCTAACTTGAGTTATGCTCAAAACTTAACTACTTACAAAGGAGCGCTTTGGTTCAGATCGGCGAATATTGGAACACCTGCAAATGCAGAAGTTTGGAGAAGTGACGGATTAACAGTAAATACAGAATTAGCTTTAGATTTAGAACCTACAATCGTTTCAGGAATACCAATGAGTAGTAATCCAAATGCGTTTTTTGAATTAAATGATAAATTATATTTTTTTGGAAAAGGAAATAACAACAATTCACATTATTTATATCAATATACAGGAGATTTTACCTTTAACGGAAGCGTAAGTAACGATTGGAATAATAAAAACAACTGGAATAGCATGTTGAAGCCAGGAATAACAGACGAAGTTACTATTCCAGCAGGACAAAATGTAAATGTGAGTTCAAATGCTTATGCTAAAAATGCCATGATAAATGGGAATGTAAATTTAGTTACAGGAAATTTAGATTTGTACGGCTATGCATTAATGAACAACAATGCTAAAATTACCTTAAACACAAATAATTTGAATTTAAAAGGAGCTAATTCTTCTTTAGTGGGTTCAAGTACAAGTCATGTGGTAACTAATGGAACAGGGAAAATTACTATTGAAAAAATGAACGCTTCAAGAGGAACGGTTTTGTTGCCAATTGGAACAGGAACTTCATTTCATGAAACAGGAATTTTAAACAATGGAACTTCAGATACATTTAGTGTACGAGTTGAAAATGGAGTTGCTTCAAATTATATTGGAGAAACACAAGGAACTGCAATAACTGAAAAAGCAGTAAATACGACTTGGCATATTAGTGAATCTACACCAGGAGGAAGTGATGTAGCTTTAACTTTTAGATGGAATGGTTCGCAAGAATTATCAAACTTTAATAGAAATACAGCAAAAATTGGTCACTATAATGGCTCTGCATGGGATATGTTAACCAGTTCTCTTTTTGGTAGCGGACCTTATACTTTGCAAACTAACAATGTTTCAAGTTTTTCGCCTTTCATTGTAGTAAATGAAGAATTATTATCAAGTAATCAATTTGAAAATAGTTCAGATTTTATGGTTTATCCAAATCCATCAAATGGGAATTTCACGATTCAAGTTCCTGATAGTTTTATCGGAAGTAGAGCTGTAATTTATAATTTGTTAGGTCAATCCATCAAAGAATTTTCTGTTGATGAGGTGAATCAAAATGCCAATCTTGAAAAAGGAGTTTATTTGCTTCAAATTCAAAAAGGAAACCAAGTGAGTACTAAAAAAATCATAATTCAATAAACATGAGAAAAGCATTTTATTTGATAATATTGACCACATCGGCAGTATTTTCACAATGTCCAGAAGGACTAATCACAAGTGAGCAAAACTTGGTTAAAAATGGAGATTTTGAAGAAGGAAGCACACCATTTAATTCTGATTATAACGAAGAAGAGTTAGCAGGTGCGGGTAATTACAGAATTACAGATGATGCCTATAAGTTTTCACCAATTTATTTTAAAGGAAAAGGAGAAGGTAACTTCATGACAGTTGATGGTGCAAACGGAGAAAATATGACGGTTTGGTCTCAAAAGATTTCAGTAAAAAAGAATACCACTTATTTTTTCTCTTGTTGGACAAGCACTTTAAATGTAAAAACAGGACCACCTGCAGTTTTGCAATTTTCTATTAATGGAAAATTATTAGATGTACCATTTAAGTGTCCGAAAAAATTAAACAAATGGGAGCAGTTTTTTGTTCTTTGGAACTCAGAAGGAACAGAAGAAATTGAAATTAGAATTGTGAGTCAAAATCCAGATTGGGATGGCAATGATTTTGGTTTAGATCGAATTAAATTCTACGAATGCCAAGAAGTAAAATTAAAAATTGTAGAGGATAAACCTGTAGTGTTGAGAAATGTACTTTTTGATACTAATAGTGCTGTAATTTTGGAATCTTCTTTTTCAGAATTGAATGAGTTAGTTGGTTATTTAAAACGAAATAAGGATAAGAAAATTGATATTTCTGGTCATACGGATAATGTTGGTAGCGATGCTTCAAATCAAAAATTATCAGATGCCAGAGCGAAATCGGTTATGAGTTATTTAGTTACCAACGGAATTGAAGAAAGTAGAATGACAGCTGTTGGATTTGGTGAAGAAAAACCAGTAGATTCGAATTATACTTTTGAAGGAAGACAGAAAAATCGACGTGTAGAATTTATTGTCGTAAAATAAAAGAAAGTCCCGATTAATCGGGACTTTCTTTTATAATTTACTTTCTAAACTTTGCCAACCGCCACCATTTATGCAATCAATTCCGTGTTGTTTTAAAATAGAAGTTGCTTGACCACTTCTCATTCCAGAACGGCAACAAGCGATAATCGGTTTGTTCCATTTTTTAATGGTTTCAATGTTTCCGTTTAAAACTTGCAAAGCAATATTTTTTGAACCTTTGATATGACCTTCTCTATATTCTTCTGGCGTTCTTACGTCTAAAATAATAGCGCCTTTTTGAACGTATTCCTGAACATCATTTGTTTTACTTCCTAATCCTAAAAAATCTAAAATTCCCATAATTGTTTTTTTTGACAAAGATAGAGCTGATTGAAAATCTTATCAGTAACAAAAGTTACTTTGGTCAGGCGTTAGCTTTCTCAAAAATCAATTCCAATCCATTGTCAACTAAATGAGCAATTTCTGGGCGATTATTTTTTACTTTCTCCAAGTGATTTAGAACTTTATCTACTAAATCTGAATTTCCTTCTTTTTTAGCTAATTCCGCAATCTCTACTGATAACAACCAATCATTTGGATGTCCAGCAGAAACCGAAGCAAATGCCTCTTTTAAAGTAGTTGAAGCAGGTTTTCCTTCTCTAATATTGCGAACACTTAAATATAATTTTTCTAATTCTTCTCTCTCAGCCGATTTTTTCTGTTTAATCGTTTGTGAAGACGGAACGTGATTAATCATATCAAAACTATTCACATCAGCTGGACCTGAAAAAGCAGAAATTACTTTTTTGCCAACCGCCATGTCATAAATGCCCCATTCTGGTTGGAAAAGAACTGTGTCGTTGTGAGTAACGGTACAATTTTTAAATTTAATCAATAAGATCTCACCTTGTAAATTGCGTGTTCCAGTTACAATTTCACCTACAACTTTGATATTTCCTTCAAATTCTAAAGTTACTTGTTCGCCTTCGTAAATATCATAAGCACGTAAATCTCTCGGACTCATTTCTTCAATGGCTAAGTTGATGCCTTTTAGTTTTCCAATTGGCGAACCAAAGCCTTCTGCGTGATATTCTGTTCCGTGACCTACTAATTCTTTTTCTCTGTAGGATAGAGCTGTTTTTCCTGTAGTTTGAACATAAACTGGTTTTCCTTCGTCTTCAATAACATTCGTGAAAACTCCCGAAATTTGAAGTCCAGTGCTTAATTCGATAGTTCCTAAAGCATTCGAATTAATCAATTTTTTGATTCCCGATAACCCTCCAGTTCGTAATGCCATTTTATTCGCAAACTCCTCTAAAACTTGACTCAATTGAGCAAAATCAGATGTTACATAAAGTTGCGGTTGTGGTTTTGTAATATCGAAACTTTGATCGGCTGCCGAAATATCATAGGGAATTTTCTTTACGTTGTCCGTCATACACCAAGCACTTTCTCCAATTGAAGAAAGTAATCCTGCGCCATAGATTTTTGGATTATCAACCGTTCCAATCAAACCGTATTCGACTGTCCACCAATGTAAATTTCGAATGCGAGACATTTCCGATAATTCACCCATATTATTCTGTAAGAAATCCACTTGCTCTTCCGCTTTTTTGATTTCTTCTTCTGGTGTATCTTCTGCTTCTTTTAAAATCGAAAGTAAACGAATGGCTTCATACAATTCATAATCACGTGCCGACGAAATCGCTTTACAACCAATTTCACCAAAACGTCTTAAATATTCCGCATATTCTGGATTCGCAATAATAGGAGCGTGACCAGCACCTTCGTGAATAATATCTGGAGCTGGAGTGTATTCAATGTGTTCTAATTGGCGAATATCGCAAGCAATAACTAACACATTATACGCTTGAAATTCCATAAAGGCATTAGGTGGAATAAATCCATCAACAGCAACTGCGGCCCAACCGATTTCTTTTAAAATTCGGTTCATGCCGTACATGTTTGGAATATTGTCGATTTCCAAACCTGTTTTTTGTAAACCTTCTAAATACGAACTATGAGCAACTTTTGAAAGATAATCTACATTTTTACGCATAACATAACGCCAAACGGCTTGATTAATAGGCGTATAATCATCATAAACTTGTGGCTTGATGAATTGTTTTAAATGTTTTGGTAATCTGTCAATCAGTGGATTACTTTCAAAATGCGTTTCCATAATTTTACTTGTGATGTTTGACGTAAAATTACGACTTTTTCACAAAGAAGGAAAACATTTTGAGAATTTGATACAACTAAATGGGATAGTACTATTCTGTTTTTTCAACAGGAACGGCTGGTTCAATCTTAGGGACACTATCATTCTGAATGGTTGGAGTAGGAGTGGTAGTTGCAGGAACCGTCGTATTAATAGGCGTTACACCATCAACATATTCCGTCTCTTCTAAATCCTCTGATTTTCTTCCTAATTTGATGTCTGGATTTTCTTGTGTTCCCAAAACTTTAATTGGAATTCCAATAATGCCTAAAGGTGGTAATCCAACACGCATTTTTAAGTTTAATTTACCATCTAAACTCGTTTGTCCTTCAAAACGTAACCTAAAACCAGCAACTTTAAATTTGAAACGATCAACAGTTACAATATTGTTTTTAATGTTTGTTTTGATGTCAACTTTGGAAATATCAGGATCTTTGATGTCTGGATTTTCGGTTTTAGCTGAAACGACATTCAATAATTTAAAACCTTTCATTTTAACTTTCTTCACTGAAAGCGTTCCGCTTCCTTCTAAAGACGGCATTACAGGTTCCATTTGATTATTTAAAACACCTTTTATCGAATAATTCAAACCTACAATTCCTTCCGCGCTTTCTGCAGCGGTTACGATTTCTCGAAACATTTTAATTTCGTTGTAAGCGCGTTTAATATCAAATTCGGAAGCATTGATTTTATAATCGAAATACGCTTTTTGTGTGCCTTCGTTTTTATAAAAAGCATCCATTTTAGCGGTAGCACCAATGATACCCAAACTGCTATTTGAAAGTTGTAAACTACCGTTTTGAATGACTAAATTACCTTTTAAATTTTCAATGGTAATGTCTTCGTATTGTGTTTTTACAGCATTAGTTTGTATGGAAATATTTAAATTTGTTGGAATTTGAACTACTCCAGAAACTTCAGTTTTCTCGGTTTCATCATCCGTTTCATAAGTTAGGGTTGGAATAAATTCGTTAACATTCAAGTAATTCGATGTTAGACTAAAATTCCCTTTTAAAATTTGATTTTCCGAAAGGACAAAATTGATAACGTTTTCTAAATTTCCATTCATGGTAATATCAGACGTTCCGTATGTTCCATTGAAATTAGAAAAGTTCATTTTGTCTTGATTGAAAGTGAACAATCCGTTTTTGATTAAGAAGGGTTTTGCCAAATAAGCACTTGTAGTTCTGATGTTTTTTACTTCAAGAGTTCCACTGTTTTTTAAGTTGCCATATTTCCCACTAGTGGCGTCGCTTTGTTTTCCAACCAGACTCAAATCAGCTTTTATGAAACCGTCAACATCTAATCCTTTTTGCGAGAATACTTTGTAAATTTTGGCAACATTTAAAGTTCCTTTAGCTTTAACATCGTAAGTGATATCGTCAAAGTTTTTAAATGAAGCATTTAAATTAAAAGGTTCTCCTTCAAATGTAAAATTAGCTGGAGAAAGGATAAAAGAAGCATCTTTAAATTCACCTGTTGGGCTATTTAAGTTCGCTTTTAAATTAATATTTTGAATCGGTTTTGGATAATAAGCGGTTTGAATGAAACCGTTAGTAAGTTCAAATTTCCCTTTAGTTACGGGGAATTTTTTATCTTTTTTAATATAATCTCCTTTAGAAACGATATCGGCATCCAAACTTCCTGCTAATTTAAAATTCGGAATTTGAAGCGCATTACTCAAAAACGCCAAATCTAATTTTGATTTTACTTTTGAATCAATTTTAAGTTGTTCTCCAAAACCATCTGAAATTAAAATCGCACTTAATTTGTTTTTATTTACATCAAAATACAACGAATCTAATCGTATTTTTAGTTGATTGATGTCTAAATTTGGAAGTTTAGTATCTAAATTCAAGAAAATATTCTCAACGGGATAAGGCGCTTTTTCATGTTTTACATAACCATCTCTTACTTTGATGTTGAAATTAACTTCTGGACTTAAATTCTCAGAAGCAATATATTTTCCTTTTAAAGTTAAGAAAGCGGAGGTTGTTCCCTTCATTTTAGTTTCGGTCATCCAAGAAACATATTCGGCAGGTAAAGCAGTGAATAAATCATCTAAATCGCTGTCTTCGGTTTTTAATTTGAAATCCACTTGATAACCATTTTTCAAGAAATCAAAGAAACCCGTAAATTCAACGGGTAATTTGTTGATGACCAAATCGTTTTTCTCAAAAATAAAAGAAAGCGAATTGGTGTTGATTTTTGTGATTAAATCCGCTTTTACTTTCTTGTTTTTTAAGTATTCACTTTTGTCATAAGTAAAACTCAAACTGTCAATTCTGGCAGATGTTTTTAAACTAAAATTCGATGCTTGTAAATCACCTTTTCCTTTGTAGTTGAAACCTTTTGCTTCGATAAGAATTTTGGTTGACTTATCGTTATATACCAACTGACTATTATTGATTTGAATGTTTTCTAACTTTAAAGAGGCACTTTCAGATGAAGTTGTTGTGTCTTTAGAATTCGATTTATAGATGTTGTAATTAGCTTCTCCCTTTTGGTTGACTAATACATTAATTTTTGCCTCTTCAAGATAGATTTCTTCAATTTCAGTCTGACTTCCAAAAACTACCGACCAAACGTCGATGCCAAAACTTATTTCTTTAGCAGAAACTAACGATTTATTCTTATAAGGTTTTGAACCATTAAGATTTAATTCGTGCAAAGTCAATGTTAAAGAAGGGAAATGTTTGAAAAAGGACAATTCTGATTCGTTGAAATTTAATTCACCCTCTAAGTTTTTATTGGCCAATATTTTTACTTTTTCCGTAATGGTATCAGCAAAAACAATGGGTAATAATACAATGATTAGTAATGAAATAATAAAAGTGATTCCCGTTACTTTTAGAATTTTAACGAGTAATGTTTTTTTTGAGTTTTCCATTTTTATAGTTGTAGAGAGAGATATAGCAAAATTACTACAATTTTTTTGTGAGAATTGAAATGTTCGTAAAAAAAAAGAGCTAGTAAAAACTAACTCTTTTTTAATTATCGTTTCATGGCGAAATGCGCTTTAAATTGTTTCTTAGCTCCGTTCTCTAAATAATCAACAGTGAACCAGTAATCGGTAGATGGAAGGTTTTCTTGGTTATAAGTACCATCCCAAAACTCAACACCTTTCAACTGTTTGATTAATTTGCCATATCGGTCAAAAATATGGATTACATCTGTGTTTTGTAAACCAGCGATGTACCAAGTATCGTTGATACCGTCTCCATTTGGAGTAAAATAGTGAGGATAATCAATCACCAATAATGTATAAGTTAAATAAGTACATCCTTGTGTATCAACTACTGTTATAGTATGAGGTCCAGCACTTACATTGGTAAACACATTAGAAGATTGTAAGGTTCCTTCATCTAATGAATACATTAATGTTCCGCTTCCTCCTGTTACATTCACTGTTAAAGTGGCATTTCCACTAAAATAAGCACTTTGGGTTACAGTCATACTTACCGCTGGTGTTACAGATGTAACATTTGCAGTTACCATAGTTGTAACATCTGAAGAAACACAATTCGTAATACTATTGGTTGCAATTACACCATACGTACCTACTGCATTTGCAGTATAAGTAGCATTGTTTGAATTTGGAATCGCTACTCCATTGAAATACCATACAAAATCATAAGTAGCATTATCTAAACCAGAATCTAATGTGTACGATTGGAATGGAACTCCAAATTCATCCACACAAATTGCGCCATCAGTTAAAATTGGTGCAGGTAATGGATTAACATATACTCTAACAGTTATAGGTGTTCCAGAACAGCCAGATGAACTTGGTACAATGGTATAATCTACATAACCTTGAGTGTTGCCACTAGTTGTTAGAGTTTGAACAATTAGGGTTGATAATCCAGTAAAAGTTCCAGATAAAGCACCATTAACCCCAACCGCATTTACAGTCCAAGTAAAAGTAGTATTGTTGTTAAATGTACTAACACTAATATTAGTATTTCCACCACTACAAATTGGAGGATGAGAAGGGTTGGTAAATAATTCTGGACGTGGATTAACTAAAACCGTTACCGATTGTGGTGTTCCAACACATCCATTGAACGTTGGAGTAATTTGATAGGTTACACTTCCTTGCGATAATCCAGTTGTTGTTAAGGTCTGTTGAATATTAGTTCCTGTTCCATTAGAAGCTCCTGCTAGGTTTGTAATGTTAGTAATTACCCAACTATACACCGTTCCAGGAACACTTCCTGTAAACGAAATATTAGTAGTCTCTCCTGAACAAATTGGACCTGGGTTATTTGAAACCATTACATCTGGTATTGGATTAACTTGAACTCTTATTTGAGTTGGTGTGCCCACACAACCATTTGCTTCTGCTACAATTGTGTAGATAACTTCCACTGTTGTTGTAGTTCCAGGACTAACGGTTAATACTTGATTAATAGAATTACCGTTTCCACCTGCTGCTCCTAAAACATTCACTCCGGTAACCGTCCATGAGAAAATGGCTCCTGGAACATTACTGCTTAACTGAATATTAGTTGTGCCTCCTGAACAAAACGTTGGATTTAAATTCGTTGCAGTAACAGTTGGTGCTGGATATATTTGAATTGTCATTTGGGTATTCAAAGCACATTGCCCTGAAGTAGGAGTAAAGGTATAAGTTGTTGTTGCATTATTGTTAAATGCTGGTGACCAAGTTCCAGTGATACCATTATTTGATGTTGTTGGAAGCGGTGACGAAGTTGCTCCAGCACACATAGGCAGTACTTGGGTAAAAGTTGGAATTGTACCATTAGTTAAGGTAATAGTTCCTGTTAAACTTTGTGAGCCACATCCGCCAATAGTAGTTATGGTATAATTGTAGGGTGTTCCAATAACTCCAGTTGGATTCCCACTGATAGTTACCGTTGTCCCAGAGGTTGAAGCGGTAACACCTGCTGGTAAACCTGTGACTGTTGCTCCAGTAGCTCCATTTCCAAAAGTGTAGGAGATAGGAGTTATGTTGGTAGCACCACAAATGGTTTGGTTAGTTGTATTCGCAGCAGAATTCAAAATTAAAGAAACGTTAGGATTAACCGTAATAGTTCCGTTAAGAGTGGTTGTCCCACATGATCCTCCAGTCGTAACAATAGTATAGCTAAAAGGCGATCCAGTTGTAGTACTTGGTGTTCCAGTAATAGTTACATTATTTCCAGAAGTTGTTGCAGTAACTCCCGTTGGAAGTCCTGTAACGGTAACTCCTGTAGCACTTCCTCCAAAAGTATAAGTGATGGTATTTATTGAGGTATTAATACAAACCGATTGACTTGTAGTAGCTACAGCAGAATTTAAAACTAAAGTTGGATTTGAATTTACCGTAATAGTTCCGTTAAGAGTTACATTTCCACAATTACCACCTGTAGTTGTAATAGTATAAGAAAATGGAGAACCCGTCGTTGTAGATGGAGTTCCACTAATAGTAACATTATTTCCAGAAGTAGTAAAGTTTACTCCAGTAGGTAATCCTGTAACTGTAACCCCAGTAGCTCCATTTCCAAAAGTGTAGGAGATAGGAGTAATGGCTGAGTTAATACAAACCGATTGATTGGTTGTGCTTGAAGCAGAATTTAAAACTAAAGTTGGATTTGAATTTACAGTAATAGTTCCATTAAGAGATAAAGTCCCACATGATCCTCCAGTCGTAACAATCGAATAGCTAAATGGCGAACCAGTTGTAGTACTTGGTGTTCCTGTAATAGTTACAGTATTTCCAGAAGTTGTTGCAGTAACTCCTGTTAGAAGTCCTGTAACTGTTACTCCTGTAGCGCTTCCTCCAAAAGTATAAGAGATGGTGTTTATTGGGGTATTAATACAAACCGATTGACTTGTAGTAGCTACAGCAGAACTTAAAACTAAAGTTGGATTTGAATTTACCGTAATAGTTCCGTTAAGAGTTACATTTCCACAAGTACCACCTGTAGTTGTAATAGTATAAGAAAATGGTGAACCCGACGTTGTAGAGGGTGTCCCAGAAATAGTAACATTATTTCCGGAAGTTGTAAAGTTTACTCCAGTAGGTAATCCTGTGACAGTAACTCCAGTAGCCCCATTTCCAAAAGTGTAGGAAATTGGAGTAATGCTGGTATTTATACAAACCGTTTGATTGGTTGTGCTTGGAGCAGAATTTAAAACCAGAGTAGTATTAGGATTTACAGTGATAGTTCCATTAAGAGATAAAGTCCCACATGATCCTCCAGTTGTAACAATAGTATAGCTAAAAGGCGATCCAGTTGTAGTACTTGGTGTTCCTGTAATAGTTACAGTATTTCCAGAAGTTGTTGCAGTAACTCCTGTTGGAAGTCCTGTAACGGTAACTCCTGTAGCACTTCCTCCAAAAGTATAAGAGATGGTGTTTATTGGGGTATTAATACAAACCGATTGACTTGTAGTAGTTACAGCAGAACTTAAAACTAAAGTTGGATTTGAATTTACCGTAATAGTTCCGTTAAGAGTTGCAGTTCCACAAGTACCACCTGTAGTTGAAATAGTATAGCTAAAAGGTGAACCTGTTGTTGTACTCGGTGTTCCAGCAATAGTAACAGTATTTCCAGAAGTGGTAAAGTTTACTCCAGTAGGTAATCCTGTAACAGTAACTCCAGTAGCTCCATTTCCAAAAGTATAGGTAATAGGAGTAATGGCTGAATTAATACAAGTAGATTGTGTAGTAGTACCTGCCGCAGAGGTTAAGGTGAGTGTTGGACTTGGACATGAAGTCGAACAAGTAACGGTTTCTGGTGGTACACATGCCACGCCATTTGCAGTTATAGTAAAAACAACAGTTTGTCCTGCTGTTAAACCCGAGACTGTAAAATTGGATGGTGAAATATGAGTTCCTGTGATCGGTGCTCCACCATCTATGGTATAACTATAGGTAAAACTACTTTGCCCTACATTACTAAAATCAAAAGCTAATGAAGTAGGTGTTGAATTTGGACCATCACAAAATAAATTCAAAGAACCAGCAGTATTCACAGAAAGAGTTCCATTTAAAGTAGCATTTCCACACGAACCACCTGATGTTGTTACCGTATAGCTAAATGGTGAACCTGTTGTTGAAGAAGGAGTTCCGCTAATTGTAACAGTATTTCCCGAAACTACAAAACTGACACCGCTAGGTAAACCTGTAACCGTTGCTCCAGTTGCACTACCACCAAAAGTATAAGTAATTGGCGACATAGGAGTATTCAAACAAATATTTTGAGAAGCCGTTCCTGAAGTTAATGTTAAACTTGGCCCTCCAACGTTTATAATTACAGTGTCTGAAATCGAAGCAGCACAAGAATTTGTAGCTGTTAATGTTAAAGTAATACTGCTACCACTAGTTGCAGTTGTAGGTACTGTGTAAGAGGTTAATAAATTATTTGCTGCTGAAAAACTTCCAGATGCAGCGCTCCAAGAAACACTAGTTTGTCCTTGGGCATTTCCAGATAAATTAATTGTTTGTCCAGCACAAGCTGCAATAGGAGTAGTTCCTGCCTCAACAGTAAAGGGTTGAACAGGAGCAACACAACCATTATTCACATAAGAAGCAGTGCCCGATGGGGTGAAATTTACGGTAGCACCATTGTTCTCGGATTCAGTTCCTCCTGAAGCACCAAAAATATTTATTAAATTAGCTTTTTGATAGGTTACACTATCCGAACAACCACCTCCAAAAGAAACACTCAAAGTCCTAGTTGCTGCGGGTAAGCTGTAGTTTGCAAAATGTCCAGCAATTCTTGTTGGATTATTTTGAAATATCATGTAAATTGTAGAAGTTAAAGAACTAAATGAATTTAGGGTTATATCTAAATTTTGACTTGTTACAACAATTACAGTTGAATTTGCCGGTAAAACACCTCCAGTGGGTTCTAAAATTTGGCCGCAACCTCCAGCCGCAGTAATATTAGCATTCAATTGGGCTACTTTTGAAGCAGTTGTAGCATTTTGAATTAAGCCAAGCCAACTCTGAGCAGGCCAGTTTACACTCAACGTACTCGTATTTAAAGCTGTTCCGCCAATTTTCATTCGGAACATTTCGTTATAACCTTCGTCAGCAGTAGAGCCTGAACCATTATTACAAGCATCAACTAAAATACTTTCAATTTCAAAACACTGTGAAAAACTTTTATGGGATATTATGAATAAGCCAATTGATAGCGTTAAAATCTTTAAAAAATTCATTTCGTAGATTGCTTTATTAGAAAAGCGGATGCAAAATTACAAAAACTAATTTTTCTACAGTTAATTTAATATTATTAAAATAAAAAAGGAGAACTTAATTCTCCTTTTTTATTTGTGGTGGATATTGTGCTAATATTCTACTTACAAATTCTTTTATTACGGCCTCTTTCTTATCTCTATTTTGGGTAAGATAACCGGTTCCTTGTCCTTGCCAAACTAATTCTTTTGTTTTTGCATCTACAAAGTCAAGAAAAAGGGTTCCTTCGGGTGTGGTTGTAACTGCAGGACGATTTATTCCCATGCCCCAATAAGGTCCCCAACCCCAGCCAAATCCATAATTTTGATAAACTTCTACACGTTCACGTTCTTTGGTGAAAATATTTACAATAATATCTGGATTTTCCGACTTCGTAAAACCTTTAGTTGCCATAACTTCGTCAATTGCATTTAAGATTCTTTTTTTATCAAAGTCCGAAATGGCAATATTGTCTAAGTTATTCTTCATGTAAGCATACGTTTTGTAATTGCTAAATGTGGCATTTTTGTCATAGTCAGCATTAACATAGACAGAGCTGCAAGAAGCTAAAGTAGCAATAAAAAGTAGCGAAAGTAATTTTAATGTTTTCATAATATTTAGTTTTAAGTTTTGATTTCAGGAATAGAAGCTCAACTTGAAACTTGAAACCTGAAACTACAATAATGATTCATCAACTATATTAGGGATGGTAACTTTTAATAAAGGTTGCGTCTCCATGGCTCTTTTTATTGCAAAAATAGCACCTTCATTTCTTGCCCAACTTCTTCTCGAAATTCCGTTGTTAACATCCCAGAAAAGCATTGATTCTAAGCGTTTTGACGCTTCTTTACTACCATCAAGAACCATACCAAAACCACCATTAATTACTTCGCCCCAACCAACGCCACCGCCATTGTGAATAGAAACCCAAGTAGCACCTCGGAAACTATCTCCAATTACGTTTTGGATGGCCATGTCTGAAGTAAATCTTGAACCATCATAAATATTAGAAGTTTCACGATAAGGAGAATCAGTTCCAGAAACATCGTGATGGTCTCTTCCTAAGATTACGTAACCAATTTCACCACGAGCAATCGCTTGATTGAAGGCTTCTGCGATTTTTATTCTTCCTTCTGCATCTGCATATAAAATACGAGCTTGAGAACCAACCACCAATTTGTTTTCTTGTGCACCTTTAATCCATTGGATGTTATCCGCCATTTGTTGTTGGATTTCCTCTGGAGAATTTTTCATCATTTCTTCTAAAACATCACAAGCAATTTTATCTGTTTTAGCTAAATCTTCAGGATTTCCTGAAGCGCAAACCCATCGGAACGGACCAAATCCATAATCGAAACACATTGGTCCCATAATATCTTGAACGTAACTTGGATATTTAAAATCAATATGATTTTCTGCCATAATATCGGCTCCAGCACGAGAAGCTTCTAACAAAAAGGCATTTCCATAATCAAAGAAATACGTTCCTTTTGCAGTATGTTTGTTGATGGCTGCAGCATGACGGCGTAAGGTTTTTTGAACTTCTTCTTTAAAACGCTCCGGCTCATTTGCCATCATTTCATTTGATTGTTCAAAGGTAAATCCAATAGGGTAGTAGCCTCCAGCCCATGGGTTATGTAAAGAAGTTTGGTCAGAACCTAAATCAATATGTAAATTTTCCTGGTCAAATCGTTCCCAAACATCAACCACATTTCCTAAATAAGCAATGGAAACCACTTCTTGATTTTCTAATGCTTTTCGAACTCTAGCAACTAATAAGGTAATATCTTCTACAATTTCGTTTATCCAACCTTGTGAATGACGAATATGGGTAATTTTCGGATTTACTTCGGCACAAACGGTAACGCAACCTGCAATATTTCCAGCTTTTGGTTGAGCGCCACTCATTCCTCCTAATCCAGAAGTTACAAATAATCCGCCTTTCGGTGATTTTTTTATTTTTCTAAAACCATTTAAAACGGTGATTGTTGTTCCGTGTACAATTCCTTGTGGACCAATGTACATATAACTTCCAGCCGTCATTTGTCCGTATTGAGAAACGCCTAAAGCGTTCATTTTTTCCCAATCGTCTGGTTTGGAATAATTTGGAATAACCATTCCATTTGTAACAACAACTCTAGGTGCGTCTTTATGTGATGGAAATAAGCCCATTGGGTGACCTGAATACATGGCTAAGGTTTGTTCTTCGGTCATTTCTGCCAAATATTTCATGGTTAAGCGATATTGTGCCCAATTTTGAAAAACCGCTCCATTTCCACCATACGTAATTAGTTCGTGCGGATGTTGGGCTACAGCATAATCCAAGTTATTTTGAATCATTAGCATAATCGCTTTCGCTTGTTCAGATTTTCCTGGATATTCATGAATTGGTCGTGCATACATTTTATAATCTGGACGCAGACGATACATGTAAATTCTTCCGTAAGTTTCTAATTCCGCTTTGAATTCTGGAATTAAAGTAGCATGATGTTCGGGTTCAAAATAACGTAGCGCATTTTTTAAAGCTAATTTTTTTTCCTCCTCGGTTAGGATTTCTTTCCTTTTTGGAGCATGATTAATTTCAGTTTCATACGGTTTTGGATTGGGTAAAACCGATGGAATTCCTTCTAATATTTGTTCTTGAAATGTCATTTTAGGTGTATAGTTTGTTGTTTATTGGACACTATTGTCAAATTGAGCGAACTCAAGATGGATGTAAATAAATAATTCGTTTTTGTCAAATCGAGCTCAGTCGAGATTCTTATAAATAATTCGTTAGTTTAATAATCAGTCAAAATTATTCTTCAAAAGCCTTTTGGTTCGGCTAATTCATTTAGATTTTTAGACCTAATTAGCAAAACTAAGGGTAACGAATATCAGACCTGTGATAGGACTTATAAATTTTAATTCGGTATTTATATAACTGTATGTCCATTTTATTTTTTTATTGAAACGAAAAAGTCACCCCAAGTCTCCCAATCGCCCATTCTCTCAGTCTCCTACTTCTTCTTATTATTAGTTCCAGTTTTTTTATCAAAACCATAAGGGCAATGTCTGCACCCACTTTTACAACAATAGCCTCTTTTTAGATGGTATTTTTCTGTGAAACACTTGTATCCTTCTGGTGTATAATAGAAATCTTCACCTTCTTTTAAATTATTCGGATTTAATTCATTGTTCATATGGGCAAATTTACCAATTTTGTATAATATGATTGTACTAGTTTTTAAATATTTAATTCCGAAAGGATTTAGAGGTTTTACCTTTTTTCCGTTTGTGTTTTTATCGGATAAAAAAGATAAAGCACATACGGTCTTATTAAACCATGAAAGAATTCATATTCGACAACAATTAGAGCTTTTGATTGTCTTATTTTTTATTTGGTATGGAATTGAATTTTTAGTTCGATTGGTAAGATATAAAAATAGGAGAGTGGCTTATTATAATATTTCATTTGAACGAGAAGCTTATGCAAATGAAAAAGACCTCGACTATTTAAAGAGGAGGTCTTTTTGGAATTTTTTAAAATATTTATAATTAGTAAATCGCTTTTTTACTAACAACAGTTCCGTTTGATAATGTCACTTCTACTAATAAAGGACTTTGTGTTTTAGCAATGTTTTTAGATGAGAATGTATTGCTATTCACATTGTTAAACGTTCCTAAAACGCGGCCAAGTAAATCATGTACGCGTACCGATTTAATAACTTGGTTTGAAGCACTAATATTAATACTTTCGTTAGTGTATACTGTTACATTATTTGCAATAAAGTCTTCGTTACCCAAAGTTTCATTATTAAATTTCAATACAAAACGATTTTCAAATCTACCAGTAGTAGCAGTAAAGCTATACGGAGCTACTCTTAAATCGTGAGTAATGCCTAAATTTCTATCTTCAAGATATATTCCTTGTGAAGCAGATTCAAATAATCCATCAACTGTTGAAATTCCTAAAGTATGTGTTCCATTTTGAGCAATTGAGATACCTAATGGAATTTGATCTGTATCGTTAAATGGTAATGACTTTCCTTGAATGTTTAATTTATCTGTATTAGAGAACGAATATAATTCAAAGTTTGTTTTAACATCTAAAGCAGGCGCATCATACATTCTGTCTAGTTCATTAGTTGCTCCAGAAATATAACCAACTAAGGTTGTAGTTGAAGTTGAAGCTGGACTAATTAAATTTAACCAAATTCTATGTTTTTCTTCATTTTCAGAATTAGTTGTATTTGAATTTCTAAAGAAATTATCATTTCTATAGTCATTTCTTCTCATGCTGTTATTGAAAACTACATTTTCTGTCGTAGCAGCTGAAGTATGATTCATTAATACAAAGAAACCTTGTCCTGCTGCAATATTACCATTTCCTATAGGAGGATTTGCTCCTGTTGCATTATATGTAACATAATCTGCAACCGTATAATTTTGAACATAGTTGTTATAGAATGGGTCAGAAATTGCTGCTGATGGAAGTGTTCCGTGAGTCCAGAATTTTATAAACCCAGCCAAATTTGTATTGGTTGCTAAGAAAGTATTTGCACTAATTGCAGACGGATAAGGATTTCCTAACAAATTCCAGTTGTCATCGTCTGCTGTTCCTAAAGTTGTAGATACTAATGTATTATAAGTTCCTCCATTATAGGTTCCCCTACTTACAGGTATTGTAATGTTTCCATTGTTTGGTACTCCAACAAAATTAGCAGTAAAGTTTTGTAAGGTTGATGTGTAAGTACTTGGTCCTCTAACGATATAACCTCTACCGTTAACCATAGCTTCATTGCCACCAACCCAATTACCGTGATTATTCACAGTTCCTCCAAGTGTTGGAGCCCATTTGTAAATGAATCCTGTTGGTGTTAATGGTGAAACGGCACTAGAAGCAAAATTAGCAACAGGTGATGACCAGTAAACATAATCTAATTGTCTTATGTTTACATTACGTTTCATAGAAATGGTACCACTATTAGCCACATTGTTCACTTGGATTAAACTTCCTGTGTTTTCAATGTTGAAAATACTCGTTGCACCTCTAACTTCAACAAAATCTGTAATGGTTAGAGTGTTAGAAGGATGAATCGTTAAATTACCACCGTTTACAACTTGTAATGTTTTTCCAAATCCATTATAATTGGTTCCTAATACATTAGAAGTATTGGCAGCAGGAGGGATAATAACACAAGTAGTGGCATCAGGAACTCCTACTGGAGACCAGTTGTTTGGATTATTCCAATCCCCATTTGTTCCACCTTTCCAAACTTTTGATTTGTTATTGATGCTAACCAAACTACTTGCAGAACAACCATTGTTTAATACTGCAGTCGCAGTAAACGAATAGGTAGTTTGTTCTAACTGCGCCATTGTTGGTTTTATATAAACAGTTACTGCTGGTGTTCCTGCTACATAATTTGTTGTACAAGCAGCATCTAAATAAGCATCAACAGGTAATACACTTGTCCAGTTGAAAGAAGTGTTTAATGGTCTTTTTCCAAATAATTGAATATCATCAACTGCCGCACCATCATACCAATCTTGAGCATAATAACGAATACGCACTCTAATGTTTGGACGGTTGATGTAAGCACTCATATCATAGCTGAATTCTTTGAAATCAGTTCCGTAACCTTGATCAGTTACTATATCACCACTTCCAGTGATACTTGTCCAAGCGCCACCATTATCAGATACCTCAACTTGCATGTATTCTAACGTTGGGTTATTACTGTCTGGATAGTATCTTGAATAATACATTCTAAAAGTTAATGTTAAATCTAAGAATGTACTAGTGTTCACAGAAGGAGAAACCAAAGCATTATGAATGGTTATTCCATTGGTTCCAATATCTGAAGTTACAATTGCAAAATGATTGGCTCCAAAATTTGAGGAAATTGCTGGATACCATGATGATCCATTAGGGATGTAGGTACTGGTTTTCTTTTGCCAAGCAGTTTGTGTATTGTAGGCAGTGCTAGTGATGTGATCATTAGAAAAAACACCTAATCCACTTCCTTCAAAATTTTCATCTATTAAATAAATCAACTCGGTATCTCCACCAGCGGTAATAGATACAATATTGTTTTCACCACATACTTCTGGTACAGATGGTGTAAATGTGATAGTTGGTAGTGGACTAATTTTAGCAATTACTTCTGTTCTTACTAATGATTCACAACTTCCGTTAAATGCAGTTACCCAGTAAGAAGTAGTAGCTCCTATAGCAGGTGTAGTCCAACTGCCAGTTGCTGTTGTAGCAAGTAAAGCTCCTCCAGTTTTTGCACTATACCATCTGTATTCTGTAGTTCCTGGTGTTCCAGTTACGGATACATTTACTGCTCCTGGACCACAAATTTCACCATCAGTTACAGTAACAATGTTAGCTAAACACATTTCAACTACTGTAAACAAATAGTCTTCTGTTTCTCCGTATTCTGTGAAAGTAACATTATCTCCCCCGCATCCCGCATTTATGAATTGACTGTAAGAGGTAAATTGGGTACAACTATCAAAGTGGTTTGCGCCATCGCCATAGTATTCATAAGCAGAATCGTCACAAGCATTTCCAAATGGATTGTAATTTCCAAAAGCATTGTAAGTTCTAATTCTTACTCTATAATCACCTGGAGTTGCTCCTGATGGAATGATAAATCCAAAAGTATTAGTAATCATGGCTACACCGGCAGAGGTGTAAACTAATTCACCTGCATCGGTAAAGTCTCCATCTTTATTCCAATCTACCCAAGCTTTCCAAGTTCCGCGAGAATTACTTTCAAATGAAATGTTAACTCCGCCACCTTGTGCTTGTCTCGGTCTAGTAGCTAAACCAGTCCAGTCTTGATAACCTCCAGGAGCTGGTGTAGTTGTAGAACCTGTGTTTAAATTGTAAATATTACCATTCAACATACCTAAGAAGCTAATATCATCAATATAGCGAGTAGCTTGTCCTGTTAGCGTGGTAGCGTTACAATAGGTAGGTGCTGTTGCGCCTGTAGTTAAGTTTCCTGTTAAAGGAGTTGTATTGTATAAAGGACCTCCACTACAAACATTATTCATTGAATAAACATAGAAATAATAAGTAGTCGATGGATTTAAACCTCCGGCTGTAAAAGTAGTATTGGTATCTGTATCAACTACAGTATATCCTACTCCTGCATTACCTCCTATTGTGTAAGTAGTACCATTTGAAATAGATGGTGCAATATTTGAAGTGCTTACTACAACTAAGTAAGAATTAGGAGCGGGTACTGCAGCTGTAAAACTTCCGTTAATAGCAGTTCCTGAAGGAGTTCCTGCACTTAAAGCTAAAGCAGTAGGTGCAGCTGTAGGTGTTGTACAAGCAGGTGCTGCTGTAACTACAATAGTGTAATCTTCAGCTTCGCTGTAGTCTTGATTACCACAAGGGGTTGGAGCGGTATTATAGCTTGCTCTTACTCTCATTTTAAAACTACCTACGATATTAGGAATACTAATGTTTAATGGACTCAAACTACTTAAAATTGGATTTCCATTAGTTGCACTTCCTAAATTGTATTCTTCACCAGGATCTGTGAAAAAACCATTGTTGTCCCAGTCAATCCATGCTTTTACATTTACGGTATAGTTTCCTTCAGTGTTTACCGAAACGCTTAATGGATAAATGTTTGTTCCAGTAACAGTTGTTGATATACCAGTATTAGTATAAGCAGCTGCACCTGTTGTAGTGTTGTTTATTGTATTGAAAGTTACATTAGTTATACCAGTATTGTCGTCTGATGTTGCTGTTGGTATACAAACACATGGTGCGTTTGATGTCGTAAATGTCCAAGTTGCTGGAGTTCCGCTAGTAGCGCCACAAGCATTTCTTGGTACAACTTGCCAGTAATAAGTAGTATTGGCGTTTAAAGTTCCTAAAGTGTAAGAGTTGGTAGCAACGTTAGCAATTGCTGCTCCTGGTAAACTTCCAGCGCCAAAATATACGTCATAAGAAGTGGCTCCCGCTACAGCATTCCAAGTTAGGTCTGTTAAAGTAGAACCACCAGCATAACAAATTCCAGTTGCAGCATTAGTTGGAGCAGGTGTTCCAGCAACAGCACTTAAAGAAGGTGTTATGGTAATAGCAACACTACCCGAACCAGCACTCCAACATCCTGTTGTGTTGTTTTGAGCTCTTAAGTGATAAGTTCCACTTGTAGTAGCAACAAATGTAGCCCCGCTGTTAGTGGTATTGGTGCCTCCAGCAACCGTTTGCCAGTACCATGTTTCTCCCGCAGGTGGTGTTCCTGTTCTTGTAAGGGTAACGCCAGGAGGGTTACATTGTGGAGAATTACTGGTAGGATTTCCTGGGTTAGCAGGCAACGCATTTACAACAAGTGTTCCATTGATAGTTGCGTTAGAACAAGGGGCTCCTCCAGAAGTAGTTAAGGTATAGTTAAAAGTACCATTAGCAGTTGGTGTACCACTAATAGTATAAGTATTTCCTACTAAATTTGCAGTTAATCCAGTTGGTAAACCTGATGGATTAACGCCTGTTGCACCACCACCTATAGTATAAACAATATTAGTTATTGCGCTACCTCTACAGATCGTTTGATTAGCCGTAGCAGCAGCAGAAGTTAATGCTATGGTTGGTAAGGCACGTACCGTAATAGATCCGTTAGCGGTAGTAGAACAAGTCCCTCCTGTTGTGGTGATGGTATAATTAAAAGTACCAGAAGCACTTGGAGTTCCGCTAATGGTTACGGTGCCAGCCGAATAATTTCCGGTAACACCAGCTGGTAAGCCGGTAACAGTTGCTCCTGTAGCGCCACCACCAGCTACTGTATAGGTAATATTGGTAATTGCGGTATTAATACAAAGCGTTTGAGCATTCGTTCCTACAGCCGAAGTTAGAGAAATAGTTGGTAAAGGATTTACCGTAAAAGTAGCTGCCGATGTTGCAGTTCCTGCTGGTGTAGTAACCTGTACAGTTCCTGTTGTTCCTGTTCCTACTGTTACGGTTACAGATGTTGCTGTTGTTCCTGTTATGGTGGCTGCTGTTCCTCCAATAGTTACTGCAGTTGCAGTTAATAAATTAGTTCCATTAATAGTTAACGACGAACCAACGCAACCACTTGCTGCTCCTAAACTTGTGATTGTTGGAGGAGAAGTGTGAGTTACGCAAACGGTAAATCCGTTAGCCATTAAGTCCCCTTGAAAATCATGTATTTGAATCTTATAAAAGTTTCCTACAGTTAAACCTGTTAGCGTTAACGTTTCTATACCACCATTAAAAGTTGCATCAACACATCCTCCACCAGTTGGGTTTCCTGCTACTCCACAAGTATTTAGAGCCTGAATCACAGGATCAAAACCTACTGCTCCATCAACGGTAACAACATGTGTTGTAGCAACTGCTTGAAATTGATACCAAACCGCATTTTCTGTTCCAATTGTACAATCTCCTGTTTCATTATTGTCAGTAGCTCCTACTGTAGATCCATTTATAGTTGTGCATGAAGTGTTAGAAGTTAACATAAAAGCGTTTGCACATCTATCATTCGTTAAAATATGAAATGATGATAGTGGCATATCATTATTTGTTGAATTACCAACTCTGACATAATATGTTACACCATCAGTTAACCCGGTTAAATTTAAAACTTCAGTGTGTCCTCCTGTTCCTGTATTTGCATTTACAGAACCAATTAAAGTCAAACCACCACAAGCCCCTGAGTATGCAAATATCATTGGATTTCTATTTCCTGTTACAACACGAATACTTGCTTCAGTGCCGTTGGAAACGAATGAAAACCATCCATCTCTTTGCATAGTTTGTCCATTAACTGGCGCCTGTGTAGGGTCATTAACTGTGTTGTCAGTTACAGAAAAAGCAGTGTACTCTGTGTTTACATTAACAGAAACTGCTAAAGCACAAGTATTACCCTGTCCCAACGCATCAGTAAATCCAAATACGGTAAATAACAATAACAACCAAGTGGTTGCTGTATGTTGCCAAGATTTTTTTGCAACGATCAAGGCTAAGGGGTTAGCCGACATTGCGGTTTTTGAGAGGTAATTTTTTTTCATAAAATAAAAAATTTTAGTTAAAACAATGGCTCGGGGAAGCTTGTGTTTTGTAAGTATGTCTGTAAAATCATTTTACCTATTTTACGTGCTTTTTTCTTTAATTAAGAAATTAGATTATGTAAACTTAATTAAAAATATGTTAAAAAAAAGAATAACTGTATCTTTTTTTGGAATAACTGTTTCTATTGGGCAAATGTACGTTTTATTTTCAAACAACAAAATTTTTATCGACAAATTGTGGGTTTATTTCGTTGAATTTTAGCTATTTAGTGGTTTATTAGGACTGGTTTTTTGTACGAAATAAAAAAAAATATTTTTCGCATTGTTTTGCTCTTCTTTGCAGGATAAACGGGAATTTTTTGAACATTATTTTGCGGAATTACGCCTTCAATTCTTTTTGTTTACTTGTAATTTGTAATTCTTTAAATGTTTTAAAATGTGAGTGTTAGCTAGTACTAACGTATCTAAAGATTGTTTTTATAATTATTTTAAAAATGTTTGCTATTAAAAAAAACCGACTTCAAAATTTTTACGTAAGTGATTGAGAGTGTTTAAAATAAAAATCGATTAAGTGTTTAAAAAAATCGTTGAATTGCATTTTTGAGTTGATTTGAAGTGTGGGTTTTTTTCATGATTTCCTTTTATTAAATTTTTATGAATTTATGTGGATATTTCAAAAAAAAATAGAATTAATGAATTGAATTCGGGTTAAAATTATAAAAAACAAGATGAAATGCGCTTTTCTATCGTTGTATTGCTAATCAAAATAATAATAAATCAATAATAATTGCATATATTTGCAGATGTAATATTCTAAACTCCAGTATTATGAAGAAAATTATACTTTCCACCTTAGGTTTATTAGGTTCGTTTACAGCATTTTCACAAATGTATGTGAGTCCAAATAGCTATGTATTCGTAAATAATCAGTTTGTTTACGTAAAACAAGACGTTAATTTACAAAATAACGGTAATTTCTTTCTGAGAAATAATTCGCAGTTGTTGCAAGGAACTACAGGTGCGGGTGCTAATACTGGTGCAGGTAAACTTTCTGTTTTTCAGGAAGGTACCGTAAATAATTTTCAATACAATTATTGGTGTTCTCCAGTAGGGAATGCATCAGCGGTTGTTGGAAATGAACCTTTCGGAATTACGATGTTACATCAACCTAATTCTGTAATGGGCAGTACTCCGGCAACTATTTTACCAACGAATAACTATAATGGTACAGCAAGTCCATTAGCTATTGCACCTTATTGGATTTGGCGTTTCGTTACGTCAAATGCTTATGCGCAATGGGCATATGTGGGAAGTGCTACTGGAATTAACGCTGGTGAAGGATTTACTATGAAAGGAACTTCGGGTACGGATGCTACGATTGCTCATGCTGTTGAAAACGTTCAAAATAATACGGGAAGCAAACAGCGTTATGATTTTAGAGGAAAACCTAATGATGGTAATATGGCAGTTGCTGTTTCGGCAGGTAATTTTACTTTAGTGGGTAATCCTTATCCAAGTGCTATAGATTTAAATGCTTATTTATTAGATCCTGCTAACGCCGCTTTAATTAACGGTCAAGCTTATTATTGGGAACAAGTAACGGTTAATACACATACGTTAAATCAATATCAAGGAGGTTATGGAATTTATAATCCGGTTACCGGAATTTACACTCCTGCTGCTTTTTGGACGTATGATGGTTCAGGTAATCAAACAGGAGGAATTCCTTTTGGTTCTGGAACCATTTTTCAAAGAAGATTTACGCCGGTTGGACAAGGTTTTATGGTTCTAGGAACTGCTGCGGGTAATGTTACTATGCAAAATGCATTTCGAGTTTTCGTAAAAGAAGGAGCGGGTAATCAATCGCAATTTGCAAGAACTGCTGAAGTTGCTTCAACTGATGTTTATGATCCAAACTCTGAATTTTTTCCAGAAATTCCTAACGTAGCAGGAACAGATTATACTCAAATTAGAAAAGGTACAGCTCCTTATATTAGAATCCATGCTATGTACAATAATGGTGGTGTTCGCCCAACAACTATAGCGTTTTTAGATACTGCTACAGATGGTTTTGATTATGGAGCAGATGGACGCTCACCATCTGGTGAGGCTGCAGAGTTTTATTATATTTTGCCAGATATGCCTCATGAATATGTGGCAACTGCGGTAAAATTTGATATAGATAAAAGAATTCCAGTAGGATTTAGATGTACGGCTCAAACTAATTTTAAATTACAAGTAAAAGATATTGTTAATTTTGATGCTAATCAAAATGTATATTTACATGATAAAGTAACAGGTGTTTATTACGATATTAAAAATAATATTTTTGATATGACATTGCCTGCAGGAAATAATACAACACGTTTTGAAGTTACGTTTAAAAATACAGATGTGGTGTTAAATAATCCAAATGAGACTATCGAATCTTTCACAGTGTATCAAAACAATCAAAATGCAATGTTAACAGTTTACAATACATTAAATAAAGATATTACTTCATTAATGATGTATGATGTAACAGGTAAAGTTGTAATTGAAAAGAATAACCTTGGTACTGGAGATTCGTATGAATTTTCAACAGCAGGTTTAAGTGATGGTGTTTATGTTGTTAAAGCTAAAACGAAAGACAATTTAGATATGAGTAAAAAAGTTATTGTTTCAAGAAGATAGTACTTACGATTATAGTATATTTGAAAGCAGCTTTAATAGGCTGCTTTTTTTATGGAATCAAATAATAAAAAAATCCAAATTGCATTACCAAATGGCATTGAACTCTTCATTAAAAGAGAAGATTTGTTGCATCCTATAATCTCAGGAAATAAATTCAGAAAACTTAAGTATAATATTCAAGAAGCAAAAAGATTAGGTCATGCTACATTGTTAACATTTGGTGGCGCTTTTTCAAATCATATTTTGGCTGTTGCAGGTGCTGGAGCCGAATTTGGTTTTAAAACGATTGGTGTAATTCGTGGAGAAGAATTGGAATGCAAAATCAATGAAAATCCCACTCTGGCACAAGCACAAGAATTAGGTATGCAGTTTTACTTTGTAAGTAGAGCCGCTTATCGCGATAAGGAGCAACCATCTTTTGTTTCGCATTTGCATGAAAAATATGGAAACTTCTATTTAGTTCCCGAAGGCGGAACGAATGATTTTGCTATAAAAGGTTGTGAAGAAATTCTAACAGATACAGATAAAGAATATTTTACACATATTATTTGTGCTGTTGGAACAGGAGGGACGATTTCAGGTTTGATTAATTCTTCGAGCGAAAAACAGCAGATAATTGGATTTTCTTCATTAAAAGGTGCTTTTTTGTCTGAGGTAATTCGTAATTTTGTATCGAAAACCAATTGGAGTATAAACGATAATTATCATTTTGGAGGTTATGGAAAAGTAACAGACGAATTGATTCAGTTTTTAAATTCGTTTTACAGTCAAACTGCTATTCCATTAGATCCTGTATATACGGGTAAGATGGTTTTTGGAATTTTAGATTGGATTGAGAAAGGATATTTTCCGCCTAATGCTAAAATTCTAATGATTCACACCGGTGGTTTGCAAGGAATTAAAGGCATGAATTTTGCTCTAAAAAATAAGAATAAAGAAATATTGCAATATGATAAAGACTAAATTAGCTCTTTTTTTACTAGCGCTTTTAGTAGTAAGTTGTACCAGTTCGCGCCCTGTGGTTAGAACAACATCAAAGCCTAAAGTTACCACTAAAAAACAGCCAGTATCTCAAACAAAAACAACTACAGCTAAAAAACCAGTTGTAACGATTTCATCAACTAAGTCGGAATCAACAGAATCAAAACAAAAAACTGACTCAGAAGTTACTTTGGTGGCAACTTCTAATATAAAAACCTACGCTGAAGAGATTCAAATTTATGTTGATAATTTCAAGGAAATTGCTCAAAATAACATGCGAGCTCACGGAATTCCTGCGAGTATTACATTGGCACAAGGTATTCTAGAATCAGGTGCTGGAAAAGGAAAATTAGCTTTAAGCGCCAATAATCACTTCGGAATAAAATGCCATAAAGAGTGGACAGGGGAAAGTGTAAAACACGATGACGATTCCGAACAAGAGTGTTTTAGAAAATACGAACATCCATCAGAATCGTATCGCGATCATTCGTTGTTTTTAACTTCACGACCAAGATATTCTAGTTTATTCAAATTAGATAAAGGCGATTATGAATCTTGGGCAAAAGGATTAAAAGCGGCAGGTTATGCAACCGACATAAAATACCCAGAGAAATTAATTGGCTTAATAGAGCGTTTTGAATTGTACAAATACGATAGCGAAGTCTTGAGTCGCGATTTCAAACCAGTTAAAAAAGAAGTTATTGTAGCGCAAGGTGGCGATTATTATACCATTCAACAAGGCGATACATTATATTCGCTGTCAAAAAGATTCAATCTTACGGTGGATGACTTAAAGAAATTAAACAATATGTCTGACAATGCCATTTCTATTGGGCAACAAATCAAAATAAAATAATGTTATATAAAAGAAGTAGCGAACTATTTGTTGAAGCTAACAAAGTAATTCCCGGAGGTGTAAATTCACCTGTGCGAGCATTTAAAGGAGTAGGAGGAACGCCTATTTTTGCAAAAGAAGCAAAAGGAGCCTATTTATATGATGAAGACGGTAATCGTTTAATCGATTACATCAACTCATGGGGTCCAATGATTTTGGGTCATGCCTACGAACCTGTAGTAAACGCGGTTATTGAAAAAGCTAAAAAAGGAACTTCCTTTGGAATGCCAACAGAATTAGAAACTCAGATTGCACAATTGGCAGTTTCTATGGTGCCAAATATTGATAAAATTCGTTTTGTAAATTCAGGTACAGAAGCTTGTATGAGTGCTATTCGTTTAGCACGTGGTTATACAAAAAGAGATAAAATCATCAAATTTTCGGGATGCTATCACGGACATTCCGATTCGTTTTTAATAGCAGCAGGAAGTGGTTTGAGTACCTTTGGAGTGCCAAATTCGCCTGGAGTAACACAAGGTACTGCAAAAGATACTTTATTAGCATCTTATAACGATATTGAAAATGTAAAAGCCTTGTTTGAAGCGAATAAAAATGAAATTGCAGCCATTATAATCGAACCTGTAGCAGGAAATATGGGATGTATTCCCCCAGTAAAGGGGTTTTTAGAAGCGCTAAGAGCTGTTTGTACAGAAAATGGAGCCTTGCTTATTTTTGATGAAGTAATGACCGGATTTCGCTTAGCAAAAGGTGGTGCTCAAGAATTATTCGGAATTCAAGCGGATATAGTTTGCTTCGGTAAAGTAATTGGTGGTGGCTTGCCTGTTGGAGCCTTTGCAGCTAGAGAAGAAATCATGAACTATTTAGCACCACTTGGTCCAGTATATCAAGCAGGAACTTTATCAGGAAATCCATTAGCCATGGCCGCCGGATTAGAAATGTTGAAAGCATTAAATGCTGATGCAAATGTTTTTAAACGTTTAGAAGAAAAAACAGCATATTTAGAAAAAGGAATTCGTCAAGTACTAACAGAAGAAAACGTAATTTTTACCATCAATAGAGTAGGTTCAATGATTTCAGTTCATTTTGATGCTAATCCTGTTTATGATTTTGCAACCGCTAAAAATGGTGATAACGATACATTTAAAAAGTTCTTCCACGGATTATTAAAACGCGGAGTTTATATTGCACCATCGGCTTATGAAACTTGGTTCATAACAGATGCATTGACTTATGAAGATTTAGATTTTACAATTAATGCAATTGCAGAAACAACAAAAGAGTTATAAACAAAATGTCCCGATAAAATCGGGACATTTTTTATTTAATTAAATTATCATAAAGAGCTTTATTGCTTTTAAGTTTTCTTAATTGCTCAGGAGAAAGAGATCCGTCAATTTTACTTTTCATAATGGAATAAACTTCATTTCTTTCCTTATCAGAAGTAGCTTTGGCTAAATTTACGTGTTTGTAAACTAATAAATCATATAAGCCATTTTCTAAATTGCTCTCCAAAGGAATCACTTTTACCAATTCATTTAATTCTAACTTTGCGGCCATTTTAGGATCATTTGATTTTTGATCTTGAGCAAAAGAAAAAGCGCTAAACGCAAAGAATAATACTAGAGAAAAGACTATTTTTTTCATAATTTAAATACAGTTGATTTTTTTTGGTTTGTCAAATCTAAATTAAATTTGAGATTAAAACAAAACATTTTGTCAAAAATAATTAATTACCTCTGCGCTCTTTTACTCTTTTTTGCATTTTTTCTTTTGCTTGTGCTGCTTTTTCATCGTGGTTTTCTTCCCATTTTTTATATTGCTCTGGCTTTAAGATTTTTTTCATTTTGGATTTCATTTCAATTTGATTGTCTAACATCTCATTTTTCATTTCAAATCTTTCGTCAGCAGATGGTTTTTCACCTTTTTCTCTTTTAGCTTTCATTTCGGCTATTTTGGCTTCTCTTTTTTTCGCTTGCTCTAAAAAAATGGTTTTTACTTCTTTTTGTTGTTGTGCATCCAAATCTAAATCGAGAGTCATCTTCTTAACATGAAGTTCGCTTTGCTGTTCTGGTGTTAACTTCTCTCTTCCTTGTTTTCTGTCTTGTGCAAAGGTTAATGTTGTCATCACTAAAGCAATTGCTAAAATTAATTTTTTCATCTTTTCGTTTTTTTAATTGTTTTGATGATAAGACATTCAGGAAATAAAAAGGTTTAATTAGAGAATAAAAAAAAGCGAAACTCTATAAAAAGTTTCGCTTTGAAATTTAGTTGTTTGATCTTATTTTCCTAAGTATTCAGCAATTTTATTTTCGCCATCTACAACAACACGCATCAAGCCGTGTTTGCTTAATCCTTTACTAGCAGCATCCCATTTTTTTCCGCTTAATTCTGATTAAGTTTTTAAATCACCAATCGAAATTCCTTCGTTTGCTTTTAAAATTTCGATAATGTGTTTTTCATCTTCTGTTAATTCTGGACCTTTTTTCTCTGGTCGCATTTGTGGGAAGAACAACACTTCTTGAATCGATTGGTTATTCGTTAAGAACATAATCAAACGATCCATTCCAATTCCTAGTCCAGAAGTTGGTGGCATTCCGTATTCTAAAGCTCTTAAGAAATCTTCGTCAATAATTCCGTTCGCTTCGTCATCACCTTTTGCGGCTAAAGCCATTTGGTTTTCAAAACGCTCTCTTTGGTCAATTGGGTCGTTTAATTCCGAATACGCATTGGCAATTTCTTTTCCACAAACCATCAACTCAAAACGCTCTGTTAAGTCTGGGTTATCGCGGTGCGATTTACACAATGGCGACATTTCTTTTGGATAATCAGTAATGAACGTTGGCTGAATAAAGTTGCCTTCACATTTCTCACCAAAAATTTCATCAATTAATTTTCCTTTACCCATGGTGTCGTTCACTTCGATTCCCATAGATTTTGCAGCTTCGCGCAATTCATCTTCCGATTTTCCAGTAATGTCAAATCCAGTGAATTGTTTGATAGCATCGGTCATCGTTACTCTAGCATAAGGAGCTTTGAAGTTTACTTTGTGTTCTCCAAAAGTAGCTTCTGTAGTTCCATTTACTTGTAAAGCGCAATATTCTAATAAATTTTCAGTCATCTCCATCATCCAGTTGTAGTCTTTATAGGCTACATAAATTTCCATTGCAGTAAATTCTGGATTGTGGGTTCTGTCCATTCCTTCGTTACGGAAGTTTTTCGAAAATTCGTAAACACCATCAAATCCACCAACGATCAATCTTTTCAAATATAATTCGTTAGCAATTCGCATGTATAATGGAATGTCTAAACTGTTATGATGTGTAATAAACGGACGTGCTGCCGCTCCACCAGGAATCGATTGTAAAACCGGAGTTTCCACTTCCATATAACCTGCTTCATTGAAAAACGTTCTCATGGCAGTGAACAATTTTGTTCTTTTCATGAAAACTTCTTTCACTTGCGGATTTACTACTAAATCTACGTAACGCATACGGTAACGCAATTCTGGGTCAGTAAATGCGTCAAACACATGACCTTCTTCGTCAGTTTTTGGTAACGGAAGCGGTTTTAAAGTTTTGCTCAACATTTTAAAATCATCCACACGAACGCACATAGCGCCCACTTTCGTCATGAATAATTCTCCTTCAATTCCAACAAAGTCACCTAAATCGGTTAATTTTTTGAAAACCTGATTGTAAAGCGTTTTGTCTTCGCCTTCACAAAGCACATCGCGATTAAAATACAACTGAATTCTTCCTTCGCTGTCTTGTAATTCAGCAAACGAAGCTTTTCCTTGATCGCGAACACTCATCAAACGACCTGCCAAAATAACCTTCTTACCTTCTTCAAAATTTTCCTTCACTTGCTTTGAAGTGTGATTCACCGGAAATAAATCCGCTGGATAAGGGTTAATTCCAAGTTCGCGTAAAGCGTTTAGTTTGTCTCTTCTAATGATTTCTTGTTCCGAAAGTTGCATAGTATTGTATTTAAGCCTGCAAATGTAACTATAAATTAAAAAACTGCCAACTTTCAACTGAACACTGAATACTTTTTTTATGAGCGAGTGGTTCGGGCTTTTTTGGTTTCCAGTCATCCTGAGCTTGTCGAAGGGCTGCCATCCGTTATATCTTTTTATTTGTTGCCTGAGGTTCTCGAAGGCAACAAATAAAAAAGGATGTCACTCCTGTCAGGGCTAATTAGCAAACTATTCGTATCTTTGCTTCACTTTTCAAAAACACAATTTCGTTTACCATGAACAAAAAAGTCCAACTTCAAGATTTAGGAAATAAAGATTATAAAGACACTTGGGATTATCAAGAAGAATTATTCAAAGAAATTGTCGACATCAAAGTTCAAAATAGGAGAGAGGAAACTGCAATTGCTACACCAAACTATTTTTTATATGTAGAACATCCTCACGTTTACACCTTAGGAAAAAGTGGTGACATCTCAAATTTATTACTTTCCGAAAAACAATTAGAAGCAAAAGGAGCTACTTTTTACAAAATTAATAGAGGAGGCGATATCACCTACCACGGACCAGGACAAATCGTAGGCTATCCCATCTTAGATTTAGAAAACTTTTTCACCGACATTCATAAATACTTGCGATTCTTAGAGGAGGCCATTATTCTAACACTAGCAGAATACGGTTTGCACGGAACTCGTAGCGAAGGAGAAACCGGTGTTTGGTTTGATGTAGGAACACCATTCGCAAGAAAAATTTGCGCTATGGGAGTGCGAGCATCACGTTGGGTAACCATGCACGGCTTCGCTCTAAACGTAAATGCCGATTTAGGCTACTTCGATAACATCATCCCATGCGGAATCAAAGGAAAGGCCGTTACCTCCATGCACGTAGAATTGCGAAGAGAGGTAGATGAACAAGAAGTAAAAGAAAAAATCTTAAAACATTTTCAAAATCTATTCGAAGCGGAAATAATTTAAATGAATCTATTCGTCTTAATTATAACTAATCAATAACTAGTCAAGCTTCTATATCTTAGTACAGATACTCCATAGATAAAGTATGGATAAAGTATAGATAGTGTATGAAACTAGTATAGAAAACTGTATGTAAATTAAGTTATAATTCAAGGGTTAATTGCTCAGGCAATAATCTAAAACTGATTCGGTGGTACTTACAAGGGCCATATTTTTTAATGGCTTCTCTATGGTCTTTCGTTGGATAACCTTTGTTTTTTTTCCAATTATACATCGGAAACTCTTCGTGAATTTTATCCATGTATTCATCACGGTACGTTTTGGCTAAAACAGAAGCGGCTGCTATACTCAAATATTTACTATCACCTTTAATGATGCTAGTTGTAGGAATTGATTTTAAAAGTTCAATTTCTTCTGTATTAAAAATCTTTCCTGTTTTTTGTTTCATGCCTAATTTTCCATTCAAAGGACGATTTCCATCTACAATTATATGTTCTGGTGTTTGATTTAATTTTAAAACACTTTCCTGCATAGCTTTCATTGAAGCGTTTAATATGTTTATTTCATCTATTTCATTTGGAAAAATATGAGTAACGGCAAAGGAAGTTGCTTTCTCTTCAATTATAGGCTTTAGCTTTTCTCTAATTTTTTCAGAAAGTTGTTTAGAGTCGTTAAGGAGATTAAGTTCAAAGTTGTTAGGGAGTAAAATGGCAGCTGCTGTTACGGGTCCGGCTAAACAACCTCTTCCTGCTTCATCTGTTCCGCATTCTAATATTAAATTACTGTAACTTTTGCTTAACATTCTTTTTTTTGACAAAAATATAATTTTATGCGCAACCTTTTTGCGATATTTTCATCTTTAGTATGAGATTCTTCCGTAAAATGTTTTTTTAAAACTAAAACTTTAACATAAATAAATTAGTAATATTCCGAAGTATTATTTGTTTATTTAAGAAATAATTAAGAAGTTTGCGGAATAACTAACTCAAATAAATTTAATATGAGATCGAAGTTTAAATGGATTTTTACGCTTTTAGTAGCGTTTACGATGCAGTTTTCGTTCGCGCAAGACAAAACTGTTACAGGTGTAGTTTCAGATGAACTAGGACCTATTGTTGGTGCTAATGTGCTTGTTCAAGGAACAACTCGTGGTACTACAACTGATTTTGATGGTAAATATACTATCAAAGCAAAACAAGGAGAGGTGTTAGTAATTTCTTACACTGGTAAAAAAACCATGACAGTGGCAATTGGAGCAGCAAGTTCTTACGATGTGTCTTTAAAAGATGACGTTGTTGAGGGTAAAGTTGTGGAGATTGTTGGTGCTATGGGTATCAAGAGAACAAAAGATCAAGTTGTCTCTGCTCAAAAACAAATTGGTGCTGCTGAGTTAACTCAAGCATCTAACCCAAATGCGGTTCAATCTTTAACAGGTAAAGTTTCGGGACTACAAATTAGTACAGTTAGTAATGGTGTAACACCAACAACAAGAATTGTATTAAGAGGTAACCGTTCTGTTTCTGGTGATAACCAGGCTTTAGTTGTTATTGATAATGCAATTTCAAGTGCTACTGTATTAGGTCAATTGCCTCCAGATGTTATTGAGAGCGTGAACGTTATTAAAGGAGCTCAAGGGGCTGCTTTGTATGGTTCTCAAGGGGTTAACGGGGTAATTATTGTTACAACTAAAAGAGGTTCAAAAGAAGAGAAATTTACTTTTGGTGTGACTTCTTCAATTGATTTCGAAAGTGTAAACTTTGTACCAGAAAGACAAACTCAATATGGTCAAGGTTGGGCTACAGATCTTGGTTTTGATGATGGTTCTGGTCTTATCGCTACTTTCGTTCCTTGGGAAAATGGTTCATGGGGTCCTGCTTTTAATGATCCAAACATGCCAGCTATCGTTCCTGTTGGATTACCACAAGCTGATGGTAACTTCTTGTTCACAGAATGGAAACCTATTAAAGATAACATTAAGCAATTTTTCCAAACAGGAACAATTATGCAAAATGGTTTCAACTTTAGTGTAGGTGGTGAAGATTCTTACGCTTTCTTATCTGCAAACAGACAAAATACTGATTTTGTTGTTGATGGAGATATGTTGGTTAGAAACTCATTCTTATTTAGAGCTGGTAAAAAAGTTGGTAAATTTAAAATTGACGGTAACGTAAATTATATCACTCAAAGAGCTTCTCAAACAGATTCAAACTTGTTTGATGATTTGATTCAAACACCTTCTAACGTTCCAGTTAGTAGATTTAAAAATTCAGGTAATGAAGGTCACTGGACTGCTTACGCTCAAAACCCTTATTGGATTACTAAAGCTAAAAGAAATGATAGTCGTTCTGATTTCATGAATGGTATTGCTGCATTAAACTATGAGTTTAACAAAAACTTCAATGTTAGTTATACAGCAAATATTCAAATGAGAAATACTGAAGGTCAATCTCATGAGGATGCTTTTACTAATATATATGAAGAATTTAGTATTGCTCCTTATACTTATTTTGGAAGTGACATTGAAACAATTGAAGCTTTAGCTGGTGCAAGTGCAGCAACTCCATCTTCTTACTTTGCTAGTCAATCTACATCAAGAAATTTCTATGGAGATTTATTATTTAACTTCAATTATGACTTAACTAAAGATTTAAACTTGAAATTCAATATTGGTAATAACATCCAAGATAGAATGTCAAGAACTACATCTCAAGGTGGTAATAATTTAGATATTCCTGGATTCTACCATATTTCTAACGTGTTAAATCCTGCAAATCCTTCAACTTTAGATAACAGATATATTCGTTCTAGAATTGTTGCAGGTTTTGCAAATTTTGATTTTGACTATAAAGGATATTTATTCTTGAATGTTACAGGAAGAGCAGAACAGTATTCTACTGTTAACGATCCATATTTTTATCCTTCTGTAGGGATTTCTTTTATTCCAACAAAAGCATTTGATATTAAAGGGAAAGTGTTAAATTATATGAAGTTAAACGCTTCTTACACGTCTGTAGGTAATGCTTCAGCTGTTGCTGCTTACGCTACTGATGTAATTGGTGTTACTCCTTCTGGTTTCCCTTACGGAAATTTATCATCTTATGTTTATAATTCTGCTCCTACTGCTCCTGGTATTAAGCCTGAGTTCGTTAATACGTTAGAGGTTGGTGCTCAATTTGGTTTCTTTAATGATAGAGTTACTTTAGAAGCTTCTGTTTACAAAGCAGATACTAAAGATTTGATTTCGAATGCTACAGCTTCATCGGCTTCAGGAAATGCTACTTTAAGAGATAATATTGGTGATTTAGAAAACAAAGGTTTTGAAATTGATTTAGGTTTAATTCCTGTTAAAACTCAAAACTTCAAATGGACAGTTAACTCTAACTTCGCAGCTTACAAAACTAAAATTACTGCTTTAAGAGGTGGTGCTACAAGTATCAACTTATTAAGTGGTGCTTCTGTAGGTATTTTTGCTGAAGTAGGTGAAGAGTTCCCATTAATTAAAGGTACTAAATTTGTTAGAGATGATTTTGGTAACATCATCGTTAATGCAAATGGTACTCCTCAAAGAACTTCAACTTTTGAAAAACTTGGAAAAGGTGTGCCAGATTATATCGTAGGTTTAACTAACTCTTTTGAATTTAAAGGTTTCAAATTAACTGCAGTTGCTGATTACCGTAATGGTGCTTCAACTTATTCAGAAGCAAGAAACTTATTATTATTCACAGGAGGTGCAATGGATACTGCTGGATTTGATAGAGCTAATGGTTATGTAGTTCCTAATTCTGTAGTCTTTGACCCAGTAACTAGTACTTATGTACCAAATACTACTCCTGCATTTACTCCTGATACAGCTGGTGTTACAAATTATTTTACTACAAATTATAGAACTGTAGGTGAATCAAGTGTTATTGATGCTGCTGCTTTAAAAATTAGAGAATTATCGTTAAGTTATTCTTTACCTAAAAAATTAATTGAAAATACTGGTTTAACTTCTATGCGTTTTGGTATCAATGCAAGAAATCCATTTGTTTTCTTAGCTGATGGAAGCTTGTTAAAAGCTAAAAATGGTGTAGAAAACCGTGGTTATGTAGATCCAGAAGCTTCTATTTCAGGTGGTAACGCTCAAGGTTATTCTAATATTGGTCAGTATCCAACAACTAGAACCTTTGGTGCTAGTCTTAATTTAACATTTTAAAAAATAATGTTTATGAAAAGAATAAAATTTTTAGTGCCTTTATTGGCCGTAATGATGTTTTCTTGTGATGATTATTTAGACATTAATGAAAGTCCAAATAATCCTCAATTTGAAGATGTAACTCCTAAGTTGTTATTACCTGGAGCTCAGGTATCTGCTGCTAGAGTTCAAATTACTACTGCAAATCAGTTGGGTAATGTTTTTATGAATTCTTGGACTCGTAACGTTCAATCATTTGGTAATGGTTTCGATAGAGAATTACAATTAAACATTGATAATACTTTTTACAGCGGTATATGGGATGGTTACTTCAGAGCATTAAAAAACTTTGATGGTATCATCAAGTATGATAATACATCTGGAAAGTATGATAATTATGTAGCTATTGCAAAAATTTGTAAAGCGCACTATATGCAACAAATCGTTGATTTATATGGTGATTGTCCTTACACTGAAGCTTGGCAAGGTAATGATAACATTACTCCAGCATATGATGATGATTATGCTATTTATCAAGATTTAATTGCTAACTTAGAGCAAGCTAGAGATTTAATTGCTAATGCTAACCCTGATCCAAATATTACTGATGTAGTTGTATCTGATGCTATGCTTTTTGGTGATATGAACAGATGGGTTGAATTCGCTAATACAATCGAATTAAGAATGTTATTAAGAATGTCTAATATGACAGGTGCTCCTGCAACATATAGAGATACTAAATTAGCAGAAATTGCTGCTGGTCCATTCTTATCTGATAACGTAGCTATCAATCCTGGTTACAATGCATCTACTAATGCTTCTGCTAACCCTGCTTATAATACATTTGCTGCTGATGTAGCTGGTATTGCAAGATCTAACAGAACTTTCATCACTATGGCGGGTCATGCTTACAAATCATTACAAAGCTATGCTACTACTAATTACCCTGCTGCAGGTTCGCAAGAAATAGTTGTTGGTTCAGGTGTAAATTATCCAAACGTTACTGACCCTCGTTCAGCTCGTTTATTTACAGCAGCTCCAAGTAATCCTAGAAGAGCAGTTAACCAAGGTAGTTCTTTAGTTGATGTAGGTGCGCCTACAACTACATTCCCTGGTTTACCATGTCGTTTAGGTTTAATTGGTCATTTTAATCCTTATGCTACTGCACCTAACCAAACTCCAGCTGAATATTCTGCTGTTGATAGTTATGTTATGACTTATTCAGAATCTTGTTTCTTACAAGCTGAAGCTGCAGTTCGTTATCCTGCTTTGTTCTCTAACGAACAATTCTGGTTTGACGAAGGTATTTATGAAGATTGTGCTATGAGAGTTGCAGCTGTTGGTTCTTATGTAACAACTATTAATACTAGACCTTGGTTTGGTTTAGCTGCTTCAACTACATTTGATCAAAAAATTCATGCTATCATGTACCAAAAATGGGTTGCTTTATTAGGTATTAATGCTATTCAGTCTTATATTGATTATACTAGAACTGGTTATCCATTAACTCCATTAGCTTCTGTAGCTATTCAATCTCGTAAACCATATAGATTGGTTTACCCAGTTTCTGAATACGTTGCAAACTCTGCTAATGTACCTGCTATGACAGCTAATGATGCATTCGTAGTTAATTCATTGTCTCCATTCTGGTTACAATAATTAGTTAAATTTTATATAAAAGAGGTCGCACTTAGTGCGGCCTTTTTTTATTCCCTAATTTCTCATTACATTTGCTCATATTTTTATGTAATGAAGAATTATCTATCAATTTTCTTATTTTTTGTTTCTTGCTTTATTTTCTCCCAAGTTCAAGATGATACCGATTTATCAAAAGATCTTGTTAAGGGAAAAGACGTTAAGCCTTCTATAAATCTCTATAAAATATATACTTTAGAGAAAGATACTACTTATGCAGATACTTCAATGTCTTTAAAGAATGAGTATAAATACAATTACTTAAGAAAAGATATTTTTGGGTTATTGCCTTTTGCTAATGAAGGGCATACTTATAATACTCTTAATTTTGGTTTAGTGCATAAAAGCATCTCACCATCTTTTGGTTTTACTGCAAAACATTTTAATTTTTTAGAAGCGCGAGATATTAAATATTATTCTGTTCCTACGCCTTTTACAGAACTATACTATAAAACAGTTATGGAACAGGGACAGTCTTTAGATGCTTTTTTGACTCTTAACACTAAGCCTAATCTAAATTTTTCAATTGCTTATAAAGGATTACGCTCTAATGGTAAATACATAAACAATATCTCGAGTACAGGAAATTTTAGGTTTACCACTAGTTATTTTACAAAAGATAAACGTTATTTTTTAAACGCTCATTTTACAGCTCAAGATATTTCGAATCAGGAAAATGGCGGTATTATCAATACTGATTTGTTTGAATCTAGTGAAGATCCTTATAATGAGCGTGATCGTTTAGATGTTTATTTTAAAGATGCAACATCTCTATTAAAAGGTAATCGTATCTTTCTTGACCATTCTTTTAAATTAAACAAGACTAATCCAAATAGTTTGGTTTTTTCTCATCAATTTAGTTCAGAATATAAGTTTTTTGAGTTTGTTCAAAAGACGCCAAGTGAGCGTTATGGAGATTCTTTTTCCACGACAATAAATAATAAAACGCGTTTTAATAAATTATACAATAAAGTTAGTGTCGGTTATAAAACTAAGAGTTTAGGTGATGTTCAATTTTTTATTGATGATACTAATTTTAATTATTATTACAATAGTTTAATTTATGATAATTCTGGAAATATAATTGTACCAAATGCAATTTCAGACAGGATTAATATGATAGGAGGAAATTACACCTATTTTGCTAATAAATTAATTGCCAAATTAGAAATATCGCAAGCAATTACAAATCAATCCATTTCTAATATTGAAGCTACAGCAAAATACACTGTTAACTCCGATTATCAATTCGAATTTCAGTATCAAAAACTGAACAGTTTACCTAATTTGAATTTCACTTTGTATCAAAGTCGTTATGTAGATTACAATTGGGCTAACAATTTTAAAAATGAAAAACTAAATCAGTTTTCTTTTTCTGCTTTGACAAAATGGTTAAATGCATCAGTTCAATACAAAGTGTTGAACGATCATTTATATTTTGATAATACTACAAATGATATAACAAAACTTACTGTTAAACCTGTTCAATACGATAAAACAATTAATTATTTGTCCATAAACGCTAACAAAGAGATTAAGTTTTGGAAGTTTGGTTTAGATGTTACTCTTTTATATCAGAAAGTTGATCAATCTTCAGAAATTGTAAATGTACCTGAATTAACTACAAGAAGTACATTATACTTCTCTGATCATGTTTTCAAAAAGGCGATGCTTTTACAAACTGGAGTTACTTTTCAATATTTTACTGAATATTTTGCAAACGATTATAATCCTTTAATTGGTGAGTTTTACGTTCAAAATGAGAAGAAAATAGGAAACTTTCCAATGTTTGATTTCTTTGTAAATGCAAGAATTAAACAAGCCCGTATTTACTTAAAAGCAGAACATTTTAATTCGGCAATGACAGGATATAATTTCTATTCGGCGCCAAATTATCCTTATCGCGACTTTATGGTTCGATTTGGTTTAGAATGGAATTTCTTTAAATAGAATTTTGTATTCAATTCCTAATTTTTAGTGGGTTTGCTTTTTTTGCAAAATTCACACTATCTTTGCAAAATATTACAAATATCACAAATGAAATACGCAAAAAATATATTAGAAACCATCGGGAATACCCCTTTGGTTAAATTAAACAAGGTTACTGCTGAAGTTGATGCATTAGTATTGGCTAAAGTAGAAACTTTCAATCCTGGAAATTCTGTTAAAGATAGAATGGCAGTAAAAATGATTGAAGATGCAGAAGCAGATGGTCGTTTAAAACCAGGAGGAACAATTATTGAAGGAACTTCTGGAAACACCGGAATGGGTTTAGCCTTGGCAGCTATCGTTAAAGGTTACAAATGTATTTTTGTGATTTCAGACAAACAGTCAAAAGAAAAATCAGATATTTTACGCGCTGTGGGTGCAAAAGTAATCGTTTGTCCAACCGATGTAGAACCAACAGATCCTCGTTCATACTATTCAGTTTCAAAAAAATTAGGGGAAGAAATTCCAAATTCTTGGTACGTAAATCAATACGATAACCCAAGTAACGCTATTGCACATTACGAACAAACGGGTCCAGAAATTTGGGAACAAACCGAAGGTAAAATTACACATTTCGTAGTAGGTGTTGGAACTGGAGGAACGATTTCTGGAGTTGCTAAATATTTAAAAGAAAAAAATCCAAACATCAAAATTTGGGGAATTGATACCTATGGTTCGGTTTTCAAAAAATACCACGAAACAGGAATTTTTGATGAGAACGAAATCTATTCGTATATCACTGAAGGAATTGGAGAAGACATTCTACCAAAAAACGTTGACTTTTCATTAATCGACGGATTTACTAAAGTTACAGATAAAGATGCAGCTGTTTATACAAGAAAAATCGCTTTAGAAGAAGGAATTTTTGTTGGAAACTCAGCTGGAGCTGCTGTAAAGGGTTTATTGCAGTTAAAAGAGCACTTTGGTCCAGAAGATGTAGTTGTGGTCTTATTTCACGATTCTGGAAGCCGATATGTTGGAAAGATGTTTAACGATGATTGGATGCGCGAAAGAGGTTTCTTAGAAGAAGAAATTACAAAAGCAGAAGATTTAATCAAAGAACACATCGACAAACCATTAGTAATTGTTCGTACAGAAGAATTAGTTTCACATGCTATCGAAAGAATGAGAAAATATAAAATCTCACAAATTCCAGTAGTTGATGTAAATGGTTTTGTAGGTTCTGTTGATGAATCGGATTTATTCCAAAGTTTTATAACTGATAAAAACACAGCTGAAAGACCAATTCGAGAAGTAATGGGGAAACCATTTCCAATTGTAAAAATTGGAACGCCAGTTGAAGAAGTTTCTAAATTAATCAATAAAGATAACCAAGCGGTTTTAATTGATTTAGGAAATGGTAAACATCACATTATTACGAAATATGATATTATTGGTTCAATAAAATAATTTTAAAAAGGACGTTCAATTGAACGTCCTTTTTTTATTCTCCTAGTAATACTCCCGAAACATTCCAAGCACTAAAACTTCCGCCTTCGTTTGGGCCTTGTGGGATTTTCACTTGTATGGTATGTGTTCCTGCTTTCAAATCTCCTAATTCAATATAAATCGGATTCGTAGCTGTACCCGGACACCAATTGGAACGACTCAAATCAGATGAAGACAATCCGTCATTAAAATTTCCTGACGCTGGATTAAACAATCGGTAACCACCACAATCTTGTCGCCATGGAATAAAAGAAAACACTTCTTTTCCATTTAAAATTATAGTGTTTCTTTTGGGAACAAATTCGTCGCCGTTTTCCCAACCTCCATGACCGGTGGTGATGTAGCGCAGTTTCGCATTTTTGATTTCTTTATCTAGCGCGAAAGTAATTTCCAATCCTTTTTCATGATTGAACATCGTTGCATATTCTTGTCCAGCCATTTCCATTACGTTTGTCGTATTAAATAACGGAATAGAAACGTTGGTTTTGTCTAATGAACTTTCGCTCGGATTAATCGTAATATTCATTGAGATTTTATGTCCGCCTTTATCGTAATTACCAATAAAAGTTCCTACATAAACCGTTTTTCCTGATAAATTAGGTTTTAAATCAGTAATATCCATTCGGTACGGAACAATTTCGTGCCACGTTTTGTTTTTCAACTGAATGTAATTGTATTGTTTAATTCCAAAAGGTGTAAAAAATCGCATCAATTCAATTATTGGAGAAAATTCTTTTGTAGCCACAACACCTTGATATTGTTTTCCATTTCCGTTTTCATAAATTGGCAATGTTTTACTCCCGTTTTGCAAACCATCTAAAAATGATTGCTTCTTATCTTGCGGAATCACAAAAACCGACCCCGTTCTGTCATATGCATCACCATTCGATTGTTCGGCTAAATCTAAAAACACTAAATCTCCTTTTTTAATTTCCGGAAAAGTGATTTTTTTCAAGATGATAGTTCCGTTTGCAAATCGTAAAATGCTATCATTTGATTTGGAAGCATCTGAAAAATTAATGGTTTCATTTTCAAATACTTTAATCGTAGTAAAGCGACTTTTCCAAACTAAATCTTTATAAGTCAAACCATCTAAAACAGGACTTTTGGTTGTGCTTTTTTGTAATTCTAAATTTGGACTAACTGATTTTATTTTCTCGATTTTAGTAGCAGAAATCACAAAATTTCCATTACGAACCATTTCCAAAACCAATCCAATATTTTGACCTAATGTCGTTGGTGCGCCTTTCACTTGTAATTCATTGGTGTACCAAAGTTCAATGGTGTTGGAATTAATTATCGTTTTTGCTTTTTGGCATTTGTAACCTAAAATTGTTTTAGTATCCGTTAAAAACTCGAAGTTTTGTTTTGCCAACGAAAGACTATCAACTGTAGTAACCGATTTCTCTTTTTTGAGTTGAGTAACCTGAACAATTTTATTTTCAGAACGATTGATTAACGTTTGTTCGAAGGGAAATTCCGCTTTTCCAGAATTCATTTTTTCAGAAGTAACTAAAGTTTCCGTTGGATTCGTAAAAACAAAAATCGCATCTTGATTTTCTATTAGCTTTCCGTTTGAACTTCTATTATAGGTTATTTTGAATCCTTTTGGTGGTTTTGCATTAGTTTGAGATTGAGTAAATGTAAAAAGGCTTAATAATGTGATGGTTATAAATTTTTTCATAAAAGTTGGGTTGTTCAGCAAATATAATTTTTTTATCTTTGTTTTTCAATTATATACGCCATACAGAATGAAAGAAGATTTTTTGCACCACGTGTGGCAATTCAAGAAATTTGATATTGCCAATTTAAAAACTACAAAAGGAGAGTCGATTCAGATTCTCAATTCAGGTCAATATTTACAACTTGCCGGACCTGATTTTTTCAATGCGCAACTTATTATCGGAAATCAAAAATGGGCTGGAAATGTAGAAATTCATCTCAAGTCATCAGATTGGTATGTGCACAATCACGAGAAAGATTCCAATTATGATTCCGTTATTTTACATGTCGTTTGGGAGTATGATGTGCCTATTTTTAGAAAAGATAATTCAGAAATTCCAACAGTAGAACTCAAAGAACACGTCGCACTTTCGGATTTACATAAATATCAATCGTTAGTAAGTCACAAATCTTGGATTTATTGCGAAAACGAAATTCAAAATGTAGATGAATTTATCTTCAAAAATTGGCAAGAGCGTTTATTTTTTGAACGCTTAGAACGAAAATCGCAACTGATTTTTGAATTAGCTGAAGATTCTAATCAAGATTGGGAATCGGTCTTATTTTGTCTTTTGGCTAAAAATTTTGGTTTAAATACAAATGGCGAAATGTTTTATAAAGTTGCTAAATCGATTCCGTTTTCAGTTGTTCGAAAAGAATCTTATTCTTTGGAATCATTAGAAGCGTTATTATTAGGTCAAGCAAATTTACTTTCTCATGATTTACAAGATAGTTATGCGAAACAACTCCAAAAATCCTATGCATACTTAACTCAGAAATATCAACTACATGAAAAAGTAGCTGGCTCGGTGGAATTTTTCAAGCATCGTCCTGATAATTTTCCAACCATTCGTTTAGCGCAATTGGCTAATTTGTATTTTCATCGAAAGAATCTTTTTTCATTGGTTATGAATGGTACTTCCATAAATGAATTGTATCAGATTTTTAATGTGGGTGTCAGTGAATATTGGGAAACACATTATAATTTGGATAAAGAAAGTTCTAAAAAGATGAAAAAACTTTCCAAATCATTTATAGATTTATTGGTTATAAATACAATCATTCCGCTTCGTTTTGCTTATGCTAGAAGCCAGCAAAAAGAAATCACACAGGAATTAATAGATTTAGCGATTACAATTACTTCGGAACAAAATGTGATTATTGAGAAGTTTGAAGTTTTTGGAAAACGTTCTAAAAATGTATATGAATCTCAAGCTTTATTGGAATTAAAAAAGAATTATTGCGATTATAAAAAGTGCTTGGAATGTGCAATCGGACATTTTATTCTTAAAAAATAATCGTATTTTTGAAAAAAAATATTTAAAAATGGTCCAAAACCTATTGCATTTTTTTGAAAAACATGGATTTTTTGTAGCCTCTCGTTTGGCTGATAGATTAGGTATGCGAGCTACAAACGTTCGCTTGTTTTTCATATATATATCTTTTGTAACAGTAGGTTTGGGATTTGGATTGTATCTTACTTTGGCTTTTCTTTTAAAGTTTAAAGACATGATAAAAACTAAAAGAAGTTCAGTTTTTGACTTATAAAATTTCATTAAGTGTAAGTTTTATTTGAATTTTAGATACTTTTCTTATCTTTGAGGCTTTAACAACCAATAAAATTATATGACAGCAAAAGTAGAATCGTGGGGTTCACGAGTTGGACTTATCTTGGCCATGGCTGGAAACGCTGTAGGATTAGGTAACTTTTTAAGATTTCCAGTTCAAGCAGTACAAAATGGAGGGGGAGCTTTTATCGTTCCTTATTTAGTGTGTTTTTTATTAATGGGAATTCCGTTACTATTTGTAGAATGGAGTATGGGAAGATTCGGTGGAAAATACGGTCATCACAGCACGCCTTTTATTTTAGATAGTATGGATAAAAGAAAATTTTGGAAATACATTGGTGTTTTCGGAATCTTCACCAATTTAGCAGTTGCTGCTTACTATTGTTATTTAGAATCATGGACTTTAAGTTGGGTTTGGCATAGTATATCAAGAACATTTGCAGGACAATCTCAAGATGAAGTTGCTGGATTTTTCAATAGTTATGTAGGTTTAGATATGCCTTTTGAAACAATTTTCTTTTGGTTAGTTTGTTTGCTTTTAAATACTTGGATTTTATCTAAAGGATTAAGTGGAGGTGTTGAAAAAGTAGCAAAAGTGGGAATGCCATTGTTAATTTTGTTCGGTGTCTTCTTAGCTATTATGGCATTTAATGTAAAAGCGGGTGAGGCTGGAGCTATAAATGATGCATCTGTAGGTTTAAATTTCTTATGGACTCCAGATTTTTCAACTATATGGTCTCCTAAAATATGGCTAGCTGCAGCAGGTCAAATATTTTTTACACTTTCTGTAGGTATGGGTTCAATTCAATGTTATGCTTCTTATGTTAAAAAGAATGATGATATTGCATTAAATGCCATGAGTGCAGGTTGGATGAATGAGTTCGTAGAAGTGGTTTTAGGAGCTGCTATCATTATTCCTATTTCTGTTGGATATTTAGGTATCGACAAAGTGTTAGAAATGACACGAACAGGAGGTTTAGGCTTAGGATTTAAAACGTTACCATTTTTGTTTGAACAATGGGGAACTGTTTTAGCTATATTGTGTGGAGTTTGTTGGTTTGGTTTGTTGTTTTTCGCAGGGATTACATCTTCTTTAGCAATGGGAACACCAGTTATGGGATTCCTAAAAGATGAATTTGGGTGGAAACATAAAAATGCAGCTTGGACATTTGGAGGGTTAGTATTCATATTAGGACTTCCAACAGTTTTATTTTTCAATTACGGAGTTTTTGACGAATATGATTACTGGGCAGGAACTTTTTCATTAGTAGTTTTTGCATTCTTTGAAATTATTCTTTTTGCTTGGATTTTTGGAATGGATAAAGGTTGGAAAGAAATCACGACAGGTGCTGATATTAAAGTTCCAAGTATTTATAAATTTATCATCAAATTTATTACGCCGCTATTTTTAGGGGTTGTATTTTTCTCAAGTTTGCCGGGAGTATGGGATAAAATTATAAACAAAGATATTTATCTAAAAATTGCAACTACAACTGATCCTAAAGAATTAGAATTGTTAAATGAAACAATTTTATTTGTAAACGCTTCAAGATTATTATTGCTTTTGGTGTTCCTAGGAATTTCATACTTAGTATTTGTTGCTTATAAAAAACGTAAAAAAGAGGGGAGAATATAATCATGAAAACAGAAGCTTTAATCACAATGCTTTCAGCAGTTGGAACGGTAACAGCGGTTACAGGATATTTTTTCTATTTAGTATTAAGTACGCCTCCTAAACAAGAACCCGATTCTTATGAAGATAATGATGAAGAATTAGTTCGTCAAAACGATTAATTTTTTTTTCAAAATGAATAAATTAAAATCCTACTTCCTGTTTTCAAGAGAACACAGAAGTGGGATTTTTTTGTTGTTTGCAATTATTATTTTGGTTCAATTAGGTTATTTTTTTCTAAAAGATAATTTTGTTTCTACTAACAATGCTTCAGAAGATAAAGCTTGGTTGTTAGTTCAAAATGAAATTGATAGCTTAAAATACCTTCAATCAACAAAAAAAGATACAATTTATCCTTTTAATCCAAATTACATTACCGATTATAAAGGGTATAAATTAGGAATGTCAATTCAGGAAATTGATCGTCTACACGCTTATCGTAAAAAGGGAAAATTTGTAAATTCTGCCGAAGAGTTTCAACAAGTAACAAAGGTTTCTAATGTTTTTTTGGCAAAAGTTAGTCCTTACTTCAAATTTCCAGATTGGGTAAAAAACAAAACCAATGTCACTTCAGAAAAGTTTCACAAGTTTTTGCCAAAGGAAAAAGAAAAGATTGTTCAAAAAGATATCAATAGTGCAACAAGAGAAGATTTAATTGCGGTTTATGGTATCGGAGAAAAATTAGCAGATAAGATTTTACAAGAGAAAGAGAAGTTAGGATGCTTTGTTAGTATGGAGCAATTTCAATTTATATGGGGAATTAGTCCAGAAGCTTTAGCGGATTTAGAAAAACAATTTGTTGTAAAAACTCAAAATGGAATAAAGAAAATTGCAATCAATGATTTGTCTCAGAAAGAATTGGCAAAATTTCCCTTTTTCAATTATGCGTTAGCTAAAGAAATTGTCATCTATAGAACTATGAATAATGGTATTAAGAATATTGATGATTTAACAAAAATTAAGGGAATGCCTAACGAAAAAATAAAAATAATCGCCTTATATTTGGATTTTTAAAAATATTACCAATAAAACAACCTATACAATTACAGATTTATGAATTCAATGTATTTCACAGAAGAACACGAATTATTCAGACAAAGTTTTAGAGATTTTTTACATAAAGAAGTGGTGCCTCACATTGAAAAATGGGAAAAAACAGGAACTATCGAGCGTTTTATTTGGGAAAAATTTGGGGAAATGGGCTTTTTTGGATTAAATTATCCTGAAGCATATGGCGGAATGAATTTAGATTTATTCTACACTGTTATATTTTTAGAAGAACTTCAAAAAGTGAAATCTTCTGGTTTTGCTGCAGCTATGTGGGCACATGCTTATTTAGCTATGACACATTTAAATGCAGAAGGTGATGAAAGAATCAAACAAGATTATTTAGCGCCAAGTATTGCTGGAAAAAAAATTGGAGCATTATGTATTACGGAACCTTTCGGAGGAAGTGATGTTGCAGGAATGCGAACGAATGCAGTAAGAAATGGTAATAAATTTGTAATCAACGGTTCTAAAACCTTTATCACAAATGGGGTTTATGCTGATTACTATGTTGTAGCTGCTAAAACTAGTCCAGAATTAGGTAATAAAGGAATCAGTATCTTTTTGGTGGATGCAAAAACACCAGGTATCTCAGCAACTAAACTAGATAAATTGGGTTGGAGAGCATCAGATACGGCTGAGCTTGCATTTGATAATGTGGAAATTCCATCTGAAAACTTAATGGGTGAAGAAGGGAAAGGTTTCCCATATATCATGCAACATTTTGCTTTAGAACGTTTAATTATGGCAATCAATGCTCACGCAAGAGCAGAATATGCAATTGAGTACACTATTGAATATATGTCACAACGTGAAGCTTTCGGAAGTACAATTAATAAATTCCAAGCTTTAAGACATACGATGGTTGAGCATGCTACAGAAGTAGAACATTGTAAAATATTTAATTACGCAGCTGTAGCAAGATTAAATAAAGGAGAATATGTGGTTAAAGAAGCTACAATGGCAAAATTAAAATCAACTAAAGTTGCAGATTTAGCAATTTATGATTGCTTACAAATGTTAGGAGGTTATGGCTATATGGAAGAGTATCCATTAGCACGTTTATTAAGAGATAGTCGTTTAGGTCCAATTGGTGGAGGAACTTCTGAAATTTTAAAAGAAATTTTATCAAAAATGATAATTGATAATCAGAATTACAAACCTGCGGTTAAATAAATTAAGCAAATAACGTTGAACTCCTGTCTAAATAGATAGGAGTTCTTGTTTTATAAAGTTTTTTCTTTAAAAGATTGACAAATAGTTGTTTTGTAATTGAAAAATAATTTCTACATTTGCATCCTTAACGAGAGGAGGTGTCTATATTATGTTAATTATACCAATTAAAGACGGAGAAAATATCGATAGAGCATTAAAGCGCTATAAAAGAAAATTTGATAAAACAGGAACTGTTCGTCAGTTACGTGCACGTCAAGCTTTCATTAAACCATCTGTTGTAAACAGAGCTAAGATCCAAAAAGCATCTTACATTCAAGGATTAAGAGACGCATTAGAGAGTTAATTTTTTGAATAAACTATATCAACCGCTAACTAATAAAGTGTAACTTTGTTGTTAGCGGTTTTTTTATGGCTACAAATCTACAAGCATATCAAGATTATTTGGTTAAAGAGAAAAACTATTCTCCTTTAACGGTTCGAGCGTATTTAGATGATATCAATTCGTTTCAAGAGTATCTTAAAGAGCAATCTATCAATCTTGAAGAAGTTGTTTATCCAAATGTTCGAAATTGGATAGTGATTTTGGTAGAACAAAATCTTTCAACAACTTCTGTTAATCGTAAAATATCCGCTTTAAAATCATATTATAAGTTTCTTTTAAAGGTTAAGCAAATTTCGGTTAATCCGTTATTGAAGCACAAATCTTTAAAAACTGCAAAAAAAGTTCAAATTCCATTTTCGGAAAAAGAATTGCAAGATGTTTTTTCGGATAATGATTATTCGAATGATTTTGAGGGAATTCGAAATCGATTTGTGATTGAGCTTTTTTATACTACGGGAATTCGTAGAGCTGAGTTGATAAATTTAAAGTTGAATAGTGTTAACGAAATTCAAAAAACAATTCGTGTTATTGGAAAAAGAAACAAAGAGCGGATTATTCCAATGTTGGATTGTACGTTAAATTTGCTTAAACGCTACAAAGAACAACGAAATCATTTAGAGGTAATTAAGGATAAGGAGATGTTAATTTTATCTAAAACCGGAAATAAAGTGAGTGAATCGTTTGTGTATCGATTAATAAATGATTACTTTAGTACTGTCTCGAAAAAAGAAAAAAAGAGTCCACACGTTCTTAGGCATTCATTTGCAACGCATTTGTTGAATAATGGAGCCGATTTAAATTCCGTAAAAGAGTTATTAGGTCACGCTAGTTTGTCGTCCACTCAGATATACACACACAGTAGTTTGGCTGAATTAAAAAAAGTATATCAACAGGCACATCCAAGAAGTAAAAAATAATTCGATTGTATAACCATTTTAATTAACAGAATTATGAAAGTTAATGTGCAAGCAGTAAATTTTAATGTAGACAGAAAATTGGTAGATTTCATTCAAGAGAGAATGGATAAGTTGGAAAAGTATTATGATAAAATAGTATCGGCAGAAGTTTTTTTAAGACTTGAAAATACCAGTGATAAAGAAAATAAAACGGTTGAAATTAAAATTATAGTTCCAGGTGATGATTTTCTGGTAAAAAAAACAGCAAAAAGTTTTGAAGAAGGTGTTGATTTGTCTGTAGATTCATTGGAGAGAGTTATTGTTAAAAGAAAAGAAAAATTAAGAGCGCATTCATAAAAAGAAAAAAAACATAAAAAATGTTTTGATTCAAAAATAAATTATATACATTTGCAGTCCGTTAGAAATAGCGGACTTTTTATATTTAAGTTGCCGGTGTAGCTCAGCTGGCTAGAGCAGCTGATTTGTAATCAGCAGGTCGTGGGTTCGAGTCCCTCCATCGGCTCAAAGTTGTAGGTAACTTAATATAAAAGGTTTGGGGAGATACTCAAGCGGCCAACGAGGGCGGACTGTAAATCCGCTGACTACGTCTTCGCAGGTTCGAATCCTGCTCTCCCCACGAGATTTTGAATTTAGAGAGAAGGATTTGGTTTTTCTGAATTCTGATGGCTAACTTCTGAATACACAAAAGCCGGTGTAGCTCAGGGGTAGAGTGCTTCCTTGGTAAGGAAGAGGTCACGGGTTCAATTCCCGTCATTGGCTCTTAAGAAAGTTTATTTTTTGAACACTAATATATAACTAAGATTAAATTATTAAATCATGGCAAAAGAAACCTTTGATCGTTCGAAGCCCCATTTAAATATTGGAACTATCGGACACGTTGACCACGGTAAAACTACATTAACAGCTGCAATTACTAAAGTATTAGCTGATGCTGGTTTATCAGAAGCAAAATCATTTGATCAAATTGATAATGCTCCAGAAGAAAAAGAAAGAGGTATTACTATTAATACATCTCACGTAGAATATTCTACAGCTAACCGTCACTACGCTCACGTTGACTGTCCAGGTCACGCGGATTACGTTAAGAACATGGTTACAGGTGCTGCTCAAATGGACGGTGCTATCTTAGTAGTTGCTGCTACTGATGGTCCTATGCCACAAACAAGAGAGCACATCCTTTTAGGTCGTCAAGTAGGTGTGCCTAGAATGGTTGTATTCATGAACAAAGTGGATATGGTTGATGATGCTGAATTATTAGAGTTAGTAGAAATGGAAATCAGAGATTTATTATCTTTCTATCAATATGATGGTGATAATGGTCCTGTTGTTCAAGGTTCTGCTTTAGGTGGATTAAACGGTGATCCAAAATGGGTTGCTACTATCATGGAATTAATGGATGCAGTTGATAACTGGATTGAATTACCAGTTCGTGACGTTGAAAAACCATTCTTGATGCCAGTTGAAGACGTATTTACAATTACAGGTCGTGGAACTGTTGCTACAGGTCGTATCGAAACTGGAGTTGCTAATACAGGTGATGCTGTTGAAATCATCGGTATGGGAGCTGACAAATTAACTTCTACTATTACAGGAGTTGAGATGTTCCGTAAAATCCTTGATAGAGGTGAAGCTGGAGATAACGTAGGTTTATTATTAAGAGGTATCGCTAAAGAAGATATCAAAAGAGGAATGGTTATTATTAAGCCAGGATCTGTTAAACCACACGCTCACTTCAAAGCTGAGGTATATATCTTGAAAAAAGAAGAAGGTGGACGTCACACTCCATTCCACAATAACTACCGTCCACAGTTCTATGTACGTACAACTGACGTTACTGGTACTATTTCTTTACCAGCTGGTGTAGAGATGGTTATGCCTGGTGATAACTTAACAATTGATGTTCAATTATTAAGTCCTATCGCTTTATCAGTAGGTTTACGTTTCGCTATCCGTGAGGGTGGTAGAACAGTAGGTGCTGGTCAGGTTACTGAAATTTTAGACTAATTATAAGTCGATAATAAATAAAACCAGCAGTTCGCTGCTGGTTTTTTAACAAACGGGCGTAGTACAAGGGCTAGTATAGTGGTCTCCAAAACCATTGATGGGGGTTCGAATCCCTCCGCCCGTGCAAATAAAGATTAAAATGACAAAAGTAGTTAATTACATATCTGAAGCATTTCATGAGTTGAAAGCGAATGTAACTTGGCCAATTTGGGCTGATGTACAACGTTTAACAATCATTGTAGCTGTATTTTCAATCATTTTTGCTCTATTAACTTGGGGTGTGGATACACTTTTTGGAAAGGCAATTGCTGGTTTTTTTAATATTTTAAAATAATATTACAGTATGGCTGATAATAATGTTAATAAATGGTATGTGGTAAGAGCTGTAAGTGGTCAGGAAAACAAAGTTAAAGCTTACATTGAAACGGAGACAGCAAGATTAGGGATGGCTGATTATATTTCTCAAGTTCTTGTTCCTACTGAAAAAGTAGTGCAAGTAAGAGATGGGAAGAAAATAGCTAAGGATAAAGTATATTTTCCTGGTTATATTATGATTGAAGCTAATTTAACAGGTGAGATTCCACATATTATTAAATCGATTCCTGGTGTTATCGGATTTTTAGGTGAGACAAAAGGAGGAGATGCTGTACCATTAAGACAATCTGAAGTAAACAGAATGTTAGGTAAAGTAGATGAATTGTCTGTTAAAGTAGATAGTGTTGCTATACCATATACAATTGGTGAAACGGTTAAAGTTGTAGATGGTCCTTTTAATGGTTTCAATGGAACTATTGAAAAAGTAAATGAAGAAAAGCGTAAACTTGAAGTAATGGTGAAGATTTTTGGAAGAAAAACACCATTAGAGTTGAGTTTTATGCAAGTTGAAAAAGTATAATTTTCGTTACATATATAAATCACATCAATCGCTTCCAATTGATAGATGTGCTAAATTTTTTTAAAAATGGCAAAAGAAGTTAGTAAAGTAGTTAAACTACAAGTTAAGGGAGGTGCTGCGAATCCATCGCCACCGGTTGGACCTGCTTTGGGGGCTGCTGGGGTTAACATCATGGAGTTCTGTAAGCAATTTAATGCTAGAACACAAGATAAACCTGGCAAAGTTTTACCAGTACAAATTACTGTGTATAAAGACAAGTCTTTTGACTTTGTTGTTAAAACGCCACCTGCTGCAATTCAATTATTAGAAGCAGCAAAATTAAAGTCTGGTTCAGGGCAACCTAACCGTAAAAAAGTAGCAAATGTTACTTGGGATCAAATTAGAACTATTGCTGAAGACAAAATGGCAGACTTAAACGCTTTCGAAATCGAAAAAGCGATGAGTATGATTGCTGGAACAGCTAGATCTATGGGTATAACAGTAACAGGAAATGCTCCTTTTTAATCTCTAAAAAGAAATTAGACAATGGCAAAATTGACAAAAAAGCAAAAAGAGGCTGCAGCAAAAATTGAGAAGAACAAACTTTATACTTTAAGAGATGCTTCTGCATTAATTAAAGAAGTTGCTTCTGCAAAATTTGATGAGTCTGTTGATATCGCAGTTAAGTTAGGTGTAGATCCTAGAAAAGCGAATCAAATGGTAAGAGGGGTTGTAACATTACCTCACGGAACTGGTAAAGATGTAAGAGTATTAGCATTAGTTACTCCAGATAAAGAAGCTGAAGCTAAAGCTGCTGGTGCAGACCACGTAGGTTTAGATGATTATCTTCAAAAAATCAAAGATGGTTGGACTGATATTGATGTTATCATCACTATGCCAGCTGTTATGGGTAAATTAGGTCCATTAGGACGTGTTTTAGGTCCAAGAGGTTTAATGCCTAACCCTAAAACAGGAACTGTAACTATGGATGTTGCTAAAGCTGTTGCTGAAGTAAAAGCTGGTAAAATCGACTTTAAAGTTGACAAAACTGGTATCGTTCACGCTGGAATAGGTAGAGTATCTTTTGATGCTGATAAAATCTATGACAATGCACACGAAATCGTTCAAACATTAATCAAATTAAAACCAACTGCAGCTAAAGGTACTTATATTAAGTCTATTCATATATCAAGTACACAAAGTCCTGCTATTGCTTTAGATCCTAAAGCAGTATAATTGGTAGTTAAAAATTTTTAGTATGACTAGAGAAGAAAAATCAATCGCTATTGAAGATTTAACTGCACAGTTAGCGGATGTGAATGTTGTTTATTTAGCAGACATTTCAGGACTAGATGCAGATACTACTTCAAACTTAAGAAGAGCTTGTTTTAAAGCTGGTATTAAATTAGAAGTTGTTAAGAACACATTGTTAGAAAAAGCAATGGAAGCTTCTGATAACGACTTTGGTGATTTATCATCAGTTCTTAAAGGAAATACTTCTATGTTTATTGCTGATACAGCTAATGGACCAGCAAAAATCATTAAAGAATTCCGTAAGAAAGGTGAAAAACCAATCTTTAAAGGAGCTTATATTAACCAAGAAATTTACATTGGTGATAACTTATTAGACAGCTTAGTAGCTATCAAATCTAAAGAAGAAGTTATCGCAGAAATTATTGGATTATTACAATCTCCTGCTCAAAGAGTTATTGCAGCTCTTCAAAATCAACCTAACAAGGAAGAGGGAGCAGAATAATAAGTACGCACAAATAAATTATATTTTTTACAAAACATTTTAAACGATAGAAAAAATGGCAGATTTGAAACAATTCGCAGAACAATTAGTTAACTTAACAGTTAAAGAAGTTAACGAATTAGCAACAATATTAAAAGATGAGTATGGTATCGAGCCTGCTGCTGCAGCTGTTGTAGTTGCTGCTGGTGGAGGTGATGCTGGTGCTGCTGCTGAACAAACAGAATTTACAGTAGTATTAAAAGACGCTGGTGCTTCTAAATTAGGAGTTGTTAAAGCTGTTAAAGAATTAACAGGTTTAGGTCTTAAAGAAGCTAAAGATTTAGTTGATGCTGCTCCAACAAATGTAAAAGAAGGAGTTTCTAAAGATGAGGCTGAAGGTCTTAAGAAAGCTTTAGAAGAAGCAGGAGCTGTAGTTGAGTTAAAATAATTTATACTCATAAATAAGCTAGGTTTAGGTCTTGAGAGTGTTCTCAAAGACCTAAACCATTTTGCGTATATTAAATTATTGTATTTTTTATGCGTTTAAAAGTAAACAATAACGAAGAAAAAAATTAAACTATCTTTCCTGGTTTATTTTAAAGATGTATTGTTTATTTAAAAGGAAGTATTATTAAAACAGTGTATTTACACAAAAATTACTTTTTTTAAATCAAAATTTTATCCATTGATGATTGCTAATCAGACTGAAAGATTAAATTTTGCTTCAACAAAAAACATTCCACAATATCCAGATTTTCTAGATATTCAAGTGAAATCGTTTAAAGATTTTTTTCAATTAGAAACTAAATCTGACGAAAGAGGCAACGAAGGGCTGTATAATACCTTCATGGAAAATTTCCCAATTACGGATACGAGAAATCAATTCGTATTAGAATTCCTAGATTATTTTATTGATCCACCTAGATATACCATCGAAGAGTGTATTGATAGAGGCTTAACTTATAGTGTGCCTCTTAAAGCTAGATTAAAATTATATTGTACTGACCCTGAACACGAGGATTTTGAAACAATTGTTCAAGATGTGTATTTAGGAACAATACCATATATGACACCTAGCGGTACATTCGTAATCAATGGTGCTGAGCGTGTAGTTGTATCGCAATTACACAGATCTCCGGGTGTATTCTTTGGTCAGTCTTTCCATGCAAATGGAACTAAATTATATTCTGCCAGAATTATTCCTTTTAAAGGTTCTTGGATTGAATTCGCTACCGATATCAACAACGTAATGTATGCGTATATCGATAGAAAGAAAAAATTACCTGTAACTACTTTATTTAGAGCTATCGGATTTGAAAGAGATAAAGATATCTTAGAAATTTTCGACTTAGCTGAAGAAATTAAAGTATCTAAAACAGGAATCAAGAAATATGCTGGAAGAAGACTTGCTGCACGTGTATTAAATACATGGCATGAAGACTTCGTGGATGAGGATACTGGTGAAGTGGTTTCTATTGAGCGTAACGAAATTATCTTAGATCGTGATACGATTCTTGATAAAGATAATATCGAAGAAATAATTGAAGCAGACGTAAAAACTATTCTTTTACATAAAGAGGATAACAACGCGGCTGATTACACAATTATCCACAATACGTTACAAAAAGACCCAACAAACTCTGAAAAAGAGGCCGTTGAGCATATTTACAGACAATTACGTAACGCGGAACCGCCTGATGAGGAAACGGCTCGTGGTATTATAGATAAATTGTTCTTCTCTGACCAACGTTATAACTTAGGTGAAGTAGGTCGTTACAGAATGAACAAAAAGTTAAATCTTGATATTCCTATGGAAAAACAAGTTTTAACTAAAGAAGATATTATTACAATCGTTAAATATTTGATCGAATTAATCAACTCTAAAGCAGAGATTGATGATATCGACCACTTATCAAACCGTCGTGTAAGAACTGTTGGTGAGCAATTATCAGCTCAGTTCGGAGTAGGTTTAGCTCGTATGGCTAGAACTATCCGTGAGAGAATGAACGTTCGTGATAACGAGGTGTTTACACCTATCGATTTGATTAATGCTAAAACATTATCATCGGTAATTAACTCATTCTTTGGAACGAACCAGTTATCTCAGTTTATGGACCAAACAAACCCATTAGCAGAGATTACACACAAACGTCGTTTATCTGCCCTTGGACCTGGAGGTTTATCTAGAGAAAGAGCTGGTTTCGAGGTTCGTGACGTTCACTATACGCACTACGGAAGACTTTGTCCAATTGAAACTCCAGAGGGACCAAACATTGGTTTGATTTCATCTTTAGGGGTATATGCAAAAGTTAACGGAATGGGTTTCATCGAAACTCCTTACCGTAAAGTTGTAAACGGACAAGTTGATTTAGTTTCTGAACCTATTTACTTAAGTGCAGAGGAAGAAGAAGGTAAAATGATTGCGCAAGCAAACATTGAAATGGATGCTAACGGAAAAATTACGGCTGATAAAGTTATTGCTCGTGAGGAAGGTGACTTCCCAGTAGTAGAACCAACAGTTGTTCATTATACAGACGTTGCTCCAAATCAGATTGCTTCGATTTCAGCTTCATTGATTCCTTTCTTAGAGCATGATGATGCGAACCGTGCGTTGATGGGATCTAACATGATGCGTCAGGCCGTTCCATTATTACGTCCTGAGGCTCCAATCGTAGGTACTGGTTTAGAAAGACAAGTTGCTTCTGATTCAAGAGTATTAATCAACGCTGAAGGTAGCGGAACTGTAGAGTATGTTGATGCTAATATGATTACCATCAAATATGACAGAACTGAAGAAGAGCGTATGGTAAGCTTTGATACAGATGAGAAAACATATCAGTTAATCAAATATAGAAAAACCAATCAAAGTACTTGTATTAACTTAAAGCCTATCGTTAGAAAAGGTGACAGAGTTACTAAAGGTCAAGTATTATGTGAAGGTTATGCTACTCAAAACGGAGAATTAGCAATTGGTAGAAACTTAAAAGTGGCGTTTATGCCATGGAAAGGTTACAACTTCGAGGATGCAATCGTAATCTCTGAAAAAGTAGTTCGTGATGATATTTTTACATCATTACATATTGATGATTATACATTAGAAGTTCGTGATACTAAATTAGGTAACGAAGAATTAACTAATGATATTCCTAACGTTTCTGAAGAAGCTACTAAAGATTTAGATGAAAACGGTATGATTAGAATTGGTGCAGAGGTAAAACCTGGCGATATTCTAATCGGAAAAATTACACCAAAAGGTGAATCAGATCCTACTCCAGAAGAAAAACTTTTAAGAGCTATCTTCGGTGATAAAGCAGGTGATGTAAAAGATGCTTCATTAAAAGCGTCTCCATCTTTACACGGTGTGGTTTTAGATAAAAAATTATTTGCGAAAGCAGTAAAAGATAAGAGAAAACGTTCTAAAGATAAAGAAGACGTTGATAAATTAGAAACTGAATTTGAAGTTAAGTACAACGACTTAAAAGACAAGTTAATTGAAAAATTATTTGTTATCATCGATGGTAAGACTTCTCAAGGTGTAATGAACGATTTAGGTGAAGAAGTATTACCAAAAGGTAAAAAATTCACTAAAAAGATGTTACAAGGAGTAGAAGATTTTGCTCACTTAACTAAAGGTCAGTGGACAACAGATGAGCATACTAATGCAATGGTGAACGACTTAATTCACAACTACAAAATCAAATTAAACGATTTACAAGGTTGGTTAAGAAGAGAGAAATTTACTATTACAGTTGGAGATGAATTACCTTCTGGAATTTTAAAACTTGCTAAAGTTTACATCGCTAAGAAACGTAAATTAAAAGTAGGTGATAAAATGGCAGGACGTCACGGTAACAAAGGTATTGTTGCTAAAATCGTTCGTCATGAAGATATGCCATTCTTAGAAGACGGAACACCAGTAGATATCGTATTGAATCCACTAGGGGTACCATCTCGTATGAACATCGGTCAGATTTATGAAACGGTTCTTGGTTGGGCTGGACAAAAATTGAACAAGAAATTTGCTACTCCAATTTTTGACGGTGCTACTTTAGATCAAATTAATGAATTAACAGACGAAGCAGGAATTCCAAGATTCGGTCATACTTACTTGTATGATGGAGGAACTGGAGAGCGTTTCCACCAACGTGCAACTGTGGGTGTAATTTACATGTTGAAATTAGGACACATGGTAGATGACAAAATGCACGCTCGTTCTATTGGTCCATACTCGTTAATTACACAACAACCATTAGGAGGTAAGGCCCAATTTGGAGGTCAGCGTTTTGGAGAGATGGAGGTTTGGGCACTTGAAGCATACGGTGCATCAAGTACTTTAAGAGAAATCTTGACTGTTAAATCGGATGACGTAATTGGTAGAGCTAAAACTTACGAAGCTATCGTAAAAGGTGAGACTATGCCAGAACCAGGATTACCAGAATCATTTAATGTATTAATGCATGAATTGAAAGGTCTTGGGTTAGACATCAGATTAGAAGAATAAATAAGAATGCAGTATTCAGTTCCGATTTCTCGGAGCTGAATACTTATTTATAATAAGTTTTTAAAGATTTATACCCGTAAACCGTTCCGATTTTTTATGCGATGCTAAATTGTATAACTAGCACTTCAAGGTGAAAGAGACTTGAGGTTTTGAGAAGTAATTCGAGGTAGTAGCTGAATGATTTAGTCTTTTTTCAAGCCGAAAATCATAAATCTAAATTTTAATAATAAATCAATAGTAAAAACTATGATGAATAATAGAAATAATAAAGATAAAAACCAAATCAAAAGGTTTAACAAAATCACGATAGGGTTAGCTTCTCCAGAATCTATTTTAGGAGAATCTAGAGGTGAGGTTTTAAAACCAGAGACTATCAACTATCGTACACACAAACCAGAAAGAGATGGTCTTTTCTGTGAGCGTATTTTCGGGCCTGTTAAAGACTACGAATGTGCTTGTGGAAAATATAAAAGAATTCGCTACAAAGGAATCGTTTGTGACCGATGTGGTGTTGAAGTAACAGAGAAAAAAGTACGTAGAGATAGAGTTGGACACATCAATCTTGTTGTGCCTATCGCTCATATCTGGTATTTCCGTTCGTTACCAAACAAAATTGGTTATATTTTAGGTTTACCATCTAAGAAATTAGATATGATTATTTACTACGAAAGATACGTAGTAATTCAAGCAGGTATTGCTAAAAATGCTGATGGCGAATCATTACAAAGATTAGATTTCCTTACGGAAGAAGAGTATTTAAATATCTTAGATACACTTCCAATGGAAAATCAATATTTAGATGATAACGATCCTAATAAATTCATTGCTAAAATGGGTGCTGAATGTATTATGGATTTATTAGCTCGTACTGACTTAGATGAACTTTCTTATAGTTTACGTCACGCAGCTAATAACGAAACATCTAAACAACGTAAAACAGAAGCATTAAAACGTTTAAATGTTGTAGAATCATTCCGTGAGTCTAACTTAAACAGAGAAAACCGTCCTGAATGGATGATTTTAAAAGTAATTCCAGTTATTCCACCAGAATTACGTCCGTTAGTGCCACTTGATGGAGGTCGTTTCGCAACTTCAGATTTAAATGATTTATACAGAAGAGTTATCATCCGTAACAACCGTTTAAAAAGATTAATGGAAATCAAAGCTCCAGAAGTAATCTTAAGAAACGAAAAACGTATGTTACAAGAATCTGTAGATTCATTATTTGATAACACTCGTAAAGCTTCTGCTGTTAAAACAGAATCAAACAGACCATTAAAATCTTTATCAGATTCATTAAAAGGTAAGCAAGGTCGTTTCCGTCAAAACTTATTAGGAAAACGTGTGGATTATTCTGCTCGTTCGGTAATTGTTGTTGGACCAGAAATGAAATTGTTCGAATGTGGTCTTCCAAAAGATATGGCTGCTGAACTATACAAACCATTCGTTATTCGTAAGTTAATCGAAAGAGGAATCGTTAAAACAGTTAAGTCGGCTAAGAAAATTATCGACAAAAAAGAGCCAGTAGTATGGGATATTTTAGAGAATGTAATTAAAGGACATCCTGTATTATTAAACCGTGCTCCTACGCTTCACCGTTTAGGTATTCAAGCATTCCAACCTAAGTTAATTGAAGGAAAAGCAATCCAGTTACACCCATTAGTATGTACGGCATTCAACGCCGATTTCGATGGTGACCAGATGGCGGTTCACTTACCATTAGGACCAGAAGCTATTTTAGAGGCACAATTATTAATGTTGGCTTCTCACAATATCTTGAATCCTGCGAATGGTGCTCCTATTACAGTACCTTCTCAAGACATGGTACTTGGTCTTTATTATATGACCAAAGAGCGTTTGTCTACTCCAGAAATGAAAATTTTAGGAGAAGGTTTAACTTTCTATTCAGCTGAAGAGGTAAATATCGCTTTAAATGAAGGAAGATTAGAGTTAAATGCTAGAGTGAAAATTAGAGCAAAAGACTTTAATGAAGAAGGAGAATTAGTTACAAAAATTATTCAAACTACAGCTGGTAGAGTATTATTTAATGAAGTAGTACCTGAAGCTGCAGGATATATTAATGAGGTATTAACTAAGAAATCACTTCGTGATATTATTGGTAAAATCTTAGCGGTGACTGACGTTCCTACAACTGCGGCTTTCTTGGATAACATGAAAGATATGGGGTATAAGTTCGCATTCCGTGGAGGATTATCTTTCTCATTAGGTGATATTAGAATTCCAGAACAAAAAACGCAGTTAATTGCTGATGCTCGTGAGCAAGTTGATGGAATTTCGATGAACTATAGTATGGGTCTTATTACCAATAACGAACGTTACAACCAAGTTATTGATATCTGGACTTCTGCGAATGCTCAATTAACAGAATTAGCTATGAAAAATATCCGTGAAGACCAACAAGGTTTCAACTCGGTATATATGATGCTTGACTCTGGGGCGAGGGGTTCTAAAGAACAGATTCGTCAGTTAACTGGTATGCGTGGTTTGATGGCTAAGCCGAAAAAATCAACTGCTGCTGGTGGTGAAATTATTGAAAACCCAATTCTTTCTAACTTTAAGGAAGGTCTTTCGATTCTTGAGTACTTTATTTCTACTCACGGTGCTCGTAAAGGTCTTGCGGATACGGCTCTTAAAACGGCCGATGCTGGTTACTTAACTCGTAGATTACATGATGTATCTCAAGATGTTATCGTTAATTCAGTAGACTGTGGTACATTAAGAGGTATTGAAGTTTCTGCTTTAAAGAAAAACGAGGAAATCGTTGAAACTTTAGGAGAAAGAATCTTAGGTCGTGTAGCATTACAAAATGTAATTAATCCTCTTGATTCTGAAATCTTAGTTCATGCTGGTGAGCAAATCACGGAAGCTATCGTTAAGAAAATTGAAGCATCTCCAGTAGAAAGAGTAGAAGTTCGTTCTCCATTAACATGTGAAGCTACAAAAGGTATTTGTGCTAAATGTTACGGAAGAAACTTAGCTACAGGAAAAATGACTCAGAAAGGTGAAGCAGTTGGTGTTATTGCAGCGCAATCAATTGGTGAGCCAGGTACACAGTTAACACTTCGTACGTTCCACGTTGGAGGGGTTGCTGGAGGTATCTCTGAAGAATCTAGTATTGTTACTCGTTTTGCAGGTAGATTAGAAATTGAAGATTTAAAAACAGTTAAAGGTGAAGATGCTGAAGGTAATACTGTTGATATTGTAATTTCTCGTTCTACTGAGTTAAAATTAGTAGATGCTAAAACAGGAATTTTATTAAATACACACTATATTCCTTACGGTTCAAGTATTTTTGTTAAAGACGGAGACGTTGTTGAAAAAGGTACTACAATCTGTAAATGGGATCCATATAATGGAGTTATTGTTTCAGAATTTACAGGAAAAATTGCTTATGAAGATTTAGAACAAGGACAATCGTTCTTAGTTGAAATCGATGAGCAAACAGGTTTCCAAGAAAAAGTAATTTCTGAAGGTAGAAATAAAAAATTAGTTCCTACTTTATTAATTTATGGTAAAGATGGTGAATTGATTCGTTCTTACAACTTACCAGTAGGGGCTCACCTTATGGTAGATGACGGAGAGAAAATTAAAGCTGGTAAGATTTTAGTTAAAATTCCTCGTCGTTCTTCAAAAGCGGGAGATATTACAGGAGGTTTACCAAGAATTACCGAGTTGTTAGAAGCTCGTAATCCTTCAAACCCTGCAGTAGTTTCTGAAATTGATGGAGTTGTAACATTCGGAAAAATTAAGAGAGGTAACCGCGAAATCGCTATCGAGTCTAAATTTGGTGAAGTGAAGAAATACTTAGTAAAACTTTCGAACCAAATCTTAGTTCAAGAGAACGACTACGTAAAAGCAGGAACTCCACTTTCTGACGGAGCAATTACACCAGAAGATATTTTAAGAATTCAAGGACCATCTGCTGTTCAACAGTATTTAGTAAATGAAATTCAAGAGGTATACCGTTTACAAGGGGTAAAAATCAATGACAAACACTTTGAAGTGGTTATTCGTCAGATGATGCGTAAAGTAAGAATTGTTGATCCAGGAGATACTTTATTCTTAGAAGATCAATTAGCTCATACAAGCGATTTCCTTGTTGAAAACGACAAATTATACGGAATGAAAGTAGTAGAGGATGCAGGTGACTCTGAAAATTTAAAACCAGGTCAAATTATTTCTCCACGTCAGTTAAGAGATGAAAATTCGTTATTAAAACGTAATGATAAAAACTTAGTAGTGGCTCGTGATGTTATTACTGCAACTGCAACTCCAGTACTTCAAGGTATTACGAGAGCATCGTTACAAACGAAATCATTCATTTCTGCTGCATCGTTCCAAGAAACTACTAAAGTATTAAACGAAGCTGCAGTAGCAGGTAAAGTAGATACTTTAGAAGGATTAAAAGAAAACGTTATTGTAGGTCACAGAATCCCAGCTGGTACAGGTATGAGAGACTACGACAATACAATAGTAGGTTCTAAAGAAGAATACAATGAGTTAATGGCTGCTAAAGAAGAGTTTAACTACTAATTAGCTTCATTATTCCAATATAAGCCTAACAGATTTTCTGTTAGGCTTTTTTTTTACCCAAATTATACTTATTCTTGTATAAGATTCTTGAATATCACTTAAATGAACTTAATAATGCAATATAAGGTCTAATAAAAGTTAAAAAAAACTTACATGACTTATATGTTTAAAAATTTAAAAAGAAATGGAAAATAATAACCAACAAGGGCAAATTAACATCGAATTAGATGAACAAACAGCAGAAGGAACGTATTCTAATTTAGCAATTATCAATCATTCTAATTCAGAGTTTGTAGTTGATTTTGTTACGATTATGCCTGGCGTACCAAAGGCGAAAGTAAAATCTAGAATTATCTTAACGCCACAACACGCAAAACGTTTACTAAAAGCATTAGGAGAAAACATTCACCGTTTTGAAAGTGCTCACGGAAAAATCGAAGAAGGAGAACAACCTTCAATTCCTTTAAATTTTGGTCCAACAGGACAAGCTTAATATGATATCCTCAACATGTGTTGGAGATATGTTTTTTATGCATCTCATCGATTAATTATGCATTTCATCGTTGATTTTTCTTAGTAATTGTTTTTTTTTGGAAATTGTGTAACTTTTTGTAAAATTCATGTTTTACACTAAGAAACTAATTAACAAAATTATTTTTATGAAACACAATTACGATTCCGTTGACATGTTAAAAGAAACATGTTCAACAAATTCTTCACAAAAAGAAGAAACATCGTACTCAGTTAAAAAACAAACATGGCTTTCGTTTTTATCTGCGTTCTTGATGTTATTTTCTTTTGTTTTTGTACAAGGACAATCAGTAACTAACTACGTCTTTAGTACAACAACAACTGGTTCATTAGCGTTAGATGCTAATGGAAATACTGTTGATATGTCAATAGGAACAACTCAATTGGTTGCTTCGGGTGTTGATACATCAGTATCCACTGTTCAAGCAATAGGTTTTGATTTTATTGGTATGGGAACATTACAAACTAATTTCTCAGCCAATTCAAATGGAGCTATGGGTTTAGGAAATGTAGCAATAGGCACATCAGGTACAACTAATGCGGGAACAGCTACAACAATGTTTATAGCGCCTTTTGGTGGTGATCACGCTACTCATGCAACAGGTAAAGTGCATTATAAAGTAGTTGGTTCTGCTCCAAACAGAACTCTTGTTGTAGAATGGTTAAATATGGAGATGGATTGGGGGTCTTCCACTGCGAATGGAACTTACCAAGCTAGAATTTATGAAACTTCGGGGGTTGTTGAATTTGTTTATGGAGCAATGGCTGTTGCTGATACTTTTACTACTGGTCCAATAATTGGTTTTTCAGGCGGAGCAGTAGCAGGTAAAATTGCATCTATAACTTCTTCAACAAATGCGCTCACAACTAATGGTACTGCTTTTGTAAACAATACTTACACAGTAGCTGCAATTGCAAATTTAGATTCAAGTGCAAATGGTTCAAGAAGAACTTACGTATTTACACCATCTACATTGCCAGTTTCAGCTCCTACTACACTAACATTTTCGGGAATTACTTCAGCGGGAACTACTGTAAACTGGGTTGATAATTCAACAAATGAATCTGCATTTTTAGTAACAAGAGCTACAGATGCAACTTTTACTACTAATGTTGTTACTACAATTGTAGCGTCAACATCAACTGCAGCGACAGGAGGTGCATATAATTCTATTCAAACTAGTTTATTGCCAAGTACATTGTATTATTATAAAGTTCAAGCTATTTCTGAAGCTGTTTTTTCAACTGAAATATCAGGTTCTCAAGTAACAAATGCTCCTGGGATTTTTATTTCAGTTGCAAATGGTAACTGGACAAATCCTGCAACATGGGATGCAAATGCTGTTCCTACAGGAGCAGATAGTGCAATTGTGGCGGTACATACTGTGACAATTGATGCGGCAAGTTTATCAATTAATAACTTAACGGTTCAAGGCTCTTTAGAGTTTGGTGCAACTCCAACAACTTTCAATGTTAATGGGAATTTAACTGTTGAAGCGGGAGGGGAGTTTCTTGTATTTAACGGTACAACTGGTAAAGCAATTGTTGTTACTGGAAATATAGTGAATGATGGAAATATCGATTTGTCAATTGGAGCAACAACTGAAGGAAGTTTGACTTTAAATGGAACTACAGTTCAATCAATTACTGGTTCTGGAACGTTTGCTAACAATAAAATTAGAAATTTAATTTTTAGTAATACATCAACTGCAATTCCAAATATTAACTGGGGATTTGATGATATTAGTGTTGAATATAATTTAACAATATCAAATGCTAAGATTGATTTAGGGGGTAATAAAATTAATTATGGTGTTAGTGCAACTTCAACAGGTAATACATTTGCATTTACAAATGGAGGTTTTTTAAACGGAACTTTTTCTAGATGGTGGACTTCAGGAGGAACGGGTTATACTACTTCTGGTCCTACAACAATTCCAGCCGGAGCTGCTGGTAGATATCCTTTTTACTCACCTACAGGAGAGCAAAGAATTTTTTATCTTGGAAGAACAACCCCAACGGTTGGAGGTAAATATGCAGTAACATATAATAATGCTACTACTAGTACTACAGGTTTAAATATTACAGATGGTGCTGCAACTATAACCAATAGATGGGATGGGAATTTTGTTGTTACTTTAGACGGAACAACTCCTGCTGCCGCTTCTAACTGGATAACAATGTTTACTCCAGGTGCTTTCTTCACAACAGCGACTGGAGCTAGAGTTTTAGGACAAAGTGTAGCTTTATCAGGAACTCATGTTAATACTTCTAATGCACCATATGGTCAAAGAAGTGGAGTTACAACTACTGATTTAACATCCGCTACTGGATTATATCTTGGAGTTAATGCTGCTGATGTACCAGTTGTTTCAATTGCATCAGGCGATTGGAATTCAACAAGTACTTGGAATGGAGGAGTGGTTCCTGCATGTGCTGATGTAGCTGTAATTGCTAATGGACATACGGTTACTTCTTCAACTTCTGGTAATTTCGCTAAAGGTGTTACTATTGCTACTGGAGGTACTTTAGTAGTTTCTGCTGGAGATTTAACAGTGGGTTGTACATTAAATAATAATACTTTAGCAAATAGTGGTACTTTAACCGTTTCTGGTGGTCTATTAGCTGTTAATGGAAATATGGTTCACAATGCTGCTTCGATTTTTAATCAAAGTGGTGGTGATATTCTTGTAGATGGAAATGAAGGTGGTGTTGCAGCAAATTCTGTTGCTTCGGGAGTGGCAATTGTACAGTTGAATTCGCAATTTATTAACTGGACTGGTGGTGCTTTAACAATTCTTGATCCTCATGCTAATGCTACTGCTTCAAATACTTTAGCGTTTAATAACAGTACTGCACATGTAAATGTTCCAAACACACATACACTAAAATTAGGAGATGGTGTTTCTACAGATGCTGGTGGACATGCTAATGGTTTTAGATTAAATACTTACGCAGGTCTTAATAGAATTTTATTTGGTAACTTAGAAGTAAACACTTTAGGAGGTACAAATAGAATTGTAACTACTACATATTCTTTAGGTTTCGGCGGAAATGTAACAATTGAGCCAAACTCAGAAGTGTTATTTGGAACGTCTTATGTAGCGGGTAACATTGTTAATAATGGTACTTTTACTTCTACAACTTCATTGTTTTTAGCAAACTATTTAAATGGTGCTGAAACTGCAACTACAAATGCGCAAACTATTGGAGGTGCAGGAGTTTATAGAAACTTAGCTGCTGCTCCAACGGCAAACTTAACTTCATTAACGGTTAATAATACTAATGCTACAGGTGTAACGTTAAATGTGCCTTTATCTGTTAGTGGTACATTAACAATGACTTCTGGTATTATTAATACTACAAACACAAATTTATTATCATTAGGAACTGCAGCGGCAGCGGGAACTTTAGCAGGTACGCCAAGTGCTACTAACATGGTTAGAGGGCCTTTTGCAAGAACAATTGCAAATGCTAATGCAAATACGAATTATTTGCTTTTCCCTGTTGGAAAAGTTGCTTATGCACCTATTTGGGCTGCACCTGCTACTACTGCAGTTACTGTGATGAAAGCAGAAACTTTCGATTCTAATACTGGAACTTTAAATGCAGCAATTGCAAATATGTCAACCAACAGAAGATGGGAATTACCATTAGTATCAGGAACGATTAGTAATATCAATGTTAGATTGGGCGATGCTGGAATTGTATCTACGAGTATTCCAGTTCAAGCACCTTCTGCTAGTGGTGAATATACAAGTGCTTTTGGTTCTGTTGCTTCTGCTGTTGCAGGAGTTTCAACTCAATCAACTACGCCTGTACTAAGCGCAAGTTATACTGGTTTCTTAAGTTATGCAGATTCTAACGCTTGTGTTGGAGTTCCGACTCCAGGTAATACAATTGCTTCAAGTAATGCAATTTGTTTAGGAACTTCGGTTACTTTAAGTTTACAAAATTTAACAACAGGTTCAGGGGTTACTTATCAATGGTTCTCATCAACAGATGGGGTTTCTTATTCACCAATAGCAACTGCTACGAATCCAACTTATGCTACAGTGCCAACTGCTGCTACTTACTTTAGATGTGAAGTAACTTGTGCTTCTGGTCCTTCAACTGCAACTTCAACTCCTGTATATGTAACTTTTGCAAATGAAGTAACTGCAACGGTACCTGGTGCAAGATGTGGAACCGGAACTGTTGATTTAAGTGCTGCGCCAAGCGCGGGATCAACTATAAACTGGTATGCCAATGCAACTGGTGGATCATCACTTGCTTCAGGTTCGACATTTACTACACCTTCAATTGCTACAACAACTACTTACTATGCAGCTGCAACAACTGCCTCTGCTGGTAGTTTAGTTTTGGGAGCTGGAGCAACTAACTCATCTTCTACAGCTGCAAGTTTCTTGCCTGGTAGTTGGGGTGGAGCAAAAACTCAATATGTAATCCGTGCATCAGAATTAATACAAGCTGGTTTAACAGCGGGTCCAATTACTAATTTAGGATTTGAACCAACTAACTCTGGTCAAACCTATCAAGGATTCTATGTTCAAATTGGTCATACAACTGAATCTGTTGCTCCTTCTACTACTTTTATTGCGAATGCAGGTTTAAATTTTGTATACGCTGGTACTGAAGCAAATGATGGATTTACGCCTGTTGCGGGTTCTGTAAACAACTTGACTTTTGGAACTGGTGCTGGAACTACAAGTAGTTTTGTATGGGATGGGACTTCAAATATTGTTGTTTCAATTTCTTGGTCAAGAGTACCTGCTGCATCAACTTCAACGTCTACTACTATGAAGGTTGATAACGTTGGGTTTGTTTCAACTGCTTACAGACAAAGAGATAATATTACTCCAACTGAGATGTTAAATGAAACTGGAGTTGCAACTTTTTCAGGGACATCATCTAATAGACCAAGATTTACAATTAATGGACAATTAATTTGTTCTTCACCAAGAGTTGCTGTGGTAGCTACTGTTTCTACGCCTCCAACATTAACTTTGAGTGGTGCTACTGCAACAATTTGTTCTGGAGATTCTTCAAGTGCAGTTACTTTAACTGCAGGTTCTGGTGACTATGATACTTTTGTTTGGAGCCCTGCTACAGGTGTAAGTGGAAATGCTGTTTCTGGATGGACTTTCAATCCAACGATAACAACTAATTATACTTTAACGGCTAGTCAAACTTCGGGTGCTTTATGTGCTACAACTGCGACTTATACCGTTAATGTTAACCCATTACCAACGAATTTAACAATTACTCCAGCAGCACCTTCTATTTGTATTAATACTGTTCAAAGTTTAGCTGTTACTGGTGGAACTGTAGGAGTAGTTGGGAAAATAGGTTCTGGAGTAGCTACAAATACAACATCAACTCCTTTCAAAGGTTGGTTTGGTGGTTCAAAAACTCAAGCACTTTATACGCCAGCTGAATTAACTGCTTTAGGTGTTGAGGCTGGACAAAGTATAAGATCTATTGGTTATGTAGCTTTATCAGGAACACCTATAGTGTTGAATAATTTTACTATAAATGCTGGTTTTGTTTCTAATACAACTTTAGGAGCAGCGTTTATTCCTGGTGCAACTAACGTTGTTTTAGCACCTACTAATTACACACCTGCTGCAACTGGAAATATTGATTTTACACTTTCAACTCCTTTAACTTGGGATGGTGTATCTAGTTTATTAATTGAGACATGTTTTAATAATAACAATGGCGGAGGTGTAAGTGCAAACTCTATTTCTGTTGAATCTACAGTTGTGGCTACAGGTTTAAATTTATATCGTTCAGAAGATAGTACAGCTGATGTTTGTACTAATTTAACAGCTCCAACAGCTACTACAACAAGACCAAATCTTAGAATTTCTACATTAGAAACAGCTAACATTACTTGGTCTCCTGTAACTAATTTATTTACTGATGCTGGAGCAACAATTCCATATACAGGAACAAATGCAACAACAGTTTATGTACAGTCAGCAACTCCTAGTACAACAGTTTATACTGCTACTGCTACAATAGGTGCAACAGGATGTTTTAGAAGTAATACCGTAAGTGTTACTGTAAATGCTTTGCCTGATGCAACAATTACACGAGTTGTTGATACATTAACTGCTGCTGAAAATGGTGCAACTTACCAATGGTATACTTGTAGTGCGGGTCCTGTTTATACAATTATTCCTGGTGAAACTTCACAATCATATACAGCAACTGCAATTGGTAGTTATGCTGTGGATGTAACTAAAAACGGATGTACTACAAGAAGTACATGTTTTGATGTTACTACTTTAGGAACTTCTTCTTTTGATATGAATGCTTTAACGGTTTATCCTAATCCAGTTGTAGATATTTTATCAATTAGATATAATGAAGAAATTACTGCAATTAACGTTTATGACTTAAGTGGAAGATTGGTGAAACAAATTACGCCAAATCAAACTGAAGTTGAGGTGAACATGTCTGAATTAGCTGCTGCAATGTATATTGTAAAAGTAAACGCAGGTGGAAACCAAACTGAGATTAAAGTAATTAAAAAATAAAGTTAAGTTTTTTAAATAAAAAAGGGTCAATCTTTCGAGGTTGGCCCTTTTTGTTTTTATTTTAGCAGTATGAAAATAGTACTTTGTAAAATAGAACAATTAAATGTGGTTATCGACTTAACCAAGAAAATTTGGCCTGTAGCTTATGGAGAAATTTTATCCAAAGCGCAATTGGATTATATGATTGAAAAGTTTTATAACGAAACTGCTTTGTGCGAATTAATGCAGAAAGGACACATTTTTTATTTAGCACTAGACGATAACGATAATTACGTAGGTTTTGTTTCCTATGAAATCAACAGCGAACCCAACAAAACCAAAATCCACAAGATTTACGTCTTACCCGAAACACAAGGAACAGGTTTAGGGAGACAATTCTTTGAATTGGTAAAAGAAAAAGCAATTGAAAACCACCAAAAAGCCATTTTCTTAAACGTAAACAAATACAACAACGCTATACATTTTTACACCAAACTAGGTTTTACAAAAGTAAAAGACGAAGTTATTGATATTGGAAACGGTTACGTAATGGATGATTACGTGATGGAAGTTGCAATCTTTTAAAAATAATTCACTTGAATACGGATTTCCACATTTTGGTTTGGAAAATCTTTTGTATATTACATCAGATTTGAACAAATTGTATTTTGTTTTTGTAAAATTTTGATAATGATTATTTTAATATTCATTATCTTTTATGAAATTTGGGAATTTACTTCTAAAATGACATTAATGAATTATGTGAGTTATAAATCTAAAAATTAATTAGGAATATAAAAAATGTATAAATAAATATTATGAAAAAAAGTGTTTTTTGGCTAGTATTATTATGTTTGAATGTTTTATTTTCTTGTTCTTCTTCAGATGAGGAAAATGTACAAGAGGATTTTTTAGCACCAGCATATATGAAGGGATGTAAATATAATGATGGTGATTATGACAATGTATCAGGAGATAATGGTTCAATATTTTGTTTTTATTCAGAAGAAGATAATATTGTAAAAATAACAATATATAATGCTGATACAAATGGGAATGGTCCTGCTGGAGACCCTATTGAAAATTATACAGTAGATTTAAATAGAGCATCAATTTCAGGTAGTGGTTTTAACTATACTGTAATTTCTAATGGTACGACTTTCAAATTTAGATTTAATAGTAATACTCTTGATCAAAATGAACCTGGATATTATCAAAGAGTTACTGTTACTGTTGGTAATAATATTATACATTTTAAACCATATAGTTGTTCTTTTGTTGAAAGTTATATTCCATAATTCAATTGCAGTTGTTGAGAGTGTCACATTTGTAACTCAATAAAAAAAGCACGAGAAACTCTCGTGCTTTTTTAAATTATATTTTTTATCGATTTCGCTCCCCATAATTCCTCTTCCCAGTAAACTTACCTTTATTACTTGGTAAACTTGCTTCTTCGGTTTTGCTGGAAGGTTCTATTAATCTATTTAATTCCGTTATTTCAGCATCAGTTAAGTTTCGGTATTTGCCTTCTTGTACGTCTAAGGAAATGTTGATGATTCGTGTACGTTTTAAGGCTGTTACTTCGTAATCTAAATATTCACACATTCTACGAATTTGTCTATTCAAACCTTGTGTTAGAATAATTCGGAAAACATATTTGCTAATTTGTTCTACTTTACATTTCTTGGTAATCGTTTCCAAAATCGGAATTCCGTTTGCCATTCGGTCAATAAATCGATCCGTAATTGGTTTGTTTACGGTTACGATATATTCTTTTTCGTGATTGTTTCTCGCTCTAAGAATCTTGTTTACAATATCGCCATCATTCGTCATAAAAATCAAACCTTCACTGGCTTTGTCCAAACGACCAATAGGAAAAATACGCTCTGGATAATTGATGAAATCAACAATGTTGTCACGCACGCTTAAATTAGTGGTACATTCAATTCCCGCAGGTTTGTAAAACGCTAAATAAATAGGTTTCTCGTTTTTCTGTTGTACTAATTCACCATTCACACGAACTTCATCACCAGGCGCCACTTTAGTACCCATTTCCGGAATCTTTCCGTTAATAGTAACTCTTCCTTGCTCAATCAAACGATCGGCCTCTCTGCGAGAACAAAAACCGGTTTCCGATAAATATTTGTTGATGCGTACTGTATTTTCTTCCATGATACAAAGATAGGTTTTTTTAGTAAATAGTGAGTAGTGAATAGTGAATAGCAAGTTTTCTTCAGAAAAATAAGCTTTGCGAACTTTGCGAAAAAACTTTGCGTCTTTGCGTTAAAAAACAAAAAAAAGCCCTTTTAAAAAAAGGACTTTCATTTATTTGGAAAAGGTTTCAATTAGATGCTAGCAAATAATTTTTCCATTTTTTCTTTTTCTTCGTCAGCTAAAACACCGTCTACTAAGATTCTTCCACTGTGCTCATCTGTAATGATTTTTTTGCGAGCTGCAATTTCCATTTGCGTTTGTGGTGGAATTGTAAAGAATGAACCAGCAGAAGCGCCACGCTCAATTGAAACAACCGCTAATCCGTTTCTTACACTGTTTCTAATTCTGTCGTAAGCAGCAATTAAACGCTCTTCAATTTGACCTCTTAATTCTTCTGATTTTGCTGATAAGAAGTTTTCTTCTTTTTCAGTTTCAGCCATAATATCGCTTAATTCCGCTTTTTTATGTTTTAAGTGGGTTTGTTTTCCGTCTAATTTTTCTTTAGTTTGAGCTACAACTTCTTTTTTGTGCTCAATAGAAGCTTTCATTTCTTTAATGTGTTTTTCAGCTAATTGAATTTCTAATTCCTGAAACTCCACTTCTTTAGTTAAAGAGTTGAATTCTCTATTATTACGAACGTTTTTTTGTTGCTCTAAATATTTTTTAATCGCAGTTTTGTGTTCGTCGATAGCGTTTTTCTTTACTTTGATTTGCTCGTCAATAGTTTCTAAATCGCTTTTTAGTTTTTCTAAACGAGTAGAAAGTCCCGCTACTTCATCTTCTAAATCTTCTACTTCAAGAGGCAATTCTCCTCTTACATTTCTTATTTCGTCTATTTTAGAATCAACTAGTTGTAAAGCATAAAGGGCTCTTAACTTATCTTCTACACTTAGCTCTTTGATTGTTGCCATATTTAAAAGTACTTAACTGGATTTGTATTTTCTTCTGATAAAATAATTCCGCATTGCAGCGAATTTGGTGCAAAATTAGTGATTTTTTCTTTAAGAAAATCAACAATATAATTTTTTGTAAATCTTTCGCTTTCAAAATGCCCAATATCTGCCAAAAGTAATTGATTTTCAGCTTCATAGAATTGGTGATATTTTAAGTCGGCCGTAAGATAAGCGTCTGCGCCTGAGGAAATTGCATTCTTAATTGCAAAACTACCGCTTCCGCCCAAAACGGCTACTTTTTTTATCGATTTTCCTGTAAAAGCGGAATGTCTGATACCTTCACATTGTAATTTCTCCTTTACCAATTGTAAAAACTCGGTTTCAGAAAGCGGATTTTCGAATTCGCCAACGCGTCCCAAACCAATATTTTGATGTTTGTTTTCCAATTGATAAATTTCGTAAGCCACCTCTTCATACACATGATTTTTGAATAAAGCCTTCAAGATTTTCCCTTGCAAATGCTTTTCAAACGTCATTTCAATTTTAATTTCTTCGTTCTCTACAAATTCAAAACGTTCTCCAATTTGTGGATTCGAATTTTCATTTCCTAAATAGGTTCCAATTCCTTTTGAATTAAAACTACAATCTTCATAATTTCCAATGGTTCCAGCGCCTGCATCAAACAAAGCATTTCTTAATTTTTCAAAGTTTTCAGGAATTGTATAGGTAACTAATTTTTGAATGTAATTTTCTTTCGGAATCAATACTTTCGAATGTTTCAAACCTAAAGCATCACAGAAAATTTTATTCACTCCTTTTTGATGATTGTCCAAAGCAGTATGAACGGCATAAATCGCAATGTCGTTTTTTATTGCTTTTAAAATCGCACGTTCCACATAATTTTTACCCGTAATTTTCTTAATTCCCGAAAACAAAATAGGATGGAAGCAAACAACCAAATTACATTTTTTTGAAATCGCTTCATCAATTACCGATTCCAATGCATCATGACAAACTAAAACGCCATCAATTTCTTGATTCGGGTTTCCAACTAAAAGTCCCACATTATCAAAATCTTCGGCATAACCTAATGGCGCCATTTCTTCAAGAACAGAAAGTATATCGGAAAGTTTCATGATACAAAATTTAAAAAAATGTTTATACAAATTAACGAAATACTACTAAGAAATGAAATGATAGATCGCATAAACTTTAATATAAAGATAATTTATTATACTTTCGTAATATGATTTTGTTACGAAAAATACTTTTTCCTTTAGCCTTTTTGTATTGGCTCATTACGTTTATCCGAAATTGGCTTTACGATAAAGGCATTTTTAAAAGTCATTCTTTTGATATTCCAATTATTGCGGTTGGAAATCTTAGTGTTGGTGGCACCGGAAAAACGCCTCAAATCGAATATTTAATCCGATTACTTTCTGAAAAGTATAAAGTCGCGGTTTTGAGTCGTGGTTACAAGCGTACGACCGAAGGTTTTATTTTGGCGGATGAAAACGCTACTGCGAGTTCTATTGGTGATGAACCATTTCAGTTTTATTCGAAATTTCCAAACATTCAAGTAGCGGTTGATGCGAATAGAAAAAACGGAATTGAAAATTTATTGCAACTTCAAGATAAACCAGATGTTATTTTATTGGACGATGCTTTCCAGCATAGAAAAGTAAAAGCTGGTTTTTATATTTTGCTTACGGCTTATGATGATTTGTTTTGCGATGACTATATTTTGCCTTTCGGGAATTTACGCGAACCGTCTTCTGGAAAAAAACGTGCTGATATGATAATTGTCACAAAATGTCCGAATGATTTGTCCGAAATTGCGCAGCTGAAAATCAGAGAAAAGTTGAACGTGAAACAACAAGTTTTCTTTACAACCATTCAGTACGACGATTATGTTTTTGGAAATGAGTGTCAATTATTAGTTTCTGAAATTCAATCCGAAAGTAAAGTTTTGGTAGCAGGAATTGCAAAACCTAAATTGTTTTTCGATTTTCTTAAAAATGAGGAGGATGAAACTTTGGTGTTTCCAGATCATCATCATTTTTCAAAGCAAGATTGTGAACAAATTTTAGCGAAAGCTAACGGAAGAAAAATAATTACAACAGAAAAAGATTTTGTTCGTTTAAACGGATTATTGCCAAAAGGGCAATTGTTCTATTTACCAATAAAATCAACTTTTTTAAATACAAACATTGATAAAACGATAGAAGATTATGTGGGACAAAGTTCAAGAAACAGTTAGTTACATTAAAAATAAAACCAATTTTACACCAGAATATGGCGTTATTTTAGGCTCAGGATTAGGCGGATTTACAGCAGATATTGCAATCGAATATACTTTGCCTTATTCGGAAATTCCAAATTTTCCAGTTTCAACGGTGCAAGGGCATCAAGGGGCTTTGGTTTTTGGAACAATCCAAGGGAAAAAAGTAGTGGCAATGCAAGGACGTTTTCATTTTTATGAAGGGTACGATATGAAACAAGTAACGTTTCCAGTTCGTGTGATGAAATATTTAGGAGTTGAAAAATTAGTGGTTTCGAATGCTTCGGGAGGTGTTAATCCGGAATATGTTGTTGGAGATGTTGTTGTCATAACTGATCATATTAATATGATGCCTGAACATCCATTAAGAGGTCATAACGACGAACGCTTTGGGCCAAGATTTGTAAATATGAGCGAGCCTTACTCAAAAGCTATGATTGCAAAAGCATTTGAATTGGCCAAAGAATTGAATATCGATTTGAAAAAAGGAATTTATTTAGGGTTACAAGGACCAACATTTGAAACGCTTGCCGAATACAAAATGGTAAAAGCTTTAGGTGCAGATTGCGTTGGAATGTCAACTGTTCCAGAAGTTATTGTAGCACGTCACATGGACATGGAATGCTTCGGAGTTTCTGTAATTACCGATATGGGTGACGAGGAAAATATCGAAGAAGTAAACCATGAAGAGGTTTTACAAGCGGCTCAAAAGGCAGAACCTCATGTAAGAAATTTAATTAAGAATTTGATTGCTCAGTACTAGTTAAGTATTTAGTTACCACATTATAGAAATGCTCTGGTTCAAAAGGTTTGGTGATTACTTCATTCATACCATAGGACAAGAGCATTTCTCTGTTTTCATTCAAAGAGATTGCTGTTAATGCCACGATAGGAGTGCAAGTGTTGAATTTTCTAATTTCACTTGTAGCTTCTGTTCCGTTGATTCCTGGTAAATGAACGTCCATAAGAATTAAATCGTAGTTATTGATTTTTACATCTTCGATAGCATCTTCACCATTATCTATAATATTGCAAGAAATCCCTCTTTTTTCAAGCATTTTTTGTGTAATCATTTGGTTGATTTTGTTGTCCTCAACTAATAATACTTTTTTCTCAGTCAATAGCGATTGAGAAGGTTTTATAACTTCTTCTTTTACTTTGTTTGCTATTCCTTTTTCAAATTGTAATTCGAAACTAAAAGTACTTCCTTTTCCAGATTCACTATGAAGATGAATTTCACTTCCCATTAATTCTAATATTTTCTTCACAATGGAAAGTCCAAGACCCGTTCCGCCATAAGTACGGTTAATTTCAACAGAACCTTGACTAAAACTATCAAAAATTGCTTCTTGTTTGTCTTTTGGAATTCCTATTCCATTATCTTTAATTTCAAAATAAAGCGTCGCATTTTCAGTGGTTTCTTGTCTCTTTTTGATGGTGCACCAAACATCACCATTTTTACTGAATTTGATGGCGTTGTTCAATAAATTGATAAGGATTTGAGAAAGTTTTGTTGGGTCACCTTTTAAATTGAAATCAATGGATTTGTCAATGTCAAGATGGCATTTGATATTGTTTTCGTGAATGAATTCTTTAAAAGAAGTTACAATGTTTTCGGTTAGTTCCGATAGGTTAAAATTGATTTTCTCAATAACCACTTTATCCGATTCTAAACGGTTGATTTCTAATATATCATTAATAAAATTTAACAGATAATTTCCAGAGAACTCAAGTGATTTCAGGTAATTTAGTTGACTTGCTTTAGGTTTTTCTTGTAATAAAAGATAGGTAATACCATTAATAGCATTCAAAGGTGTGCGTAGTTCATGACTTACGGTCGATAAGAAGTCAGCTCTCGCTTTTGATGCTCGTTCTGCTTTATCTTTTTCTATAGTTAATTCTCTGTTTTTCTCTTTTAGAAGTTTATTCGTGCTGATTCTAATTTTATTGTTTTTGTATAATGATAAACTCAATAGCGATAAAATGGAAATTAAAGCAATACTCAAAATACTAATTAACTTAGAAAAGCGTAATGTTTTTTGTTGGCTCTTTTTTTCTTTATCGAGTTGTTCAATCGTCTTAAGTTGTTTGTCAAATTGAATTTTATCAACGGTGTTTTCAGCTACATAACTATTGTAATATTTTCCAATAGAATCTGTTAAATCGGCATATTTTTTTAAATATAAATTAGAGCTTGAAATGTTTTTGTTTTTTTCATAAGTCGAACTAAGAAGCTTATAAATGCGTTTAGTTAGTTGAAAATCATTGTTGTTTGTTTCGTTAGTTTGATTGGCAAGGTTTAAATAGTTGATGGCTTGCGGATAATTTTTCTTAAAAATTTCAATTTCTCCTAACTGAATATATGCTTCTGTTTTTGTACTTAGCAAAGCATCATCACTAATATTTTCTACGACACCTTTTAATATAGTGCTAGCTTCATCAATCTTTCCTTTTTCTTTTTTTATGATGGCTTTTTGAAGATTGATTAATTCAATAGCTTCAAGGAAATTTAATTTTTTATAAATAACCGTAGCTTTTTCAAAGTAAATTTCAGCATTGGAAATATTGTTTTTTTTGAGATAACATTTTCCTAAGCCATAGTATGAAAGCGCAATATTTGAATTAGGTTCTCCTTTGCTGTAAATACTAATAGCTCTAATGTAATAATCGATTGCTAAATCATTTTTTTCAAGTTCGTAAAAAATGGTAGCTAGTTGTAGATAACAGTCAGCAAGTTTGTTGTCTAGATTATTTGCTTTAGCATATTCAATAGCTTTTTCGGTATACAAAATAGCTTTAGTGTAGGATTTTTTGGCTTCTTTATTGAAAAGACCAATTTCTAAGTAATAATCAGTGCTATCACTTATTTTTCCAGCATCTTTGTAGACAGACTGTGTGTAACCATTTATAGTTACGAATAGAAATAATATGAAAAGTCGTTTAATCAAGAAATGCCTGAGTTAAATTTAACCCTGCAATTTAAAGTTTTTTAGCGATAATAAAAACTTTATTTTTTAGAAACGAATGTAATTAAGTCAATTAATCGAGAAGAATAGCCAATTTCATTGTCGTACCAACCTACAATTTTAACCATTTTGTCAATTACAGAGGTTAATTGCGCATCAAATAAACAAGAGTTTTTATTCCCAATAATATCCACGGAAACAATTGGGTCTTCCGTATAATCTAAAATTCCTTTAAAATTAGTTTCTGAAGCTTTTTTAAACGCTTGATTAATTTCTTCAATAGAAACTTGTCGTTTTACATTGAAAGTAATATCCGTCAATGAACCATCTGGAACTGGAACGCGAATACCACAACCGCCCATTTTTCCTTCTAATTCAGGGAATATCTTAGTCAATGCTTTTGCTGCTCCAGTTGTTGTAGGAACAATCGATTGTGCTGCGCCACGAGCTCTACGTAAATCTTTATGTGGTTGATCGTGCAAACTTTGGTCTGTAGTGTAAGAGTGAATGGTTGTAATGTAAGCTTGTTCCACTTCACACAATTCCTGAATGATTTTAATCATTGGAGCCGCGTTGTTGGTCGTGCAACTTGCATTAGAAATAATAGTTTCGCTTCCGTCTAAAATGTGTTCGTTTACACCTAAAACTACGGTTTTTATTTCATCCACTTCAGAAGGTGCGGAAAGAATTACTTTTTTCGCTCCAACTAAAATATGTTGGTTAATCTCTTCAAACGATTTGAATTTCCCCGTCGATTCGATAACAATATCAACGTTTACCGATTTCCAATCTAAATTTTTAATTTCTCTTTCGTGAAAAAATAAAAACGATTTATCGTCAATACTAATCGAATCGTTAGAAAATGAAACTTTCTGATTCAAAACACCGTGAATGCTATCATATTTTACCAAATGCGCCATTGTTTTGTTATCGGCAATGTCGTTTATGGCAACCACTTCAATAGTAGGATGATTCAAAAGCAATCGGAACAAATTACGTCCAATTCTTCCAAAACCATTAATAGCAATTTTTATTTTTGTTTCAGGTTTCAAGTCTTTTTTGTTACAGGTTTTTATCTAGAATTCAATTCGCTATTCACTAATTACTTTTCACTAATCACTAAATTAATGAATGTGTTTCTCAGCATGATAAGACGAACGCACTAAAGCGCCACTTTCCACATGTCTAAAACCTAATTCTTTTCCTATTTGTTCGTATTTCGCAAATTGTTCTGGCGTGATGTATTCTTTAACTGGTAAATGTTTTTTACTTGGTTGTAAGTACTGACCAATGGTTACAATATCCACTTTTGCGTCGGCTAAATCGTGTAAAACTTGAATTACTTCTTCTTCCGTTTCACCTAAGCCTAACATGATACCCGATTTTGTTCTTTTAATACCTTGCTCTTTCAAGTAACGCAAAACTTCCAAACTTTTTTCATATTTCGCTTGAATACGAACTTCGCGAGTCAAACGTTTTACGGTTTCCATGTTGTGCGAAACTACCTCTGGAGCTACTTCAATTATTCTATCTAAGTTTCTCGTGTTGCCTTGAAAATCTGGAATTAAGGTTTCTAATGTTGTATTTGGATTCATTCGGCGAATCGCTTTCACGGTTTCTGCCCAAATAATCGAACCCATATCTTTTAAATCATCACGATCTACGCTAGTAATAACCGCATGTTTGATGTTCATAATCTTGATAGAACGTGCTACTTTTTCAGGTTCGTCCCAGTCCACATCTTCAGGGCGACCAGTTTTAACACCACAAAAGCCGCACGAACGCGTGCAAATATTTCCTAAAATCATGAAAGTTGCTGTTCCTTCGCCCCAACATTCGCCCATATTAGGACAACTTCCCGAAGTACAAATCGTATTCAGTTTGTATTTGTCTACTAAACCTCTAAGTTCAGTGTAGTTTTTACCTGTTGGTAATTTTACGCGTAACCATTTTGGTTTGGGTTCTCTTGGTGGAAAAACATTGTCAATAGCCGTGTCCATAATCAAAATTTTGATAGGCAAAGATACGATATGAAATTTAGAATTTTGAAGTATGAATTTAGAAAATGAGAAAACTTTAGGAAAGTTTTAGGAAATGTAAAAGTGGATTACTTCCCCGAAATAATCTCCGCCAATAATTTCTTAGCTCGAAGCAGTTTAATTTTGATGTTGTTCAGCGGTTCATCAATTTGTTCTGCCATTTCTTGGTAGGTCATTTCTTGGAAATAACGCATTTGAATGACTTCCTGATAAGCAGGTTTCAATTGTTTGATGTATTGTAGTAATTGGGCTAAATTTTGCTCTATAATCAATTCATCTTCAGCGGAATTCGATTCGTCGGCAACACTGTAGGCTTGATGATCTTCTTCGTCGTTCATTTCAATAAATAAAGAAGATTTCTTTTTGCGAAGCATATCAATATGAACGTTTTTTGCAATCGCAATCAACCAAGTATTAAATCCGTATTCGGGATTGTACGTCGCGATTTTATCAAACGCTTTTGCGAAAGTTTCGATTACGATGTCTTCGGTGTCGGTTTCGTTTTCGGTGCGTTTTAGCATGAATCCGTACACTTCATTCCAGAAAAAATCCAATAAAAACGTGAAAGCAACTTGGTCTCCCTTTTTTGCTTTTTCAATATTTTCTTGAATAATGACCGAATTTACTTCCAATGTACAGGTTTTGAGATGAGGTTTCTAAAAAATACGCTCAGTTGTGTAAAGATAAGTACAATTTCGATAATTGGATACCAATACATAACATCTTTTTCTTTTAATTTTCCAGCGGCATAACCTAAAGAAATCCAAGAGAATAAATATCTAAAAACGATAATTCCAGTCACAATCATCCATTGGAATTGAAACGCTAATAAAATTATCGCTAAAACTAAAAACCAAAACTGACTAAAGAAAAATAATCCCAATTGAAATTTATCAAATCCTTTGTAGAATTTCGCAGTTGTAGCGTGTCTTCTTTTTTGGTACACCCAAGACGAAAAAGTAGTTTTTGGTTCCGAAAATGTAAAACTTTCAGGAGTATATAAAATTGCGGTATTCTTTTTTGTAGCTGCTTGATTGATAAATAAATCATCATCACCCGAACGAATTTTCATGTGATCCATAAAACCGCGAACATTGAAGAATTCTTCTTTTTTGTAAGCTAAATTGCGCCCAACACCCATATAAGGTTTGCCGATTTTTGCCCAAGAAAAATATTGTGTAGCGGTTAACATTGTTTCAAAACGAATGATTTTGTTTAGGAATGAATTCTTCACTTTTTCGTAAGCGCCATAACCTAAAACAATTGTTTTTTCTTTTGTGAATTGAGTTGAAATTTGCAACAACCAATCGTTTGAAGCTGGATAACAATCCGCATCGGTAAATACTAAATATTCGTTTTTTGCGGCTTTAATTCCTAAGGTTAGCGCGAATTTTTTATTACCCCAAAACGCTTCATTGTTTTGAACTTTTACCAACTTTATATTCGCATATTGTTTTTCGTAACTTTCAAATAATTCCAAAGTTTCATCGCTCGAAGCATCGTCAATTAAGACAATTTCGTAATCAGGATAGTTTTGGGTAACCAAAGTTTGAAAATACTTTTTGATATTTTCTTCTTCGTTTTTAGCACAAACAATGATAGAAATAGGTAAACGTTTCGGAGTTCCTTCGGTTTTTTTACCAAATGAGAATTTTCCGAAAATAAAAAGGTAATAAATAAATTGAATAAACACGATAACCGCAAAAGCGATTAAGAGTATTGTTAGTATCATAAATTTTGAAAATTAAGAGTGCGAAGGTTCGCTGCAGTCTTTCATTTGTTCTGGAGTTTTTCCGCAGTAGCTACAGTTTTCTCCATCTTTGTTCAAAAACGGACTTTGGCTAGCACAAGTTCCAGCGAATTTCCCGTCTTTTTTTGCCCAAATTTTTATCGCGATACCTGCAAACGCAAGTCCTAAAAGTCCAATGGTTACTAATACAAGTTTCATCTTTTTCTATTTTGAACTGCAAAATTAATTAAAATCCAAATAACAAATCCCAAATTCCAAACAAATCTCAAAAACAAATTCAAAATTTTTGGAACACAGATTTAAGAAATGGAAGAAATCTTTAAAGTTAGAAAATTTAGCACGCGGATAGAACAGATTTGCTAATGCAAAACGCAGATTTAAACGGATTTCTTATGTTGCCTATGAAAAGTGAAATGCCTAAAATCAACACAAAACAAATCTATAATGTGTCTATGTGTTTAAAAAAGCACGCCAAGATTTTAAACTCCCAACTTTCTTCTCCCAACTAAATAATGTTAACTTCCGCTTCTATCGCAATTCCAAATTTTTCTAAAATCGTTTGTTGGATATTTTTAGATAGCGCTACAATTTCGGCTCCAGTTGCCGTTCCATAATTCACTAAAACTAAGGCTTGATTTTTATGAACTCCGGCATCACCAAAACGTTTTCCTTTAAAGCCAGCTTGTTCAATTAACCAACCCGCAGGTACTTTTACTTCGGTTTCAGAAACTACATAATGTGGCATTTCTGGATGAAGTGCTTTTGCTTTTTCGTAAGTTTCTTTGGGAATAATCGGGTTTTTGAAGAAACTTCCACTGTTACCTAATTCTTTTGGGTCAGGTAATTTACTTTGACGTATAGCAATTACAGCGTTGCTAACGTCTTTTAAAGTTGGGTTTTCGATTCCGTTTTGTTTTAATTCGGTTTCAATAGCGCCATAAGTTGTGGAAACTTTATGATTTATCTTCGTTAATTTAAAACTAACCGAAGTAATGATGTACTGATTTTTCAATTCGTTTTTGAAAACACTTTCACGGTATTCAAATTTGCATTGTGCGTTTGTGAAAGTCTCAATTTCTAATGTTTTCAGGTTTAAAGCATCGCAAGAAAACATCGTATCTTTAATTTCAATACCATAAGCACCAATATTTTGTATTGGAGTTGTGCCTACATTTCCTGGAATCAATGATAAATTCTCAATTCCACCGAAATTTTGGTTGATGCACCAAAGTACAAATTCATGCCAATTTTCACCAGCTTGTGCTTTTACGATAGCAAAATCATCATTTTCTTCTACAATTTCTCTTCCTTTTAAATTCACATGAACGACTAATTTTTGAATGTCTTGCGTTAACAACATATTGCTTCCGCCACCCAAAATAAAAATATCGTTGTTAGCGGTCAATACTTCTTTTAATTCATCGATAGAAGAAACAGAAACAAATTGTTTAGCTTTAGCTTCAATTCCAAAAGTATTATAGTTTTTTAAAGAGAAATTGGTTTGAATATGCATTAGAATAATTTTTTTCAAATGTAATGTTTATGTGGTAATTTTCAAATTCAACATTATGGAGCATTTTTTTTGGAACACAGATTAAAGAAATTTTAATAATTTTTAAAATCTGTTCCATCTGTGTTCCTAAAAATTATTGAAATTTAAATCGGAAATATTTTATAAGATTGATGTGTTTCTTTAATAATCATCTCTGTTCGTTCAGCATGAGTGTCAGAAATAAAAATTTGTCCAAAAACGGCATCATTTACCATGGTGACAATTTTTTGCACACGTGTTTCATCTAATTTATCGAAAATATCATCAAAAAGTAAAATAGGCAATTCACCACTTTGTTTTTTCATGAACTCAAATTGTGCCAATTTCAGAGCAATCAAAAAAGATTTCTGTTGGCCTTGCGAACCAAATTTTTTAATTGGGAAACCATCAATTTCAAAAACCAAATCGTCTTTGTGAATTCCAGAACTCGTATATTGAATAATTCTATCTTTTTGAAGCGATTCTTCTAAAAGTGAAAGTAATTCTTTTTCGAATAATTGACTTTCATAACGTAAAGCAACCGATTCATTTCCTCCCGAAATATTGGTGTGATGCTTTTGGAAAATCGGAATGAAATCGTTAAGAAACTGGTTTCTTTTTTCGAAGATTAATTGCCCGGTTTCGCTTAATAATTCGTTGTAAATAGCTAAATTATCTTCATCAAAAGTTTGGTTTAAAGCGAAGTATTTCAATAGAGCATTGCGCTGCGCTAACGTTTTTTGATATTGAATCAGCAATTGTAAATATTGGTTGTCTAAAGTTCCAATAACACTATCAATAAATTTTCTTCTTGTTTCACTTCCTTCCACAATCAAATCGGCATCAGAAGGAGAAATAATCACCAAAGGAATTAATCCCAAATGTTCAGAAAGTTTTTCGTAAACTTTTCCGTTACGTTTGATGGTTTTCTTTTGCCCTTTTTTTAAACTGCAAACGATTTTTTCTTCTTTGCCGTTTTTTTCAAGTAAAGCATCAATTACAAAAAACTCTTCGCCATGTTTGATATTTTGAACTGCTAACGGATTGAAATAGCTTTTTCCATAAGCTAAATGGTAAATAGCATCTAAAATATTGGTTTTTCCAACGCCGTTTTTTCCAACAAAACAATTGATTTTAGCGTCAAAATCAAATTCGATTTGGGCTAAATTCTTATAATTAAGTAAAGATAACTGTTTTAAAAACACAATAAATAAGGGTTGTTAGATGATAAAAAGTAAGACTTCCTGCAAAAGTAAATTGAAAATCTTAAAAATATCTACAAAAATGGTTTTAAATTTTAATAAAAATTATATTTTTGCACCTCATTAAATTAAAAATAAATGGCAACATATAACAAAAGAGGTTACAAAGCTCCAAAACCTGAAGAAGCAAAAGTTGAAAACGAGTTTGAAGAAGTAGAAGCAGTAGATGTACAAGATAGTACTACAGCAGAGGTTTTCAATACTTTAGATGAAACAGCTTCAAAAACTGAGGATTGGGTAGCTAAAAATCAAAAATTACTTTTAGGTATTGTAGGTGCAATTGCGATTGGAACATTAGGATACTTATTATTCAATCGTTTTGTTGTTGAGCCTAAAGAAGAAAAAGCAGCAAATGAAATTTTTCAAGCACAACAATTCTTTCAACAAGCAGTTGATGCTACAGAGAAAAACGATTCATTATACAATTTAGCACTTAAAGGGGGTGAAGGTAAATTAGGTTTCCTTGCAGTAGCGGAACAATATTCAGGAACAGCAGCTGGAAATTTAGCTAATTACCACGCTGGTATGGCTTATTTAAATTTAGGTGATTTTAAAAATGCTATTGCTTATTTAGAAAAATTTAAATCGGATGATGCTGTTTTAAAACCAATCGCTTTAGGAGCTATCGGAGATGCTTTATCCGAAACTAACAAAGTGGATGATGCGATTTCTTACTACAAGCAAGCTGCTGAAGCTTCTGAAAATGATTTTACTACGCCAAGATACTTGTTTAAAGCAGCTCAGTTATATGTGACTGCAGGAAAAAAAGCAGAGGCTAACAAGTTATTTGTAGAAATCAAAGAAAAATATGAAACTTCTAAAGAAGGAATGAATATTGACGCTTTCATTGCAATGACAGAATAATAATGGCAACAGAAAATAAAAATTTATCCAATTACGATAAAAACACAATCCCAAACGCGAAAGATTTTCGGTTTGGGATTGTTGTTTCAGAATGGAACGAACAAGTAACAGAAGGTTTGTATAATGGAGCTTTTGCAGCTTTGACCGATTGTGGTGCTTTACCAGAAAATATCATACGTTGGAACGTACCAGGAAGTTTCGAGTTGATTTTCGGAGCGCGCCAAATGCACGAAAAATTAGAGCTTGATGCTGTAATTGTAATTGGTTGTGTAATTAAAGGTGAAACCATGCATTTTGAGTTTGTTTGCGAAGGTGTTACGCAAGGAATGAAAGACTTAAATCTTTTATATGATGTACCAACTATCTTTTGTGTTTTAACCGATAACAATATGCAACAATCGTTAGATAGAAGTGGTGGAAAACACGGAAATAAAGGGGTGGAAGCCGCTATTGCTGCAATCAAAATGGTAGATTTGAATAGAAAATAAAAGGATTTCCTTTAAAATCAATATACTAATCCCGATTTTCATCGGGATTTTTTGTTAACAAAAATTTGGAGATTAAACGCGTAAAAATCCTTAAATTTGAAAAAAATAATGCGATATGATTAAGTTTGGAAAAGGTAGAATGCCAAAGAACAAAAGATTTAATTACACGCCTCGTCATTACGAAGGTAAAACGGTAGACAATCCATTTGATTTTGATTCTGCAATACGACGCGATAGAGAAACCGCAAGTTATAATGATATGAGAGCAATGTGGAGCGATGCTAGAGACGCTAGTAGGAACAGAAAGAATCGCTCTTTCAATATGCGTGTTATTATCATTGCCTTAATTTTGGTGTTGATCTTTTTCTTTATCATCGATTTTGATTTTTCCATATTTAGAAGAAAATAATGGCAGCGAGTATTATTCAACTTTTACCCGATCATGTTGCCAATCAAATTGCTGCGGGAGAAGTGGTGCAACGCCCTGCTTCTGTAGTGAAAGAGTTGTTGGAAAATGCCGTTGATGCCAAATCAACCGATATCAAATTAATCGTTAAAGAAGCAGGAAAAACCTTAGTTCAAGTAATTGATAATGGTTTAGGTATGAATACGACCGATGCACGTTTGTGTTTTGAACGTCATGCGACTTCTAAAATTCGAAAAGCAGAAGATTTATTTGATTTACATACAAAAGGTTTTCGTGGCGAAGCATTGGCTTCTATTGCTGCGATTGCTCACGTGGAATTAAAAACAAAACAAGACCAAGAAGAACTTGGAACTCATATTGTTATTGAAGGTAGTAAATTGGTAACCCAAGACGTAGCGGTTTTACCAAAAGGGACTTCGTTTGCCGTTAAGAATTTGTTTTTCAATATTCCGGCCAGAAGAAATTTCTTGAAATCAGAAACGGTAGAATTTCGTCATGTAATGGATGAATTCCAACGTGTAGCGATGGCGCATCCTTCGATTTCGTTTACGTTGATGCATAATGGAAGTGAATTGTATAATTTACCAAGTTCTAATTACCGTCAACGTATCGTAAATATTTTTGGTGGAAAAACCAATGAAAAGTTAGTGCCAGTTTCGGAAGAAACCGAGTTAATTACTATTTCAGGATTTGTAGGAAAACCTGAATTCGCTAAAAAGAGTAGAGGAGAGCAGTTTTTCTTTGTAAATGATAGATATATCAAAAGTGCGTATTTGCATCATGCGATTATGAGTGCTTATGAAGGTTTGCTGAAAGAAGGCAATCAACCAAGTTATTTTTTATACTTGCAAGTGCCACCTCATACGATTGATATCAACATACATCCAACCAAAACCGAAATTAAGTTTGACGACGAACATTCGTTATATGCAATTTTGCGTTCGGCTGTAAAACATAGTTTAGGACAGTTTAATGTAGCTCCTGTTTTAGATTTTGAACGTGATGCTAATTTAGATACGCCTTACGAATACAAAAACAGAGAAGCTGATTTTCCAACGATTCAAGTGGATTCGAATTTTAATCCATTTGCATCTGAAAAACCGAGTTCGAAACCGTTGTCTTCTTTTGGAAGTTATAAAAGAGAAACCACTACGGCGAGTTGGGAAAGTTTGTATGTTGGGTTAAAACAAGATACACAAGAAATAGAAACTTTTTCATTCGAAAGTGAAGAAGTTACTAGTAAATTGTTTGAAGATGATGTGATGGAAACTAAAACCACTTCTACCTATCAAATTCATAAAAAGTATATTGTTAGTGCGATAAAATCGGGAATGTTGGTTATTGATCAGGGAAGAGCACACCAACGTGTGTTGTATGAACAATTTCTGACTAATATTACAGTTCAGAAAGCTTCGAGCCAACAATTGCTATTTCCATTGGAATTGTATTTTTCTTCTGATGAAATGATTTTATTGAAAGAATTACAATCGTCTTTAGAAAATACCGGATTTGTTTTTGATGCTTTCAATAGTGATTCCGTTCAAATTTCAGGATTACCAATTGGAATGACGGAGAGTGAAGTTTCTATTGTTTTAGAAGAATTGATTGGAAATTTACAAAATGAAATTCCAGAAAGTAGTTTTTCACAAAGTGATAGTATTGCCAAATCGATGGCAAAAAGTATGGCTGTTAAAACCGGAACTTATTTAACCGAAAAGGAGCAAGAAAATTTAGTAAATTCTTTATTTGCTTGTAAAGAGCCTAATGTTTCTCCTTTTCAAAAACCTACTTTTATCACGTTAACGGTAGAAGATTTAGATAAAAAATTTGCGATATGATGAACATGACAGAAACTGTAAAACAGTTATTAATTATTAATGTTTTATTTTTTATAGGAAGTTTTGTTGTGCCACAGGCCAATGAATTATTAGCGCTTCATTATTTTGAAAGTGATGGTTTTAAATTTTGGCAACCTATATCTTACATGTTCATGCACGGAAGTTTAATGCATATTTTCTTTAATATGTTTGCTTTGATTTCTTTTGGAAGTGCTTTAGAACATTTTTGGGGAGCAAAAAAGTTTTTGTTTTTCTATTTTTCTTGTGGATTGGGAGCAGCTATAATTCATTCAGGAGTAAATTATTACTATTTTCATGATGGATTAAATGTTTTACTATCTCATAATATTGACAAAGGACAAATTATTGAACTTTTAAATCAGGGAAAATACGATACATCTTGGATAGAATTTATTTCACAAAGTGATTTAGAAAAAATGTATTCGTCTTATTTAACACCTGCTGTTGGAGCTTCAGGAGCTATTTACGGATTGTTGGTAGCTTTTGCTTTTATGTTTCCAAATGCTGAGTTAGCCCTAATGTTTATTCCAGTTCCTATTAAAGCTAAATACTTTGTTCCTGTAGTTGTATTGTTAGATTTGTTTTCAGGAGTAACAGGTTATAGTATTTTTGGTGGAAACATTGCTCATTTTGCCCATGTGGGTGGAGCATTAATTGGTTTTATTATGATGTGGTATTGGAAGAAAAATCAATTCAATCAAAACCGTTGGGACAGATAGATTTCAGAAAATAGAAATCAGAATATAGAGAAAAGAAATGAACATTCTAGACGATTTAAAACTACAATACAATACCGGAGGCATGGTGCAAAAGTTAATCTTTTGGAACATCGGTTGCTTCTTGTTGTCGCTAGTGTTTTTTTACAGTTTTTCTGTTGTGAAATTTCAAATTCCAACATGGATTGCTTTATCGTCTGATTTTGGGACTTTTATTCGTACTCCATGGACATTAATCACGTTTAATTTCTTTCATGCTGGATTTTTGCATTTGATTTTTAATCTGATGGTGCTCCATTTTTCGGGAAGATTGTTTTCAACTTATTTTACCGATAAACAATTGCTTGGTGTTTACGTTTTAGGCGGCATTTTTTCTGGAATTGCTTTTGTGCTTTCGTTCATAATCATTGGAAAATCAGGTTTGTTAGTTGGGGCTAGCGGAGCTATTATGGCTATTCTACTAAGTGCTACAACTTATGCTCCTTTTATGTTATTGCGTATTCCTTTGATTGGAATTGTAAAACTTTGGCATGTTACTTTTGTAATTTTATTAGTTGATTTAATTCAATTGCCATTAGATAATACAGGTGGACATATTGCGCATTTAGGAGGTGCACTTTTTGGATTTATTTACATTAAGTTGTTACAATCAGGAATCGATTTAAGTAAAGGTATTTCAATGATTTTAGACTTTTTTGCTAATCTTTTCAAACCGAAAAAGAAAACCCCATTTAAAAAAGTACATCGCAATACAACAAAAAAAGTAGTAAATTCGTTTACAGAGAAAGATATCACACAGAAACAAATCGATGATATTTTAGATAAAATTAGTAAATCGGGTTATGATAGTCTAACTAAAGAGGAAAAAGAGTTTCTCTTCAAAGCTGGAAAATAAATGCAGAAACAGTCATGGTTAAGTAGAATAATGTTCTTTTTTAATATAGTCCTCGCTGTATTGACTTTTCTTGCTTATTCGTTACCTTTTTTAGCTCCAAAAGCCTTTCCTTTTTTGAGTGTTTTGTCGCTTATTTTGCCTTTGTTTTTAATATTGAATTTTTTCTTTTTTGTGTATTGGCTGTTGCAATTAAAGCGTTACATGTTACTATCGGGATTGGTTTTGCTTTTAGGAATAACGTTTATTAATCGTTTTTATAAATTTTCGGAAACGAATTTACCTAAAGAAGAGAACGATTTTACTTTGATGAGTTACAACGTACGTCTTTTTAATTTATACGAATGGCTTCCGCAAAATGATGTTCCTGAGCAAATTTCTAAGTTAATTGAGGAACAGAAACCAGATATTTTGTGTTTACAAGAATTTTCTCCGAGTGATCGAGTTAATACCAAAATGTTTCCATTTAGTTATGTCAAGTTATACGGTGGAAAGAATAAATATGGTCAAGCTATTTATTCAAAATATAAAATTATTGATGAAGGAGAAATTGAATTTCCAAATTCAAGTAACAACGTAATTTTCGCTGATATTGTCAAAGAAAAAGATACAATTCGTGTTTATAGCATGCACTTGCAATCGATAAAAATAAGTACCGATATTCATGAAAAAATAGACGAAGCAAAATCAAAATTTATTTTCAAACGTTTAAGCGAAGCTTTTACATTACAACAGCACCAAGCGGAACTAATTAAGTTGCACTTTGAAGGTTGTAATTTTTCTAAAATTGTATGTGGCGATTTGAATAATAGTGCTTTTTCTTATGTATATCGTACTATAAAAGGCGATATGAAAGACGTTTTTGAACAAGCAGGAACTGGTTTTGGTAAATCATACAATTACAAATACTATCCAGCCCGAATTGATTACATTTTTGTGGAAAACAATATTGAAGTTAAACAATTTACATCAATAGATACTTTTTTGCAAAGCGATCATTTTCCTCAAATTACACGTTTAAAAATTGTAAATGAAGAAGATAAGTAGAGTTATAATTGTTGATTTTTCAAATAATCAACGGCATATCTTCCTTCGTTAAATAATAAATCCAAAATACTCAAATTATTGATAAAACCATGTTTTTCATTAAATACCTGAGTGTATTCTTGTAACTGAGTGGTGTCTTTTTTTCCATTTACTAAAGGTCTGAAATCAATATAATCAGAAACTTCGTGGAAGAATTCTGTAGTCTTTTCTGGTTGTATATTAATTCCCAAAGAATCGTTTACCAATTGAAAAATTTCCAAATTCAAATCCATTAAAAACTCATGTTTTTTCTCGAATAATGGACGGAAATCATCTTCAAAATATTCAAAGAAAGGCGAAGTTCTATATGCTGCTTCTAAGGATTTAAAGTGATTTTTTTGCCATCCAAAATCGTTTTCAATGCGGACATCTTTATATTTTTGGTGCTTGTCTTTTGAATGTTTGATTGGGATATTCAACATTTGAACTCCATTTGGACTATAAATGTACATCCTATTTCTATTAGTTTGTTTTTGAAAATTATCTTCCATTTCAAACGTAACTGAATCCGCTTGAAGCATTGCTACATAATGACTAATCGATGGAAAATAAGTTGGATGTATTAGGATGTTCATTTGAAATGTTAAATTGTTTAATCGTTGAATTGTTTAGTTTTTATCTTTTAAGATATAGTTTCTTAAGGAATTCAATTTATTAGTAATGCTATTTATTTGATTCCTACAATTTGAATAATTGGTTTCACTAATATATTCTAATTCATAAGATAGTATTAATTGGTTTAATACTTCCATCGTTGAACTGTAAGACATAGAAATGAAATGGGCTTTGTCTTTATCTGAAATTCTTGAAGTTCCTTCAGCTATATTTGAGCAAATTGATACAGAAGCTCTTCTTAATTGAGAAACAAGTCCAAATTTTTCACTATCAGGAAAAGACAGAGTTAAGTTATAGATTGATTTTGTCAATTCTTTTGACTCAATCCAAACGTCTAATTTCTCAAATGAAAATTTATGCATTTCTTTTAAACAATTAAACGGTTTAACAATTAAACATTATTCTCTTCTTTCTTTTTCTTCTTTTTTCTGAAATAATCAAAACCGAAGTAAGCTGCTAAAGCAATTAAGAAATATTGGAAATACGATTTTGGTTGGCCATCACCACTAACAGTAGTGAATAATCTATCCCAACGGATGCTCCAGTTTTTAATTCCATCGTTAATACCATCAATACTCATCCAAATGAAAATAGGTTTTCCAACGATATGGTCAGCAGGAACAAATCCCCAATAACGAGAGTCTAACGAATTGTGACGGTTATCTCCCATCATCCAATAGTAATCTTGTTTAAAAGTATATGATGTTGCAATTTGACCGTTAATACGAATTTCATCTCCGTTTACTTTTAAGTCGTTTCCTTCGTACTCGCCAATTATCTTTTTATAAAGCGGTAAATTTTCTTTATTTAAAGTAACCGTTTTTCCGGCTTCTGGAATATAAATTGGACCCATATTGTCTCGGTTCCAATTGTTTTTTAAAGATGGTTTTCCGTCTTGAATATCAGTAAAAATTCCATCTTCAGCTGTTTTACTAATTTGACGTTTTACCGAACTAATTCTACTATCTGATTTAAGTTGTTCATATTTTTCAGCTGTTAAGTTTCCATAAAAATAACTTGGAGAAATCATCAAACCTAATTTGTTGTAAATATCTTGGTCAATTTGGCCTGTTACTGCGGTAGTTAAAGTGTCTCTCGATATTTCTTCAAATGCATATCTATTAATTAACTCATTTTTTAGTTCAGGTTTATCCCAAATTTCATTTTTAATTTCAAATAGTGGATAACCTTCGGTAATTTGATAGAAATTTTTTATTTCATCCACATTTATATTATTTGTTTTAATCAAATAAAAATACTGTGGTTTTGCTCTTTCAGGAAGAATCGATTCTTTTCCGTTAATAAAAATGATGCCATCTCTAATTTCTATTTTATCACCAGGAATAGCGGTGCAACGTTTTACGTAGTTGGTTTTTTTATCGATAGGTTTGTCATATCTTTTATCGGCCGCTTTGTACATGTGAAACAAAGTATCTGCAGGCCAGTTAAACACCACAATATCATTACGCTCAATTTTTTGTAATGCAGGAAAACGGAAATATGGTAATGAAGGTTTTGCTAAATATGATTTTGTTTTAATAATTGGTAAAGTATCATGAACCATTGGTGCAGCAATAGGCGTCATTGGAGTTCTGGCTCCGTAATGGAATTTACTCACAAATAAAAAGTCACCAACTAATAACGATTTTTCTAATGATGGGGTTGGAATTGTGTACGGTTGAATGAAATACGTGTGAACTAAAGTTGCTACCACAACAGCAAACGATAATGAACCTAATGTATCCATAGTTTTGTTAGGTGCTTTTAAATCACGATTAGCATGATAAGTTGTTTCTTGCGTGTAATTTACATAAGCGATGTAAAATCCTAAGGTAACCACACCTAAAACCATGTCTAAGGTTGATTTTTTACCAAATGTTCTCAAGGTTTCAATCCAAATAATTGGAAATAAAAACAAGTTAATAACGGGAATAAAAAGCAATAAAATCCACCATTTCGGGCGGTTGATGATTTGCATTAATACAATTCCGTTATATACCGGAACAAATGCTTCCCATGCTTTTCTACCTGCTTTTACGTATAATTTCCAAGTTCCAATTCCGTGAATTATTTGAACTAATAAGATAAATACTAACCAACCTGATATTTCCATTTTTAATATCGTTTACTTGTTAAATTGTATAATTGTTTATTTTGAGGTTAAACCCAAAACATCTTTCATCGTGAAAACACCTTTTTTACCTACCAACCATTCAGCAGCAACTACAGCTCCTAAGGCAAAACCTTCTCTGCTGTGTGCCGTGTGCTTGATTTCGATTTGGTCCACTTCGCTGTCATAAAAAATACTGTGGGTTCCAGGTACGTTTTCAATACGTTTTGCTTCAATGTGAATTTGCTTCGCCTGTTCGCTATTGCTCGAGTCATTACTAATTGGAGTTTCTAATGTCCAATTGGCATAATCGGTATGTTTGATAACTCCTTCGGCTAATGTAATTGCTGTTCCGCTTGGTGCATCTAATTTTTGAGTGTGATGAATTTCTTCCATTGAAACTTTGTATTGTTTCAAGTTGGCCATCATTTTGGCTAAATATTCGTTCAATTCAAAAAACACGTTTACACCTAAACTAAAATTAGAAGCATAAATAAAACTTCCATTTTTTTCTTCACACAATTGAACCATTTTCGGATAATCGGCTAACCAACCTGTAGTTCCTGAAATTACGGGAATTCCATTATTTAAACATTCTGAAATATTTCCTACGGCACTATCAGGAACACTAAAGTCTATAGCAACATCGGCATTTAGTAAACCTTCAAATGTATTATCGTGATCTTTTTTTAATACGATTTCATGTCCTCGTTCTAAAGCTATTCTTTCGATAACTTTTCCCATTTTTCCGTATCCTAAAAGTGCAATTTTCATAGTAGTTAGTAGTTGTATTAATCGAACTGTTACCTAATATTTTGTTAAAAACTATAAGTAAGCGTCATTCCATAGTTGAATTGATAATCAATTTGATTTTGATTCATATCGGGTTTTAAAGACAAATTATCGTTGACATTAAACTGCATAAGATGTGCGTCAATATTAGCGTCAACGATATTTAAAATGTAAATTCCAGCAGTAATTAAAGCAGATAAATCTCTATTTCTTTGATGAAATTTTTGTCCACGAATTAATCTGTCGTTATCTAATCCACCATAAATAGGATGATTAGGATCTGAAGTTCCATCTAATCTCCTTTTGTATTCATCCCTAAATCCTTGGTATTTTTTCTGATTCCAAGTGTAAGAATAAATTCCGACACCTAATCCAATATAAACAATAGGAACTTTCCAATATTTTTTGTTGTAAGCTTGTCCAAGTCCAGGAACTAAAGCCGAATAAAAAGCCGCCCTAGCAGGACGATTAGGGTCAATAACAGCTTTCACTGTATCTTGCGTTTTTAACGTCATTTCCTCTTGCGCTCTTCCTTTAAAACTTAGAAAAAGACAAGTCAAAATAAATATGTAGTGCAACTTTCTCACTAAGAGTTGATTAATTTTAAAATGCGATTAAAGTCTTCTTCAGAATGGAAAGGAATCGTAATTTTTCCTTTTCCGTTTCCTGCTACTTTTACATCTACTTTTGTTCCGAAATAGTTAGCAAAAGCTTTTTTCTCTTCTTCGTTGATGTCAAATGAATTTCCTTTTGCAGGTTTAGCTGTTTTTGGTTTTAAACTATCTTGGTAATTTTTAACCAAAGCCTCTGTTTCTCTAACCGAAAGATTTTGAGTAACGACTTTATGATAAATATCGCTTTGAATATCTTGGTTGTCAATATTAATCAACGCTCTTCCGTGTCCCATTGAAATAAAACCGTCACGCATTCCTGTTTGAATGATTGGATCTAATTTCAACAAACGTAAATAATTGGTAATTGTTGAACGTTTTTTACCAACGCGCTCACTCAATTCTTCTTGGGTTAAATTGATTTCTTCGATTAATCTTTGATACGAAATGGCAACCTCAATAGGATCTAAATCATGACGTTGGATGTTTTCCACCAAAGCCATAACTAACGATTCATTATCATTAGCCAAACGGATGTAAGCTGGAATCGTTTTTAATCCGATTAATTTAGAAGCACGCAAACGACGTTCTCCAGAAATTAATTGGTAGTTGTTGAAATCTAATTTTCTAACGGTAATCGGTTGAATTACGCCTAATTCTTTAATGGATTTGGCTAATTCTTGTAACGTTTCTTCGTTAAAATTCGTTCTCGGTTGAAACGGATTAATTTCAATCGATTCGACATCTAATTCAATAATATTTCCTACAACTTTATCTGCGTTTTTGTCCTCAACCGATTTAATATCGTTTTCCGGATCTTTCAGTAAAGCCGATAATCCTCTTCCTAAGGCTTGTTTTTTAACCGCTTTTGTCATCTTACTATATTATTGATTTTTCTTAATAATTTCTTCAGCTAAGTTCAAATAATTAGTTGCTCCTTTACTTGTAGCGTCATAATTAATGATACTTTCTCCAAAACTTGGAGCTTCGCTCAACTTAATATTTCTCTGAATTACCGTTTCAAAAACCATGTCGTTAAAGTGTTTTTGAACTTCTTCCACAACTTGGTTCGATAAACGCAAACGAGAATCGTACATAGTTAACAATAATCCTTCAATATCTAAATTCGGATTGTGGATTTTTTGCACACTTTTAATCGTGTTCAATAATTTTCCTAAACCTTCTAAGGCAAAGTACTCACACTGAATAGGAATAACCACACTATCAGCAGCAGTTAAAGCATTCAAGGTTAATAATCCTAACGAAGGCGCACAATCGATTAAAATATAATCGTATTTATCTTTTACGCTTTCCAATGCTGTTTTTAGCATGTACTCGCGATTTTCTTTGTCAACTAATTCAATTTCGATAGCCACCAAGTCAATATGAGCTGGAATCACCGAAACGTTTGGTGCCGAACAAGAAACGGTTGCTTCTTCTGGAGTAGCGCTATGTTCTAGAACTTGGTACGAACCAATTTCTACACTTTCTACATCGATTCCTAAGCCCGAACTCGCATTAGCTTGTGGGTCAGCATCGATTAAAAGTACTTTTTTTTCTAAAACACCAAGAGAAGCTGCTAAGTTAACAGATGTAGTTGTTTTTCCTACACCACCTTTTTGATTGGCAATTGCAATGATTTTACCCATTTGATTATTGAAAATTTTAAGCCGTAAAAATACAATTATTTATGGTTTTTTCAAGGCAATTTTGTTAACAATGGGTTAAAGTGTTATTTGGCTGAATGTTAGCTTGTTTTTTTGTTTTAAAATGACTTAAAACTTCAAAATGAAACCAATTTGAAGGATTTAAATTTGATTTAGTTTTTCAGCCGCCGCCATCAAAGTTTCATCGGTTTTCGCAAAACAAAAGCGAAGCATGTGTCTATCGGTATTATCATTATAAAAAACCGAAATCGGAATCGAAGCCACGCCATGATTTACGATTAATTCCTTAGCAAAATCCACATCATTTTTTTCTGAAATTTGATTGTAATTCACCACTTGAAAATAGGTTCCATCGCAAGGCATTAACTCAAAACGACTGTTTTTGATTAGACTTTGAAATAAATCGCGTTTGCGTTGGTACATTTTGGAAACTTCACTAAAATCAACCACATCTAAGTATTCCGAAATCGCATGTTGCGAAAAACTATTCACACTAAACACCAAAAATTGATGCACTTTCTTCATTTCGAACATTAGATGTTCAGGTGCAATTAAATAACCCACTTTCCAGCCCGTAACATGCAACGATTTTCCAAAAGAAGAAGCAATTATGGTTCGTTCGACTAATTTCGGACGTGTATTAAACGAAATATGCGGTTGCGAAAATGTAATGTACTCGTACACTTCGTCTCCTAAAATAAGAATTTGAGGATGTTTTTCTAAAATGGTTTCTAAAGCTTCAAAGTCTTGTTCGGTCCAAATTCTTCCCGTAGGATTGTGTGGATTATTGATGACAATCATTTTTGTTTTAGCTGAAATCGCACTTTCAATTCGGTTGAAATTGGGCGTGTAATCATCGTTTAATGAAACACGAACAGGTTTTCCACCGGCAACTAAAACCGAAGGTTCGTAACTGTCATAACTTGGATCTAAAATCAACACTTCATCACCATGATTTAGAAACGTGTTAATCGTTGTAAAAACGCCTTGTGTAGCGCCAGCAGTAATTAGCATTTCGGTTGCTGTATTGACTTTTCTATCGTATTGTTTTAAAGTCTGATTCGCAATTTTTTCCAATAACGAAGGCAAACCCGCCATTGGCGTATATTGGTGAATGTTTTCTCTAATAATGCGTTCCGAAATTTGCAATAAACGTTCGTCTTCAGGGAAATTCGGAAATCCTTGCGATAAATTAATAGCGCCGTGTTGGTTCGCTAATTGCGACATTACGGAAAATATACTGGTGGTGATGTTAGGTAGTTTTGACATGAAACAAAAATATAAAAAATATACATGCTCTAATTTCTTCAAATTACTTTATTTTGTGATTTAATTCTGAGATTTTGAAGATAGTTATCCTAACACCGATGGAAATTGAGCGAGAAAAAGTCCTAAACGCTTTAGCTCGAATTCCCAATTTGAATCATACGTACGAAGTAATCGTTTCTGGAATTGGTCGTGAAAGTACGGCTAAGGCGATGATGCAATTGCCACCACACGATATTTGTGTGTTAATGGGTTTTGCTGCTGTAGTTGGAAAAGAAGCCCATTTACCCGATTATTTGCATTTAGGAAAACCTGTCGAAATTACAAATGCCTCGCTATACGGTTACGAGGGCGGTTTATTTGAAAATGGAAAACCCATCATCACCGAAAAGCCAAAACTAAACTTACCTTGTTTGTCGTCTTTAACTTCCGATAAGTTTGTAAGAACAACCGATTTAGCCGAAAAGACGGTTGTCAACATGGAAGATTACACTTTTAAATTTTTGAAAAAACCACAAGATTTTATCGTGCGCATCATCTCCGATTTTTTACCTCACGAAACCGAAATCGACTTTTTTGAAGAAGTGAAAAGTATTGATTTTTTGGAAGGTGTGATGGCGGTGGATGGGCATATTCATAAGAAATTTTAAAATTTATTTGGAATATTCAAAAAATTAACCAAATCTTTGCAACAGAAAATTAATAACCTTTTAAAACGAAGAAAAATGTTTGTATTCAAATCATTACCTCAAAGCAATTCATCAGTAGGAACTGGTGTGGCTCTTCTTCGTGGCTTAACGCAATCATAGATAAAACAACATATATGAAAAAGCCCGAAGACATTTAGTTTCGGGCTTTTTTTTTGTTTATTCTAGAACCTTCAAAAAATTTTCCCGAAACGTATTCAAAATTTTGCAATGTGCTAAGTATACCTATTTGGTTTACTGCGGTTCATTGTTATGAATCATTTTTAAAATTATCATGGGAAATAAACTATCTGGGAAAGACTTAATAAAATTAGGCTTCCCGAAAAATAATGCAATAAATATTGCCTTAGGGCAAATTAATAGATATCGAAAAAGAGAAAAAAAGGAAAGTATTTTAACCGAAGCGAAACAAGTTTTACTTTATCCTGAAAAATTCAAAGGAGATGGAACTTGGGGAAAAGTTGCAGAAGGTTTAATTAATCCAGTTGAAGTAAAATTTAATCAATTGAGAACAACTCGAGCTCCTTTTTCAATTTTTGGAGAAAACGAAATTGATGAACAAGCAAAGTTTCAATTGTACGATGCTTTAAAACTACCAATTTCAGTAAAAGGCGCTTTGATGCCTGATGCACATTCTGGTTATGGATTGCCAATAGGTGGAGTTTTAGCAACTGAAAATGCAGTGATTCCGTATGGAGTTGGAGTTGATATTGGTTGTCGAATGAGCTTATCGATTTTCGATTTTCCAGCCTCTTTTTTCAAAGGGAAAGACCATCAATTACAAGCCATTTTGAAAGACAATACCAAATTTGGTATGAGCGAAACGCATCAAACAAAAGCGGATCACGAAGTGTTTTATCGAGACGAGTTTAAAAATATTCCAATTGTAAAACAGTTATTGGATAAAGCCTACAAACAATTAGGTTCGTCTGGTGGAGGAAATCATTTTGTGGAATTCGGAATTGTAAAATTAGACAATCCGTTACCCGAATGGAAATTGGAAGCTAAAGAATATGTAGCAGTTTTGTCACATAGTGGTTCGCGTGGATTGGGTGCAAATATTGCCAAACATTATACGTATTTGGCAAGTAAACAATGTCCATTACCAAAAAATGTGCAACATTTAGCTTGGTTAGATTTGAATACGCATGACGGTCAAGAATATTGGATGGCTATGAATTTAGCTGGAGATTATGCTAAAGCGTGTCACGAAGATATTCACAGAAGATTGGCTAAAGCATTAGGAAAACGGATTGTAGTAACCATTGAGAATCATCACAATTTTGCATGGAAAGAAATGGTGGATGGAAAAGAATGTATTGTGCACCGAAAAGGAGCAACACCAGCAGCTAAAGGACAATTGGGAATTATTCCAGGTTCAATGACGGCACCAGGATTTATTGTAATGGGTAAAGGAAACGACGATAGTTTGCAATCGGCTTCACATGGAGCAGGTCGTTTGTTTTCGAGAGCAAAATGTAAAGCTACTTTTACGCAAAGTCAGATTAAAAAAGTGTTGGCTGATAATGATGTGACGTTGATTGGAGGAAATATTGATGAGGCTCCAATGGCATACAAGAACATTCATACTGTCATGAATTTACAAACTGAATTAGTAGATGTGTTAGGAACTTTCACACCGAAAATTGTTAGAATGGATCGATAATATGGAAAAGATAATTCAAATTACCTCAGGAAGAGGACCTGCGGAATGTACTTGGGTAGTAGCACAAGTATTGAAAAAAGTGTTGCAAGAATCAGAAACGTTTGGTTTAGAAGCGACTGTCTTGCAACGCGAAGCAGGTTCGGAAAATGGAACGGTAGCTTCGGCTATGGTTCAAATTATAGGAAATGAAGCGGAAGAGTTTGCAGCTTCATGGTTAGGAACCATTCAATGGATTGGGAAAAGTACGTTTAGAAAATTTCATAAGCGAAGCAATTGGTTTATTGGAATCTTTGAAGTGGATACAATTCAATCGGATACTTTTTCTGAAAAGGATATTCAATATCAAGCGATGCGAAGCTCGGGAGCGGGAGGACAGCATGTGAATAAAGTGAGTTCGGCTATTCGGGCAACACATATACCAACAGGAATTAGTGTGGTAAGTATGGATTCTCGTTCGCAACATCAGAACAAGAAATTAGCGACTGAACGTTTGTTACTGAAACTAAATGAAGCCCAATTAAATCTTTTGAAACAACAATTTCAAAGTCAATGGACAAATCAATTAGCAGTAGAACGTGGAAATCCCATTCGAACTTTTGAAGGTTCCGATTTTAAGAAACTCAAAGTAGAAAAGAAATTTAAAGCTGTGCGACAGCAATTAAAAAACGAATTAAAAAAATGAAAAATATAGATAAATATTTGTTTCAAGCTTTGGATAATTATCCGTATTCTTTGGAAGAAACAATTGAATCTTTAGATTATGCCATATCATACGATTCCAAAAATACAACCGCTTTGTGTTTGTATGGAAGAATTCAAACAGAGCAATTGCAAAATTATGAAGAAGCAAAACGTTATTTTCAAGAAGCTCTAGCGATTAATATTGATGCCGTAGCGGTATATCCATATTATATTGAAACCTTACTTTTAAATGAAGATTATGAAGAAGCATCCAAATTGATTGACTTTGCTTTAACTGTAAAAGGAATCAATAAAATGGTAATTCTTCTTAAGAAAGTCCAATTATTAGAGCGTAAATCAGCTATTAAAGATGCTTTAAAATTACTTAAAGAAGTAAGATTAAATACGTTTACGAATGAAACTTACGAAACCGATGAGGTTGAAAAGCGATTAAAGGCAAAAAAAGATCTCTTGAAACCAAAGAAAAAAGAAAAGTCTGAAAAATCAAAAAAGAAAAGTAAGAAATAAAAAAAACCAGCCTAAAAGCTGGTTTTTTGTTTTATGTATATGGGATTAGATTTACTCCTCCAATAAAACTTCCAAAATCGTAATCGCTGCTTCGCTAATTTTAGTTCCAGGACCAAAAACCGCTACAGCTCCGGCGTCGAATAAGAATTGGTAGTCTTGTGCAGGAATTACACCGCCAACAATTACCATAATATCTTCTCTTCCGTATTTTTTTAGTTCTTCAATTACTTGTGGTACTAAAGTTTTGTGTCCCGCTGCTAAAGAAGAAACGCCTAAAATGTGTACATCGTTTTCAACTGCTTGTTTCGCAGCTTCTTGTGGCGTTTGGAATAATGGTCCAATGTCTACGTCAAAACCTACATCGGCATAACCTGTTGCTACTACTTTCGCACCACGATCGTGACCGTCTTGTCCCATTTTCGCAATCATAATACGAGGACGACGACCTTCTTTCTTTGCGAAAGCATCGGCTAACTGTTTTGCTTTTTCAAAACTTTCGTCGTTTTTAATTTCTTTACTATACACGCCGCTAAAACTTCTAATTTGTGCTTTATATCTTCCAAAAACAGTTTCTAAAGCATCACTAATTTCGCCTAATGTAGCTCTGTTTCGTGCTGCTTCTACGGCTAAAGATAGTAAATTTTCACCACCATTTTTAGCGCTTTCGGTTAATTTTGCTAAACATTCGGCAACTTTAGCATTATCGCGAGTGGCTTTAATTTGGTCTAAACGTTCAATTTGTTGTTTGCGCACCATTTGGTTGTCCACATCCAAAATATGTAACGGATCTTCTTTTTCCAAACGGTATTTGTTCACACCCACAATAATATCTTGACTGCTGTCAATACGTGCTTGTTTGCGTGCTGCAGCTTCTTCAATTCGTAGTTTAGGAATACCAGCTTCAATGGCTTTCGTCATTCCGCCAAGAGTTTCTACTTCTTCAATTAAAGCCCAAGCTTTTTCAGCAATTTCTGCTGTTAAACTTTCTACATAATAACTTCCTGCCCAAGGATCCACCGTTTTACAGATTTTGGTTTCTTCTTGTAAAAAGATTTGGGTATTACGAGCAATTCGTGCTGAGAAATCAGTTGGTAAAGCAATAGCTTCGTCTAAAGCGTTTGTGTGTAACGATTGTGTTCCTCCAAATGCTGCTGCAGCTGCTTCAATCGCAGTTCGAGCTACATTGTTAAAAGGATCTTGCTCCGTTAAACTCCAACCCGAAGTTTGGCAATGCGTTCTTAAAGCCAATGATTTTTCGTCTTTTGGGTTGAATTGTTTCAATAGTTTTGCCCAAAGCATACGACCGGCACGCATTTTCGCAATTTCCATAAAATGATTCATTCCAATCGCCCAGAAAAACGAAAGACGAGGAGCGAAAGTGTCAATATCCATTCCAGCTGCTAAACCAGTGCGAATGTATTCCAAACCATCTGCTAAAGTGTATGCTAATTCAATATCAGCAGTGGCTCCCGCTTCTTGCATGTGGTAACCCGAAATTGAAATCGAGTTGAATTTCGGCATATTTTTACTCGTATATTCGAAAATATCCGCAATAATTTTCATCGAAGGTGTTGGTGGATAAATATAGGTATTTCGCACCATGAATTCTTTCAAAATGTCATTCTGAATTGTTCCCGACAATAGGTTAGGAGTAACGCCTTGTTCTTCAGCTGCTACGATGTAGAATGCCATAATAGGCAAAACCGCTCCATTCATCGTCATCGAAACCGACATTTCACCTAATGGAATTTGGTCGAAAAGTACTTTCATATCTTCCACCGAGTCAATCGCAACTCCAGCTTTTCCAACGTCACCAACCACTCGTTCATGATCTGAATCGTAACCTCTATGCGTCGCTAAATCGAAGGCAACTGAAAGTCCTTTTTGTCCAGCCGCTAAGTTTCTTCTGTAAAAAGCATTACTTTCTTCCGCAGTTGAAAATCCCGCATATTGACGGATGGTCCAAGGTCTGCGAACGTACATGGTGGCATATGGTCCGCGTAAATTGGGTGCAAAACCAGCTCCAAAACCAAGATGTTCTAAATCGGAAATATCTTCATTAGAATAGGTTGGTTTGACTTCAATTCCTTCTGCAGTTGTGAAGTGTTGTTTTTCAGAAACTTCTGATTTCTGACTTTTAACTTCTAACTTTAAATGTTGTATATCTTTTCTCATGATTATTGCTCTTGAGATAATCGTTCTTGTTCTAATTTTTCTGCCAAACGTTTTTCGATAATCGGTGTGATTAATGTTTTTCTAGCGTTTTGTTTTACGAAAGGATACAATTCCAAATCGTTTTTCATTTGGTCGTTTTTGTTTGGATATTTGTTAGTTCCCAATAAAACTTCTTTTCCTGAATCGAAAAGTTCTTGTTCTTTTTGTGCGCTTTCGTTGATTTTTCTTTGAATCGTTCCATCAATTAATTGCGAAATCAATCCGCCATTTTTCTCGATATCTTTGAATAATTCTAAAGCTTTTTCAGCTAATTGTTCTGTTAATGTTTCAATGTAATATGCACCATCAGCTGGATTATTCACTTTATCGAAATAACTTTCGTGTTTTAAAACTAACAATTGGTTTCTCGAAATTCTATCGCCAAACTCGTTGTCTTTGTGATAAATCGCATCGTAAGCTAAATTTGCAACCGCATCGGCTCCACCTAAAATAGCCGACATACATTCGGTAGTCGTACGCAACATGTTGACGTTGTAATCGTATAAAGTTTTGTTACGTTTTGTTGGAGTTGCGATGATATGACAATCGAAATTATGATTGTATTCTGATGCTAATGTATTGAATAAAAGGCGTAAGGCTCTTAGTTTTGCTATTTCGAAAAAATAATTTGTTCCAACAGCTACTTCAATCGTAATTACTGTTCTCGACTCCGCTCGAACTGACAAATCAAGTCTGTTGAAATATTCATTTGCTTGTGCTAAAGTGTAAGCCAATTGTTGTACGATATTCGCACCAGCGTTTTGATAAATTCCGCTTGAAATAGTTAAAAATGGAACAGTTGTTTTTGAAGCAATTGTATTTAATTTCTCAAAATCCTTTTCAAGATTTTCAAACCAATTGCCATCTTTTGCTAATTGTCCGATTGGATCATTTTGAATAAAGATGTTGGCTTTACTTTTTGAAGCAAATTCATTGATTTTATTCGAAAGTTCTACAGAAAGAAAAGGTAAATTGAAATAATAATTTACATTTTCTGTCGGAAGGTTTTGCATCAATTCTTCAATTGAAACGGCATCATTTTCTAAAGTAAAACGAACACTTTCTGCTCCTCTTTGTAATGTTTCTAATGCTCGAGTATTCGATTTTTTTACATCGTGAACAAAAATATTTTGAACGATAGTAAAGGGTTTTGTTAGAACAATGGCTTCAAGATTTATTACTGTTTCATCATTATGATAAAACGGTTTTACTTTAATGCCTTCTGGACTTTCCCAAACTAAAGTTTCGTTGTAATCAGCACCTTTTAGTTCGTATTGAATTTGTTGCTTCCATTGTTTAGAAGAAACGGCTTCAAAATCGGAAAATAAATTGTTGTTAGCCACGAATTATGTATTTAATTGTTACTAGTTGTTTTTTCGGCAGCAGCTTTCTTTTCGTCTTCAAATTCGATGATATAGATGTCTTCATTATCGCGTTTCATATAATATTTCTCGCGAGCGTATTTTTCCACACGATCATCGTTTTTCAACTCTTTGATTTTTATACTGTCTTTTTTGATTTCAGTTTTATAATACTGAATATTATCTTCAATTTCCTCAATTTCCTTGTCTAAAACACGATGTTCTAAATAAGAATAATTGTCGAAAAAAAGCATCCAAACAGAAAAAAGAATTAACACCAAAATATAGCGATTCATTACGAACGCTAAAAACGGGTATTTGGCAATTAAATTCTTGATTTTGTTCATTATGCGATTCTTTGATTAATTACGGCGCGCACTACATCGATAGCTACCGTGTTATATTTGTCATTTGGAATAATAATATCAGCAAACGCTTTTGTAGGCTCTATGAATTGCTCGTGCATTGGTTTTAAAGTGGTTTGATAACGATTCAAAACCTCTTCCATATCACGACCACGTTCTGCAATGTCACGTTTTAAACGACGAATTAATCGCTCGTCTGAATCTGCATGAACGTACACTTTAATATCAAACATCTCTCTTAATTCTGGATTAGTCAAAATTAAGATACCTTCCACAATCATTACTTTTCTTGGATGGGTTAGAATTTTGTCGTCAGTTCTGTCATGTGTTACAAAAGAGTAAACTGGTTGTTCAATGGTTTTTCCAGCTTTTAACTCTTTAAGATGCGCTACTAATAATTCAAAATCAATCGCTCTTGGATGATCAAAATTAATTTTGGTACGCTCTTCATAACTCAAATGATGCGTTTCTTTATAGTACGAATCTTGAGAAATAATACCTACTTCAGAAGAAGGTAACTCATTCATAATCTGATGAACAACTGTTGTCTTTCCACTTCCGGTACCACCGGCAATTCCAATAATTAGCATATAAAAGGTTGTCTTGTTTAATTTTAGCAAAAATAGAAATAATATTCTAAGTGTTTTTTGTTTTTAGATAGAAAGTTTATGGAATAAGTGCTAAAAAAATATAGGTTGAAAAGTTGAGAAAATTTATTTTAAAAAAAGAATGGATTTGTTTGGAACAATAGAAATTAGTTCTATATTTGCACTCACAAATTCGGGGTGTAGCGTAGCCCGGTTATCGCGCCTGCTTTGGGAGCAGGAGGCCGCAGGTTCGAATCCTGCCACCCCGACAAAACCTTCTTGAAACTTCAGGAAGGTTTTTTTATTTTAAAAAACTATAGATTTATAGTTAAAACTAATTCAATTTTAAGAAATAATTTTAATTAAAAACTTACATTTGCTATTCTTAAAAGATTAAAAGTTATGTCAGATACAATCGAAAAAGTAAAATGTTTAATTATAGGTTCTGGTCCAGCAGGTTATACTGCAGCAATTTATGCGGCTAGAGCGAATATGAATCCAGTTTTATATCAAGGGCAACAACCAGGAGGTCAGTTAACGACAACGAATGAAGTAGAAAATTTTCCAGGATATCCAGAAGGTGTAACCGGACCTGAAATGATGGTGCAGTTGCAAGAGCAAGCAAAACGTTTTGGTTCTGATATTCGTGATGGTTGGGCTACAAAAGTAGATTTCTCTGGAGCTATTCATAAAGTTTGGATTAATGATACGATTGAAATTCACGCAGAAACGGTAATTATTTCTACTGGAGCTTCTGCTAAATATTTAGGATTAGAATCGGAACAACACTATTTAAAATTAGGTGGTGGTGTTTCAGCTTGTGCGGTATGTGATGGATTTTTCTATAGAAATCAAGAAGTGGTAATCGTTGGAGCAGGAGATAGCGCTTGTGAAGAAGCACATTACTTATCTAAATTATGTAAAAAAGTAACGATGTTAGTACGTAGCGATAAATTTAGAGCTTCTAAAATTATGGCAGAACGTGTTCAAAAAACAGAAAACATCGAAATTTTAATGCACACTGAAACAGAAGAAGTTTTAGGTGACGGACAAGTAGTTACTGGAGTTAAAGTTAAAAACAGAGCTACAGGAGAAACAAAAGAAATTCCAGCAACTGGATTTTTCGTAGCGATTGGTCACAAACCAAACACAGATATTTTTGCGGATTACATTACGTTAGACGAAACAGGTTACATCGTAAATGTACCTGGAAGTTCTAAAACAAATGTAGCAGGTGTTTTTGTTGCAGGTGATGCTGCAGATCATGTATATCGTCAAGCAATTACGGCTGCTGGAACAGGTTGTATGGCAGCTTTAGATGCAGAACGTTATTTATCAGCAAAAGAATAATTTGATTACTGAATAAATAAAAAAGCTCTTAGTGAAAACTAAGAGCTTTTTAAATTTTTGCTATCTACTAATAATAGCTGTATCTTCTAACTTTAGCAATGTATTTCGCTAAACGAATTACTTGGTGACTGTAACCATATTCGTTATCATACCAAACATACATTACAATGTTTTTTCCGTCTCCAGAAACAATCGTTGCGTTACTATCAAAAATAGCAGGAGCTGAAGTTCCTACGATATCCGAAGATACTAATTCGTTGTTTAAAGAGTATTTAATTTGCTCTACAAGATCGCCTTCTAAAGCGTATTTTTTCATAATGTTGTTTACTTCTTCAATAGAAGTGTTTTTTCCAACTTCTAAATTCAATACGACTAATGAACCATTTGGAACTGGTACACGAATTGCATTTGAAGTTAATTTTCCAGCTAATGCAGGTAATGCTTTTGCAACAGCACTTCCAGCACCTGTTTCAGTAATAACCATGTTTAAAGCAGCAGCACGACCTCTACGGTATTTTTTGTGCATGTTGTCTACTAAGTTTTGGTCATTCGTATAGGCGTGAATCGTTTCTAAGTGTCCTTTTACAACTCCTAAAGTATCTTCAACTGCTTTTAAAACTGGAGTAATGGCATTAGTCGTACAAGAAGCTGCTGAGAAAATATTCACTTCGTCTGGGTTGTAATCTTCATGATTTACGCCGTAAACGATATTTGGAACTCCTTTTCCTGGAGCTGTTAATAAAACTTTATCAGCTCCTTTAGAAGATAAATGGCGTTTTAAAGCTTCTTCAGTTGTGAAAGCTCCTGTGTTGTCGATAACTAATGCATCTTCAATTCCGTAAGCAGTATAATCAATTTCTTCTGGAGAATTAGCTGTAATGATGTGAACCGTTGTTCCGTTAATCAATAAAGCATTGTTTTCTGGATCTGCAATAACAGAACCATGAAAGTCACCATGAACTGAATCGTAACGTAATAAAGAAGCTCTTTTCTCTAATAAAACAGCGTCATTTTTATCTCTAGTTACAATCGCTCTTAATCGTAATTGTTGTCCTTTTCCAATTTTAGACATCATTTCACGAGCTAATAAACGACCAATTCTACCAAATCCGTATAAAACGACATCTTTTGGTTTAATTTCTTGGAAATTTTTAGCATTCTTTAATTTGTCGATAACAAATGCTTTAGCATCGTTGTATTTGTCGTCTTCTAAATGATATTCGTAAGTTAATTTTCCAATATCAATTCTTGATGGTGGTAAATCTAAATCAACAATGGCGCTTGCAATTTCAACTGAATCAAAAACGTTGATTGGTTTTCCAACGAAAGCACCAGCATACTCATGTAAGTTGATGATTTCGCTAACGTTTTTGTCGATTAATTGATTGCGGAATAAAACCAATTCGATTGATTTATCATACCATAAATCACTAATGATTTTAATGAATTCTACACCAGCTTTTCTTCTGTCTGCCTGAAAAGCTAATTCTTTTTCGTATAAAGAGATATTGCTCATGAAAATAAATGTGTTGTTTTGTGGTGCAAAAGTATAGATTTCAATCGTTTTCGTAAAATTTTTTTAATAAAAAAACCAGACATTATTTTTGTCTGGTTTTAAAACTTATCGGTTTGGGTTGTTTTACATGATAATGCTATACATTTGACCGTTTCTGGAGATAATTTGGTATCGTGCTTTTTGATTTTCTTTCTTAGCCAAATAGCTGGAAACTGTTTCCATGTCTTTTGCTTTCATTCCATCAATACTAATAATTAAAGCGCCATCTAAAATATCATTGTATTCAGTAAATTCAGGATTGTTCACTTTTTTAATCTTAATACCTTCTTTTACATTGAATTGTTTTTTGTCGGCAGCATCTAAATCTTCAAATTCAATTCCGTTGAATTCGTAATTCAGAATTTCTTTTTTGGTCAACTTAACAGGAAGTGTTCTTTGTTTTCCATCGCGTAAAACACTTACTTGAATAACATCGTTCGGACGTTTTGTATTGATGTAAGCTGATAATTCGGCAAAACCATTGATTTTTTTATCGTCTAATTGTACAATAATATCACCTTTAGTCAATCCAGCTTTTTCAGCGCCTGAATTTTTAGTTACCTTATTAATGTAGAAACCTTGTGTTTCTTTAATTCCTAATTCTTTTGCGTAGTTCGAATTCAATTCGCCACCTTCAACACCTAAAACACCTCTTTGAACATTTCCAAATTGCATTAAATCTTCAATAATTTTTCGAGTCAAATTAGAAGGAACGGCAAACGAATAACCAGCATAACTTCCTGTTGGAGAAGAAATCATGGTGTTAATTCCGACTAATTCTCCACGAGTGTTTACCAAGGCACCACCACTGTTTCCAGGATTCACCGCTGCATCGGTTTGAATGAAAGATTGAATACCGTTGTTAGATAAATTTCTAGCTTTTGCTGAAACAATTCCAGCAGTAACAGTTGAATTCAAGTTATATGGATTTCCAACCGCCAAAACCCATTCACCAACTTTAATCGCATCAGAATCTCCAAAAACTACATAAGGTAATTTTTCATCGGCTTCTACTTTTAAAAGTGCGACATCCATTTTAGAATCGGTTCCAACCAATTTGGCTTTGTATGATTTATTATTGTTAAGTGTAACTTCTAACTCAGTAGCATCTTGAATAACGTGATTGTTCGTTACAATGTAACCATCTTCGGTAATGATAACTCCAGAACCTGTTCCAATTTGCGTTTGTTCTCTTTGTCCTTGATAACCATAGAAAAACTCCATTAATGGATTGCTAGGAACTTTAGAAACGCTCACGTTTTTAACGTGAACTACGGCATGAACCGTGTTTTCGGCAGCAGCTGTAAAATCAATATTTTCTGCTCCTAAATTTACATTTTTAGCATAATTAGGTGATGCAAGGGTAATTTTACTTGCATTATTCGGTTCTAAAAAGAATTTGTAAGCACCTAATGTTACGGCACCACTTAATAAAGAAACCGCGAATAAACTTCCAAATTTTTTCATCTTTTTATAATTTTTGTTCATTCAAAATTATAACAAAAAATATTCCAAAAAATCACTTTAACGCTCGATTAACAATGTTTAACATCTTATTAATAATTCGTACTTTTGTATAAATTAATTACACAATGCAACTTACATTTTATAAATATCAAGGAACAGGAAACGATTTTGTTATGGTTGACAATCGAACAGAATTTTTTCCGAAAAATAACACCAAACTCATAGAGCAATTGTGCGACAGAAGATTTGGTATAGGTGCTGACGGTCTGATACTATTGGAAAGTCATCCCCAATATGATTTTAAAATGATCTACTATAATTCCGATGGTAACGAAAGTTCGATGTGTGGAAATGGCGGAAGATGTTTAGTAGCTTTTGCCAAACAAATGGGCGTTATCGAAAATAAAGCCGAGTTTGAAGCGGTTGATGGTTATCATTACGCAACCGTTGATAACGAAGGAATAGTAGCGCTTCAAATGAAAGATGTTGATACAGTTAATCAACATGAAGATTACACTTTTTTAAATACGGGTTCTCCTCATCATGTGCAATTGGTAGATAATTTAGTAGAATTAGATATTAAGACGGAAGGTGCTAAAATCCGTTATTCTGATTTGTATGGAAAAGCAGGAAGTAATGTCAATTTTGTATATCAATTAACGAATGACATTTTTGCAGTTCGTACGTATGAGCGCGGCGTTGAAGATGAAACTTTGTCTTGTGGAACAGGAGTAACAGCTGTTGCTATTGCTATGCATCAAACAGGTAAAACAAACAACAATATCATAGATTTAAACGTAGAAGGCGGAAAATTAAAAGTACAATTTGATGTAGATAACGGAAAATACACCAACGTTTTCTTAATCGGACCAGCGACATTTGTTTTTGAAGGGAAGGTTGAATTAGATTTTTGAACTTGTAATTGAACTTGTAAATGATAACATTAAAAGGAATTAGCATCTATCTCCGCGCACTAGAACCCGAAGATTTAGAGTTTATCTACAAAATAGAAAACAACGAATCGGTTTGGGAAGTTAGTAACACGCAAACACCTTACAGTCGTTTTTTAATTCGACAGTATTTAGAAAATGCGCATCAAGATATTTATGAAGCCAAACAGTTGCGATTAGCTATTTGCTTAAATGATACATTCGAGGCAGTAGGATTAATTGATTTATTTGATTTTGATCCTAAGAATAATAGAGCAGGTGTTGGGATTGTAATTTCATCAGAAAACAACAGAAATTCAGGAATAGGTTCTGAAGCATTGAAGCTTGTTATCAATTACGCTTTCAATCAATTGCAATTGCATCAATTATATGCAAATATTGGTTCAAAAAATGAAATTAGTATTTCCCTTTTTACTAAATTTGGCTTTCAAAAAATCGGAGTAAAAAAAGATTGGAATAAAATCAACAATCAATACGAAGACGAAATGTTGTATCAATTAATCAATCACATTTAAATAACAACCCCTTGAACGTAAAAAAACTAATTTCAATAATCGCTGTTGCCGGAATCGTAGTTGCAACTGCAGTTGGTGTTTATGTCTATTTCAAAGCTTTTACACCTAATACTCAATTTTCACAAGACGAAGTTTATGTTTACATTCCTTCGAATTCAACTTATGAACAAGTAGTCGAAATTGTAAAACCGCTTGTGAAAGATTTTGAAAAATTTGATTTCGTAGCTACATCAAGAAATTATAGTACTAATGTAAAAGCCGGAAAATTTCTTTTCAAAAAGGACATGACGAGTTTTGATATGGTAAGAAGTTTGCGTTTAAATGTTCCCGTGAAGGTTGCGTTTAACAATCAAGAAACATTAGGAAAGTTAGTGCAACGTTTAGCAACTCAATTAGAACCGGATAGTTTAAAATTAGAAGTAGCGTTTACTAATACGCCATTTTTAGAAGAAAACGGATTAACAGAAGAAACTATCTTGGCACTTTTTATTCCAAATACATACGAGTTCTATTGGAATACACCAGCGGACAAAATTGCTCAAAAATTAGCAAAAGAATACCGTATTTTCTGGAATAATGAGCGTTCAGAAAAAGCTAAAGCGTTAGGATTAACTCCAATTCAAGTGTATACCTTAGCGTCTATTGTACATAAAGAAACAGCTAAAGTAGATGAAAGACCAACAGTAGCTGGTGTTTACTTAAATCGTTTGAAACAAGATATGCCACTTCAGGCTGACCCAACCGTAATCTTTGCAATTAAAAAACGTTCGGGCGATTTTGATCAAGAAATCAAACGAGTTTTCTTTAACGATTTACGAATTAATTCTCCTTATAATACTTATATCAACAAAGGTTTGCCTCCTGGACCAATTGCTATGCCAGATGTTTCGGCTATCGATGCGGTTTTAAATGCTGAAAAGCACGATTATATTTATTTCTGCGCCAATCCAGACAAACCAGGATATCACGCTTTTGCATCAAGCTACGAAGCACACCAAGTGAATGCTAAAAAATATGCAGATTGGGTAACGAAGTTAGGAATTGATCGTTAATTTTTAGAAGCGAATGGCTTGGGCTCTCTTGGTTTCCATATTCCTGCTTTCCGTTGCAATCTTTTATAAAACTTTAGGGTTTTATAAAAGGATTTCCACTACAATCAGGGCTAGTTGGCTATTCATTTTTTTGTTTGTGTCTATTTTTTCTCAGGCGCAATCAAGTATCAATACTTTCTTAAAACCATCGGATACATTAAATAAACCGAGAAGAACGGGTGTTTATGTGGGTGAATCAGTGGCTTTAGGTGCTACTTTAATTGGTTTAAATCAACTTTGGTACAAAGACTATCCAAAATCGAGTTTCCATTTCATCAACGATAACAATCAGTGGTTGCAAATGGATAAATTAGGGCATATGTATTCAACCTATCATTTAGGAAGAGTAGGTGCCGAAATGTTGCAATGGAGTGGCGCTTCAAAAAAAGAACAATTAATTTATGGATCTACTCTTGGATTAGGATTTTTAACGGTAGTTGAGGTTTTTGATGGTTTTTCACAAGAATGGGGAGCATCTTCTGGCGATATAATTGCAAATGTTTCAGGAACAGCGCTTTATGTGTCGCAAGAATTACTTTGGAAAGAACAACGTATCATACCTAAATTTTCATTTCATCAAACCAAATTCGCATCGCAACGTCCAGAAACTTTAGGCGCTTCTCTAAACGAACAAATTTTGAAAGATTATAACGGTCAAACGTACTGGTTGTCGTTTAACGTTCATTCGTTCACGAAAGATAGCTTTACGCCAAAATGGTTAAACGTCGCAATTGGCTATGGCGGAGAAGGAATGCTTTACGGAAATGATACCGAAGCAATCGAAAATGGAATATTTCAAAATCCATATCGTCAATTTTATCTCAGTTTGGATGTGGACTTAACGAAAATTACTACAAAATCTCATTTTTTAAAGACGCTTTTCTCGGTTTTTAACACGATTAAAATTCCTGCACCAACTTTGCAATACGATGAGTATAACGGACTTAAAGCACATTTCATCTACTTTTAGAAAAGATTAACATGCTGTAAATCAATATTATAATTTTTTTTGTATATTTGCACTGGTAATTTCAGATGGGTGACAGACGCTGAGAAATAACAATTCATGATAAAAAAAAGGTCGTATTTTACAGGATTGACACTCCTAGTATTAATCGTTTCTTCTGGTTTTATAACCTTTAAGAAAGAAAAGTTAGAAGGGTTTCATTTGTCGAACTATGAGGGTATTAAGTACCATGTTCCAAATGAATATGAGAACGAAGAAGTAATTATTCCAGTTAAAGTACCAAATGTTGGTAAATCATTTTCTGGTTTTGCTCAAAAAATGGCTTACAAAGAGTCAAGAGGTATGTTGCATTTAGTGAATCCATACGGATACATGGGTAAGTACCAATTCGGGAGAAGTACACTACGCACTGTGGGTATTTATGATTTTCAAGAATTTTTACGTAACGCTGAATGGCAAGATGAAGCTTTCAAAGCTTTAATCGCTAGAAACAAGTGGGAATTACGTAAAGAAATTCAAAAATATTCTGGTAGAGTAATCAATGGTGTAGAAATTACAGAATCAGGTTTAATTGCGGCAGCTCATTTAGGTGGTGCTGGTTCAGTTAAAAAATATCTAAGAAGTAATGGTCGTAACGGTTTTAAAGATGGTTTTGGAACTTCGCTTTCGAGTTACATTAGAAAATTTTCAAACTATGATATTTCGCACATTGAAGCAAATGCAAATGCTAAAGTAGATTTGGATTAATTTACATTTTGTGAATAATAAAAATACAAGGTCGATTATGTAAATCGGCCTTTTCTTTTTTCCATTGATTCACAGTTTTTGTTTTGATGAACTCTGTTGGTAACGTAATATCGCAAGCTACACATAAAAGTGTGTTGGGTTGTAAAATTTGCAACAAATCTTCCATCAATTTATTGTTTCGATACGGTGTTTCAATAAACAATTGCGACTGATTTTTATCTTGCGACAAACGTTCGAAATTTTTTAATGCTTGTTTTTTATCGTTTTTATCGATAGGTAAATAGCCATTAAAAGCAAAACTTTGTCCGTTCATACCACTCGCCATTAACGCCAATAAAATAGAACTTGGTCCCACTAACGGTACTACTTGAATTGCTTTTTCATGTGCCAATTTCACAATAACAGCACCAGGATCGGCCACTCCAGGACAACCAGATTCACTCATTAATCCAATGTTTTCTCCTCTTAATAATGGTTGGATGAATTCATTGTGTTCTGCAAAATCTGTATGTTTATTTAGAACCGAAATCTTTAAATCGGGTTGTTTTTTCTCCGGATGAATGCTTTTGATGAACTTTCGAGCGGTTTTCTCGTTTTCAACAATATAATAATCAACGAAATCAATAGTTCTTTTTATGGTTTGAGGCAAAACATCTTCAGGAACAACAGTAGTTTCTCCAGGATTAGAAAGTGTAATAGGAATTAAATACAGTTTGCCTAAAGAAGTTGATTTCATGATATTATTGTTTAAGTTTTCTTGCAATCTCCTCGCAAGCTTGGTCTAACATATCAAAAACGTTTTCAAATCCTTCTTGACCGCCATAATACGGGTCGGGAACATCAACGTTTTCATTTGGGAAAATTTCGTTTAGAATCAGTTTGACTTTCGATTTTGCTTCTTCATTTGGGGCTAAAGCCAAAACATCTTTGTAATTAGAATTATCCATTACAAAAATATGGTCAAAAATCTCAAAATCACTTTTTTTGAATTGTCTTGCTCTTTGATTGGTGATATCTAAACCTCTATTTTTTGCAGTAGCAATTGAACGTTTGTCAGGTAATTCCCCTGCGTGCCAACCTCCAGTTCCTGCTGAATCTACTGTAAAATCTTCGGAAAGTTTAGAGCGCATAATACCTTCTGCCAAAGGAGAACGGCAAATATTTCCTAAGCAAACCATTAAGATTTTTGTAGCCATGAATTATAGCGATAACTTCTTGTTGATATCGTCAACGAATTTACGGAATTGTTTATCAGTAGTAACTAAGTTATCAACTGTTTTACAAGCGTGAAGAACCGTTGCGTGGTCTCTGTCTCCAATTTGCGAACCAATGTTAGCCAAAGAAGCTTTCGTGAATTTCTTAGCAAAGAACATCGCTAATTGTCTGGCTTGTACCACGTGACGTTTTCTAGTTTTTGACTGTAACGTTTCAACATCCAATTGGAAATAATCCGAAACAATTTTCTGGATATAATCAATTGAAATTTCACGTTTTACGTTTTTAACGAATTTTTCAACTACTTGCTTAGCTAAATCAATAGTAACTTCACGTTTGTTAAAAGAAGATTGAGCAATCAAAGAAATGATAGCACCTTCTAGTTCACGAACATTAGATTTGATATTCTTAGCAACGTATTCGATAATTTCTTCTGGCATTTCCACTCCGTCACGGAATAAAATGTTTTTCAAAATTGAAATACGCGTTTCGTAGTCTGGTTGGTGTAATTCTGCTGATAATCCCCATTTGAAACGAGATAGTAAGCGTTGCTCAATATCTTGCATGTCAACTGGTGCTTTGTCAGAAGTTAGGATTACTTGTTTTCCGTTTTGATGTAAGTGATTGAAGATGTGGAAAAATACATCTTGCGTTCCTGATTTACCCGATAAGAATTGAACGTCGTCGATAATCAAAACATCAATTAATTGATAAAAATGAATAAAATCGTTACGAGTGTTTTTCTTAACCGAATCAATATATTGTTGTGTAAATATTTCAGCCGAAATATACAACACGGTTTTTTCTGGATATTTATCTTTGATTTCAACCCCAATAGCGTGAGCTAAGTGCGTTTTTCCTAATCCAACTCCACCAAAAATTAATAATGGGTTGAAGGAAGTTCCGCCTGGTTTATTAGCAACAGCCATACCAGCACTTCTTGCTAAACGATTCGAATCTCCTTCTAGGAAATTGTCAAAACTATAATTAGCATTTAATTGCGATTCGATTTTTAAATTACGAATTCCAGGAATGATGAACGGGTTTTTTAATTCAGGATTTTTGTTAACAATTGGCACATCTACTTCCTGAGGTTTTACCGCGGTTCTGTTATAACTCGGAATTTGCTCAGTAAATGGAAGTTTATTGCCATAAGTGTTTTCCATCTTAATTTTATACAATAACTTTGCGCCTGGTCCTAATTCTTTAGTTAGGGCTACTTTTAATAATTTTACATAGTGTTCTTCTAACCATTCGTAGAAGAATTTACTAGGTACTTGAATAGATAACGCGTTATCGTTTAGTTCAACTGATTGAATAGGTTCAAACCAAGTCTTGTAAGCTTGATCTTGAATATTGTCTTTTATGAAAGACAGACAGTTGTTCCATACCGATTGCGCAGTTTTTGTCATAAATTCAATTAGTTATTACTAGTTTATTTTTAGTTTTGTATAGGTTACAAAAGTGAACAGAACGGGTATTCTGTTCGGATAATTTGGGTTAGCAAATATGTGAACAAAATTCTGTAAAAAAAATTTTTTTGCCCTTGATTTTTAAAAAAAAATATTGTAGGCCTAAGGGAATTTTTTTAATGTTAATTTAATATAGATTTAATATGAGAGAATATCAATTTCAAGTTCGTGTGCGTTATGCGGAAACAGATCAAATGGGAGTCGTTTATCACGGAAATTACGCGCAGTATTTTGAAATGGGACGCGTGGAATGGCTAAGAAACTTAGGGGTTTCGTACAAATGGATGGAAGAAAACGGCGTTATGCTTCCTGTGGTTTCATTGACAATGAATTACAAAAAACCAGCTCGTTACGATGACTTGTTGACTGTTAAGACAATATTAAAAAGTCAGACCTCTGTAAAGATAGAATTTGACTATGAAATCTATAATGAAGCAAATGAGTTATTAACAACGGGTTACTCAATGTTAGTGTTTGTAGACATGAAAACGGGGCGTCCAATTTTGCCTCCAAGTTATGTTTCGGAGAAGATAAATTCGTTTCTGGAAGTTTAAATTTCGGTTAGTTTTATTTCGTATAAATTTTCAAAAGTGTCCAATAGATTTTGGACATTTTTTTTTCGGATTGAGATTTCGATTTCGCAATCCATTTCCATTTTTTGAGAAATAATTTGCAGATTTTTCTCTTTGATGATGCGCATCACTTTATTCATGTTGGCATATCCAAAAGAAATAATAAAATGTTTGTCAATGGTTCGCTCTACAATTTCAGAATTTTCCAATGCCATTTGGGCAGCAATCTTGTAAGCAGAAATTAATCCACCAACGCCTAGTTTTACACCGCCAAAATAACGAACCACTACAACTAATACATTCGTAACTTCAAATGATTGAATTTGGCCGTAAATAGGCATTCCGGCACTATTATTCGGTTCTCCGTCATCGTTAGCGCGATATTGAATTTTTTCTGTACCAATTTGATACGCATAACACCAATGACGAGCCGAAAAATGTTCTTTTCGTAAACGCTCTAAAATTTCTTTGATTTCTTCTTCGGTAGTTACAGGAAAAGCGTAGCCAAAGAATTTGCTGTTCTTTTCTTTGTATAACACTTCTTCTGAAGCTGCTGCAATAGTTTTATATGTGTCTTTTTCTGGAAAATCCATTTTAATAGGTAACTAAAAATAGGGCAAATAAAGCTAATCCAATTCCTAAAGCATTTCGCATTGAAATTCTTTCTTTAAAGAAAAGGATCCCTGCAAAGGTAGAAACAATTACGATAGCAATATTGTGAATCGTAAATAAAGTAGCGCTTTCAAACGCTTTTGCTTCTAACATTTTGACTAAAAAGTACAATGAAAAATAATTGGGTAAGCCCAAAACAATTCCTCCTAAAATATTTCTTCCCGAAAATTGGATTTTTCCTCTAAAAGTTAAAAATAGAATAGTCAGAATTCCCACACTAAAAGCGCAGAAAAAAGTAACAGACGAAAACAAACCAATTTTATTTGAAGGAACATGAAATGTTTGTAAGTATTTTAAACTCGCATCAATAGTTCCAGCACCAATAAATACTAGAATAGGATAGAGCAGGTTGGAAGCTTGTTGTACTTCTCCAGTTTCTTTTTTTGAAGTAAAATATACTGCCACTAAGGCTAATAGAATTCCAATAATTTTAATAAAGCCAAGTTGTTCGTTGTATAAAATAACACCTAATGTAATAGGAATTATAACCGACATTTTAGAAGCCACCGAAGCTACCGATAGTCCATTTCGTTGCGAAGTTAGCGTAGTAGCGTAAAAGGTAGATATGAAAACAAAGCCCAAAAGAATACTTCCTTTAAACCAATCTTCGGTAATAATTTCTGTTGGAACAATACTCGAATCTAAAAAGAAAAGTCCAACCAAAAACGCAACAAAATAATTTACTACTAAAGCTTGTAAGGCATCAATATTGAATTTGGCGAATAACTTAATAATAACAAATAGTACAGCGTTAAATAAAATGCTAAGTAGTAAATAAATCACAATGGTTTAAATTATTTTTTTATCGAATAGTTGGGTGACATCTTCAACTCCGGGTTGAATGTTCCAAATCTTAAACCCTAATTTTTCAGCAACATCTGTATTTTCTTTTTTGTCGTCGATGAATAATGTTTTTTTTGGGTTTAAATTATGGTTGTTAATAATATATCGAAACGCATTTTCATCTGGTTTGCGAATTCCAATTTCGTATGAAAAGTAAACTTTTTCAAAACAACTATAAAAATCGCGAGCAAACGTTTGTCCTTCTTTATGTTCAAATTTCTCAATGTGAGTATGATCGGTATTGCTTAAAAGAAACAAGCGATATTTAGAAGCAATCATTTGCAAAAACTCCAAACGTTTTAGTGGAAAATCACCTAAAATAGAATTCCAAGCGGCTCTAATTTCTGTTAAATCAGCATTTGGTAGATGTTTTTGAAAACCTTGTATGAATTCAAGTTCGTCAATTTTTCCAATTTCGTACTTTTTATTCAAAGTGTCTAAATCATCATGCCAAGCGGTTAAGCCTAGTTTTCTAAATTCAGAATCAATTGCTTGTTTGTTCAAATCGATAAATACATCGCCAAAATCAAAAATAATTGCTTCAATCATAATTCTTGAAAATTTTAAGTTCATCATTCATTATGTCAAAACCAGCAACCGGATTTCCGGAAATATTTGGGGCTAATATGCCGTTTTGAAATGTTGTGTCTCCTTTGAAAACACGTGCTTCATCCCATAAATTCGCATCTATAAAGGATTGCAGCGTTTTACTTCCTCCTTCAATTATAACGGATTGTATGTCGTTTTTATACAAAATATCGCAAATTGAAGAAATTAGGTGAATATCAAAGATAGCATTTTCATAGATACAATTTTCAGTTGAAATGAAATTTTCGCTTTCCGTAATAAAAATTGTTTTTTGGGAATTATTTTTAACGTGATAGTTTTCAGAAATTTTTCCTGATTTATCCAACACAATTCGAACTGGATTATTTCCTGAAAAATCTCGGGCATCTAATTTCGGATTATCGTCTAAAACGGTATTCGTTCCAACTAAAATCGCTTGTTCTTCCGTACGCCATTTGTGAACCAATTGTCTTGAGTATTGATTTGTAATCCAAACAGGACTTTTTTCTTCTTTTGAAATTGGAGCAATAAAGCCATCAGCTGTTTCCGCCCATTTCAAAATAATATAAGGTCTTTGTTTTTGATGAAAGGTAAAAAAGCGTTTGTTGAGTTCGTTGCATTCGTCTTCTAAAATACCAACGGTTACATTTTTGCCACTTTCAACTAGTTTTTTGATGCCATTTCCAGCCACTTTTGCAAAAGGGTCAACGGTTCCAACAACTACATTCGGAATTTCATTCGCAATAATTAAATCGCAACACGGAGGCGTTTTTCCGAAGTGACTACACGGTTCTAAACTCACGTAAATAGTAGCTTCTTTCAACAACGATTTGTTTTTTACCGAATTCACTGCATTGACTTCCGCATGAGGTTCGCCTGCTTTTTTGTGCCAACCTTCGCCAATAATCTTACCGTCATGCACAATCACACTTCCTACCAACGGATTCGGATACGTCGTTCCCAAACCATTTTTGGCGAGTTCAATACAGCGTTTCATGTAAAATTCGTGCGTCGTCATAATACAAAAGTAGTATTTTTAAGAGTAAAAAATAAACATATAAGTCATATAAGTTTGAAAATGTTTAAGAAGTTAATTAACAAGTTTGTATAAGCTTTTAATTTTCTTTTGTGAGCTTTTTAAATCTTTCCAAAATGTAAAAAAAAACTTAAATGACTTATATGTTTAAAACAATCTCAAGTTAATTTATGTAATTTTACCCAACAATAAAAATGCTATGTTAATTAGAGAAATACAACAAAAAGATAATGAGTCGATTGCTAAAGTAATTCGTGATATTTTTCATGAATTAGATGCACCAAAAGTAGGAACAGCTTATGCGGATCCCATTTTAGATACGTTATACGAAGTATATCAAGCACCACGTTCTATCTATTATGTTGTAGAAAAAGATGGAAAAGTTGTTGGAGGTTGCGGAGTTGCACCTCTAGAAAATGCAGATGCATCTGTATGTGAATTGCAAAAAATGTACTTTGCTCCTGAAATCAGAGGAACGGGTTATGCCGAGAAAATCATTGAAAAATGTTTGGAATTTGCCAAATCTCAAGGATTTGAAATCTGTTATTTAGAAACTTTATCTTTCATGACAACGGCTCAAAAGCTTTACAAACGAATAGGTTTTGAAAATATCGATGGTCCCATGGGAAATACCGGTCATAACAGTTGTGAAGTTTGGATGACGAAGAAATTAGGATAAAATTATGCTTTTAAAACAATACAAAAACCACTTTTTTGATTCGTTACAAGGTATTCAAGACGAACAAGAAATCGAAAGTTTCTTTTTCATCCTAACTGAATATTTGCACAATTTAAAGCGAGTAGATGTAGCTTTGAATCCGAATTTTGAACTTTCAGATGCAGAAGTTGAAAAGTGGAATACAATTTTAGCGGATTTACAACAAGAAAAACCCATTCAGTATATCACAGGTGAAGCTTGGTTTTACGGATTGCGATTTGAAGTCAATGAAAATACTTTAATTCCAAGGCCAGAAACAGAAGAATTGGTAGAATGGATAATTGAAAGTCAAAAGTCAAAAGTTCAAAGTCAAAAGTTAGAGATTTTGGATATTGGAACAGGAACAGGTTGTATTCCTATTTCATTAAAATTAAATTTACCACAAGCAAACGTTTCAGCGATTGATGTTTCCGAAAAAGCATTAGAAGTGGCTAAAAGAAATGCGGTTTCAAATAAAGTTGATATTAGTTTTATTCAAGCTGACATATTAGAAGTGGAAGATTTAAATCAACATTTTGATATTATCGTGTCAAATCCGCCTTATGTTCGCAATTTAGAAAAACAAGAAATCAAGAAAAATGTCTTAGACTACGAACCCCATTTAGCTTTGTTTGTTGAAGATACAGATGCTTTGCTTTTTTATAGAAAAATTGCGCAATTGGCTTTGAAAAACTTGTCGCCAAACGGATTGTTATTCTTCGAAATCAATCAATATTTAGGAAAAGAAACATTTGGATTACTTAAAAATTTAGGTTTCAAAAATATCGAATTGAAAAAAGATATGTATGGTAACGATCGAATGATAAGATGTGAAAAGTAAAAAGTGATTTTTAACTAATTACTCATATCGTAACGCTTCCACAGGATCTAACTTCGAAGCTTTTATGGCAGGAATTAATCCGGAAAGAATAGTTACTGCAAATGTTACTACAAATGCCCAAAAAATTGCCATCCAGGGAGTTGTGAACGAAAATCCAATAGCAGATGCAATTCCAAAACCAATTAAAATCCCTAAAATAATTCCAACTATTCCACCAATTTGCCCAATAATTAATGTTTCGGTAAAAAATTGCCACGCAATCGTACTTCGTTTTGCGCCAAGCGATTTTCGAACTCCAATTTCACGCGTTCTTTCGGTAACGGAAACTAACATAATATTCATCAAAGCTATTGATGAACCGAAAATTGTAATAATTCCAATCACCCAAGCAGAAATTGATAAAACAGCTGTATTTGAAAGTAACGTTTGAATTAAGTCATCGCTGCGTTCAATTCCGAAGTTGTCTTTCTCAACTGGACTTAATTTTCGAACTCTTCTCATTGTAATTATCGCATCATCAACCGCTTCATCTAAAAGCGCTTCATTGGTAACCATGACATCTAAATCGTAATTAATATTAGGAGCCGAAAATAACGAACGAGCAACCTGAGTTGGAATCAAAACTCGTAAATCCTGACTGTTTCCAAACGTAGAACCTTTTTCTTTTAAAACTCCAATCACCTTGAATTTAGCTCCTCGAATCGAAATGGTTTTATCAATCGGATTGATGTTTTCAAACAATCCTTTTTCAAAATCGGAACCTAGAATACAAACGTAATTGTTGTTGGATATATCGAAAGAATTAAAATTTCTACCTTTTACCACTTCTAATCCTTTATTCGGACAAAAATTTTCATCAACACCAACAATAGAAATTTCTGGATCGGTCTTTTTTTCTCCATATTTTACTTCAACAGCCGAGCCTGCTGTAAATGATAACGAAGTGGTAGTAAACGGAAAATTATATTTGTCTTGAAAAGCCTTGGCTTCTGGATAACTAATGATAGGATTCACACGTTGTTCGGTATCGTTTTGATTAATTTCAGATGAAAAATCATATTGACTAATAGAAAAAGTATTCGCTCCCATAGACGCAAAATCTTTCAAAATCGTATTTTCTAGAGCCGAAACTACCGTTAGAATTCCAACTAAAGCCATAATTCCAATTGCAATAATCATAACCGTTAGCGAAGTACGCAAAGCCTGACCTTTAATGGAATCAAGCGCAATTTTTGTATTTTCTTTAAATAATCCTATCATGACTATAAGACTAAAGTAAGAGTAAAATGTTACAGTATCATGGAGTTTTTTTTAAACACATAGACATATTAGATTTGGATTGGGTATAGTTTTAGGTGTTTCACTTTACATAGTTCACAAAGGCTATGTGTTTTGATGTAAAATGGAATGCCTTTTTAGTTTAAATTTAAACTATGTGCCTATGTGTTTAAAACCAAAAAATAGATTTTTTATACTGCCGAATATGTTCGATATTTGCAATGAAATTTGAAAGACGATTACGATTTTCAAATTTTCAAATTTTCAAATCATCAAATTGAATCATGGCACAAAAACCAAGCATACCAAAAGGAACCCGAGATTTTTCACCAGCAGAAGTGGCGAAACGCAATTATATTTTCAGTACGATAAAAACCAATTTTGAGAAATTTGGCTTTCAACCGATTGAAACGCCTTCGTTTGAAAATTCTGAAACCTTAATGGGAAAATATGGGGAAGAAGGGGATCGTTTGATTTTTAAGATTTTGAATTCGGGAGATTATTTGGCTAAAGCTGATGCTGCTTTGTTGGAAAATAGAGATAGTTTGAAGTTAACAAGTCACATTTCCGAAAAAGCCCTTCGTTACGATTTAACCGTTCCTTTTGCGCGTTATGTGGTGCAACACCAAAACGAAATTGAGTTTCCGTTCAAGCGTTACCAAATTCAACCCGTTTGGCGTGCCGATAGACCTCAAAAAGGACGTTTTAGAGAGTTTTATCAATGTGATGCCGATGTGGTGGGTTCGAATTCACTTTGGCAAGAAGTAGAGTTGGTGCAATTGTATGACTCGGTTTTTAGTCAGTTAGGTTTAGGTGGCGTTACCATTAAAATTAACAATCGTAAAATTTTATCTGGAATTGCTGAGGTAATTGGTGCTTCGGATAAATTGATTGATTTTACGGTAGCGTTAGACAAATTAGATAAAATAGGTGAGGATGGCGTGAAAAAAGAAATGTTAGAAAAAGGCATTTCGGAAACAGCGATTGAGAAAGTACAACCGTTGTTCAATTTCACTGGAACCATCAACGAAAAAATAGAAAAATTAGCCAATTTATTAGCGAATTCTGAAGAAGGAATGAAAGGGGTAAACGAGTTACAATTCATTTGTGATAACGTTACAACTTTAGGTTTGCAAACCGCTTTCTTGGATTTAGACGTTACGTTAGCACGTGGTTTAAATTATTACACAGGAGCCATTTTTGAAGTCGCTGCGCCAAAAGGTGTTGCTATGGGTTCAATTGGTGGCGGTGGTCGTTATGATGACTTGACAGGGATTTTCGGGTTGAAAAATATGTCGGGTGTAGGAATTTCGTTTGGTTTAGACCGAATTGCTTTGGTAATGGAAGAAGTTGGTTTGTTTCCAGAAGCTGTTTTAGCTACATCAAAAGCGTTGTTCTTAAATTTCGGAGATAAAGAAGCCTTGTATGCGATGAAAGCCATCGGAAAATTACGTCAAAAAGGAATCAAGGTTGAGTTATATCCAGATAAATCAAAAATCGACAAACAATTCAAACATGCCGATAGAAGAGGAATTCCATTTGCCGTAATTGTAGGAGAATCGGAAATGGAGCGTGAAGAATTTGGGTTGAAAAACTTAGCTACTGGCGAACAACAGAAAGTGGATTTTACAACGTTAGTTACTTTATTAAAATAATTAAAAGCCGAGCTTTGTTACACACAAACTTGTCACGCTGAAAGCGTCTCTTTTTACACAGAGATTAGACCTTAAATAATCTAAAAAAATAACTTTGCGAAAAACTTTGCGCCTTTGCGTTAAAATTTACACAGAGATTCGCCGAGTTTTTTTGACCTTGATTGTGTTGATTAGAGTTGCACAGAGCGTTTTACTTATTTTAGGTTTGAATTTGTAATTGTTTTTGAACTTGAACTTGAATTTGATTTTTGCCCTTGAACTTGTAATTGATTTTTGATATGAATGTAGACGACGAAGCTAAAAAAGTAATTTGGTCCCTTCAGAATAACAAACGTACTGAAGCGGAACGAAATGTATTTGCTCCGACAGGTAAAAAACCGATGAATAAAACAGTGGTTTATGTTTTGTCGGCGATTGGGATTACTTTTTTGATGAGCTTTGCGTTGTCTTTATTTTCTAAAGAATCGACTCAGTTTTGTTTCTTAATTGATAATTATTGCTTCAATTCAACGGAAAACACATTAGCTTATACGTTTTATATCTTTATAAATCTTTGGATTTTGATTTTAGGAATTGGAATCGCTTATTTGATTGGGAAGAAACTTGGGGATTATTTTAAAATTTAATTGTTTATAATAATAAGTAAACGGATACTTTCAAATTTGAAAGCACCCGTTTTAAGAGTAGAAAAAAATGTAGTTGTTCACTACCTAATGATAATTTTTTGACTTAAGTATTTATTATCATTAGTTTTTATTTTCACAATATAAATTCCGTTAGCAACGTTTTTAACTGGTAATTTGATATTATTCTCAGAACTATTTACTTTCCAATGATTGATTTTTTGTCCTAAAATTGAAAATAAAGTAGCTTCTTCAATTTCTGTATTTTTTGGGTTTATAATTTCTAATTGATGACTTTCAGAATTAAAGAATACAATATTTTGACTGTTTTCAAATTCATTGTTTGATAATGTTTGATTTGAAAATCGCAATGAAAATCTACCACTAAATTCACCTGCTGGTAGTACTACACTAAAATTTGATGTTCGAATATCGTTATAGCTATCATTTGTATTATCATGAATATAAATAGGTTGGTTTAAGTCGAAATTCTCTAATCCATCAATCATAAAGTTTACAGTTCCTGTTTGACTTGATTTTACAGTTAACGGATAAATAGCATTTGTATTAAAGTGACCTACTCCTTGGATAACCAATTTATAATTATCTAATTGAAAATAAATATCATTTGTTTGAGCATCGATTATTTCTCCATCATAGCCATTATTGTAATTATGGTCTGCGTTTTCATTCATGAAACCTATTAGTAGTTGGCGATGAGAATTGGTACTTCCTCTGTAGCCTAATCGTATTTTTGAAAAAGTGTCAGAAGAAATAATATCATCTTCATTATTGTTAGCAGTTGAACTTGTTTGATTTCTAAACATTACATTAGAATCTAGATTATTCTCTTTTACAAATGCGCGTTGACTATTTTTGAAAATGATTTGGCCACCTGTCACACTTCCTTTTACAAAGAACCCTTGCGAAACAGGAATAAATCTACCTGGAATTCTTGTGCTAGTTCCTAATCCGCTAATTAATGGAGGTGATACTGGAGCAACCCCACCAACCAAATTTCGGGTTGCATAACCTCCTTGATAACCTGCAAGATTATGTGTGTTATTTGAAGTGTAATGTTCCCAAAAGTAAAGCGTTCCAGTAATAGAATTTATATTATTGTTAATAAATTCATTAGCATCTAATGCAGAAGGATATGGATTTCCTATTAGGTTAATATTTGCCATTCCAATATAAATGCCGCTGTGATTTATTGTACCATTATTTGGTTTTCCAGTGAAAACATAATTTTGAGTCACATAATTTTGAGGTGTTGCAATTCCACTTCCTTTCATTGTAAATGCTTGTCCAGTTTGCAGATTTGTATTTTCATTAATTTGCTGCCAATTAGCATATTCTGAAGTTAAATTGGTAAACTTATACAGCCAATATCTTGCTAGTTTCATAGGATTTCTAGTACTATTAATACCTGAAATCCATGAAATTGATTGTGGTGACGCTGGATTTGTTCCATCTTTTAAAACATTTGCAACTGTAAATCCGGTATTGTTTTCAGTTGTACTTGTAATGGTACTAACAGGAGATGACCAATAATTGTAATTGTATAAGTTTCCAGTTCCTTCTTGGTCTCTTTCTAACGTTCCTGTTCCACTTGGGTCTAAATCGGAATTAGTTGTTTGGATTAATTGCGATTTTCCTTCTAAATCGATTTTTCCGTTTATTTTTAAGTAATGTGAAATTTCTAATTTTGAATCATTGCTAATTTTTAAGGTATTGTTATCGACAATAGCTGCTAATAGCGTTTTATTTCCAGAAGACGTTATATTATGAGTTGTTTTAATGATGTTCCAATCTATTTTTGTAGCAACATTATTAATAGTTAATGAATTGTTTGGATAATACATTGAGCTACCATTCGTCCAAGCGCCAGCCGTTTCCCAATCGCCATCAGCAAGTGAAACATAAGGTAAAGGAGCTGTTTGTGTTTCAATAGTGTATAAATTGCTATTGTTTAAACTTCCTCTAAACTTCTTGCCCGAAACTTCGTTTAAACAAGTTCCTATGTAATTGTTCATATTGAAATAAGCAAAAAGACTATTATCCCATGTTCTTGTACTAATATCATTTTTAGTAACCGATGCGGGTATAATTTTACCTCTTATCGCAACTCCACTTCCCTTTTCGATTTCTTGATTCATCATAAAACGAATTTCATCAACAGTTAGGGCTGCATTCCAAATGTGAATTTCCTCAAGTTTACCTTTAAAGAAATCCACGGTACTGCTTTCATCTACATAACGCCCACCTATGGTCAGAACATTCGTCATATCCGTACGAGCGTTCATATTACTTTGAATGTCTAAAACACCATCGATATACAACCTTCCTACATTTGACCCATCAAGTGTAAAAGCCACATTACGCCATTGATTGGTTGATAAAGTTGTATTACTCACTATTTCCGACATTGTAACGCCATTGTGAAAACGCATCACTAATTTATTGGCATTATTGATCAAAAAATGATAGCCCGTTTGTGTAGCCCCTTTTTTAGCTACAATTGTTTTTTCGTTATTCAAGGTATTTGAACCCTCACAATTTACCCATGCCGAAATAGAAAATGCAGCAGTAACACTTGTTACATCATTGCATCGGATAAAATCATTTGTGCCATCAAATTTGATGTGACGAGAAGCTATTACTTCTTCGGCTACACCAAGTTTCATGTATTTTGTCCCGTTAAAATTATATGTAGTTTCTAAATTTGAACCAACCGTTTTTAAAAATACAGTTTCTACATTGGTAGTGAAATTAGCATCGTCTGCTAAAATTAATACATAATCACTATTTCCTGTTAAAGCGGGTAGTGAACTCACAGAAGATACTGGTAAAGAAATTTTCACTATCCCAACATCTGTCGTAGCTCTTTCTACAAACTTCCAAGTTCGGTTTGTTACTCGTGTTGAAGTGGCTACCAAACTACTTCCTAAATTGACTTGTATCGGCGAAGCCATCTCTGTTAGTGGTAATAGGTTACTTCCCCAAACTAGATAATCTTTATTGTTGGCAAATGTGTTTGTATTTAAAGCATTTGTAGTATAAATATCACGCAGTCCAATGGTTAAAAAGCTCTCCGGATCGATACTTTTGCTTTGTTTTTGATTTAAGCCGGTACTGTCGTCTCTTCCTATAGCTGCTACATTATAAGTATAACCATTGCTAATTGTGTTGTTCCATAATGCTACCCCATCAGAGTCTACAAGTTCGCCAGGTACGTGTGGTAAACTGATAGCAGGCACAGGAAATAATCCGGGATTAATTCCGTATTTAATAGACAAATAGGATTCTATTTTTTTTCTATCTGAGTCAGATTTTCTTTCAGAGAACATCATAATTTCCATTACATCACCATTAAAACTAGGGCCAAAGTATTCACTTCGTCCTATCCAAAAACGCGAATTTAAAATTTGTTTGAAAGTACCTACATTAACCTCTTTCATCAACGTAGGACTAAGGGTAACGCCTAAATCAACTCCATCTAGATATAAATTCATTCCTGTTCCAGCAGCATTCAATCGAGCATTAAAAATTACAGGACGGTCATAGGTTATAGTACTCGAAGTGATCGCTATACCATAGTTAGTTTGAGCACCTTGATTATAAGCCGCAATATTTGCTACTCCTGCACCATATCTTGCCGAAGTGTTATTAATGGATAGTCCAGTTATATCTTGTGATCCTGAAATTTCAAGAAAATCGTCTCCCATCAATACATCTTGTGCTGCATAAGCCGAACTTACGGGTGTTCCTGGATTTACAACAATAAATATGTCATGATTATAAAATCCTTGTCGAGAAAACATTGATTTTGTTCCATCAAAGTTTACCACAGGATTAAAATTAACATTACTCGTTGTGTTGTTTTTGTATAATGGTCTTGTAGTACTTGTTCCAGTAGCATTTGTCCAACTAGTGTTAATTCCAGTATCATTTGGCCAAGAGTCAATAGGAGCGTCATTTGCTAAAGCTGATAAACTCTGCGGTTTGTACCAAACTTCTAACTTGTTAAAAGCGCTATAGCTAGGATACGTTTTTGCTGCAATTGAATAACCTGTGATTTTGAAGTCATCAATTGCAACACCTCTATATGAATTATTGCTAGAATCTGATCTAAATTGTATTGCGAACTTTATGTTGTTTTTATTGTCAAAGCCTTGTGAAGGTAGGTCGATGCTAGCCGTAAACCAAGTGTTTCCAGGGTTACCACTCCATGCTCTTTGGTCGGTTCCAAATGCAGCAACATTTGTTCTTGTGTACCAATTTACCGCTTGATCGTTTTCTTTTCCTAAAGTACGCCAAGTTGTACCGTCGTCTGTGGAAAATAAAATTTTTATGCCATCATAATCTAATTCGGTTTGAAAATTATATTTTAATGATAATGTTAATCTCTCATAACCAGTTAGATTAATTGTCGGTGTAATAGCTGATGTATTCAAATTATTTGCATAGCCTGCAAGATATAAATATGGAGCTGTAACACCTGTAGCAGTAAAATTAGCATGATTTGATCTTGTAAAACTTCCTAAAGTAAATGCATTATTACCTGTTCCGTTAGAAAAATCAGCATTAAAAATAGTAGTTTGTGCTTTTATTTCTATTGCTATTAGCAGAAATAGGAATAAAAATTTTTTAATTGTAATTTTTTTGACTTTCATATTCTGGGGTTTTGGGATACTTTTTTAGAATTATTTTTTAGAAAATTTAAAAAAAAAATTAATTCACTGATAATGAGTTTTTTATGTATTATTTAGGACAAATATTAACAAAAAAGGCAGCAGAAATTACTGGAAAGTAATAACTGTATTGTTTTTTTTAATAACTGGTTAATTAGATAAATAAATTGTAATATTTATATTAAGAAATAGTTAGTCCAGAGTATTATTTGTTTATTGCTTAATTAGAATTTTTTGACTCAAATAGTTGTTGTTATTAGTTTTTATTTTTAAGATATAAACTCCGGTTGCAACACTTTTAACAGGTAATTTTATATTGTTTTCTGAACTGTTTATTTCCCAATGATTAATTTTTTGTCCTAAAATTGAAAATAAAGTAGCTTCTTCAATTTCAGTATTTTTTGGGTTTATGATTTCTAATTGATGGCTTTCAGAATTAAAGAATACCATATTTTGACTGTTTTCAAATTCATTGTTTGATAATGTTTGATTTGAAAATCGCAATGAAAATCTATCATTAATTTCACCTGCAGGAAGAACTACAGTAAAATTTGATGTTCGAATGTCGTTGTAGCTATCATTTGTATTGTCATGGATGTAAATAGGTTGATTTAAATCAAAATTTTCCAATCCATCAATCATGAAAGTTACCGTTCCTGATTGACTTGATTTTACAGTCAATGGATAAATAGCATTAGAATAAAAGTAGCCAACACCTTGTATCACTAATTTGTAGTTTCCAGTTTGAAAATAAACATCATCAGGTTGAAGATCTATGATTTCGCCATCATATCCTAAATTGTATTCATCATTAGCATTTTCATTCATAAAACCTATCAAAAGTTGGCGATGAAAATTAGTACTTCCTGTATAGCCTAGTCTCAATCTTGTATAATTATCAGGAATTTCTTCTTCGTTACTATTTTGTGGATTTGTGGCCGAATTGTTCTGTCTAAACATTTCGTTTGAGTTTATACTAGTTTCTTTTACAAATTTTCTTTGACTGTTTTGAAAAGTTATTTGTCCTCCATTCGAATTTCCTTTAACAAAATATCCTTGTGCTACAGGAATATATCTGCCTGGAATTCTAGAGCTGGAACCTAAGCCGCTAATCAATGCTGGTGAAACTGGTGGAACGCCACCCACTAAATTGCGAGCTGCGTAACCACCTTGATAACCAGATAAAACATGAGTATTGTTTGATGCATAATGTTCCCAAAAATATAAAGTCCCTGTAATTGAATTTAAATTATCACCGATGAATTCATTAGCATCTAACGCAGATGGATAAGGATTTCCAACTAAGTTAATGTTATTAATCCCGATTTGAATTCCGTTATGATTGATTAAACCATTATTTGGTTTTCCGGTAAAAACATAATTTTGTAGTTGAATGTTTGGCGGAGCAACAATTCCGCTTCCTTTCATGGTGTAAGCTTGCCCAGATTGAAGTATTGTGTTTTCATTGATTTGTTGCCAATTGGCATATTCTGATGTTAAATTAGTAAACTTGTACAGCCAATATCTTGCTAATCTGAGTGGATTTGCAACGCCATTTAATCCTGTTGTCCATGAAATGTTTTGTGGATTTGCTGCATTTGTTCCATCGCGAAGCACACTACCAACTGTAAAACCAGTGTTGTTATTTGTAGAACTAGCAACTGAACTTACTGGAGATGACCAATAATTATAATTGTATAAATTTCCGGTTCCTTTTTGATCTTTTTCTATTGTACCAATACTTGTAGGATCTAAATCACTGTCTGTAGTTTGTAGCAACTGTGAATAATCATGTAAATCGATTTTTCCATCTAATTTTAAATACCAATCATTTTGCAGTTTGGTGTCATTTACAACATCAATTAATACATTTGAATCGACAATCATTCCTAAATCAATATGATTTATGTTTGAAATAATGTTATGTTTCACATGAACAATTGACCAATCATAATCGGCAATATCTAATCCGCGAATTTCTTTTTGGATTGAGTTTACAGCTGTTGGAAAATCGCCAGTTTGCTCTGTTACAAATGGCATTGGCGCTTCTTGAACGGCAATCGTTTTTATATTATAGATTCTAGCTCCTGGAGCTGTATCTATTGTTGAGGTAGTGTGATTATCAATTACATCATCTTTATAATTGTCCATTTTGTAGTAGCGAACAAGATTAATCCATGGTAAACTTGGAATGTCTTTTGGAATAATAGTTCCGCGTGTTTGGCTACTATTATCTTGAATTTCCTGATAAACCATTTTTTGGAATTGGGAATCCGTTAACGCAACATTGAATAAGCGAACTTCATCAATTTTTCCTTTAAAAAACTGCGTATTTGTAATTGAATTTTTTCCAATGGTAAAAAGCGAATTGTCTGAAATAGTTCCAGAAACAGAAGTGCTCGCAACCATTTCACCATTTACAAATAATTTTAATAGTTCGTTTGAACCATCATAAACTGCTCCAACATGAATCCATTGTGCCGAATTTAGTGCTAAATTGTTGCTTAAGGTTGTACCGTTTGCAACAACTTCTACTTTTTTAGAATTAGTGATTTTTATGTAAAATTTGTTTTGACCCACCACAATTCCTTCAGAAGTAAATGCGCTGTTGATGTTTATCCAAGCCATCAATGAAGCGTTTGACCAATTGCTAATAATGTTGTTATCAGTTGCGTAGTCATTTCTACCATCAAATGCAATGAAAAGTTTTCGTTCTAAATCTCTTGGAGAACCAAAAACGTTGTTATTTGTATCGAAAGCGTCTAAAATTCCATCGCCATCTGTATCGGTAGTTCCGTCGATAATTCCGTCGTTGTTGGTGTCTAAACTAACGTAAAGGGTTTGTGAAATATCAAAAGTTGCTCCGTTTGACATTACATCTAAATAGTCTGGAATTCCATCGCCATCGGTATCTTTAACATAGTAAGTAAAAGGCGCTACATTTGTACCTTGATTGTCGTTTCCATAAATATTAAAGGCATAATCATAAATATCTAAGATTCCATCGCCAAAGCCTTCTAAATTGCCATCTCCATTCGTGTCTTTATTTCTAAAATCTTCAGATTCTGGACCATCTCCTGCGCCATCACCATTAATGTCGCCATCTCCATTTTCATAACCAGCATAAGCATTTATATTTCCAGCCCAAGATTCATCTACGTCAAAAATACTGTCGTTGTCGCTGTCTAAATCTAAGTAATTAGGAGCGCCATCGCCATCGTTATCAGGAACAATGTGAGATTCCGCTACATCATGCATACCATTTTGATTGACATCTAACCATTGGTATAAATAAGCTTTCCCATCAGATAAATTACCTAAACCTACTTCAACTACATCTGGAATTCCGTCGTTATCTGAATCTAAATCGAATACATCGGCAATATTATCTCCATCTAAATCACATAAAGTTTGGGTAATTAAGATGTCATCTAAAGCCAAATCATTTCCCATTCCTCCTGTTTCATTATTAATAAAAATTACTTGGAAGGCACTTACATTTAAGTTAAGGTCTGCTGTGAAATGTTGCCAATCTCCTGCAGGTGAAGTAGGTGGGATATCTCCGGTTTCAATAAAAGTAATTAGGTTATTACTCATATCGCGAAATTCTACTCGCACATCAGGTCGTAATCGAGTTGCAATTCCAGCAGCATCTGTTCTATCTATATTTAAAACCCAAAAACTGTAGGTAATGGGAATGTTAGGAAGTGCACCTGTAATAGAAGCAGTATAAAAAATACCGGGTGTGTAAGATGCATTAAAAATTGCCATTCTTCCATTTGGATTTCCAGTATGATCACCACCCTTGTACCAATATGTATTAACCCAAGAAGCAGTACCATCAGGTGTTGGACCAACGGTATATTTCCCGTCATTTAAGTCGGTTGTGCTTAAGTCGGGACATTCTGGCGTGTTTACACCTGCAGATCCGTCTTCATAACAATATGAGGTATACGCATCATAGGTAGTGTTGATGGTTGTACGACCCCCAGCACCAAAAGTTTCGTTAAGGAATTTATAATTTACTTTATTTCCGTTTAAAGAATTACAATTAGATTCTTCAATATCATCTCTAATTCCGTCATTGTCATCGTCTATGTCTACATTGTCAAAAATTCCATCGTTGTCACTATCGTAAAAAGTTTGAATTCCTTTTCCCGTTATGTTAAATAAAAACGGACTCACATCATCACTATTACTTGCAACGGATACTTGTGCGGTTTTAGTTCCAATAGAACTTGGATTAAATTTTATTTTAAAAGTACTTGAGTTATTCGTATTGATGGAACTGCTTGGATTTTGAATAACTGTAAAATCTGAACTTCCTATGATTTGAACCAAAGGAGTTCCGGTTAAGTTTATGGTGTTAGTTCCAATATTTTTTACTGTGAAAGTTCTAATTACAGGATCTGAAACAATTTGAGTTTCTCCAAAATCGGTTCCATAACTGGATGAAACCGATGCGTTATGAGCTATAGTTATATTGTTTAATCCCAGAACTTCTAGGTGATTTCCAGTTTGATTTCCATATAAACTAACATTGTCTATAAAATAGTAATCAGAAGTATTACTTACACCGTTTAATTCATCAAATCGAATTCTGATTTTTACCTGTGTATTTCCATTTGGAATAGCAAAAGTGTAAGGAGAACCTGCAGTATTACCTGCACTTGCTACATGATTAAACGCATAAACATCTGATGTTGTGCTGTTTTTTCCATCAATTAGTTTTACTGAAGTTGTATATGAAGCTCCGTTGTTATATGAAACATCTAAATACAAATCATCGTTATCATCAGGAGATCCGTTAGACGAAAAATAAATAGTTACATAAACATTAGAGAAACTAGTTATGTCAATATTAGAGAAACTAATATTAGGATCATCAGGCGTTGAACTGTTTGAACCTCCAAATCGTAATGAATTTGGACTAGAAACAAAGGTGCTTGTATTGGTTTGAATGGTTCCAGAATTTAACGTTGAAGTATAACTCCAAGTATCTTCTGGTTTGCTGTCAAATCCTTGATAAGAAATTCGGGTTTGAGCATTTGCGATGCTAAAAAAGAAGAGACAGTATAGTACTATCAATTCTTTATGGAATTTTTGGGTAATTTTTCTTTCCATAACACATTTGTTTTTAAAATAAAACAATCAATAAATATAAAATACTGTAAACAAGGTGTTTGGCTTTTATTTATCGAACAAATGTTAGGAAAATCTATTTATTAAATAGGAGTGAAGTAATAAGTGGTATTATTTTTTTAATAACTGGTAATGAATTGATTGTATTTGTCTTACGAGTTTTTATTTACCCGTTTTTAAAAATCTCTTTAACAGCAGCTTCATAGTTTTTACTATTTCCTGCTTTTTTAATTTTTTTATATGTCTTTTGTGGATTTGAAAATGATTCTGAAAAGTATTCCCAAAAGCCTAACATTTTCATGCGAATAGGCGTTGGACCTTGTAAATACGCATCATATTGTTGATAAATCTCATCATGAAAAGCTTCAAAAATTTCGAATCTATTTTTTGGATATTCAGTAGTGTTATTTTTAATCATCGAAGGCAAAAAAGGATCGGCAATTAAACCTCTGCCAATCATCCAATGATCAATTGAAGGAAAACGTTCTTGTAGTTCTTTGAATTTCGCAACCGAAGTAATATCGCCATTATAGTAAATCTTCTGTTTGGAAGTGTCTAAACATTTCTGAAACGAATCTAAATCGACACCACCTTTGTACAATTGTTTACCAATTCGGGCATGAATTGCGATATTTTTAATCGGATATTGTTCTAAAATTGGGAAAACATCTAAAATTTCGGTTGGATTTTCATAACCCATTCGCATTTTCATCGAAACAATAATATCGGTTTCATTGTGAACTCGTTTTAAAATATGTTCAATTTGAGATGTGTTACTAATTAATCCTGATCCCATTCCACACTTGGCTACCATAGGATACGGACAACCTAAGTTCCAATTCAATTCTTTATACCCAAATTGTTGAATGTATTTTGCAACGAATAAAAACTCCTCAGCATCATTGGTAATTATCTGTGGAATAACTTCTAAAGTATCATTATTTTCAGGAAGAATATCACGTTCGTAAGAACCTTTAACCACCAATTTTCCATTCAGTTTAATATAAGGCGAATAGAAAGTGTCTATGCCACCAAAGTGTTTGTGAAATGCGTTTCTAAATCTAAAATCGGTAAATCCTTGTAAAGGGGAAGATAATAATGTGATACTCATTCGGCAAAGATAAGAGAAAGAAATGTATTACTCTCTTTTCTGTTGAAATAACCAATCATACATCGCGTCTTCGTGAAAGAGACGTTCTACATTACCGTGATTTCCACCTTTAATGATGGTTAAAGTAACATCAGCATTTTCATCGCATTTTTTTATGGCATCAACCACTTTTTTTGATTCCGACATAGGAACTATGTAATCTACATCACCATGTTGAATCCATAGTGGAATAGTAGCTAATTTGCAACCATCTTTAACATTTCCACCGCCACAAATAGCAACGGCAGCGGTGATTTTATCCGCATGTTTTCCTGCAAAATGTAAAGTGCCATAACCACCTAAACTCATCCCACAAACATAAATTCGAGATTCGTCTACATTGTAGTTTTTTTTAACATATTCTAAAACTTCTAAAACTTTATCTGGATTCCAACTTCCTTTAGCTAATTGTGGTGCAACTACAATTGCTGGAATTTTTCTTCCTTTATCCATTGCTCGTAAAACGCCATAACGTCTCACGCGATTTAAATTAGTTCCAGAAAGACTTTTTCCGTGAAGAAAAATCAAAACGGGTTGTTTTTCAGTACTTTCTTTATCAGGTACATTAATCCAAAATGGATATGTTGTTTTATTGGTTATAGTTTTTAATTGGGAAAACCCAAAGGCGCTAGTAAGTATGAAAAGTATAATATAAAATGATTTTAATTTCATTATCAACGGATTAGGTTAAAAAAACAAAACCCGAAATTTACAATAGAGTAAAATTTCGGGTTTTCGTAGCGAAGACGGGAGTTGAACCCGTGACCTCAGGGTTATGAATCCTGCGCTCTAACCAACTGAGCTACCTCGCCAAATGTTGGTCTTGCATCCTTGTTGAATGCGGGTGCAAATATAAAACTAATTCTTTTGTTTGCAAATATTTTTTAGCTAAAATAAATTAAAATATTTTTTTTTGTTTATTCGATTAATTCTATATATATTTCGAAACTGAAAAATAAAAACGAATTATGAGTGTAAAAGTAAAATACGAATTAGAATTCCCCATACAATCTTCGCCACAATTATTATATCAATATATTTCTACACCTTCTGGATTATCTGAATGGTTTGCTGATAATGTAAATTCTAGAGGTGAATTTTTTACTTTTATTTGGGATGATTCTGAAGAAAAGGCAAAATTAGCTTCTAAAAAATCAGGAGAGCGTATTAAATTTAAATGGTTAAACGAAGATGGTACTGAAACTGACTACTTTTTTGAAATGAAAATCATGGAAGATGAAATCACCAAAGATGTTTCTATTGTAATTTCAGATTTTGCTCATTCTGATGAATTAGAAGAATCTAAATTATTGTGGGAAAATCAAATTTCAGACTTAAAACATGTTTTAGGTTCCGTTTAAAAACTCAATAATATCAACTATATTTGTCCCGATTTAAAGTCGGGATTTTTTATGGTAAATTTTAACGGAAATATTCAGGAAAACAGTTCAATTTTGATTGAAAACAATAGAGGTTTTTTATTTGGAGATAGTGTTTTTGAAACAATTAAAATGTTGGATAACAAAGTATTGTTTCTGGAAGATCACTATTTTAGATTGATGGCTTCTATGCGTATTTGTCGTATGGAAATTCCCATGAATTTTACTATGGAATATTTTGAATCTCAAATTTTAAATCTAATTACTACTTTTTCAGATTCTAATTCGTATCGTGTACGTTTTTCTATTTACAGAGATTCTGAGGGTTTTTATTTACCAAAAACTAGAAGTGTTCAATTTTTAGTTACCGCTTTTCCTTTAAATTCAGATTTATATGTTTTTGGAAAAGAATATTATGAAGTCGAGTTGTATAAGGACTTTTATATAACTAAACAATTACTTTCGACCTTAAAAACTAATAATAAAATGCTTCAAATTACAGGAAGTATTTTTGCCGAAGAAAATGGTTATGATAACTGCTTGGTTTTAAATGATGAAAAAAATGTAGTGGAGGCTTTGCAAAGTAACTTGTTTATGAAAACAGGTAATGTTGTGGTAACTCCTCCTGTTTCCGATGGATGTTTAAATGGAATCATGCGTAAACAAATACTTGAAATTTTGAAAAAAATAGAAGGAATCGAAGTTAAAGAAACTTCAATTTCTCCTTTCGATTTACAAAAGGCAGATGAGCTATTTTTAACCAACGTAATTTCTGGAATTCAACCTGTAACAAAATATCGCAAAAAAGAATACACAACTGAATTTGCTTCAGATGTATTAAAAAGATTGAATGCAAAAATCCGACTTAGTTAAGCATTGGGTTTTCTGGTGAGTTTGAAAATAGGACATATTCCCCACCTTGTTCAATAATCTTTTCTTTCCAAAACAAGTTGCTTGCTTTTGAAAGTAATTTGTTTTTTAACGTGTTTTCAGCAACAATCCATGAGTTTTCTTGCATCTCCATTTCTAGTTGGTTTACACTCCAACCACTATAACCCAAGAAAAAACGAATATGATTTTTGGTGATTTTACCATCATTTATGAGTTGCTTGGTAGTTTCAAAGTCACCTCCCCAATAAATTCCATTTGAAATTTCTACGCTATTAGGAATGATTTCTGGAATATTGTGAATAAAATATAAATTATCCTGTTCAACAGGTCCACCATTATATATTTTAAAAGAAGCTTCAATTTCAGGAATCAAATCATTGATTGTGTAGTTCAATGGTTTATTTAGAATAAACCCAATCGAACCTTCATCGTTATGTTCTGCCAATAGGACCACAGAGCGATTAAAAGAAACATCGCCTAAAATCGAAGGTTCCGCAATTAGCAGATGACCTTTTTTGGGTAAAGTTGATATCATATTTCTGTAGTTAATTAACTAAAGTTATCAAAAAAAAAGTAAAGAATCAAAAAAATATCGATAAAGTGCAAAAAAAAGTCCCGAAATACATCGGGACTCTCTTATTTTATGTAACAAAAATATTATTTGTTTACTGCACCTTCTAATTCAGCACCAGCTTTGAATTTTACTACGTTTTTAGCAGCAATTTTGATAGTTTTACCAGTTTGTGGATTTCTTCCGTCTCTAGCAGCTCTTTTAGATACTGACCAAGATCCGAAACCTACTAAAGATACTCTTCCACCTTTGTTTAAAGTTCCTTCAACATTGCTTAAAAATGATTCTAAAGCTAATTTAGCAGCTGCTTTTGTAATACCAGCAGAAGCTGCCATTGCATCGATTAATTCTGATTTGTTCATGATTAAAGTTATTTATAATTGGTTAAACTTAATTATTTATCACAAATTTAGCGGTATTGTTGAACTACGCAAGTATTCGTGCTATTTTTCGACTAAAATGTTAATAAAATAGACTAAATGTTAATAACATTGTTTGTTTTTTTGAATTTCACGCTCAAATATAGTGTTTTCAGGGCTTAGAGCGCTATCGCATTTTCAGATAACTTAACCCCGTTTAATAATTCATGAGCCAACATCCTTTTCTTTCCTGGAAATTGTAAACTTTCGATTTTTAAAAGACCATCTTTTGTAGCAATAAAAATCTCTTTTTTAGTAGTTGTAATCTTTCCGATAGTTTGTGAATGTTCTTTTTCTTCAAAACTTGCTAAATAAATTTTTACATTCCATTCGTTTTCGCCGTCTTTAATATAAGTCCAAGCGGCTGGGTAAGGCGATAATCCTCTTATTAAGTTAAAAATCGTCATTCCTGATTGGGTCCAATCAATTTTGCAATTCTCTTTATTTAGTTTATAAGCCGTTTTAACATCCGGATTACTTTCTTGTAAAGTAGTAGTTGCTTTTCCAGCTTCAATTAACTGTAGTGTTTCTAAAACCGTTTCGCTTCCTAAATGCATCAAACGATCATGTAATTCACCAGCAGTTTCGTTGGTACCGATTTCAGTTTCTTTACTCAAAATCATCGCACCGGTATCAATTTTATCATCAATAAAGAAGGATGTAACGCCTGTTTTAGTTTCACCATTAATAATAGCCCAATTAATAGGTGCCGCACCACGATATTCTGGTAACAAAGAAGCATGAAGATTAAATGTTCCTAATTTTGGCATTTTCCAAACTACTTCAGGCAACATTCTAAAGGCAACCACTACTTGTAAATTGGCATCCAAACTTTTTAGTTCGGCTAAAAATGCTTCCGATTTTAAATTGGTCGGTTGTAATATGCGTAAGTTTTTTTCCAAGGCATATTCTTTAACGGCACTCATGCTTACTTTTTGTCCACGACCTGCTGGTTTGTCGGGAGCAGTGATAACACCTACAATATTATAGTTGTTTTTGTAAATAGTATCTAGAATCCCAACGGCAAAATCGGGCGTTCCCATGAATACAATTCTTAATTTTTCCATTATATAAGGTAATATTGATTGTTTGAATTGATTTTGATTCGCTTATTCTCTAGTAATAATTGAATCGCAAAGATAGTCGCTTCTGAAGAAATGTGCAGTTGGTTTTCAATTTCTCTTGAATTTAAAGGACTTTTTTCTAATAATTTAAGTACCGATTGCGTTATTTCAACTGGATTGACTTTTTTTTTAGCAGTACAATACGAACAAATGCCACAGTCTTCCTTTGAAATTTCATCAAAATAAGCCAAAAGCATTCTGTTTTTACAAGTATCTTCGTTTGTAATATAGTTCACCACGCTTTGAAATTGCTCTTCCTTCAATTTGTTTTGATGTTCTAAAAATTTTGCAACACGATTAATAGTTAAATCATCTTCGCGAGCTTCGTTAAAAGTGATGGAACTATCATTGTTTTTCGCATGTAAAATGATACACTGACTTTCTGCTAGTTTATCAATTACTTCTTCCACATGTTTTTCTGATGTGTTTGCTTTTTTGGCCACCAAATGTGGATTAATCGTAGTTTCTACATCAAAAATTCCAGAATAGGTTCTTAAAATCGTGGTAATAACAGGTTCGTCGTGCGGATGCAAACTGATGTAACGAATCACTTCTTTGCTCGGAATGATAAATTGTAAACTTATTTTTTCTGTGGATTCACTTTGAAAAGTAATGATTCCTTGTCGGTCCAAAAACTGCAAACTATTAAAAGCTTTAATTACTGGAAAATGATAATGCGCACAAAACTGATTCAAATTAAAAGCAAAACTTTCATTATAACCTTCACCATAAGTAATTTGAAAGTAATTGTTCAGTTTGATATAAACGTCTTTTACGAATTTTTTATCCGGTAAAACATCAATAAATTGAGTCTTAGTGTACCCAATATCAGAAGGATTCGTAACGATAATCCCAAAGGCTTTTTCACGATTTCGTCCGGCTCTTCCTGCTTCTTGATAGTAATTTTCAAGGTTTTCTGGAAGTTGAATATGAATTACGGTTTTTACATCGGGTTTGTCAATTCCCATTCCAAAAGCATTGGTGGCTACCATGACTTGTGATTTATTCTCTAACCACGATTGCATGTTTTTCTCTTTCTCTTTTGCAAGTAATCCGCCGTGATAAATGGTTGACGAAAATCCCAATTGCTTCAATTGTTGTGAAGTTTCAACACAAGATTTTCGATTACGAACATAAATAATCGAAGTTTGCGGATTTTTTGTTAAAATCTGCTGTATTTTGAAAAGTTTATCTTCGGTTTTAATCACATGATACGCTAAGTTTTCTCGAGTAAATGACTTTGTAAATACTTTTGGATTAACTAAAGCCAAATGGGTGCAAATGTCTTCTTGAACTCTCTTATTGGCAGTGGCCGTCAAAGCTAAAAAAGGAGTAGTAGGAAAATGCGTTTTTAAAGCTGAAATCTTCAAATACGCCGGTCTAAAATCATGTCCCCATTGGCTCACACAATGCGCTTCGTCAATAGCAATCAAGTTGATGGGTAATTGTTTCAAACGTTCCACAATCCAATCATGTTGTAAACGTTCGGGAGAAAGATATAAAAATTTGTAATTTCCAAATTGGCTATTGTCTAAAATATCAATAATGTCGTCTTGCGAAACGCCACCAGTTAAAGCAATCGCTTTGATGTTTTTGCTTTGTAAATTCTGAACTTGGTCTTTCATCAAGGCAATCAAAGGCGAAATCACTAAACAAATTCCATTTAACATCATTGCCGGAATCTGAAAGCATACCGATTTTCCTCCTCCAGTGGGCAAAAGTGCAAACGTATCATTTCCACTTAAAACCGATTGAATGATTTCTTCTTGAGGTGCTCTAAAACTATCGTGTTTCCAGTATTTTTGAAGAATTTGTAAGGCTTCCGACATGTAAATTGGCTTTTAGAAACACTAAATTACGAAAAAAATTATTTAACAAGATGTTTCATAATAAAATCCACACGATTTTCAACCGTGTCTTTTGGAACTTCTGTAATCGAATAGCCGTATTTTTTATAAGTTTCCATCAAATGTTCGTGAATTAAAACCGCTTGCTCGTAGTTTTCATATCGTTCGGCATCACTAACATAAATTTCTTCCCAAGGTGGTAAAACAAAAATCGCTGAATATTTGTGGTCTTGACATGCTTTATCAAAAAATGCAGGGTACGAATCACCAATATAATGCATATACGCCAAAACATCTGGAATGCCTCGGTCTAAAAAAACGATATTTGCTTCTTCTTTTAGAGCTTCTTTGAATTGTCTTTTTCTGCCTTCCAACAGTAATTCACTGAATAAAAGGGGTTTCTCTAAGAACAATTGTTCAATACCTTGTTCTTGTGCTTCACGAATAACTTCGCGCGAAACCTCAGGATAACAAGTGTGTCCTTTTTCTTTTAATGCATCGATTAAGGTGGTTTTTCCAGAGCTTGGACCACCAATTAAAACCACAATTTCTTTATTCATATTGGAAATACTAAGGCGCAAAAGTAAGTTTTTTTAAAAATCTAATCAACTTAAAAATTTATAAGTTACTACATTACAATTCTGAACATAAAAAAGTATATTTGCTTTTCCAATACGAAATGATGATGGATAAGAAAACAGAAGATTTTTACGCAAGATTAAAAGAAGAATTAACAAACTCAACGCTTTGGCCTTCAGAGTATTTGTATAAATTTATTATGCCGTCTGATGTGCATAGTATAGCAAAAGTAGAAGCTGCTTTTAATGATATGGGAGCTGTTATTACTACGCAACAATCTAAAACAGGTAAATTTACCAGTATTTCTATTAGTGTAACTATGGCAAGTGCTCAGAGTGTGATTGATAAATACATTGAAGTTTCGGATATTGAAGGCATCATTTCATTATAAAAAAACATGCAAGAAGAAGTAAGTTACTTAGAATATAATTCAGAACGTCCGCATTTGATTATTCCAGAATACGGAAGACATTTGCAGAAATTAATCGATCAAGCTACTGAAATTGAAGATCGAGAAGAACGTAACAAAGCAGCAAAATACATTATTTCTGTGATGGGTTCTTTAAATCCGCACTTGAGAGACGTTTTAGATTTTCAACATAAATTGTGGGATCAGTTGTTTATTATGTCTGATTTTAAATTGGATGTAGATTCGCCTTATCCAATTCCATCAAAAGATATTTTAACTCAGAAACCAGAACGTTTAAAATATCCTCAAAATTTTCCAAAATACCGTTTTTACGGAAACAACATTAAATACATGATTGATGTGGCAAACAGCTGGGAAGAAAGCGATTTAAAGAATGCTTTAGTGTTAGTGATTGCCAATCACATGAAAAAAAGTTATTTGAGTTGGAATAAAGATACGGTTACGGATGAGGTAATTTTTGAACATTTATTAGAACTTTCAGGTGGAAAATTAAATCTTTCGAAATCAAACGAAGAACTTTCGAATACACATGATTTAATGAAAGTGAATAAGAAAGTTTCGAATAAAACGCAATTTGGTCCTAGTAAAGTTGGAATCATTAAGAAAAACAACAATAACAAAGGACATTTGAACAAAAACAATCAAAATAAAAATACATTTAAAAAATAGGCAGTTACATGGGAACATTTAAAATAGAAGGAGGAATAGCATTAAAAGGAGATATAACACCTCAAGGAGCAAAAAATGAAGCATTACAAGTGTTATGTCCTGTTTTATTAACTTCTGAAAAAGTTAGAGTAACTAATATTCCAGATATTATAGATGTTAACAAATTAATTACACTTTTGGGTAATTTAGGAGTTAAAATTCAAAAAAATGGATCTGGTGATTACACCTTTCAAGCCGATGAGGTAAATGTAAATTACTTAAAAACCGAAGCTTTCAAGAAAGAAGGTGGAAGTTTAAGAGGTTCCATTATGATTGTAGGACCTTTATTAGCGCGTTTTGGTTGTGGGTATATACCAAAACCAGGAGGCGATAAAATTGGTCGTCGTCGTTTAGATACGCACTTTGAAGGTTTTATTAACTTGGGTGCTAAATTTAGATATGAAAGAGAAGACCATTTCTACGGAGTGGAAATCGATGGAAGATTGCAAGGAGCATACATGTTGTTAGACGAAGCTTCTGTAACAGGAACGGCTAATATTGTAATGGCTGCTGTTTTAGCAGAAGGAACAACAACTATTTATAACGCTGCTTGTGAGCCTTATTTACAACAATTGTGTAAAATGTTGAATTCTATGGGAGCTAAAATCTCAGGCGTAGGATCTAACTTATTAACGATTGAAGGAGTTGAAAGCTTAGGTGGTTGCGAACACCGAATTTTACCTGATATGGTTGAAATCGGTTCTTGGATTGGTCTTGCGGCTATGACAAGAAGTGAGATTACGATTAAAAATGTAAGTTGGGAGAACTTAGGTCAAATTCCAAATGTATTCAGAAAATTAGGAATCACCTTAGAAAGAAAAGGTGATGATATCTACATTCCAGCTCATAAAGAGGGTTACGAAATTAAAACCGATATCGACGGTTCTATATTAACGGTTTCAGATGCACCATGGCCAGGATTTACACCAGATTTATTAAGCATCGTTTTAGTGGTTTGTACGCAAGCAAAAGGCGACGTGTTAATTCATCAAAAAATGTTTGAAAGCCGTTTGTTCTTCGTGGATAAATTAATCGACATGGGAGCGAAAATTATGTTATGCGACCCACACAGAGCGGTGGTTATGGGACATAATTTCCAATCCCAATTGAAAGCAACAACAATGAGTTCGCCAGATATTAGAGCTGGAATCTCTTTATTAATTGCTGCTTTAACTGCAAAAGGAACGTCAACCATTCAAAATATCGAACAAATCGATAGAGGTTACGAACGCATTGACGAAAGATTAAGAGCTATCGGAGCTAATATTGTAAGGGTATAGTTTTAAATTAGAATAATGAAAATCCAAATTCTGAACAAAAAGGAATTTGGATTTTTTATTTTCCCAAAATAACTACCACTTTGTCAAGCTGAACTCGTTTCAGCTTCTAATTTAAACATATAAGGTATATAAGTTTTAAGTTGATGTTAATTTCTTTAAAAAGTCCATAAAAGAAAAAAATACACAAACTTTGTCATTCCGTGAGGAATCTCTTGCGCAAATGATTTTTGATTGTAAAAATAATTGTCAAAATTTATCCAATTTCTCCAATCCGTGTTCCTATTTTTGTATTTGGAATTGAATTTGATTTTTGTACTTGATTTTGCCCTTGAACTTGATATTTTAAAATGGAAACCTACATCATCATTTTTCTCTGCATAGCATCCTTCATAGCCGGTTTTATCGATGCTATTGTGGGTGGTGGTGGATTAATTCAAACTCCTGCAGCCTTAATTTTATTACCAAATATATCCGTAGCTTCAATTATTGGAACGCTTAAAATTCCAGGTTTTAGTGGTACAAGTATGGCAGCTTATCAGTATTTAAAATCAGCAAAAGTCAATTGGAAGTTGTTTTTTGTCATGGCAATTGTTTCTTTCGGTTTTGCTTATTTAGGCTCGAGTTTACTTAACGTAATGCAAAACGATTTCATGAAACCTTTACTTTTTGTGATTTTGATTTTGTTATTACTTTATACTTATTTCAAAAAAGATTTTGGTCAATTTCAAATAGATAAATTAACCACCAAGCAAACCTATATTTACGGAAGTATAATTTGTGTTTTTTTAGGTTTTTATGATGGTTTTATTGGTCCTGGAACAGGAAGTTTATTAATTATGGCGTTTATAGCCATACTAGGTTTCGATTTTTTGCAAGCCAATATCTATGCAAAACTAGTCAACTTGGCTACTAACTTTGGTTCCATTACCTTGTTTGTTTTGAAAGGAAAAATCATTTGGACGATTGCTATTCCAATGGCAATTTGTAATGTTGCCGGTTCTTGGTTGGGCGCAAGATTAGCTATTTCTAAAGGCAACGGATTTATTCGAATCTTCTTTTTAATTGTGGTAGGATTAGCGTTAATTCGTTTTGGATATGATGTGTTTTTGAAATAAAGAACTCATTATAATTATTTTTTTGAGTAGAATTTATAGTATGTAATAAGCATAACTCCTATAAAAACAGAAATTGCTCCAAAACCCCACCACCAATAATTACGTTGTTGCAATCGAATCGTTTCATTATTGCCTGTAATGTTTAACCCAGCCCAATACAACGGATTAGCCATTCTCGGAGATGCTGTTGCCAAATAGTCAAACTTTGCTTTTTGTAGCGCTGCAGACTTAGTATATCCTGCATCTAAATACTTTAAAAACAAACTGATTATTTGTAAGGAACTTTTCTCATCTATTTTCCAAGAAGCCAGCATCATGCTTTTAACCCCAATAGCAGTAAAAGCTCTCGCTAAATTGATATTCCCTTCTCTTGATTTATAGCCAACTCCGGTTTCACAAGCCCCTAAAAGAAGAAAATCGCAATTAGCTTTTAAATTGTACACTTCATTCATACTCAAAAAACCATCCGACAAATAAATTCCTTTATTCGATTCAAGTTCATCATCAGAAGCATTTCCATGCGATAATAAAGCAACCATTCTGTTGTTTTTTATTTGGTTTAAAAATGCCTTTTTGGTTGCCTCTGTTCCTTGAAATAATTTTGCGTTAAAAGAATTTGCAATTACTTTAGACTCCTTATTTGTTTTTGATAATTTAGCCAAATCTTTAGTATGAAAACTAGGGCTAAAAACAGAAAAAATATTCGATTTTGTAGTGTTTTGATCAACAATATCGGAAATAGAAGAAGATAGCCCATAACTAAACTCATATTTTTTTGCTAAATAAGGCAACTGATTAAAATCATTCGATGCATTCTTCTCGCTTAATAAAATATCAAAGGGGAGATTGGCAATATTAGCGTTTGGAATAATTTGAATATGTGTAGTTGATTTGGGAAAATACTTTTCAATAGGTTTAAAATAATCATAATAATAATTATAAGCGGCACTTTTATATTCTGAAATCAAATTTTGTTGAAGATTTTCTAATATATTACCGACTTTAGTATTATCAACTTGCAAATCATTTTCGTTATTAAGTGCCATTATCTTAGTTCGATATTTAGAAATCATAAAGACCAGAACTCGATAATTGTTTTGATTACCAGTAAAGTTGTAGCTTAGAATAATTTCATTTTCATTAAGTTTGTTTTGAACTTCAGTTAATGACAGAATATTTTTTTTAAATAAATTTAGGTTGTTTTCAGTGTAAAGAGTTAATTCTTTTTTAGCTTCTTTTTCAAATTGCTTCTTGGAAAGATCCTGAGGAATCTTATCATTTATATTTAAAAATAAGTTTTCTAAACTTATATATATGGCATTGCTAGTAAAATTATTTTTTAATGAATTATTTTTTTCTTTTTCTTTGTATAATGTTTCTAATAATGCGGTGTATTTAGATTTCTGATCATATTCGTAATATAAATCTATGAACTTTCTATTTCCTGTAGCTAAAACTAATTTATAATAAATTTTAACTAAATTATTGTGTGGAGAATTATAATAAATGTTAGTATGATATTGCTTAATGTTTTTGATACTATTATTAGTATATTCTTGCCAAATTTTTTCAGCTAATAGCAAAGTTTTTTCTATCTCGTATAACAATTTGGTGTCTTTTTTTTGAATATACATTTCATCTAAACACCAAGCTTTCCAATTAAGTAAACCAAGTAATGCAGCATTATTGTTATAATTACTTTTCTCTAAATCACTTGGAATTATTAATCTTTTAATGCCTTCATCATAATTTTCAAGAGCTTTGGCATAATCTTTCTTATAAAAATACATCAAGCCCCTCAAGGAGTTTAAGTGTGAAGACGGCTCATAATAATAACCAGCTAATTTATTGTTAATAGCTATTCCTTTCGAATATAAGGCTATAGCTTTATTCGCATTAAAGTTACCTGTTTTATAATCTATTTTATCAGTATTAAAAAGATTATTACTTGCCAAATCTAAATTTAAAGCGGCAACAGATACAAATAATCTAGATTTTTTTAAATTATCGTAGGGATATCGTTTATAAATAAAATATTGAAGACTATCTAAGTATTTAAATCTATTTCCTAAGCTCTCTTTGTAATTTCTAATAGTAAACATATGAGCATTATAAAAAATATAATCATCTATCAAATGCTCCTTCTTGTTTTTGTGATAAATTTTTAATGCTCTACTAGTGTAGTAATAGGCTTTATCAATTAAATACCGCATATTATAATACCTACCTAAATAAGCATAATAAAGCGCCTTATAAATTTCTTTTTCTGGTGCAGCTTTTTTATAATAGCGATAAAATGTATGGCATTCCGCTAAATAATCTTCTGTTAAATATAACTTATCATAACAAATAGCAAGTAACTGATGGGTTTTTGCAAACAGCAAGTAATTTTTGGAGGTTACCTTGTTTAATAAAATGACATTCTGTTTCAGAATAGCCATCGCTTTATAAGTAGCGCCCAAATCTATATAACAATCGGCAAGACCGTTTTGAGCAGTGACTTGCAAATCCAAGTTTTGATTTAGTTTCGCTTCATTTGTTATTTTTTCATACAAAGGAACCGCATGCCGATAATCGGAGCGGTCTAAAAAATATTGGGCTTTTTGGAGCGAAGATTGGCCAGCAACACAATACGAAAAAAAGAATAAGAGAACTAAAAAATAATACCTCATAAATTATAACAAAGAAAAGTATACAAGTATAGTAAAAAAATCAAGAAAAAACCACAAAAGGATACCATAGGGCATCCCTCTTATTATCTATTTTTTATGCTCTTAAACTAAATTTTTCTAATAGAAATTGTTATTCCAACCGTCACCTCATATTGATTAGGATTAGTACCCATGAACATGTGTACTTCTTCCATTAAATCTTCTATTCTGTCATTTTGTTTACTAAAATCTTCTCCATTAGTAACAATATTCAATTGAAAATCATCGCCAGCTCGATGTGTTAAGGTGTTTAATTCCATTGAACAATGGTCTTCTATTTTACCTTCTTTTAACTCAACTTTCCAGTTGTAATTGTTAAAAGTATTTACAAATATCAGTTTGAATTTTTCTGTTGTCATAATTGTTATTCTTTCTTTAATATTTCATCAATTTTACTATCTCTAAATTTTTTTCTAATTTCTGATGCTAATTCTTCAGTTAATACGGTATTTCCATTACCGTATTCATTAAGTTTAACAATTAATTTATCTGTGACTTTTTTTACATTAGAAAGAATTTCTAGGTACTCAGATTTTGTTTTTGTTCCATAATTTTTATTTTTCCTACTATTAAGTTTTTTGGCTATACCCTTATTATGGTTTAAAGAATCCATTTTACGGACTTATCATTTAATTTAATTGGTGGTGTGTAACAAGTCTTTTCTAAATGAATTCCCATTAAAAACAAATTTTTTTCGACCATTTCCAATGGTTTCTCATGTGTCTATACCCACTAAAAAAACACCTGTTGGGGTAATTTTATTATTTGTAAAATTTAAGTTATCATAGTACTTTTTACTTTGTTCTTTTTACTTTGTTCTTTTTATTTAAAATAGTTTAATTCTTTATGCATCGCACAGAGACAGCGTTTAAAATATATTCTGTTGACATTTCAGCTCTTCCAGTCCAATCAATAAAAAATATAGCACCTAGAGGTACATTACCTTGTTCGGGACTAATACTAATAAAGGTTGAAGGATTTGTAGAAGTCCAAAAATGTGCACTATTATTTAGAGAGCCCAAAAATCCAGCAAAATAACTTAGTTTACCTGCCCCAAGAGCAGTAAAACCACTGCTATTTGTATTATATTCAGGAAAAAGCCAATATGCACAGGGTTTCAATTTATTTGCTGTTTGAAATCCACCTCCACCTAGGAAGGTTAATAAAGTATTCCATTCGGAATCTGTAGGTACATGAAATCCTATTGGAGCTATTTGTTTTCTTAACGATGGGTTGTTTAATGAGGCCGTATCGTATATTCCAGCAACAGCATACTTGTTGTATAATTTTCCATAAATTGGTCCATTTGCTGGATCATTATTATAATAACACCAAGCACCTGTAGTTAAGTTTGCCCAAGTAGTTATATCAGTTACTTGTGGAATAGGGGTGCCATCTCTATAAGTTGTTACATCTAGGTTTTTGGTAGACCATACTTGAGTTCCAATAGTTACTAAAGGTGGTGGAGCTGTAGTAGTAAAAGTTAATTCATTTCCATAGGCAGTACCAACATTATTGGTAGCGTAAGCTCTAACATAATAGGTAATTCCAACAGTCAAACCTGTTATAGAACTTAAAAAACTTCCTATTCCTGAACCATCAGTAGTTTTTGTTACTAAAGCTATAGTAGGCCCAGTAGTATTACTCCAACAAATTCCCCGAACTGTTACTGTTGTTCCTCCATCATTAGAAACAATACTACTACAACCAGCAGTGATAGGAGATATTGAACAAATATTACTAGTTATTACTGTAGGTAGTGTATTTCTTTTGTATTGAATAGCTTGGTAAGCAGGCAACATAATTTGTGCCTGTGTAAGGGTTACTAAAAAAAGTGTTATAATAGCTAAATAGTTACGCATAATATTTGCAGTTAAATTAATTAGACATATCCCCACTACTAATAAATGTAGTGTTGTTTAATCCTAAAATTGTTGCTATGGCATATTGTCCAGCTGTTTTGGTAAAAGCTGTTCTATTGTTTACTGTTATCCCACTAGCCCCAACTATGGTTACTTGTCCAGTTCCAGCTTGTAGTAAAAAACAATTAAAACCTACAAATAAAGTGCCTGGCACCGTAACGGTACATGCATTAGAGCACATAATTATTTTTCCGTTATCGGCAGCCGTTAAAGTATAAGTAGCTCCTGTTTGTGCATTGATATTAGCGGCAAAGCCTGCTATAGTTGCTGTTGCCGTGTTATTTCCCGCTACTGCATTTGTAAAGGTTTTGGCTCCTGCTATGGTTTGGGTGCCATTGGTTATCACTCCTCCGTTAGTTGCATCAGCAGGTGTTAAATTCAATACTCCAGCTGTAAGAGTTGCTCCATTAGCAGTAGAGGTTCCACTGATAGTTCCCATAGTAATAGAAGCGTTAGACCCAGCAGGTCCTTGTGGTCCAGTAGCTCCTGCAACACCTTGTATTCCCTGAGTACCTTGTGCGCCAGTAGGACCTGCAGGACCTGTAGCTCCAACTAATGCAGTACCTGTAGCTGGCCACGTTCCAGCAACTTTAGGGCCAAAAATAGTTTTGGTTGTGGTGTTAATATAAAAATCGCCATTAACTCCTAGGCCAGCTCCTGGAGCAATTGTTCCATTTAGAACAGTATTTCCATTGGTTCCGTTAGTTCCTGTAGCTCCAGTTAAACCTATTGGACCTATTGGACCAGTTGCGCCAGCAGCACCATTGGCTCCATTTGTTCCTGCAATACCTTGTGGTCCCTGCGCTCCTGTTAATCCAATTGGACCCTGAGGACCAGCAGGACCCGTTACGCCATCAGCACCGTTTATTCCATTAGTTCCTGCTATACCTTGTTCTCCTTGAATTCCTTGAGGACCAGTTGCTCCTGTTAATCCAATTGGGCCAGCTGGACCAGTTGCTCCATCTGCTCCGTTCGTTCCATTAGTTCCTGCTATACCTTGTGGGCCTTGAGGTCCTGTTAATCCTATTGGACCTTGTTCTCCTTGAATCCCTTGTGGGCCAGTAGCACCATCAATTCCATTAGTACCATTTATACCTGGTGTTCCTTGTAGACCCGTTAAACCAATTGGTCCTTGTTCCCCTTGAATTCCTTGTGGGCCAGTCGCACCGTCAATTCCATTAGTACCATTTATACCTGGTGTTCCTTGTAGACCCGTTAAACCAATCGGCCCTTGTTCCCCTTGAATTCCTTGTGGCCCAGTTGCGCCTGTTAATCCAATTGGGCCTTGAGCTCCTGGAGGACCTGGATTACCTGGATTTGCAGAATAATAAGCAAAAGGAACATACGTAAATGCATTGTTACTTATTTGTGTAAAATTTTGGCAGTTTTGACTAGCATCTAATTCAACTTTTAAACTTTTTGTATTTATATTCCATAAAATTCCATTAAACCCAGTTGCATAACCACTTACTTGAGTTCCTGTACCAATTAGTAAATTAACCATACCAAACTTGTCTGTTGTGGTAACAATTGTTTCTTGGTATTCTGTTTGTGTTTGGTGGTCTATAATACTAAATCGTAAACAAATGGTTTTATTTGCCAAAATGTATTGTTGGTTATTTGCACCTGGTAATTGTTGTCCATTAGGACCATAAATAACAGCTTGATAAGTAATTCCTGAATTTTGTGCAAATCCAAGAGTTGCTATAAATAATGTTAATATTGTTAGTATCTTTTTCATTTTTTAATTAATTTATATTGAAATGGATTCCAAATCGAATTTGTTGGTTGTTGAATTTTAATTTTTCTTCAGTATTATTTGATACATTAATTGCAGTTGAATAGTTGTATCCTAAACTTAATTGCCAGTCATCACTTACAAAATATTTTGCGGTAATAACTGCCCCAGGTTGTATCCAAATTCCTGAAAATTCTTTTTCTTTGGTTAAATCAAATAATTCTCCATTAATTTTTTGCTCTCCATTAATAATGTGCATCAATTGCATTTGAAGACCTGCACTTAATTCAAAAGGCATTCTCTCTGAAGGAATAATAATATATTGCAACTGGTTATTTAAACCCATATAAGTGGTTTCCCATTCATAATGATTGGCGCTATCACCAGCTGTGGCATCAAAACCGTTAATAGCTAAACCAGCACTATAATGCAATTTGTTATCTAATAATTTAAAAACATAGCCTAATTCATAAAATTGACTGGATTTGCTATTAAGTTCAAGTGGTAAATTATCCGTGCTTTTAAAAACATAAGAGGTTAGATTCAATCCAGTTGAAAAATATAGATCTTGTGCTTTTGAACTCATACTAAACAATAGTAAGTATGCAATAACTAGGTTAGTCTTTTTTAATAATGGTTTCATAAAATACATTGGTATTGTTTGTTATTTTAATTAAGTAAGTGGATGTAGCTATGTTAGATAGAGAAATACTGGTTTTAAAATCATTTATTGTGCATTCTTTATGGAGTACTAATCGACCTAATCTGTCAAAAAGTTCAACTGTACATTTTCCTTCAAATGACAATGAAAAAAGTAAATTTAATTCATCAGCAACAGGAACAGGGTACAATTGTAAAGTTTCTTTTTCGATACTTGCATCAATTATCTTCATGCCTGTAGGTTGCTGATATCCTTGAACTATGCATTTGTTAAACATTTCAGAAAAACCAATTGTTGATAGCTGACCTACACTTTGACTAACATAATAACCTGTAGAAGTTAAATTTGAATTTCCCACTACCGAAATAGTGTTTCTTGCAACCTCTTGTGAAAAAGAGTTTAATGTGATTAATACCAATAAAATATATTTCATATAATTTTTTTTAAATGTTTAAACATTAGCAGGCTTGCATAATGAGAGCAAAAGATTATTTATTGATATCAAATTAATTTACAAAACAAAGTTTACAATCCGTTTCATACAAATAGGTTTCTAATTTTCGATCATAAATGATGGGTGCTTTTAATTCGTTCCTCATAAAAGCAATATAATAATTAACACTACGTTCTGAAATTTCTAATTTTTGAGCTAATTGTTTCGGTGTACCCGTTTTTTTTGTTGTAATTAAATCATGTAATCGTATAAAGACACGTATATCCATATTTGTATGCAATTTTACAACCACTCAACGCAACTGACTTGCGCTCAGAGTTTTTTCTTAAAAATCTTCTAATTTCAATACGATTAAGAAGGAAAATCTTCCCGAAAATTTTAAAAAAAAATGCACTGCCTATTGATGAACAATTAAAAACAGGGCCAATAAGTTAAAAAGTATATTGAAAAAGGAAGCTTCAAATTACAAGATTTTCAACTTACATATTTAAGAAAACAAAACAAAACGCAATCTCATTGCGTTAGAGTGATTTTGATTCAAAATCAAATGGATTAATATTCAAAAGCTGTATAAAATAGTAAGATAAAATTTATATTTGTGTCCAGATAAAAACGAAATACACCTTTTTTTGAGTCATTTGATTTCTATACATTCTATTGCACTCCAGCAATTTTGCAAAGGGGATAATCAGGCCTTAAGCACCCTTTATAAAAATTGGTTGCCCGAATTGTATTTGGTAGCCTACCGGTACGTGCAATGTGAACAAGAAGCCGAAGATATCGTTGCTGATTGCTTTGAAAAAATATTTGCTATGCCTATTACAAAAAGGCAACAAAAATTTATAGAAGAAGAAATCAACATCAAAGCATTACTTTTGGTAATGGTAAAAAACAAAAGTCTAGATGTTATTAAAACAAAAAAAAACAGAATTAGAATTTTAGAGGGTATTAAAGGTTTTCTCCCTACAATTAGCTTTAACAATGCGAAACAAAACCTTGCAAATGACAATTTCAAAGAATTATTAAATTGCCTACCCAAAAAAGAAAAACAAATTCTCAGTCTTAGTATTGATGGGTTCACCAATGCAGAAATAGGAGAACAATTCAACTTATCTGAAAAAACAATTGCGAATCTTTTAGCAATGGTTAGGAAAAAAGTAAAAAATTTATGGAATACGTTTATGGAGTAATTAGCTAAAAAAATTACTTTTGGGAAGAATTTATAATTGAATCGTTTTAAACATACTATGACAGAAAACCAAAATATTAATTTAGAACTGCTGTTGCAATCACTAGAAGATGATTTCGACCCACAGGAACGTATGCGTATTTTGGAAATATTAAAAAAAACGAATCCTATAGACGATTCCTTACTGGGAGCAAAAATGGTGTTAGAAAAAAACAATTGGGATTATGAAGTCTTAAAATATACGTTCAGTAAAACAGAAGAAAGAATAGAAACAATAGCTCGCGCTACTAAAAAAACAAACAACAGTATCAATTATCTAAAATATGCCGCCGTATTGCTTCCTATAGGCTTTGTTTTAGGCTATTTTATACATTTCACTTTAACCCATAACCAATCCATAGACCAGTTTTATAGTAAAGAAGAAGGTTTACCTCACTATATGGGAACAGAAAATGCAAATTTTGAAAATCTAATGGTGCTTTACCGCGACAATAAAATGAAAGCTGCATTTGGAGTGTCGGAAGAAATTCTAATAAAAAAACCGCAAAATGATACAGCTATCTACTTTCATGCAGTAATTGGTTATGAATTAAAAAACTTCAAAGTGGCTAAAGAGGGTTATACTAAAATAACTCAAAAAAAAGAAAGTGCTTTTTATTATGATGCAGTTTATCGATTAGGTTTTACCTTAAAAAAACTTAATGAAGAGAAAGCAGCTTATCAACAATTTAGTACAATCTCAAAAGACCAAAATAATCCTTATAATCAAAAAGCAAAAGAAATTCTAGAATGTTTTGATTAATTTAATGAGATAATTACAACTATTTAATAATTATTTATGAAATGATTCTTTAATTACATGTCTAGTCAAAAAAATCGATACAGATTTATTAAGACTTCACATATTTATAAACGAATAATATTTAATAAACATTTTATGTTATTGTTTCAATCGTAATGTTTTCAAATCTATTTTTGGTTAAAACTGAAAATATTATTAGGAAAGTTAAAACATTATAAATGTTTAGTAGTTTAAGTTACTTCATATTAATACTAAATAACATTTTTACCTATTAATTTAATAGGTTAGATGTATGTTAACATGTTCCCACAATTTTCAATCCCCCACCTTTTAATTTTACGAAACGGTCATTAACTTCCTGTAAAAAACAAACTTCTAATAACGCCAATTTCACTCGAGAATCGGCTAGAGTAGGAGTAAACGATATGTTTAAATTATATACGGTGCTATCACGTAAGTTGGTTAAAATAATTGCGCTTGTTTGGGTTTCAGCTGGCGTAAAACGGTCAAAGTCTAAAGTTACTACATGCAATTGAAATTGTACTTGTTCAGCACTTTTAGGAGCGGTTAAAGCAGAGTTACAAAAATCTAGAACTTCAAAAGTACCAGTTGTAAAATCAACAGCCATCTTAAAAGGAAAAAAACGACTAAAAGGTTTACATGGGTCAAACTCAAAATCTAAAACAGCTTTCTTACCTTCTGGAGTAAGTAAACCATGGCTAACAGTTCGTTGTCCTCTTGCATTATGGGTGTCCCATTTTAATATCCCTTGTAGTAATCGTACCACTTGGTTATGTAAATAGGGTATTCGAAGCGGTAGCAAAGAAGAAGCTATTGCTAGTCTAAAATATTTTCCCACTTTGGCACAATGCGCAAATTCAGAACTATTCTCTCTTACACGAGCATAATTAGCATTATTCTTAATTTTCTCGCCATCAAATCCACCCGTTTTCCGTATCACAATTTTACCATTCATCTCATAAAATGATAAACCATCAAATTTTCCAGTTAACTGTATAATCCCTTTTAATTTTCCCATGAACAATTTATTGTAAATAGTTACTCATAATTTTATTTAAATATATAGCACTGATATAGCATAGATATAGCACTAATAAAGCACTATTTATTAATACAAACAAAATATAAAATAAAAGCTTTAAGTAGCGTTAAGCATAACTTAAAAGGAATAACACTACATTTCTAATGTTTTACAAAAAGTAATTCTACCGTCGTCACTTCAAGTGTTTTACCTTTATAAAGCCTCAGATTTATAAAGGTAAAATGTATCGAGAACTGTAGAAACGTAATTTTAATTACCACAATTATAATTTGTTGTAGTATACTCAAAGGATAAAATTAAATTTAAAACAAGAAGTATCTAATTAAAGTAAAGTGGAAAGTACACCAATAAAAAAAGACATTTCGTTTAGAAATGTCTTTAATAATTTACAACCAATGTTTATTAGGATTTTGGTGAGTTGAAAGTACAGCGTATAAGTGAACTGTTTTGCTAGGGATATCAATAGTAAAATGAACCATATACTTGAATGTTTTCAGTGGTAAACAATGGATGTTCTTATATCTTACTTGGAAATCTGGATTACTTTGTAAGGTTTTTAAAAGCACTTTGTATTCTTTTAAAAATTTACTTCCCAATCCTTTTCTTCTTGAATTTAAGAAATCACGAGCTTCTTTCAAATCATTGGCAACTCTTGGGTCAGCAACTATTTGGTACTTAATCATGGTTAGCCTTCTAATTCTTCTATCATTTTAAAAGCATCAACAGGAGGTTCTTGATTTTCAATACGTTGTAATACAACATCTTTGTGCCACTGAGGCACATCTTGACTTTCTTGGGAGTACTTAAATGCAAGAAAATCAATGTATTTTTCCACTTCTTCTACCAAAGCATCAGGTAAATTTTTGAGTTTGGAATTTACGTGTTTGATTGCTGATGTTGTCATAATAAATTAGAATTACAGAATACAAATATAATAAATATTCAATTCAACTTCCTCTAATTAAGGAACTTTAAGATTTAAAACTTCACCCCAAACATCACACCATCACCTTGATAACCATTTTGGTAACTTCTCACATAATCAACACGCAAGAATCTAAATTTACCCCAACCAATGTTATCAAAACCAACAGTAAACTCTTGATACGGTTTCATATTCGGGATGTTCAATTGGTGAAAACCGCCAATTAAATTCCATTGCAATTTGTTTAATAATGGAATCTTATTCATAATGTAGCCTTTAAAGTTATGTTCAATATGCGTTTCCAAATACGCATCATTTGTAGAATGACTATAATAAGGTAACAAGTTAAATGCATTCAAAGAATTATTCAATAAGTTCACATGTGTTTGATTGCCGTTAAAGTGTTTATAATCTACAAACGAAATATTATCGGCATTAAAGAATTTACCCGCTTTAAAGCGTAAGCCAAAATCACCCTTATTTCCTATCGTTTTGTTGTAATCAATTGTAGCAGTAACAAAATCATAATGATAGTTGCTATTTGAAGCTCCAAACGCTTTTTCATAGTAAAGACTTATTACCGGATAATCATCGTTTTGGATGTTAATCTTTCCATCAGGACGCGAAATGTATTTTTGACCAAAACGAATGCGCGTTCCTAAACTCGCTTTCATAATATGATGTTGCTCAAACGGAACCGAAGTGTAATTATAAGGTTGCAACGGATCATTTGAAAAGTACAAATCATCATTTTTAATAAAAGTATGATTGGTATTATTGAATAACGCATGACGGTTTTCGTACAACACTTTTCCATTAACAAAAAGGCCATTGGTAACTTCTTGTCCATAATTAATTTCGGCAAATTCTTTATTATACAATTTCATGTAGTTGTTCTTAAAGAATAAAGTAGCTACCGAGTTTAATATATTGCTAATCGGCTCATTTGGATTAAACTGACTAATTGCGCTTCCGCCAGTTAAACTGATGTAAGCATTATTTCTATTATTAAATCGGTGATAAAAACGACCGTTCACACGAAGTCTATCTTCAGCAAAACCATAATTAAAAGTTGATGAAATAGAGGTTACTTTTCCTGTTTCTTCATTCCACTTTCTAAAAGAAAAACCGCTATCCAAATTATAACCTTGTACCGTGTTAAAACTCAACGAACCTATATTGGTAAGTCCTTGATAATTAAAATTCCATTTTTTGTATGTGTTTTTATAATTATAACCTGTAATAATTTTTAATAGTTTAAACTTATTACTTTTAGCATCAATAGAATCTAAATAAACTTGCGATTTTCTAATTGTTTGAATACTATCTTTTTTAACATAATTCTTCGTTTCTTCTTCAGTTAAAGGAACCGGACGGTTTTCTTCCCAAAAAGTAACTTCCTTTTTATTGGCATTCTCAGCAAAGGTGACAATTTCTTTCCCAAAAGTTTTCTTTTCAAAAGCGTCTTTAAAGTTATAATTCGTGAAAACATGAGTAAACTTACCTGTAAACTTCATTCCGAAAATTCCAGCATTAAAATCTAATGATTGTATGTTTTTAGCCCAAATCTTATTCTCACTATTATAACTGAAATTTTGTGTCAGTTTCATAGTTTCTAAAATTGGCTGTTGCATGCGATAACCTTTGATATCTAGATTAATTCCGTAAATAGCCCAACTGTCTTCAACAATATAAATGTATCCTTCAAAAACGGGCTCTTTATCACGCTTAGGAGTGACTAGTATTTTATTGATTAACTGGTTTTTATCATCATAAAAAGTACTTTCTAATTTGTATTTATAATAATTGAAAGCATTATCAGCAATAGGAGAGACCATGTTAATGCCGAAATCAACATAGTTTTCATAAAAATCATAATTGGTATTTAATGCTGTGTTGTAGCTAAAACCGTTATCGTCTCCAGCAATTTTAGAAGCTATGATTTCTTCTTTCAAATCATCAGGTTTTTGAAACTTAATTTTAGAAACCGTTTCTGATTGGTAAATAATACCACTTCGGGTAGAATCTAAATTGCCTTCTAAATCACCAATTTCAACACCCATGAATTTTTTAGGAATATCTTTGGCTTTAAAAATTCCTCGAGAATAAAAATCAGCTTCAAATTTATCCGTTTTAGCAGCGTTTTTCTTTTTAGATTTAATGGCATTTCGAATGATATCATTAGCAGGATTTTCGCCATTCATTACAACAACCTCCTTCAATTGAAAATCTTCTTCATATAAAGTAACATCAAACTCATAAGGAAAGCTCGTAATGTTTAAGACATGCTTTTGAGTTTTAAATCCCAAATACTGAAATATCAAATGGATATTCTTTTGCTCTGTGGTATTCAGTTCATATTTTCCTAATTCATTAGAAGTGGTACCTATATAAGTATTCTCAATATAAATATTTACAAAAGGAAGTGGATTTCCATCTTTATCTTTGACGGTTCCTTTTATTTGAGCGAAGGAGATAAAAGTTAAGAATAATAGGAGCAGGGTAATTTGTTGTTTCATGTTGTTTGTTTTTATTACACAGAGCTACACAGAGCTTTTTTTAATTTTCTTTGTCTTTATAGAGCTACACCGAGGCGTTTCACTTGTTTTTTACACAGAGTTGCACAGAGCTTTTTTTGATTTTCTTTGTCTTTATAGAGCTACACCGAGGCGTTTCACTTGTTTTTTACACAGAGTTGCACAGAGCTTTTTTTGATTTTCTTTGTCTTTATAGAGCTACACCGAGGCGTTTTTCACTTGTTTTTACACAGAGTTTTTTTTATTTTCCTTGTCTTTATAGAGTTTAGCTGAGACTTTTTATTTTCACATTGCAAATCGTTTAATTCCTTTAGATAATAGTTTAGTGTTGAAATTAATTAATAATCCTGTTTTATAATTCCCTAATCTCATATAAGTTAATATTTGAGCTTTGTGAACATCGGTAAAAGTCTCAACTGTTTTTAATTCAAGAACCAATTGATCTTCTATCAATAAATCAATTTTATAACCGTGATCTAATTTGATTTCTTTGTATTCTATTGGAAGTTTTTTCTCTCTTTCAACTTTTAAATTAGCATTTTTTAATTCATAGTATAAACATTCTTGATAAGCAGATTCTAGTAATCCAGGACCCAAATGTCGATGAACTTCAATAGCTAAACCAATTACTTGTTCTGTTAACTTATCAACTTCCATATTTTTACTTTATAAATATTCTTTATTTAAATTAATGTAACGCTCTCAATTTCTCACATTCAACACAAAGTAAATAAAAACCCTCTGTGAATCTCATTTAACTCTGTGCATCTCTGTGCAACAACTAAGTGCAACGCCTTCTTCATCTTTCAAACTCAACACAAAGTATATACAGTCCTCCGTGAATCTCATTTACCTCTGTGCATCTCGGTGTAAAAAGCCAAGTGCAACGTCTCTCAATCTCACATTCAACACAAAGTATATACAGTCCTCCGTGAATCTCATTTACCTCTGTGTATCTCGGTGTAAAAAGCCAAGTGCAACGCTCTCAATTTCTCTCATTCGATACAAAGTTTATAAAAACCTCGGTGTATCTCTGTGTAACAAAAAAGTGAAACGCTACTCAAAAGCTCTCAACGCCAATTCATAACTCTGCAATCCAAAGCCAATAATAACTCCTTTAGCATTTGCTGAAATATACGATTGATGACGGAAAGACTCTCTAGAAAACGTATTGGAAATATGAACTTCGATAACAGGAGTTGTAACAGCTTTAACAGCATCTCCAATTCCTATAGAAGTATGCGTATAAGCTCCAGCATTTAAAACAATACCATCATGAGTAAAACCCACTTCTTGAATTTTCGAAATAATTTCACCTTCAATATTACTTTGAAAGTATTCTAATGCGATAGTTGGAAATTGAAGTTGAAGTTTTTCAAAGTACGATTCAAAAGTTTCATTGCCATAAACTTCGGGTTCTCTTTTGCCTAATAGGTTAAGGTTTGGACCATTTATAATGATAATCTTCATGAGAATTGTTTTTGTAAAAGTAAAAAAACCATTCTTTTTGAGAATGGTTTTAGCAAAATATTATAACTTTTAGTGTTAAAACATATAACCTATAGAAAATTGGATTACCGAATTTTTCACATCAGCATCTTTTTTAGCTTCGGTTAATCCAGCTACGTAACGACCTGAAACAAATAAGCCATCTGTAATCTTGTAGCTTAATCCGCCTGCTAAACCAAAATCGAACGAATTGCTGTCGTTGGCATCTACTTCATTTCGTTCACTTACTAATACAGAAGCTTGTGGACCTAACTCTAAACTTAGTTTATTAGTAGTCAAATAAAACTTAGCCAAAACAGGTAAAGAAAGATAACCCAATTCATTTTTAACTTGTTCACCAAATCTTTCCAATTCGGAACCTTGGGTAGAATATAAAAGTTCAGGTTGAATAGCAAAGTTTTCAAATACTTTTAATTCTACAACTAATCCAGCATGATAACTGGTAATGGTTTTAAAATCTACACCTGATATTTCTCCTCCCGTGTAGTTGGCAAAATTAACACCACCTTTTACCCCAAATTTTAGCATTTGAGCCTGAGATAAACCAGTTCCTAGAACTAGTAAAATCAATGTTGCAATTGTTCTCTTCATATTAAAATGTTTTATTAGGAACGCTTATGGGCGCTTTTAATTGTTTTTATCGATGAAATGCAGTTTTTAACGATTTTTGAAACTAATTGATTTACAGTTGTTTAAATTTTTTTTACATTTTTTTTGTCTTTATTTTTTATTAAAAAAACTTTAATTTTTTAGTTTTTATTTTTTTTAAGTATCTGAATATGAGTGATTTTTGTTTTACTTGTTAATAAAATTGTTAATAACATAACAATTTTTGCTATTTTGTATAGAAAAATGCTATAAATTTGCCCTATTAACTTTAAATTTAAACTAAACATGAAAAAAGTTTTATTATCTGCTGTAGCATTATTGGCTTTCGGTTTTGCTAACGCACAAGAAGAAGAAAAAGGAAACGGTGGATTTTCTAAAGGAAGTATTTTTATGTCAGGAACTGTTGGATTTAGTTCTGAAAAACAAGACGATGTAAAAGTAAATGAATTTACAGTTGCTCCTAAAGTAGGTTACTTCGTAACTGAAAACATTGCATTAGGATTAGGATTAGGTTTTGGAAGTGGTAAAGTTGACGTTGATGGTGATACAGCTGCTGAAAACAAAACAACTTCATTTGGAGCTTTTGGTAGATATTACCTGAAAACTTCTAAATTTGCACCATTTGCAGAATTAAATGTTAATTATGCTACAACTAGTACTGAGTACATTTATTTCATGGGAGAATTAGCTCCATTTGGTTCAGGGGAAGATGTTAATACATTTTCTATCAATTTAGCTCCAGGTTTTAACTATTTCGTTTCTGATAATTTTGCTTTAGAAACTTCAGTTGGAATCTTAGGTTATTCATCATCTAAAGAAGATGTATCTGGTGCTGAGGCTAAAAACAAATTCCAATTAGGATTAGATTTCGCTTCAATCAATTTTGGTTTAGTTTACAAATTCTAATTTGTAATTACTACAATAAAAAGAAATCCCGCTTCGGCGGGATTTTTTTATTGCTGTAATTTGCCTACATTTGATATATGAGTACTTGGCAATCGTATATTAAAGAATATCAAAATTATCTTCGTTTAGAGCGTGGTCTTTCTAAAAACACCATTGAAAATTATACTTTTGATATTGAAAAATTGGTATTGTTTTAAGAGATTGTTTAATTTATAAAAACCTAGTTTTGATTAAATAATAATACTTTTTATTTCATAATGAGTTTAAAAAATAAAGTTATGAAAAATGTATCTTCAGTAATTCTTTAAATTAGACCTATAAAAAAAGGAGCTTTAAGCTCCTTTTGCATACATTAATCTTCCAATGACTCCAGGCATCCTTTTGCCTTGTATATCGTAAATAGATTTTATCCACATAGGAAATAGCATTGGAACAACAATAAAGGATAGTTTGTTAAATTCCCAAGCTTTTTCAAATTCAAAATGAACAAAATGTAAAGTAGCTTTTGTTAAACCACAGGCATAGCATTCTATTCCAGCTAGTCTTACTGATAAACATACACTTTCTCCTTTGTCAAAAAAATCTGAAGGTAGAAACCATAAAACAAAAGGAGTTAAAATTGTTACAATGTGAATGGTATAAAAGATAAATTTACGAATATAGTGCATCAGAAAAGATTATAGAGTTTTTGCGTATGAACCGTCTTTTGGTTGTAAGTCACCTGTAATGATTCTAATTAAATCAATTAATGCCCAAACACCACACCCTCCAAGAGTAAGTAATTGAACAATACCTTGCCAAGTATAACCTAAGTAGAATCTGTGAATTCCTAATCCACCAATTAACGCAACTAAGATTAAAGCCGTTACTTGACTTTTTCCTTCTCCAGCTGCTGCAGGTGAAGTTAATTCTTCATTGTTTTCAACAACGGTTACATTGTTATTTGTTGTTCTTTGAACAGGGAATGATGCATAAGAAACTGTTAACGCACCAAAAGTTAGCATTAATGCCATTAAAAATAATTTAATTTTCATAATTAAAAATGTTTAGATTTGTACAAAAATATAAAAATCAAATTATAAAAATGAAATTTCTTATTAAATCTACCTTAATTTTTTTATTGTTTCCATACTTTTTGCTTTCTCAAAATAAATATGAGTTTCTTGGAGCAGTTAAATTAAATGGTAACGATAAAACTTTAATTACTTACAGATTAGTTTTTGAAGAAAAAAACGGAGTTATCAATGGTTATTCTGTAACTGATTTAGATGGTGTTCATGAAACTAAAAATACAATTTCAGGGACATATGATAGAAAGTCTAAGTTGTTGGTATTTCAAGAAAAAGATATTTTATATACGAAATCAAAGTTTTCTCAAAGTTCATTTTGTTTTGTTAATTTCTCTGGCAAAGTAAAATTAGTTAATAATACAAGTAAAATTGAGGGAGCTTTCAAGGGTCTATACAAAAACAAACAAAAGTGTATAGATGGTACATTAGCATTAGTTGGTAGTAATAAAATTTATAATCTAGCAGAAAAGGTTAATAAAAAAATACAAAAATCAAACAAGATTGATAAAAAAGTAAAAGAACAAAATAATCCAATTGCACTTTTAGATAGTCTAAAAATTAATAAACTTTCTAAAAATCAAAATCTAAATGTTTTTTGGGAATCCAAATCGGTAAAAATTGAAATTTTTGACTCAGGTAGAGAAGATGGTGATATTATTAATTTATATCACAATAATAAATTAATTCTTGAAAATTACAAAGTGAAACATGATAAAAAGATTATTACTTTAAATCTTGATTTAGCGACAACAAATGAATTTAAAATTCTGGCTATTAATGAGGGTGATTTAGCACCTAATACAGCGAAAATCATTTTACATGATTCAAATAGAACCTTTGAATTGTTTACTTCTTTTAAGAAAAATGAGAGTGCATTCATTACTTTCATACAAAAAGAATAAATTAAAAAGTTTTAATGAGCAATTGGCAATCGTATATTAAAGAATATCAAAATTATTTGCGATTAGAGCGTGGTCTTTCTAAAAACACCATTGAAAATTATACTTTTGATATTGAAAAATTAGTGTTGTTCTTACATCAACATGAAATACAGGTTTCTCCCATTCAAATTTCTGAAGAAACTATTCAGCAATTCATTTACGAAATTTCAAGTAAAGTAAATGCACGAAGCCAGTCGCGTATAATTTCGGGACTAAAAAGCTTTTTTAATTATTTAGTTTTTGAAGATTATCGAAAAGATACACCACTAGAATTAATAGAAGTTCCTAAAACCGGTCGAAAATTACCCGATACTTTAGCTACGGATGAAATTGATGCGCTAATTTCAGCAATCGATTTATCCACACCCGAAGGCGAACGCAATAGAGCCATGTTAGAAACCTTATACAGTTGTGGTTTGCGTGTTTCGGAGTTGGTTGGTTTAAAGATTTCCGACTTATTTTTTGAAGAAGGTTTTATCAAAATCACTGGAAAAGGAAATAAACAACGATTTGTGCCTGTAGGAGGCTCTACAATTAAATATATTACTTCTTATGTAAACTTAATACGAGTGCATTTTCCAGTTCAAAAAGGACATGAAGACACACTTTTTCTAAATAGGAGAGGGAGGCAATTAACCCGCGCCATGGTTTTTACGATTATTAAAGATTTAGCCGTAAAAATCAATTTAAATAAAACAATAAGTCCTCACACATTCCGACATTCATTCGCAACGCATCTTTTAGAAAATGGTGCCGATTTACGCTCCATACAATTAATGCTCGGTCACGAATCAATTACTACTACCGAAGTATATGTGCATTTGGATAGAAAGTTCTTGTCGGAAGTTTTAAATAATTATCATCCGAGGAAGTAGGGTTTGTTTTTACACAGAGCTACACGGAGTTTTTTTGAAATACTTTGAGTCGAATAAGAGCTACACAGAGATGTTTTACTTTTTTTGAGTATTGCTTGCAAAGACGCTAAGTCGCTAAGTTTTCCTCAACGTTTGTCATGCTGAAAGCATCTCTTGAACAAGTGATGTTTTCTTTTAATAGTTTGATATTAATTTTAGTTCAGCTTTAAACTTACACACTTTTTTGCACAGAGCTACACCGAGTTTTTTTAAAATACTTTTTGTTGAGAGAGCTACACAGAGACGTTTTACTTTTTTTGAGTATTGCTCGCAAAGACTCTAAGTCACTAAGTTTTCTTCAACGTTTGTCATGCTGAAAGCATCTCTTGAACAAGTGATGTTTTCTTTTAATAGTTTGATATTAATTTTAGTTCAGCTTTAAACTTACACACTTTTTTACACAGAGCTACACAGAGTTTTTTTGTAATACTTTTTGTTGAGAGAGCTACATAGAGACGTTTTACTTTTTTTGAGTATTGCTCGCAAAGACGCTAAGTCGCTAAGTTTTCCTCAACGTTTGTCATGCTTAAAGCATCTCTTTTATGAACTTCGAATCGGAATTTAGTTAAAGATTAAACTTATATGTTTAAAACAAACAACAATAATCACTCACTAAAGAGATTCCTAACGGAATGACAAAATTGAGCACAAAAAAATCGTATTAATTAAGTTAATACGATTTTTTACTTTTGCCTAATGCCTAATGCCTAATGCCTATTTAGCAATATTCACTGCTCTAGTTTCACGAATAACCGTGATTTTCACTTGACCAGGGTATGTCATTTCAGTTTGGATTTTTTGAGAAATATCAAATGATAAATTTACCGCTGCATCGTCAGATACTTTTTCACTTTCTACAATTACACGTAATTCTCTACCAGCTTGAATTGCATAAGCGTTTTTCACTCCGTTGAATCCGAAAGCGATATCTTCTAAGTCTTTCAAACGTTGGATGTAAGAATCTAGTACTTGTCTTCTTGCTCCTGGACGTGCTCCAGAAATAGCATCACAAACTTGGATAATTGGAGAAATTAAAGACTTCATTTCAATTTCGTCGTGGTGAGCTCCAATAGCGTTGCACACTTCTTCTTTTTCACCATATTTCTCAGCCCATTGCATACCTAAGATTGCGTGAGGTAATTCACTTTCTGTATCTGGCACTTTTCCAATATCGTGTAATAAACCAGCTCTTTTAGCTAATTTAACGTTTAATCCTAATTCAGCTGCCATGATACCACACAACTTAGCTACTTCTCTTGAGTGTTGTAATAAGTTTTGTCCGTAAGAAGAACGGTATTTCATTCTACCCACCACTTTAATTAATTCAGGGTGTAATCCGTGGATTCCTAAATCAATTACGGTACGTTTTCCAGTTTCGATGATTTCTTCGTCGATTTGTTTTGCTGTTTTAGCAACCACTTCTTCAATACGAGCTGGGTGAATACGTCCGTCAGTTACTAATTTGTGTAATGCTAAACGAGCGATTTCTCTTCTTACTGGGTCAAAACAAGATAAGATGATAGCTTCTGGGGTATCGTCAACAATGATTTCAACTCCTGTTGCAGCTTCTAAAGCTCTAATGTTACGACCTTCACGACCAATGATTCTACCTTTTACATCATCCGATTCAATGTTAAATACCGATACACAGTTTTCAACTGCTTCTTCAGTTCCTACACGTTGAATAGTGTTGATGATGATTTTTTTCGCTTCTTGTTGCGCTGTCATTTTTGCTTCTTCCACAGTATCTTGGATGAATGACATAGCGTTTGTTTTGGCTTCCGCTTTTAAGCTTTCTACCAATTGATTTTTAGCATCTTCAGCAGATAAACCAGAAATAGCTTCTAGTTGCTCTACTTGACTTCTGTGAAGTTTATCAATTTCTTGTTGTTTCTTGTCTAAATATTCGATTTTATTATTGTAATCTGCAATTTTAGCTTCAACTTCATCATTAATTTTTTTAGCTTTTGCTAATTCATTTGAAACTTGAGATTCTTTATCACGCGTTCTTTTTTCAGCTTCGGCCATTTTTTTGTCGCGAGCTAAAATTACTTGTTCGTGTTCTGCTTTTAATTCTAAAAACTTCTCTTTAGCTTGTAGAATTTTATCTTTTTTTGCTGCTTCAGCTTCTGTTTTAGCGTCTTTTAAAATCGAAGCTGCTTCTTTTTTTGCATTTTTAATTAGGTTAGAAACATTGCTTTTTTCTAAAAATTTAGCGATTCCAAAACCTCCTGCAAGACCAACAACAATTCCAATTATTATACTTAGTATGTCCATATGTGTGTTAAAAAATTATATAAAAAAAGCCTACATTAGATGTTTGTATAAACTCTGTTATACAAGATTTGAGCTAACCTGCAGTTCAAACTTCCCACTTAAGGGCCTGTTATAGTTGCAAAGATTCACTCGTTTAAATTGTTAGTGTTGAGTTTATCAAATATATACTAATGTAGGCAGTATCTTTGTTTGTTTATGTAAGAACGTATTTATTTTGAGAGTAACTCACTCAATTTTTTATCCAAATTTTGCAATCTGGTTAAAGAAGTTTCATCATCTTGAGATTTACTAATTTGTTTTTGCTCCACTTGTGCTGCAAATTGCAAGGCACACATGGCTAAAACATCTTGTTTGTCTCTTACGGCATAGCTTTGTTCAAACTGTTTAATCATAGCATCTATTTTTTTTGAAGCACTTCTTAGCCCTTCTTCTTGTGATGGCTCCACAGTTAATGGATACACACGGTCTGCTATTGATATTTTAATTTTCAGCTTTTCACTCATGAGCTTTCTAATCTGAAAGTTGGGCTATACAATAATCGATTTCTCTGATTAATGAATTTATTTTGAGTTTTGTTTCTCGTTTATTTTCTTCACTGCCTAGTAATGAGTTTACCATTTTTAGAGTATCTAATTGCTTCTTCAGGTCTTCAATTTCACCAAATTGCTGTTGTTGATTTTTCTTAGAAAGCAACAATTCGTCTTGCAACTCTTGGTTTTTCTTTTCAAGCTGCAACAATTTCTGATTGAGCTTAAAAAATTTAACTTCGAGAGAATCAATTAATTCAGATAATCCATTCATTAATGATAGAATTCATTTCAATATTTCACAAAGTTAGCATTAGTATTCAAAAATAGCAATACTTTTTATTAAATTTTGTGAATAATTTTTTATTATTTATAACTATCTGATAATTAATAATTTATTAGAGGTATGGTTTTTGTTTACTTTATATAAAATTATTTTAGTATTTTAGCACTAAACACAAGCACTATGAAGTTCGTATTAGCCATTTTATTCGCCCCTTTTTTTATTTTTAGTCAAGATTATCCTCAAGATTATTTTCAATCGCCTTTAGATATCCCGCTCGATGTTTCGGGTTCTTTTGGAGAATTACGAAGTAATCATTTTCATTCTGGTTTAGATTTTAAAACTAAAGGAATAGAAGGATTGCCTGTGTATGCCGCTGGTGATGGCTATGTTTCTCGTATTAAAATTTCAACTTTTGGATATGGAAAAGCTATTTATATCACACATTCTAATGGTTATACTTCTGTTTATGGTCATTTGCAAAAAGCCAATGGAGCCATTGAAAGTTATATCAAATCAAGACAATATAAAGAGCAATCGTATGAAGTAGAAATGTATTTGTACCCAACAGAATTACCTGTTAAAAAAGGAGATGTCATTGCTTTTAGTGGAAATACTGGTGGAAGTGGAGCACCTCATTTGCATTTTGAATTCCGAAACACTAAATCGGAAGAAATTTTAAATCCAATGCATTTTGGTTTAAAAAAAATAATTAACGATGATAGAAAACCTGTAATTCAAGGTGTCGTTGCTTATCCGTTAGATTCTACGGTAGTGAATAATTCTCAAAAACCAATAAATATTTCATTTTCTAAACAAGCCGATGGTTCTTATTTAGGGGTAAAAGTAAAAGCTAATGGAAAAGTAGCCTTTGGAATCAATGCTTTTGATTTTTGTACCAATGCTTATAATAAAAATGGATTGTACAAAGTAAAAGCATACTTAAACGGAGTGTTGCAATACCAATATGGTTTTGATGGTTTTGCTTTTGATGAATCGCGCTATATTAACAATTTTATTGATTATGAGCGTTTTCATTTGATGGGACAACGCATTCAAAAATTATTTCAATTATCTGATTATCCGCTTTCGATTGTTTCTGGAAATAAAAAAGATGGCACTATAAAAGTACAACCAGGAGCCAATTATACTTATCGAGTAGAGATTTATGATTTTCATGGTAATAAAGTAGAATTGGTAATTCCAATTGAATTTGCAAATTCGCAAGCCGCTATAAAAAATACGATTCAAAAAACGCCGTATTTTGTTAAAGCTAAAAGTGAATCTATTTTTGAAAAAAACAATGTTTCGGTCCAAATTCCTGAAAATGCATTTTACAATAATTTTTACCTGAATTTTGATGTAAATGGAGATGTTTTAACTTTACATGACGATAGTGTTCCAGTTCATAAAAATATTACGATTACTTTTAATGACGTTCAAGGTCTTACAGAAGAACAATTAGCAAAAACATATATAGCAACACTAGATGGATATAAATTAGAATACAATAAAACGTATCGAAAAGGAAATTCATTTACAATCAAAACAAAATCATTGGGTAAATTTAAATTGGCTCAAGATGTAACGCCGCCCAGAATTTATAATGTAAATTTTGTTGAAGGTAAAACGCTTAAAGAGCAAAAAACAATCAGTGTCTCAGTTACTGACTTGCATTCTGATATTGATACCTACAATGGTTATTTGAATGGAAAATGGATTTTGCTTGAATACGATTACAAAACAAAAAAGTTAGTGCACAATTTAGATGATAATATTTGCGTTCCAGGTAGAAACGATTTAAAGATTGTTGTGACGGATAATTTACAAAATTCTACTACCTTTGAATCTTACTTTTTTAGATAATTAAAACACATTCTTTTGAAAAATATATTTTTTGTATTCTTTGTTGCTTTATTTTCCCTGACTGTTTCGGCACAAAAGGCACGAGTTAAAGGAGTTATTTTAGACGAATTCAATAACCCAGTTGAAAATGTAACGGTAAAAGTCGAAGATAAAGACCAAGGTACCGTAACTAATGAAAACGGATTTTATATCTTAGAAATTGAAGCGAATAAAAAAGTTACCATAACTTTTTCGCATGTTTCTTTAAAAAAATATGTAGTGGTTTTAACCTTGAAGTCCAATGAAGACTTCGAATTAAATCCCAGAATGAATTCAAAAGTAGAAGAGTTCGGTGAAGTTTTTGTTGTTGGAAGTAGTAAAAAACGTATTGAAGGTGTTACTACAATTGATCCTGTAGTAATTCGTAAAATTCCTGGAGCAAATCCCGGAATTGAAAATATAATCAAAACATTACCAGGTGTTTATTCTAATAACGAATTGAGTACTTCTTACGCAGTTCGTGGAGGAAATTACGATGAAAACTTAGTTTATGTAAATGAAATTGAAGTTTATCGTCCTTTTTTAATTCGTTCAGGTCAGCAAGAAGGGTTGAGTTTTACGAATACCGATATGGTTCAAAATGTAGACTTTTCAGCGGGTGGATTTCAATCAAAATATGGCGATAAATTATCATCGGTTTTAGATATTACGTATCGCAATCCAAAGCGTTTTGGAGCTAGTTTGGAAGCCAGTTTGTTAGGTGGAAGTTTAACAGCAGAAGGCGTTTCTAAAAATCAAAAATGGAGTAATATTACCGGAATTCGTTATCGTGATAATAGCCTTTTAGTGAACAGTCAGGAAACACAAACCAATTTTAGACCTACATTTTTTGATGTACAATCATTGTTGAATTTCAACGCTTCAACTAAATGGAATTTTAGTTTTTTAGGTAACATTTCACAAAATAGATACAATTATCAGCCTTTAACACGACAAACCAACTTTGGTACTATCGATGAACCAATTGCTTTATTAGTGTTTTATGAAGGACAAGAAAAGGATAAATACCTTACTTTTTTTGGCGCAGGAAAAGCGGTGTATCAATACAATGATAAAAATAAGTTGAAATTTATTGCTTCTGCTTACCATACACAAGAGCAAGAATATTATGATATTTTAGCCGAATACCGTTTGGGTGAAGTGGATTCTAATATTGGTTCAGAAACGTTTGGAGACGTTGTTTTTTCTCGCGGAATTGGTTCGCAATTAAATCATGCTCGTAACGATTTAGATGCTTTAATTGTAAATGCCGAAGTAAAAGGATTTCATGAATTAAACGAAAAATCGCAAGTTGAATGGGGAGCTAAATATACAAGAGAAGATATTAGAGACCGTTTAGTAGAGTGGGAAGTTATTGATTCTGCTGGTTTTTCTTTGCCAAATCCTATTTTAGATTATGTCAACAATCAACCTTATAATCCGTATGTTGGACCATTGGCGCCTTATCAAAATATTAGAGCCACAAATTATACCAAAATTAATCGTCTTTCGGGTTATCTGCAATGGAATTACAGAGGGAAAATAGGTAGCCATGATTATTGGTTAAACACAGGTGTTCGTGCACATGAATGGCAAGTAACTGCTGATGGAAGACCTGATGGCGACGTTCAAATAACGTTTTCACCAAGAGCTCAATTTGCCTTTAAACCTGACTGGAATAAAGATATGATGTTCCGATTATCGGGAGGTTTGTATCACCAACCACCATTTTACAGAGAACTCCGAGATTATAATGGAGTAGTGCAAACCAATGTAAAAGCCCAACAATCAATACATTTGGTTTTGAGTAATGATTACAGTTTTAAAATGTGGTCGCGACCATTTAAATTAGTTTCGGAAGCTTATTATAAAAATATTACGGATGTAAATACCTATACGATTGATAACGTTCGTATTCGCTATAGAGCTAACAATAATGCAGAAGCTTACGCTTACGGATTCGATGCGCGTTTAAACGGTGAGTTTGTTCCAGGAACGGAATCTTGGTTTAGTTTCGGATATTTAAAAACAGAAGAAAATCAAGATGGTAGAGGTTTTATCGCTCGTCCTACTGATCAAAGATTGAAATTTGGAATGTTGTTTCAAGATTATATGCCAAATATCCCTAACTTAAAATTATATCTAAATTTAGTTTACAATACGGGTTTACCAGGCGGTTCGCCTTCATACGCTGACCCATATGCTTACCAATTGAGATTGAATGATTATCGCAGAGCCGATGTCGGGTTTTCTTACGTATTCAAAGATGCAGGAATTCAATCAAGTAAAATGTGGTTAAAACCGTTTAATGAGTTTTCGTTAGGTTTAGAGATTTTCAATTTGTTTAACAACCAAAATTCAATTACGAATACTTGGGTTCGAGATGTATATACCAAATCGCAATACGGTATTCCAAATTATATGACGACTCGTGTTTTCAATATCAAACTAGTAGCTCGATTGTAATCCATAGTTTTTTTAGTATATTTGACTATAAAATTTTCAGAATGAAACGTATCCTTTTTTCAATAGTTTTATTTACGACTTTGTTAAGTTGTAAAAAAGAAGAAACAACTCCAAAAGTAATTTACGAAGAAGGTAAAGCTAAAGCAGAAGTTGTGGTAAAAGATAGCGGTTCAATAAAAGTAGCCGATTTGCCTATTCTAATGGAAGGAACTCAATTTCTGATTCATCCAGTTGGAGATGTTCGTGTTTATGATACGGATAGTAAAGTGTATGGAAGTAGTAAAACCAATCAAGTGAGTTATGCCATTTCCAATTATAACCGATTTGAAATTACTGGATTTTTTGATAATTTGAATTTTCAGCATATCGATTCTACTTCGGTAAAACCACTAACAGATAAGAAAATTCAAATTCAAACCGCTACATACTTAAACACCATTGCTGCCAAAACTAAAAAACAAATAATGGTGTATACTTTAGTAGATAGTGATACCAATAAAGATGGTAAAGTGGATCAAAACGATATCAAGTCTCTTTATTTGAGTACAATTAGTGGCAATAAGTTTACTAAACTTTCTGAAGAATTTCAAGAATTAATCGATTGGAATATCATCGAAGCACAAAATAGATTATACTTCAGATGTATCGAAGATATCAATAAAAATGGGGCTTTTGATAAAAAAGATAAAGTGCATTATCATTTCGTAAACTTGTTAGCAGACGAGTGGAAAGTGGAAATGTATAATCCGAAGTAATTTTTGAATACTTGATGAGAATCAAACTTATTTTTCTTTCCTTTTTTATTTTGTTTTGTAATTTATCTTTAGCAGAAGGTCAAGACGGTTTAGGAAATATTTTGAGTTTTGGATATTCCTTAATGATTATCACAAATCTTTTAATTTATATTTTTGTGATAGGTGTACTTGTAAAGTTTCTTTTTTTTAAAGGAAATTCAAAAAATGGATTTACTAAGTCCTTTTTGATTTCTACTCTAATCTCGCTTTTACTCTTAGTTATTTTTAAAGATGAGTTTACTTTTTTACTTTTCAATATTTTATAAAGTAATAGTAAAATATGTCATCCCTACGGGATTTTTGTAGTAGTTAGATATTCATGTGTTACCAATATTCCATGCCTAACGGCATTTTTTAGAATTATATTATCATTATTGCAACATCATTTTATTAGTTCCATTAGGAACGATACTTCGGTAAAAAAAAATCTTCCAAACGAATAAAAGTCCCGTAGGGACGACATTAAAATAAAAAAAAGAAAATCCGCTTCAATCCGCGTTGCAAAGCATCCATTTCATCCGCGTTCCAACTCTAAATCAAAATATCACTTTCTAAATCCGATTTTTCAATTTCAAAATCAAAGCCTAATTTAGAAACCAATTCAATTACCAACTTCTTGTACCAGTTTTCACTTTTAGGATGAATGTAGATTTTTTCTATAAGTTGATTTAAGTTCACATCAACTTTTAAACCATTATCGATTTTCATTCCATTAGCCGAAACGTCTGAAATAATGCGAATTTCTCTTTCGTATTGAAAACTTTTTCGTTTAAACAAAAACGGGAAAAATGTATCTTCAAACGGAATAAACTCTTTTTTATAATCGATGTAATTTACGGCACCAATATATTGTTCGGTTTGTCTTTCAGGTTGTAAGGCTTCTTTAAGTCTGCCAATGGTAGTTTGAATCGCTAAACCTTCTGTATTTTGAGTGAAAATCTGCCACATCGCAAACGATTCGTATTCATTAATGTGCCAACTACTAATCACTACTTTTTCACGATGTGATTTATAATAATCCAAAAACTTCGGATTGTTAGCTGCAATTTTTTTTATTTCTTCAAAAGTAGGTTCTGAAAAGGTGCCTTCGTATTGGTCTTCAAACTTATCCGAACGCGACATAAACAACTGTTGCGACAACAGCATGTCTAAAAACTTAGACAAGTCCAAATATTTCCAAACAATGGTATCATTGTCATCTGGTAAAGTGATATTTGGATGGTTTACATACATTTTTCAAGTTCAATTTCAAGTTCAAAATCGTTACACAAAGTTATACTAAGTTATACTAAGATAAGCACAAAGTTGCACAATGAAAAAAATCAGTTTAAATCAGCGTTTCGCTCTAGCGAATCCGTTTCATCCGCGTGCCAAACTACTCGAAACTCTGCATCATCACTAACTTCGAATACGTTCCGTTTAAAGCTAATAATTCGTCATGTGTTCCTTGCTCTACGATTTCACCTTTCTGCATTACAACAATTTTATCCGCTTTTTGAATTGTTGATAATCGGTGGGCAATTACAATTGATGTTCGGTTTTGCATCATGTTTTCTAATGCCACTTGAACGAATTTTTCACTTTCGGTATCTAAAGCTGAAGTTGCTTCATCTAAAATCATAATTGGTGGATTTTTCAAAACCGCTCTCGCAATCGATAAACGTTGTTTTTGTCCACCTGAAAGTTTTCCTCCAGCATCACCAATGTTGGTTTCAATTCCGTTAGGCAAATCTTTTACGAATTCGTAAGCATTAGCTATTTTTAAAGCTGCAATGATTTCTTCATCTGTTGCATCTTGTTTCCCTAATAGAATATTGTTTTTTATCGTTTCATTAAACAAAATCGAATCCTGAGTAACCAATCCCATTAAATGGCGTAACGATTCTAACGTCATATCTTTAATGTCGATACCGTCAATTTTTACACTACCTTCTTGTACATCATAAAAACGAGTCAATAAATTCGCAATCGTACTTTTTCCAGAACCTGATTGTCCCACTAAAGCGACTGTTTTTCCTTTTGGAACTTCTAACGAGAAGTTTTTGAGAACATTTTCTTCTTCATATTTAAAGTTGATGTTTTCAATTGTGATTGAATTTTCAAAAGAAGTTTTTACTACTGCATCAGGTTTGTTTACAATTGTATTTTCTTGTTCAAGTAGTGAAAAAACTCTCTCTGCTGCTGCCAAACCTGTTTTTACTTGGTAGGATGCTTTAGAAATTGCTTTTGCTGGAGTTAGAATATTGTAGGCTAATCCCATGTAAGCAATAAATTTGGAACCTTCAAGTAGGGGAGAACCATCGGCAAAAGTTTCTACTAAAACCATATTTCCTCCGTACCAAAGTAAAATTGCAATCACAACAATTCCCATAAATTCACTCATAGGTGAAGAAAGGTTATTTTTTCTTCCAATACTGTTTGTTAATCGATATAATCTTTGAATAGAACTATTGAATTTATTGGTAAAAGAGCCTTCTGCATTATAACTTTTAACTACTTTTAATCCTCCAAGAGTTTCTTCTACAACCGAAATCAAATAACCATTTTCATCTTGTGCTTTTTTAGATTTTGCTTTTAAACTTTTTCCAATTTTAGAAATGATAAAACCAGAAATAGGTATAAAAATAAATACGAATAAAGTCAATTTAAAGCTAATTACAATCATGGCACCAATTGTAAATACAATCGTCATGGGTTCTTTAATGACTAGTTCCAGGATATTAAAAAACGAATTTCTTACTTCATTAACGTCTCCCAACATTCTCGCCATCATATCACCTTTTCTTTTTTCTGAATAATATGAAATAGGTAAGCTGATGATTTTGTCAAACATTTTGTTTCTTAAGTCTTTTAAAACACCATTTTTTAGTAACATCAAATGGTTTAGAGCTAAATAATTAAAAATGTTTTTTAATAAGAAAGTTGAAATAATAATGGAAACTACCAATAAAAGTGCATATTGTGCGCCACTTTCGTTTGTGAGTTTTGTTATGTAAAAATATAAATAATCATTTCCGTAACTTGTAATTTCCCATATAGAAGTTAGTTTTGGTTCTTCAACTATTTTTTCAGCGTCTTTGAACAAAACATCTAACATTGGAATTAATGCTATAAAAGATAAGGTGCTAAAAAGAGCATATAGAATATTATAAATAATATTCATTATCACATCCTTTTTGTACTTTAGTGCAAACGGAATTATTTTCTTTAAATTTTCGTCCATTTAGTTTAATTTCATTGCCGAAATAATTCCTGCAATTTTGTTATCTAATTCTTTTTCTACTGATTCAGCGTGTTCAATCGCGTCTAAAACTCCATTTACGCTGAAATAGAATTTAATTTTTGGTTCGGTTCCGCTTGGTCTAGCGCAAATTTTACTACCGTCTTCTAGATAGTAAATTAATACGTTTGATTTTGGAATATGAATCTCAAATTCTTCATTATTCATGAAGTCTTTTCCATTAGAAGCTTGATAGTCTTCGATGCAAATTACACGTTGTCCGTTGATTTCTTTTAGTGGATTTTCGCGTAAATCAATCATCATTTGTTTGATTTCGTTTGCCCCTTCAATTCCTTTTTTGGTAATCGAAATTAAATGTTCTTTGTAGAAACCAAAATCAATATATAAATTCAATAATTCTTGATATAACGAACTTCCTGAAGCTTTAGCTTGGGCTGCAATTTCACTTACCAATAAAATAGCGGCAACCGCATCTTTATCACGAACGGCATCACCGACCATAAAACCAAAACTTTCTTCACCACCTCCAATAAATTTCTGATTTGGGAAATCTTTAATGAATTTTGCAATCCATTTGAAACCTGTTAATCCCACTTTGCATTCTACATCGTAAGCGGCTGCTAATTCTAACATCATTGGAGTAGAAACGATAGTCGAACCAATGAATTCATTTCCTTGGAATTTATCAGCGCGTTTCCATTGTTCTAATAAGAAAGCGGTCATGATAACCATCGTTTGGTTTCCGTTTAATAATTTGATGTTTCCATCTAAATCACGAACCGCAACTCCTAAACGGTCAGAATCTGGATCGGTTCCTACGACCATATCTGCACCAATTTTTTCTGCCAAAGCAATTGCCATTGACAACGCTTCTGGTTCTTCTGGATTTGGAGAAACTACGGTTGGGAAATCACCATTAGGTTCCGCTTGTTCAGGAACAATATTTACATCGGTATAGCCAGCTTTTGCTAATACATTTGGAATGGCTTTAATCGAAGTTCCGTGTAAAGAAGTATAAACGATTTTTAAATTCGCTTTAGCTTCAGTTGGAGTATTGAAACTTGCATTTTCAACGGTTGATTTTGCGAAAGCTTCGTCAACTTCAGTATCTATATATTCAATTAAATTGTTGTTCGCTTCAAATTTGATGTCGCTGTATTTTAAATCTTCAATTACTTTGATAATTTCAGCATCTTGAGGTGGAACTAATTGCCCACCATCTTGCCAATATACTTTGTATCCGTTGTATTCTGGCGGATTGTGAGAAGCAGTTAAAACAATTCCCGCATGGCAATTCAAATAACGAACTGCAAATGATAATTCAGGAGTTGGACGCATATCTGAAAACAAATACACTTTAATTCCGTTTGCCGAAAAAACATCAGCCACTACTTTAGCTAAAGTGTTGCTATTATGGCGACAATCGTAAGCAATCGCTACTTTTAATTGTTCGTTTGGAAACGATTTATGTAAATAATCTGATAAACCTTGTGTGTTTTTACCTAATGTATATTTGTTGATACGATTGGTTCCAACGCCCATAACACCGCGCATTCCACCCGTTCCAAACTCTAAATTTTTATAGAAACTTTCTTCTAACTCTTTTGGAGCTGAAGTCATCATCTCTTCGATAGCGTTTCGAGTTGCTTCATCAAATGTTGGAGTTAACCACTCGTTTACTTTGTTTAAAATACTTTGTTCGATATGCATATTCTGTGTGTTTTGAGAAAACTAATGTTATCTCATAATATTATAATACTTCTGAAATCTTATAACGTTCTTCGTTGTTTTTGGTTCTTAGGATAATTTCGCCTAGAAATCCGGCTAAGAATAATTGCGTTCCAATTAACATAGCGGTTAGCGATAAATAGAATTGAGGTCTTTCAGTAATTAATCTTCCTGAAGTGTTGATGAATAATTTGTCGATTCCTAAGTAGAAAGCGAATAAAAATCCAATTACAAACATAATAGAACCTAATAATCCGAAAAGATGCATTGGTCGTTTTCCAAAAGTAGAAAGGAACCAAATTGTAATCAAATCTAAGAAACCATTAACAAAACGGCTCATCCCGAATTTAGAACTTCCGTATTTTCTTGCTTGATGGATTACGACTTTTTCACCAATTTTCCCAAATCCAGCATTCTTAGCTAAAACAGGAATATAACGGTGCATTTCACCTGAAACTTCTATGTTTTTGATAACGATATTTTTGTACGCTTTTAATCCGCAATTAAAATCATTCAAATGAACACCTGATGTCTTTCGTGCAGCCCAGTTGAATAGTTTAGACGGAATATTTTTAGCTACAACCGAATCGTAACGTTTTTTCTTCCATCCTGAAATTAAATCATAATTATCTTCGGTGATTAAACGGAATAACTCTGGAATTTCATCTGGACTATCTTGTAAATCGGCATCCATGGTAATTACTACATCACCTTGTGCTTTAGCAAATCCAGCATGTAACGCTTGTGATTTTCCGTAATTTCTAAGAAAACGGATTCCTTTTACATTCGGATTTTCGTGAGATAATTTTTCGATAACATTCCAAGAAGCATCAGTACTACCATCATCAATAAAAAGGATTTCGTAGGAATAGTTGTGCGCTTGCATCACTTTCACAATCCAATTGTGTAATTCGGGTAACGATTCTTGTTCGTTTAATAATGGGATAACTATGGATAAATTCATTTATTTAGAATACAGGTTTGTCTTTTTTGAAGATAGCAGCTAAAATGGCACCAAATATGGCAGAGCCAACAATACTCCATATACTTCCTTTTAGTTGTTCAATAGTTGAAAATTGATTGTAATCTTTCATTTTATCAACAGTTTCTTTTATGGCAGATGTTGGTGTTCCAAATTTCTCTAACATTTGAACAGTTGACTCAAGTGTAAGTTCTTTTAAACGAATTGCCGCTTCTGGATCAATTACATTGAAAAGTAAAATATTATAAATAACGGAAATTGCAATACCAATTAGTGCTGAAATAAAATAAGTAGTAAAGCCTTCTTTGAAACTCATGTAACCACCTAAATCTTTTTTAGTTTTAACTAATAAAACACAACCTATAATTATGTATACAGCCAAAATAGAGAGACCTAACCACCATTTTGTCATTAAAGCTAGATCTACAATGTAGATTGATGTTGTAATCAACACACTTAACACTCCAGTGATAATACCAAAGGTAATTCCGTTCTTTTTGATAATTTCGTTCATAGTTTGTTTTGGTTTAATTAATTTACAAATATAAGAATTCTAATCGTTGTAGGATAAGAGTTAAAAAATAAAAAAAAGTTACAGAAACATTGGTAAATTAAAAATTAAATGTAATTTTGCACTCTCAAATAAAAAAGTTTATAAACCAAAAGGTTATAAAATGTTTACACCTTTATAGAGATAAAGCCGCGAAACAAATTATAATCGCTTAATAAAAGATTTACAAAATGAAAAAAGGTATTCACCCAGAAAATTACAGATTAGTTGCATTTAAAGACATGTCAAATGAAGATGTTTTTATCACTAAATCTACAGTAGAAACTAAAGAAACTATTACTCACGAAGGTGTTGAGTATCCAGTTTTCAAAATGGAGATTTCTAGAACGTCTCACCCTTTTTACACAGGTAAATCTAAACTTATTGATACTGCAGGTCGTATCGATAAATTCAACAGCAAATACGCTAAAAAAGCTAAATAATTTTTCGCTTTTTCAAAATAGAGAAAAGCTTCACCTAGGTGAGGCTTTTTTTATTGCTTAAATCTTCCTACTTTTGAGTATTGTTTTACACAATTCATCACTTTAACAATTCAACATAATGAACTATATACTTTTTGACGGAACTGTTCGCAATGCCTTACTTCCTTTTACTTTTACACGTCCAGTAGCTGATATTCGTATCGGAATTTTAACCATTCGTGAAAAGTGGGAAAAATATTTAGGTTACACCACTACAACGCTTACCGAAGAATATTTGATGGAGAAATATCCAATGGTAGAAATGGAACAAAACATCATGATTAACGCTTCATTTTTACCCAATCCGATTTTAATTGATATGGTTCAAAATCTGAATCCAAAAGAAGCGATTCTTTTTGGAGAAGAAATTATAGCTTTTCATACACATGATACGCAAGAAGATATCGATTTTGATGAATATGAATTAATTGAATACGAAGGAGATGTTTTAAGAATCGAAAACACTTGGGATATTTTTGCAAAAAATGATGCAGCAATTCGTGAAGATTTCGAATTGTTAACCGAAGATAGATTTTCCCAACCGATTCCAAAAAGCGTCAACGTAATTGCTCCAGAAAATATTTTCATTGAAGAAGGAGCAAAATTAGAATTTGTAACCTTAAATGCTTCAACCGGACCAATTTACATCGGGAAAAATGCTGAAATCATGGAAGGTTCAGTTATTCGAGGACCTTTTGCTTTGTGTGAAGAAGCGCAAGTAAAATTAGCGACAAAAGTGTATGGAGCAACAACTGTTGGACCTCATTGTCGTATTGGAGGCGAAGTGAATAACTCGGTTTTATTTGGCTATTCTAATAAAGGTCATGATGGATTTTTAGGAAATTCGGTTTTAGGAGAATGGTGTAACATTGGAGCCGATTCAAATAATTCCAACTTAAAAAATAATTATGAAGAAGTACGCTTGTGGAGCTATGAAACCGAAGGTTTTGCAAGAACAGGTTTGCAATTCTGCGGATTAATGATGGGTGATCACAGTAAATGCGGTATCAACACGATGTTTAATACTGGGACTGTAGTTGGAGTTTCAGCTAATATTTTTGGTTCTGGATTTCCAAGAAATTTTGTACCAAGTTTTTCATGGGGTGGTGCTTCAGGATTTACCACTTACATCACTAAAAAAGCTTTCGAAACCGCTAAAATTGTAATGAGTCGACGTCACGTAGAATTTACGGAACAAGACGCTAAAATCTTAGAACACGTTTTTGAAGAAACAAAGAAATATAGAAAAGAGTAATATAATTTGAAAATTTGAAGATGTATTGATTTGAAAATTACTTTGACTCTAATTACATTTTCAGATTTTCAAATGAAATAATTTTCAAATTTCTCTATCTTTGCACTCTCAATTTTTTGACAACGATTTCATTAATTGAGTTTTACTTATGGAAAACAAGAAAAAAGTCGCATTCTACACTTTAGGATGCAAATTAAACTTCTCAGAAACGTCTACTATTGCACGTGATTTTCAAAATGAAGGTTTTGAACGTGTTGATTTTGAAGAAATTGCAGATATTTATGTAATCAATACCTGTTCGGTTACCGATAATGCGGATAAGCAATTCAAGCAGATTGTTAAAAAAGCAATGAAGCTGAATGCTAAAGCGTTTGTTGCTGCAGTTGGTTGTTATGCCCAATTAAAACCAGAAGAATTAGCCGCAGTTGATGGTGTGGACTTGGTTTTAGGTGCAACAGAAAAATTCAAAATCACCGATTATATTAATGACTTGTCGAAAAACGACATGGGTGAAGTGCATTCATGCGAAATCGAGGAAGCGGATTTTTATGTCGGAAGTTATTCGATTGGCGATAGAACTCGAGCTTTCTTAAAAGTACAAGACGGTTGCGATTACAAATGTACGTATTGTACAATTCCATTAGCTCGTGGAATTTCTAGAAGTGATGCATTGGAAAATGTATTAAAAAACGCTAAAGAAATTTCAGAACAAGGCATTAAAGAAATTGTTTTAACCGGTGTAAATATTGGCGATTACGGAAAAGGAGAATTTGGAAATAAAAAACACGAACACACTTTCTTAGATTTAGTAAAAGCACTAGATGAAGTAGAAGGAATCGAACGTTTGCGAATTTCTTCCATCGAACCAAATCTTTTGAAAAACGAAACAATTGAATTCGTATCGCAAAGTCGAACATTCGTTCCGCATTTTCATATTCCATTGCAATCGGGTTCTAATGATGTTTTGAAAAAAATGAAGCGTCGTTATTTGCGTGAAGTGTACACAGAACGTGTAGCTAAAATTCGTGAAGTAATGCCTCACGCTTGTATTGGAGTAGATGTAATTGTAGGATTTCCAGGTGAAACCGATGAATATTTCTTAGAAACGTATCATTTCTTAAATGATTTAGATATTTCTTATTTACACGTTTTTACCTATTCGGAAAGAGATAATACTGAAGCGGTAGAAATGGATGGAGTAGTACCAATGAACGTGCGTTCGAAAAGAAGTAAAATGCTACGCGGACTTTCGGTAAAGAAAAGAAGAGCTTTTTACGAAAGTCAAATTGGAACCAACAGAACGGTTTTATTCGAAAGTGAAAACAAAGAAGGCTACATTCACGGATTTACAGAAAATTACGTAAAAGTAAAAACACCTTGGAATCCAGAATTGGTAAACACGCTTCACGAAATTAATCTGACCAAAATAGACGAAGACGGAAGCGTAAGAATGGAATTTCTAAACGTAGAAGCATAAAAAAATCCCAAGTTTAATAGACTTGGGATTTTTCTTAGAATTAAATCTTAATTCCAGGAGGCAACATTTCTTGAAATTTTCGATTCTTTCTAAAGAAACTGATAAATTTTGCGTGTGTTGGAACGACTTTTAATTTTCGTTCTTGTGCTAGTTCTAAAACGGTTTTGATAAATTCGTTGTGTAACTCTTCATCTTCGTTATTATTGCTGCAAAATTTAGTCAAAAACAACTTGCGTTCTTGTATCGAGTATTCAATCGCAACTAAACCTGTATCAGTAATAATTTCAAATTGTCTTAAAAGTTCATTATCTTTGATTTCCATGATGCCTTTCAATTAAGGTGCAAATTTACGAAACTTTTTTAAAATAATGGTAATGAGTAAGATTCCAGTTTATTTTATGCCTGGCTTGGCTGCAAGTCCTACTATTTTCGAAAACATACAATTACCAGAAGACCAATTTGAAATGCATTTTTTGGAATGGTTTTTGCCCAATAATAAAGAAAGTATTGAAAGTTACGCACTTCGAATGACTGAGAAAATTCAGCATGAAAATCCAGTTTTAGTTGGAGTTTCTTTTGGAGGGGTTTTGGTTCAGGAAATGGCAAAGCAAATGCAAGTTCGTAAAGTAATTATCATTTCAAGCGTTAAATCGAATACCGAATTTCCACAGCGTTTTAAAGTTGCGAAGACAACAAAAGCGTATAAGTTAATTCCAACCCAACTTTTGGCTGATATTGAAAAATTGGTTAAATATGCATTTGGAGATAACATCGTAGCGAAACGATTGAAGTTGTATGAAAAGTATTTATCGGTTCGTGATAAGCAATATTTGGATTGGGCGATTGAGACTATATTGTGTTGGAAACAAAAAGAAGTCAACGAAGCTGTTGTTCATATTCATGGTGATGCAGATGAGGTTTTTCCAATCAAAAACATCCAAAAATGTATTGTGGTAAAAGGCGGGACTCACATCATGATAATTAATAAGTTCAAGTGGTTGAATGAAAATTTACCTAAATTAATTTTAAACGAATAAAAATGAAAAAGCATATGAAGAAGATAGTGATTTTAGGAGCGGTTGCTGTATTGGCAAGTTTCTTAATTTATGGAGTAGTTTCAGATGATACAAAATATTCTCCAGTAGGTTATAGTTTGAAAATGGACTTTTCTGGTGAAGAAGTACCAACGTTTATGGCAGATGTTCAAGAGCGTTTGGATAAAGAAATGATTACCAATATGAATTATCATACGAATACCACTTTGGTCATTAAACGTGCGAATAAAGTGTTTCCAATAATAGAACCGATTCTTGCTAAATATGGAGTTCCAGATGATTTTAAATATTTGGCAGTTATTGAAAGTAGTTTGGTGAATGCAGTTTCTCCTGCTGGAGCAAGAGGTGTTTGGCAATTTATGCCAGCAACAGCTAAAGAAAAAGGAATGGAAGTAAGTGATGAGGTAGACGAACGTTATCATTTAGAAAAATCAACCGAAGCGGCTTGTAAATATTTACTAGGTGCTAAAGAAAAATTTGGTTCTTGGACATTAGCCGCAGCTTCATATAATGGTGGAATGAATGGAATTTTTAAAAAAATGGAAGAACAACAAGTTGATAATTATTACGATTTGTTGTTAACCGAAGAAACATCACGTTATGTTTTCCGAATTTTAGCTTTGAAAGAAATCATGAAAAATTCAGACAAGTATGGTTTTTCAATACCAAAAGAAGCTTTGTATTATACTATTCCAACCAAAAAAATAGTAGTTGATTCTTCGATTACGGATTTAGCAAAGTTTGCCAAAACACAAGGTGTGAATTACAAGATTTTAAAAATTCACAATCCTTGGTTACGCGATAAAAAACTAACAAATACTTCAGGAAAAAAATATGAAATCGAAATCCCAACTTCAGGATATCATAAAGAATAAGCGCCCGATGGATATTCAAATTGTTTTATCTTTAGTTTTAATCGGTGTTTTAGCTGGAATCCTGAGTGGATTAGTTGGAGTAGGAGGTGGTGTAATTATGGTACCATTGTTGGTTTTGCTTTTAGGGTTCAATCAACATCAAGCTCAAGGAACTAGTTTGGCGGTTTTAGTTGTTCCAGTTACAGCAGTTGCTGTTTACACGTATCATAAAGAAGGTTTTATCGATTGGAGATATGTGGGAATAATTGCGATGTTCTTTGTTATTGGAGGTTATTTTGGAAGTAAAATAGCGGTTGGTTTAGATCAAAAAATGCTAAAAAAAGTATTTGGATTTATTCTTTTGTTAATTGCCGGAAAGATGTTACTGGGAAAATAAAAATCATACAGAAAATCAATAAAGTTTTGAGAGGGTAGAGTAGAATTTAAAAAACTCAAAAGTTTGCTTTTCTGTATGAATTTTTAATATTACGCTTAGTGTTTTCTTCTAGATATTAATTTCTAAAAACGTAACATTTTTTAAGGACTAAAAAACCACTATAACTTTTAATCTTTTCATGTTTATTTAATAGATTTTTTAAAAGTTGGAATTTCCCCTTTTCCATCTTTTTATAATAAATCTTCTCATAAAAATTATAGTGGATATTTAATTTTAGGGGAATTTTTATTTTTTACTTAGCTAAACTATTAAAAAGAAATATTCAAAGCTAAAAAACTCGTCAAACGAAAAGATAACTCGATAAATAAACAAAAAAAGCACCTAAAAAAGGTGCTTTTGTGTGTTGAAAATGAATAAATTACATTTTTTTCATTTGCTCTTTCATCATTTTAATCTGATCTTTTAGCATATTTTGCTTGTCTAATTTCTTTGCTTCATTTAATAAGTTGGTAGCTTCAATTTTTCTTCTACGTGTCATGGCGATACCCGCTAATTGTAATTTTGCTAAAGCTAAATCTTGGTCCATCGACAGCCCTAAAGCAATTGCTTTTTTGAAATATTTTTCAGCTTCAATTAAATTCGTTTGAGAAACCATTAAGCCGTGTAAGTAATTAAAATAGCCTTGTTGTTTTTTTACTAAAGCAGCTTCTGGGTTTTTAATATAAGACAACCATTTTTGCGCTCCTGGAAAATCTTGCTTTCTTAATTTTAAAAATGCTAATAAAATAAATTCATTTTTAAAGTACAAGAAAATAAAAATGGTAGAAAACAAAAGTAAAAAGATTCCATTACCAATGTTGTTTTCTGTGAATTGATAGATTCCGAAAGCAATAATTAACGCTGCTAAAACTAATTTGATATTTTTGTGAAACATGTTGTATTTTTTTGTTGAGTGCAAAGGTAATAAAATCAATTAAAAATATTTTTAAAAAAGTATTTGCGAATGAAAAAAGTCTTTGTATATTTGCACTCGGTTTTCAGGATAGGAAACCTATGAGTTTTAAAAAAGATTTTTATTTATAGATTTTAAAAGATACTACAATGAGTAAGAGAACGTTTCAACCATCAAAAAGAAAAAGAAGAAATAAGCACGGTTTCATGGATAGAATGGCTTCTGCTAATGGAAGAAAAGTGCTTGCTCGTAGAAGAGCTAAAGGAAGACATAAGTTAACTGTTTCTTGCGAACCAAGACACAAAAAATAATGTTTTAGCTTAAAACAATATATCAGCCGTTACTTTTATTAGTAGCGGCTTTTTTTTAAACTGTTTATAAAATTTGAATAAGTTTTAAAGTGCTTTTTAGTGCAACCCTTTGAAAATTAGTAATTTTATAATCGCAATATAACTACAACCCACAACAACAAAACAACAACACAATGCCTAAAGACACCACAATCAAATCGGTTTTAATTATTGGATCTGGACCTATTGTTATTGGTCAAGCTTGCGAATTTGACTATGCAGGTTCTCAATCAGCTCGTTCACTTCGTGAGGAAGGAATTGAAGTTATCTTAATTAACTCAAATCCTGCAACCATTATGACCGACCCATCCATGGCTGATCATGTTTACTTAAAACCACTTACCACAAAATCAATCATCGAAATCTTAAAAGCACATCCACAAATTGATGCTGTTTTACCAACAATGGGTGGGCAAACTGCACTTAATTTAGCGATTGAAGCTGATGAAAAAGGAATTTGGAAAGATTTTGGAGTGCGATTAATTGGTGTAGATATCAATGCTATCAACATTACCGAAGATAGAGAGCAATTCAAAAACTTATTAAATAAAATCGGAATTCCGCAAGCGCCGGCTAAAACAGCTAATTCTTTCTTACAAGGAAAAGAAATTGCTCAGGAATTTGGGTTTCCATTGGTAATTCGTCCTTCGTTTACATTAGGAGGAACTGGAGCAGCAATTGTTTACAAAAAAGAAGATTTTGATGGTGCTTTAACTTACGGTTTAGAAGCATCACCAATCCACGAAGTACTGATTGATAAGGCTTTAATGGGTTGGAAAGAATACGAATTAGAATTGTTGCGCGATAGTAATGACAACGTAGTTATCATCTGTACTATCGAAAATATGGACCCAATGGGAATTCATACTGGAGATTCGATTACAGTAGCACCAGCGATGACTTTATCAGATACGACATTCCAAAAAATGCGTGATATGGCGATTTTAATGATGCGCTCTATCGGAAATTTTGCTGGAGGTTGTAATGTGCAATTCGCAGTTTCGCCAGATGATAAAGAAGATATTGTAGCGATTGAGATTAATCCTCGTGTATCTCGTTCTTCTGCATTGGCTTCAAAAGCTACGGGTTATCCAATTGCAAAAATCGCATCGAAATTAGCTTTAGGATACAATTTAGATGAATTACAAAATCAAATTACAAAATCAACTTCAGCTTTATTTGAGCCAACGTTAGATTATGTAATCGTAAAAATACCAAGATGGAACTTCGATAAATTTGAAGGTTCTGATAGAACGTTAGGACTTCAAATGAAATCAGTTGGAGAAGTAATGGGAATTGGACGTTCGTTCCAAGAAGCGCTTCACAAAGCTACTCAGTCGTTAGAAATCAAACGTAATGGGTTAGGAGCAGACGGAAAAGGCTATAAAAACTACGAACAAATCATCGAGAAATTAACTTTCGCGAGTTGGGACAGAGTTTTCGTAATTTATGATGCTATTGCGATGGGAATTCCATTGAGTAGAATTCATGAGATTACTAAAATCGACATGTGGTTTTTGAAACAATATGAAGAATTATTCCATTTAGAAAGAGAAATTTCGAATTACAAAGTAGATACGTTACCAAGAGAATTGCTGTTAGAAGCAAAACAAAAAGGATACGGAGACCGCCAAATTGCGCACATGATGGGTTGTTTGGAAAGTCAAGTACACAAATTACGTGAAGAACAAAATATCAAACGTGTTTACAAATTAGTAGATACGTGTGCGGCAGAATTTAAAGCGGTAACACCTTATTTCTACTCGACTTTTGAAGCTGAAATTGAAAAAGCAGACGGAACGAAATACGTTCACAACGAAAGTATTGTTACCGATAAGAAAAAAGTAGTGGTTTTAGGTTCGGGACCAAATAGAATTGGTCAAGGAATTGAGTTCGATTATTCATGTGTTCACGGAGTTTTAGCTGCTAAAGAATGTGGTTATGAAACTATCATGATTAACTGTAACCCAGAAACGGTTTCTACCGATTTTGATACAGCCGATAAATTATATTTCGAGCCTGTTTTTTGGGAACATATTTATGATATCATCCAACACGAAAAACCAGAAGGTGTAATCGTTCAGTTAGGTGGACAAACCGCTTTGAAATTAGCAGAAAAATTAGCAAAATACGGAATCAAAATTTTAGGAACTTCATTCGATGCTTTGGATTTAGCAGAAGACAGAGGGCGTTTCTCAGATTTGTTAACCGAATTAAACATTCCATTTCCTAAGTTTGGAATTGCTGAAAGTGCTGAAGAAGCATCAAAATTAGCGGATTCGTTAGACTTTCCATTATTAGTTCGTCCTTCGTATGTATTGGGTGGACAAGGAATGAAAATCGTCATCAACAAACAAGAATTAGAAGAACATGTAATTGATTTATTAAAATCGATTCCTGGAAATAAATTATTGTTAGATCATTATTTAGATGGCGCTATCGAAGCAGAAGCAGATGCGATTTGCGATGCGGATGGAAATGTGTACATCATAGGAATTATGGAACACATCGAACCTTGTGGAGTTCACTCGGGAGATAGTAATGCAACTTTGCCTCCTTTTAACTTAGGCGAATTTGTAATGCAACAAATTAAAGATCACACAAAGAAAATTGCCACAGCTTTAAAAACGGTTGGGTTAATCAACATCCAATTTGCGATTAAAGATGACACGGTATATATTATCGAAGCGAATCCAAGAGCTTCTCGTACCGTGCCGTTTATTGCAAAAGCGTATGGCGAACCGTATGTAAACTATGCAACAAAAGTAATGTTAGGTCACAATAAAGTAACTGATTTTGATTTTAATCCAAAACTGAACGGTTATGCGATTAAGCAACCGGTTTTCTCTTTCAGTAAGTTTCCAAATGTAAACAAAGCATTAGGACCAGAAATGAAATCAACTGGAGAAAGCATCTTATTCATAGATGATTTAAAAGATGATCAATTCTACGACTTGTACGCAAGAAGAAAAATGTACTTAACGAAGTAATACAAAAAATCCCAATCTTTCGATTGGGATTTTTTATTTTTGGCACGGAATACAATGCTTCGCAATATTTATACTTCACTTGATAAATTACCATCTGAAAACAAAAAAGCCTCAAATTAATGAAGCTTTTTTTAATGTATTTTGTAATCAAACTACCAGTCGCTTTTTGATGCGCTAGATTTAGCCATTTCTTTTTTAATGTCGCTTTTAATGGTTGCAATTGTAGAATTGATTTCTGCATAATAGGCTTTAAGAGTTTCCATTAATTTTGGATTATCCACCGCTTTTTCGGAAGCCAATTTATCAAACATTTTCTCTATAGTTGTTTCAGCACTCGACTTGATAAAGATATTTTTTATTTCGTATTTGTATTTGCCGTCTTTTGACATAATAGAAATAGTATAAAATATTTTAACTTTTGTCTCGCTTCCGTTTGCCTTAATCGTCATGAAAGAATACTGGGTATCAGTAACCGAAAAAGCTTCCTTATCCTGTTTAATTTTATCTTGTGTTTCTTTATAGATATTTACAAAGAACATTTTAGAGTTGTTAAACAAGTCATCTTTGGTTTTTCCTTCCGCAGATACAACTTCTGAGAAGATAATTTGCCCGTTTTCATTCAATGGGAAATCAAATTTTTCTTGGGCATTAATAGTGAACGTAGTCAATACTAATAATAAAAGGATTTTTTTCATGTTTATGGAGCTTGGTTTAATACTAGTTTAGTAGGATACAATGATAGTATATTTTTTTTAAAATAAAAAAACTTTAAAATAAAATAAGCGTTTCAATTTAATATATAATCAATACAAGTAATTTTAAATTGTTACAATTTAAAAGCTTGCATCAATATAAGTACTTGTTTATTTATATTATTGATTGGTTTGTATGATATATATTGACGTTTTTCTACAAGTTTATAATACTTGAAATGACATTTGCTTGTTGTTATTAATTCAAACAATTTTCGTTGTATAGTTTTATTCCTTCGGTTTGCTCCAAATCTTTTAATTTCTTCAAACATTCACACATTTTTATTTGATTATTTAAAAGTGAATAAATTGCAACAATATTATATAATGCATCAATCTTTCTGTTATCATTATTGTATGATTTCATAAAAAAATCTATTGCTTTATCGTATTTTTCATCTTCAAAAGCAATAATTCCGTTTTTAAAATTTTCTCCTGAAGATTTTAAATCCTCCAACTTTATTCCATAAATTTTATCAATTTCATCTACATCGTTAATAAAGTAAAATATTGGGGTTCCCTTATATGAACTTTCCTTATTTTTATAAGATTCGCTTTTTATTATAAATGAAATGTATATTTTATTGAAATTTTTAAAATCATTCAGACTCCAATCATTATATGTTTTTTCAATTATATTTTTTATATAATCTATTGCAATATTATTTTCAATTACATTTTTATCATCAGAATTATTTATCTCTAATTCTATTTTCTCTTTTTTTGGAAAAATTATAATGTTACCAACTAAGTTAAAATTTGGATAATTATTCTTTTTTAAAAAAATTTTGTGGATTTCTGATATAAAATTTTTATTTAAAGTAGGTGTAAAGTGTTCATTTGCAATTAAAATAGAATCGTTTGCGTGTTTATTTACATAATGATTTTTAACAATTGAGGATTTAACGAACCAAAGTTTTTCTAATTTGTCGATTTCATTAATTCCATTGATTCTTTGTATTACTATTAAAGTGTCTGAAGTGAGTTTTGTAATTTCATAACCAGACTCTAAAGAAATTCTCATGAAATTATTTTCCAAATTATAGTCTAAACAATCTTCTTCGTATGAATTTACAGGCTCGGAATCAATACATAGTTTTTTATTTGAAATTTTCCACTTATTAAATTTTGAAGATATAAATGATTCTGAAACATTTTTGCTTCCATCTATCATTCTGTTTTTTACTTTAATCCATTCTCCGGTCAAATAGTTACTATTAATTTGTGAATTTGCAATACTGCTAAATAACAGAAGTAATATAATTGATAAATATTTTGTCTTCATATAATTGTTAGTTAATACTATTAATTTTTTTAATGAAAATTATATTCATTTTTACCAAAAATATAAAAAAAATCTTATCATTTATTATGCTAGTTTTAAAAAAAAATATTTAGACAAAACAAAAGAAGCACTGATTTCTCAGTGCTTCTTATATTATAAAAGGTTAGTATTACATACCACCCATTTGTTTTTGGAACTCTTCCATAGTTACTTTTGTAAAACCTTCGCCTACTTTAAAAGCATCTGCAGGAATTTCTTTTGAAAACTTTGTAGCCGTCATAACCATGTCACCTTGTGCCGTTTGAATCGTCATTTCTAATGGATATCCTGCTAATTTAACTTTAGCTTCAGGAGATGATGGTGCTTGTGGTGCAATTGCATCTGTAACATAGAACGTACTTTTAGTTCCATCGTTCATTGTAATAGTCGCTTTGTAGCATTTAAAACCAACGATTTCCTTAGTGTCTTTTTTATCGTAAACAATTTCTTTAGCTTCATCTAAATTACTTAAACCTTTTGAAGTTTTAGAAGCATCTTCACCTACATCAGTAATTTCATATTTCATGCCCATTACCTCCATTGTCATTTTCGAATCTTTTTTGTTTGCAGATGGAACAATAGTTTTCATCAACATCATGCCGCCCATCATGCTCATATCGGTAGCTTGCATGGTTTCGTTAAAATGAACAGTGATAGTGCTTTCGCCCATAGCAGCCATTTCTTCACTTGCGCCCGGCATTGTCATGTTATAAGTTACAGAACCTTTTTTTAATTGTGTTTGTGCATTGGCTGTAATTCCTACAAATAACAACGCTGTTAATGCAATTTGTGTGATTTTTTTCATGTGAGTTTTTGTTTGTATAATAATGTAAATATAATAAAATACTATTTCAATACAAATTCAAAACGAACATTTACTTTCTTAGTAACTTTTTTACTCACTACACTTGGAATTTCAATGTCAAAGTCATCTGTATTGACGGTAAAGTCAGATACAATTTCTATGCCATCTTTTCCTTTTTTAATTTTTGCGATTATCGAAATATCTTTTGTTTTTCCGTGCAGTTCTAATTTTCCTTTTATGGTATAATTGGTTGCTGTTGTAGTAATTTTAGAAAGGTCGAAATTTTCTATTTTTCCTTTAAAAGTAGCTTTAGGGAATTTATCGCTTTCCACATAATTCTCGTTAAAATGTTCTTCCATTAACGCCACCTTAAATCGGAACCCTTTTAATAAGGCAAGTGAAGCAATTTCGCCAGTTTTGGTATTAATCACACAAGAAACACCTGAATTTTTTGCCTTTACTTCTTCAAATGAAGGCACTGAAGCTTCAAAAGTAATGGTTCCGGTTTTAGTGATTAATTTGTCTTGAGCGAATGAGAAATTGGTAATCAAAAGTAAAACCAAAAATAGTTTCTTTTTCATAAGTATAAGATTTAGTTATTGAGGAAAATTAGCATTTTGCCATTCGATGATGATGTTGATGTCGTTTTGTGATAATCTCGGTCCTCCCAAAGGCATAGCTCCAGATGTTCCTTCAACTCTTGAAATTCGGTCAATTAAATTATTTAAAACCGAAGCCTTTACATTCTCGTATGTAGTAAGAGAATTTGGTGCTCCAAAGTTGGTAGGGTTACCATGGCAGTTTAAGCAATTGTTTTGAATAATAGATCTTACATCGTTCTGATAGCTTATTGAAGTTGGGATTTCAGTTTCACTTAAATCAGAAATACTGTCTTCTGTACAACTTATCGTTGTAAAAATGAGCACTAACAAGGAGATTTTTTGTATCATTTTTTTCATTTTAAATATATTAGTTGTGACTAGAAAATTGAGATTTAGATTACTATTAGGTTCTGTTTTTGGATTATTACTATCCATTATCGCATTGTATTTTTTCTTGTATCAGTCACATCGGGACATAGCATCAGAAAATGCGGCTTTTGAGACTAGTGTGAGCGAATTATCGCAACGCTTTATTAACAATCCTGATTCTTCAACCGCTACTTATGCCGATCAAACTATTTCCATATACGGAAATGTTACCGCATTGGATTTAAAACAAAACAGTATAACTCTAGATAATAAGCTTATTGCTTTGCTAACTAAGGAAGAAATTAAAAAAGTGAAAAATGGCGATTTGGTAAAAGTAAAAGGCAGATTTATTGGATACGATGAACTTTTTGAAGAATTAAGAATGGATCAATGTATTATAGAAGATTAATTTTATAAGATGAAAAAATATTTTTTAATTATCCTTTTGATTGTCTCAAACGCAATTTTTTCTCAACCTACTATTTTTGATGTGGCCAGAAAAGGAACAGTTGCAGAAATGAATGCAATTTTATCCAATGCGCCTGATTTAATTGATTCACTTACTCCTCAAGGTTTTACGCCATTGATATTAGCTTGTTATAACGGCAATTTAGCGGTAGCTACTTTTTTAGTACAACAGAAGGCAAATGTAAATTTTAATAGCTCTAATGGAACAGCTCTTATGGCAGCTATTGTTAAAAATGATAAAACATTAACGGTGTTATTATTAGAAGCTAAAGCTAATATCGATTTGCAAGATAGAAACGGATTCACAGCATTACACTATGCGATTCAATTTAGAAATTATGAAATGATTGCTCTTCTTGTGCAATTTCAGGCCAATCCAAATATAAAAGATAATTCAGGTATGTCTCCAATTGATTATGCTTTACAACTAAAAGACGAACAAATTCAACAACTATTAAATTTATAAATTATGAAAAAAATTACACTATTATTTTATCTTTTGTCTAGTTACTATATTGCTGCTCAAGGATATTCAACAGGAACTGTTAACCTAAATTCAACAGCGGGAGTAGCAATGACAGCAAAAATCGATGTTGATGCTAATGTTACATTACGATTGACTGGACCTTCAGATCGTTGGTTTGCATTAGGTTTTGGGGCTACTTCTATGACTGCAGGAACTGATGTTGTGGTTTGTCATGCTAACACGGTTGCTTTGCCTTCATTTGATCGTTATTTGACAGGATTCGCAGCTCCTGTTTCTGACGGGGTTCAGCATTGGACAATTACCTCTAATACGGTTAGTGGCTCAGTTAGAACTATTATTGCTACAAGAGCATTAAGTACGGGAGATACTAATGATTACATATTTTCATCCAATCCAAATCCAATAAGTTTAATTTGGGCTTACGGAAGTACCGCTAACAACTATTCGTTAACTTATCATGGTGGAAGAGGAGTTGCTGCAGCTAATTTTACTTTAGGAAATAATGATTTCGAATTGTCAGCATTTAAAATGTATCCAAATCCTGCTAAAGATTATGTTATTATTGATTTATCTGATTTAACGGCTAATGCTACCGTTTTTATTTATGATTATTTAGGAAGACTTGTCAAAAAAGAATTATCAAATACAACTTCTTTAAGAATAGAAACATCCAATTTGCAAAAAGGAACGTATGTAGTTAAAGTTGCTTCTGAAAATGAACTCGCAACAAAAGTACTAATCGTTGATTAAAATTAATTTTATGAAAAAACTAATCTTATTTTCCTTTTTGTTTCCCTTTTTTGGATTTGCTCAAGATGATTTGTTAAACGAAATTGATTCTATTCCGCAAAATCAGAAAGTTGAATCGGCATTTAAATCTTTGAAAATTGTGAATTTAGAATCTACAAAATTAGCTTCAAAAGGTGATTTTTACTTCATTGTAGCGCACCGATTTGGATTTGTGAATAATGGATTTGATGATTTTTTTGGATTGGATAATGCCAATACCCAGTTGAAGTTTTTATACGGAGTAAACGATTGGTTAACCGTTCATATTTCGAGAAGTGGTTTTCAGAAAACATATGATGCTGCAGTTAAATATCGTTTATTTGCTCAAGGTGAGAATAATTTTCCGGTAACAATAGTTGGATTTAATAGCATTGCCGTTAATTCGGAATTAAAAAAGGAAAATTATCCAAATTTAAAATTCGAAAATCGTTTAGGATATGTAACTCAACTTTTAATTTCGCGTAAATTTTCAGAAAAGTTATCTTTAGAATTAGCTCCAACGGTTTTCCATGAAAATACATTACGTGATATTTTAGATGAAAATAATATGGTTATTTCTCCAAATCCTCAAGACAATACACAATATGCCATTGGAATAGGAGGTCGTTATAAATTAACCAAGCGTTGGTCGTTTAACGTAGATTATGCCGCTCATTTAAACAGAGCTAATGAATCTATTTACAAGAATCCATTATCAATAGGTTTCGATTTGGAAACAGGAGGTCACGTTTTTCAGATGCATTTTACTAACTCGACTGCAATGCATGAAACCGGATATTTAGGGCAAACCGTTGGCGATTGGACTAAAGGAGAATTTGGTTTCGGATTTAATTTAGTGAGAGTGTTTTAAATAAAGCAATAAAAAAAAGCTGATTCAAGTTTAAGAATCAGCTTTTTTTTAATGAGTTTAGTTGAATTATTTTTTTATAAAATTTTTAGAGTATTTTTCTCCGTCTGTAGTTTCAATGGATAAAATGTAAACACCTTGTGCTAATTCTGAAACAGAAAAACTAGAATTTGACAATGTAACTTCTTTTATCATGTTTCCAAGTGTTGAAATAATTGAAATACGCTTGATATTTAGCATTTCAGTATTTGAAAGTGTAATTATATCGCTTGAAGGATTTGGGTACAATTTAATAGAATTTAAGTTGTTATCAGCAACACTCAATGGGCTAGAACCTTCAATAATAGTTAAAGCTTGATTAATTGTTGGGTTATTTATTACATCAACTGTTCCTGATGGCCAAATTACAACCACTTGACTTACGGCAGTTGCAGTACCAATTCCAAAATGAGCATTCAATGTACTCATATGCCTAAATCCTTCACCGCTTCTGATATCTCTAATTTGTTTTCCAAACGCACCATAAATCTCAATTCGGGCACCTATACCATTTCTATTGCTTTGAACCCCTTGTAAATTGAATTTTATCCAATTGTTTCCATTTGGAACTGCATATTGAATAGTAGTTCCATTTTGAAAGTCTATAAATCCATCATTATTTAAATCACCTACTGCAGATACAGCTAATCCGCTATATGTTACAGGAGCGAAGATGTTATTACCTTGATTAAACATTATTTTATTTCCACCACCTAAAACATCTACTTTTCCATCATTATCAAAATCATAAGCTATATTATCTGTATTTGTTGATGCATTAGTATCCCATCCAGAGCCTGCAGTAATGTTAGAATAAGCTTCTTCCACACTATTTGAAGTGTCTAAATTATTTCTGAAAAAATTATGCGCTCCAGAACTTGCTGTAATAATGATGTCCATATCTCCATCGTTGTCAAAATCAGCAACAGCTGTTGACCATGTTTGAATCGGAGTAATATTAATTCCAGCTAATGCAGAAATATTAGTATACACGCCACTTCCGTCATTACGATATAATTCACATGGAGGTCCGGAACATTTTGAAACAAAAACATCAGAATCACCATCATTATCAAAATCAGTAAAAAGAGTAGCGTAATTTCCTGTTGTTGTAGCAATATTCATAGCTCCAGAAGTAACAGTTGATTGATAAAAAGTTAGACCACCACTGCCATTATTCAAATAATAACAACTAGGAGCAATATCATGACAAACGAATATGTCTAAATTTCCATCATTATTTAAATCTGAAAAATTTGTTCTTTGAGAAAAGATATATTGTCCAGGAGTATATGTTGTATAAGCTGTTCCAGTACTATTTGAAGTTAATATTGTAGCACCACTTCCGTTTCCTAATACAAGATCGTTAAATCCATCTCTGTTATAATCACCCGCCGCCATACTCCAATTTGGTTGTAAAACGGTTCCAGATAATGGATAATCTGTAACTGTATAAGTTCCAGGAGTAGAAGTTTGATAATGAATTCTCATATTAGCCGCGCTTATACCAACAATGTCATCTTTATAATCTCCATTCATGTCAACTACACAGATGTTGTAACCACTGTTAATAGTTGCCACTGTTTGTGTTGTATAAGTAATTGGTGCAGTAGGAATTAATATTGTACTCTCTGTAAGTTGAAAACTAAAACCAGTATTGTTAGTAGTATTTAACCATCTGTTATCCCAAACAATATAGTAAGTAGTTCCTGCAGTTACATTAAAATTAACAACAGAAGAATATCCAGAACCTGTATCGTCGTCTCCAGCAACACAAGTTAGAGAAGCACAATTTCCTGTGTAAATATGTAGACGTGTATCTTTTCTCGGAGTGTTTGCCGCAATATCAGATGAGATACTCACCGAAAAATTTTGTGTTGGTGTATAAGAATACCATTCTCCGGCAGGAATGTTCGCAACAGGAATTGCACCATTTGGAGCACAAAAAGTAGTTGGTTGTGTTCCGTTTATAACCCCAACGCTATAAATTCCTGAACCTGATAGTACAAAAGGACTAGCACAATTGTCTTGAGCAAAATTTGTTATAGAAAAGAGAAATGTTGATATAGTAAAAAGTAGCGTTTTTGTCATAGTTAAGTTGTTTTATAGTTTGGTGTTTAGTTACAAGGATTTAATGAATTAATCCATTCTTCTACGAGTTGAATTCCTTCTTCGTGGATTATTGTTCTTCCATGTAAAGGCATTCTGTAGGTTTCATCAACGGTATTTAATCTATGATAAAGCATAGATCTGTAAATATTTCCTGGAGTTACGATTTTTGATAATGCAGGTTCAAAATTTTGCATGTCTTGAGTGTCCACACATACGCCCATATTGGTTTGGTTGTTATACGTTTCAGAAAAAGCAAAACTCATAGGTCTGTAATCACAATGTCCATGTTCTTTATGACAATGAGCGCAATTAATATCGAAATAAGATCGAACTCTCTTCTCAAGTGGTTGTGTGTTATCATTGTAATTTACAATGGTGTTTGCCTCCGTAGGTAACGCAAAATTATCTAGCTTGCCTAACTCAATCCATTTGGTTAATTGATTTTTAGTTTCGCTACCATAATTGTATGTTTTGTTTAGGTTTTGAGGTTTAATCCCAATTGGAATATTTCTTTGAACATAATTTCCGCCTTCATAACTTTTTGTTTTATGACAAACGATACATTGGGCTTCATTTGGAATTCTATAATCAATAGTTCTCGTTACATTGTTGTCATCTCTAAAAGTGATGTTTTTAGTGCTTCCATTCAAATCAAGAACGGCTTCAGTTTGATCTTCATTCCAAACGTAATCAGCAAAAATCCATCCGTCTGATTTTCTAATCATCACTCTAGTTTCGATTATTCTTGTAGTATTTGATGGTTGTACATTATCATAATAAAAAGTTTTTATGATAGCAGACCCAACAGGTAAATCCAGAATTTCATCATCACTTGTATATGACGCTTTTGTACCATTTGGCATCCACACAAATCTTTTTTTGTGAGCGTAATCTGTGAAAAGGGAAGAAATTGGTTCGTAAGGAATAACATCCAAAGAAGGAATTTGATTTTTCATTTCACCTTCAAAGAATTTGTAATCAGATAGTTTCGGATAAGGGACTTGTGTTAAGTCAACTGTAACTGGTGAAACGGGAGTGTATTCTTCATCATTATCGTCTGAACAAGCATAAATAAGAAGAGAGATACTGATAATAAAAGCGTAAATCGAGTATTTTTTTATCATTTAGTTAAAGTTTGTTTGTATTGTTTGAAACAAATATAACTTTTTTTTCAAAACACCGATGATTTTGCAATTAAAATTTAAAACATTTTATCAGAAATTACAACATTATATTTTTTTAAATTATCAATCGCTTCTTTTGATTTATGATCAAAATTGGTCTCAATTTCTTTGGCTCTTTTTTTGTTTTCAATCCGATTAATACTATCGTAAAAGCGGCGAACTTCTTCTAAATTGGATAAAATAAGTTTGGGAACTTGAACATTTTTTCCGTTTTCATCTTTTGCCACCATGGTAAAATAACTCGAATTGCAATGTTTTTTTATTCCAGTTTGAATGTGTTCAGATGTTACACGAATTCCCACCACCATCGAAGTTTTACCAACATAATTTACGGATGCTTTCAAGGTTACCAATTCGCCCACATCCACAGGATTCAAAAAATCAACCGTATCCACAGAAGCCGTTACGCAATAACAACCCGAATATTTAGAGGCACAAGCAAAGGCAATTTGGTCCATAAGCTTCAACAAATAGCCACCATGTATTTTTCCACTAAAGTTAGAGTGGGATGGTAGCATTAATTCAGAAAGTGTAATTTTTGATGCATCAACAGTATTAGCAATTTCCATAAAAATTATTTTTCAAGTGAAACTTTAGTAACAAAATAGCGGGTATCACCCCACCAAAAGAAAGTTTTGTAGCGCTCTTCGTATTCTAAAGTTACTTTTTTACCTTGATTTTGTTTGAGTTGTTCAATAATAGCAGTTTCATTGTCCATTATAGAAAAAGCAAAAATTTGAGCACCAGAAATACCCTGACTCAATTCGCCCTCCCAAGTTTTTACTACAAAACCTTTGTGGCTAATTTTAATCAATTCACCCGAGCGGACTCCTTCACTATATGGTATATAATAAATAAAACTGAAGTAACCCACCGTTATTAGAGTTAGTGATAAAGCAATATAAAGAACAATTTTTCGTATCATAATTTTCTTTTTTAGTCGTTGTTATTTTCAGAAAGTAATGAAATTTCATCCGTTTCGTTAGCTCTTTTTAGAACAGCTTCTGGAAGTGCTTTTTTGGCTTTAGCTCCCATTTTTTTTAATTTTTCAACACTTGTGATAAGGTTTCCTTTTCCGTCAACCAGCTTGTTCATAGCGTTACCATATTCGATTTTAGCTTCGTCCATTTTCTTTCCAATTTTAATCAAATCGGAAACAAAACCTTCAAATTTATCATACAAAGCTCCAGCCTGACGCGCAATTTCAATCGCATTTTCTTGTTGTTTTTGGTTCGTCCACATGCTGTCAATCGTACGTAAAGTTGCCAAAAGGGTAGAAGGTGTAACAATCACAATATTTTTCTCAAAAGCTTTGTTATACAAAGTCGTGTCTTCATTTAAAGCCACTGCAAAAGCGGATTCGATTGGAATGAAAAGCAACACAAAATCTGGACTTTCCATGTGGTACAAATCGTGGTAATTTTTGCTACCCAATTGCTCCACATGACGATTTATCGAAACAATATGTTCTTTTAAATGTTGATTTTTTATATCCGAATCTTCTTCATTGATGTAACGTTCATAAGCGGTTAAGGTTACTTTCGAATCGATAATCATTTTCTTGCCATCAGGAAGATTGATTATAACATCGGGAAACACACGATTACCATCTTCCGTAACGTGACTTTGTTGTACAAAATATTCTCTGTCTTTTTCTAATCCCGATTTTTCTAACACGCGTTCTAAAACCAATTCACCCCAATTTCCCTGCATTTTGCTATCGCCTTTTAAAGCTTTGGTTAAATTGATGGTTTCCTTGCTCATTTGTTCGTTCATTTCGCGAAGTCCCAATATTTGTTGACGTAACGCGGCATGATAATCGATACTTTCTTTATGTGTGTCTTCGACTTTCTTTTCAAAAAGTTGGATTTTGTCTTGTAAAGGCGACAAAATATTTTTCAAATTCTCCTTGTTTTGCTCGGTGAATTTAACCGTTTTTTCTTCCAGAATTTTATTAGCTAGATTTTCAAATTCTTTAGTAAATTTTTCTTGAAGTTGCTCTACCTCTTGCTTTTGTTCTTTGTTTCGTTCTAATAAATTATCAAAATCATTTTCCTTTTTAGCCAAATGAATTGCTAAACTTTCTTTTTCTTTTTGAAGATTTTCTTTTTCGGATGAAAGTTGGGCAAGCGATTTTTCAAACTGATTTCTTTCGGTTTGAAATTGTACTTTCAATTGCTCCATTTGATTCAAAAGTCCGTTAATTCGTTCTTCTAAACCTGATTTTTCGGATTGAGATTGGGATGCGAATATTATTTTTCCAATAAAAATTCCAATTCCTAATGCAATAATAAATGCGGCAAGTACTAAAAGGGTTTGTGACATGGTGATTGATTTTTTTAATATGGTAAAGGTAGCAAAAAATAAAATTTTAAGATACCTTAGCTACTAAAACTCTTCTAAATTTTTATAAAAAGTATCTTTATCGATTGAATATTTCATTCGTCGATTTGTAAAGCTAATTGTTTGTTAAACTATTAAAAACAAGTGACTTGACTAAAAATATATCGTACTTTTACCATGTGATTTTGATTAGTTATTGAATATATCGTTAGTTACATATCTAAAAAGAGATTCAGTCGTTTATTCCTCTCAAGTTATAGTAGATCAGAAAAACGTAATAAATCAAAATCGACACAGGGAGGTCTTAAACAAGGCCTCCTTATTTTTTGTATCACTCCAACAGTTTTTAGTATCTTCGCCACACCAAAACGGAATTTCTAAATGCATCATCACTTTCTTATTCACAAGCCTTACGGTTATTTATCGCAGTTTATTTATCAATTAAAACGCAAGAAAAAGTTGTTGGGCGAATTATACGATTTTCCCGAAAACACTATGGCAATTGGTCGTTTAGACGAAGATTCAGAAGGATTACTTTTGTTAACTACCGACGGTATGATGAGCGAAATTGTTCGAAGCAAAAAAGTAGAAAAAGAATATTACGCTCAAGTTGATGGAATCATAACTGAAGAGGCGGTTGAGCAATTACGAAACGGTGTTGAAATCGGCTTGCACGGCAAAAAATACAAAACCAAAAAATGTAAAGCTTTTAAATTAGAATCTGTTCCCAATTTAGGCGAGCGCGGTAAAAAAATTCGAGATGAACGCCACGGTCCAACGTCTTGGGTTTCCATAACATTAACGGAAGGAAAATTTCGTCAAGTGCGTAAAATGACTTCAGCAGTTGGTTTTCCTACGTTGCGTTTGGTTCGTGTTCGTGTTGGAAACATTCATTTGAATGATTTAAAAGCGGGTGAGGTTACCGAAGTGAGTGGTTTTGATGTATAAAAAAAACAGCTACTTCAGGTGAAATAACTGTTTTAATATTCTGTATATTAATAGTGGGAATTATTTAAAAATCTCCATAAAAAACGCTTTCATCGCTTCCCAACTTCTTTTATCGGCTAATTCATTGTAAGCTGCACCTTTGCTGTTATCGCTTCCCGCATCTTTGTGTGTAAAAGCGTGAACTGAATTTGCGTAATAATTCATTTGCCAATCCGCTTTCGTTTCACGCATTTCGTTTTGGAAAGCTTCCACTTCTTTTGCAGGAACATAAGGATCATCAGCACCATGCAACACTAAAACTTTAGCTTTAATTTCATTCGTTGGACTATTCGCCGCTTTTCCTAAACCACCATGAAAAGAAACCACTCCTTTTACATTCAAGTTCCCACGAGCCGCTTCGATTGCGCCAGTTCCACCAAAACAATAGCCAATTACTGCGATTTGATTTTTATCAGCACCGGCTTTTACTAATTGATCAATCGCCAATTGAATTCTTTTTTGATATTCAGCAGGATTGTTTTTGTAGAAACCTGCATTTTTTCCAGCTTCACCCGTGTTTTTTGGATTGTTTCCAACGCCGTAAATATCAGCTACAAAAGCATGATAGCCTAATTTAGCTAAAGCTTCTGCTGATTCTTTTGAGTGCGCATCAACACCCATCCAAGCGGGTAAAACGATTATGCCAATTTTCTTTGGATTTGCTTTTTGTGCTTTAGCAAAAAAGCCTTCTAATTTTTGATTACCATCAGCGTAATCTACTTTTACTAATTGTCCAAAGCTATTCATAGTAGCTAGGATTAAGGTTAAATAAAGGTACTTCATAAATTTTTTTTAGTAAAATTATGAAAATTGAAAATTTGAAGCGTTAAACAAAAGGTAAAATTAGGATAAATTATTTGATTTTGAATTTGCCAATAGTAGCATCAAAAGTCAAATGTTCGGTATCAAACAACGAATTAAAAATCCCAATTTGAATTAAATTACAAGGTTGGTCTTGTACAATTTGGTTTGGAGTAAACACAATCATTTCATCAGTCATTTGAATCGCTAAATCGATGTCATGTGTAGAGTAGAGGATAGTTTTGCCAGTTTCGTGCGTAAGTTTTTGCAACAGTTTTAATAAAGTTGCTTTGTGAACCAAATCTAAATGAGTTGTAGGTTCGTCTAAAATAATAATCGAAGTATCTTGCGCCAAAGCACGAGCAATCAAAGCAATTTGTAACTGACCATCACTAATTTCATCGTGCTTTTTATGAATCAAATGTTGGATTTCGGTTAACGAAATAGCTTCTTCAATTTTGATTGTATCTTCATCGGATAAAGTGCCTAACCAATTGGTGTAAGGCTGTCTTCCTAAGGCGATGATTTCGTATACCGTTAAGTTACTTGGTGGTAATTTTTCGGTTAGAACGATGCTTAATTCTTGCGCTAAATCAAGTGGTTTATAACTTTGAAGCGATTTATGGAGTAAAGAAACTTCGCCTTGTATAGGTGGAATGATACCTGTTAATGTTTTTAGTAATGTTGATTTTCCAATTCCATTTTCACCAATTAATGCGATCAATTTTCCTTTTTCTAAACTAAGATTGATATTTTGAGCAATAGTTATCGTTTCCGATTTGGACTTGTAGCCAATCGAAAGGTTGTTGGTTTTTATGGTGAAATTTTGGTGGTTCATTTTTATTATATTGCCACGGATTAATTTTTAAACATTTAAGTCATATAAGTTGGAAGTATTTATAAAATTACATAAAAGTTCATTTAAGTTGATTTCTTATATTTCTTTAATCTGTGTTCCTAAAAACGTTTCTTTCTCACTAACAACCAAATCACAACTGGTGCTCCAATTACAGAAGTTATTGCATTTATTGGTAAGGTAATATCATTTCCTGGAACTTGCGCAATTGTATCACAACACAACATTACAATGGCGCCAAGTAATAGTGTACTCCAAAATAACACAAAATGATTACTCGTCTGAAACAACAACTTCGCCATATGCGGAACTGCCAAACCGATAAAAGCAATCGGACCAGCAAAAGCGGTGATGCTACCAGCTAAAATACTGGTTGCGATGATTATTAAAAAACGCGTTTTCTTATAATTGATTCCGATACTTTGCGCATATTTTTCTCCTAAAAGTAATGCGTTCAAAGGTTTGATAACCATGAAACTAATTCCAATTCCGATTATAACAAAAACGGATAAAAGCGAAATTTCATTCCAGGATAAATTCGAAATACTTCCCATGGACCAAAAGGTGAATTTCTGCAATTTTTCAGCCGAAGTAAAATAGGATAAAATCGAAACTATAGCACCAGTGAAACTTCCAAACATCAATCCGACAATTAGAATTGCCATGGTGTCTTTTAATTTTTGGGAAACCAATAAAACTGCCATTAAAACTAAAAAGCTGCCTAAACTCGAAGCTAATACTAATCCGTAATTCGATAAAAAGAAGGATGAGATAAAGGTGGGTAAAAATCCTGTACCTAAAATGATAAACGCCACACCCAAACTCGCACCCGAACTCAATCCCAAAACATAAGGTCCAGCTAATGGATTTCGAAATAATGTTTGCATCAACAAGCCGCTCATTGAAAGTCCGATTCCTACTAAAATTGCGGTTACGGCTTTTGGAAAGCGGAAATTCCACAGAATAATTTCCCAACTTTCCTTACTCATTTCTTGCGATAAAAGTCCGTTAACTACTTCTTTCAAAGGAATAGAAACCGAACCTAGACTGATATTCACCAAAAACAAAAACACCATTACTAAAAGTAAGATGATAAAAAGAAGATTCTGTTTTTTGGTTAATGGCATGCGTTGAATTTTTGGCTAAATTACATTTTTAGAATCTATTTTTGGAACACAGATTAAAGAAATGTGAGAAATTTAAAGAAATGTAATTCCTGTTAATTCGTGAAATTCGTGTCTATTTCAACTTCTCAAAAAAGAACAACTCATAATCCGGTAATACTTCAGGATGTAAAATCTTTACAATGTCTTTCAAAACCAAATCAGGTCGATTTTGTGCTAATTCGTAATAAATAACACCGCCTGTTTTTCCTTTTTTAGTACTAAACGAATAGACGTTTTTGTTCTTTACGGCTTTGAAATGAATGTAATTGGGGTTGCTTTCTAAAATTTGTTTGATAGAGCCAAATTGCCCTGGACCAATCCAAAAATCAGCATCTTTGGCTTTGTCTAAAACACTTTCAAAGGACAAGGCTAAACTTCCAGTTCCTTTGGAATCTTTCCATAGATAATTTCCGTTGGCTTCTTTTAAAAAATAGGCTGCCCAACTATCGCCTTGTGGTAAAAACCATTGGTCTTCGTAGATAGCACCTGCAAAAATGGTTGGTTGGGTTTTCGCTTTTTTCGCTAAATCTAATACGGAATTGTATTCTTTCTCAATCGAATTGAAAATTTCAGTTGCTTTTTCGTCTAAATCATAGAGTGCGCCGAAAAACTTAATCCATTCGGCTTTTCCCAAAGGCGTTTTTTCGGTCCAATCGCCATTGAAGATGATTTTTTGACCGTTTTTTTCTAGATTTTTGTAAGTTTTCAAATCGCCATCAACACTAAATCCTACGATTACATCAGGTTGAATGTCTAAAATAACTTCGGTATTTAATCCTTGATTAGAACCTAAATCGCGCACTTTTCCGGCATCGATTAAAGCTCTTGTTTTTTCAGATGAGATATATTCTGTTGTAGGAAAACCAATTAAAGTATTTTCTACTCCTAAAGATTCCAAAGCAGGAATGTGCGTTGTTGAAGTAACGATTACTTTTTTGATTGGGACTTCGATCGTAGTAAATTGTTGCAAACTATCTGGAATTTGAACTCCTTTTTTATGAAGTACATAAGTGTAATTATCTTTAGCTTCAGGATAAGCGTTAGAAACTTTTACAACCGAAAAACCATCGTATTTTTCAATAGAAAATCCTTCTGCATGTTGAATACTATTTTGTGCAGAAGTATTCAGATTTGCTGAGTTTTCTGATTCTTTACACTGGATAAAACCCAAAAATAAAACGACTAAAAAGAAATAATGACGCATAGAATTGTTTTTTGCAAAAGTAGTACTTTACATTCAAAAACAGATTATATGTAACAAATGATGCCAAACGATTTATCAAAAACCACTAAATTTGCCAAAAAAAAGAACATGAGAACAGATTCAAACGCTTTCATTTATGCAGTAGCAACAATTATTTTGGCGCATTTTGTAATTGGCTTTATTTGGTTGTGGCGTAAGATGAATAAGAAGAAGTAAATTGTTATTTGTTGTAGAATGTTTTTTAAAAATTGCATTCTATTAAAATTAATGTAAATTTGCACCCGAATTTTGGTTGTTGTTTCTGAATTTTTCAAAACAACATTAAAAGGGAATTAGGTGTAAGACCTAAGCTGTACCCGCAACTGTAAGCTATAAAGCTTGTTATTATCTACATTACCACTGTTGTTAATTTAGAATTAAGAATTCTGAATTTAGAAAATTTCTAACTTCTAACTTCTAATTTCTAACTTTCGATGGGAAGGTTGATAACAAGACGCAAGCCAGGAGACCTGCCACATTCATTGAGTAACAAACTTTCGGGAAAAAAAGTTTGAGTATGGGTAAATTCTGTGCTTTTCTCCCCAATTTATTAAATTTTATTAACCTTAAAATGAACAAAAAGTTTATTGGCTTAAGTGTATTTACACTAGCAACTGCTTTTGCGTATGCTCAAGAATCAGATACGCTAAAAGTTAACAACTTAAAAGAAGTTGTTATTTCGGACACAAAATTTGCGCAAAGTAAAGAAAAATCAGGTAAAATTATTGAAGTGATTACCGCTCAAGACTTAGAAGCTAAAAAAGGTCAAAATTTAGCTAATGTTTTGAGTCAGGTTGCCGGAGTGGAAATTAACGGAAATCAATCGTTTAATGGAAAAAATTTAGGCTATTACATTCGTGGAGGCCGTAATCGTCAAGTAGCGATCTATATTGATGGTGTTCCGGTTTCTGATGCTTCAGGAATTAATATCGAATACGATTTGCGTTTAATTCCAGTAGAACAAATCGAGAAAATTGAAGTCATGAAAGGAGCTTCGAGTACGTTATACGGAACTGGAGCGGCAACAGGAGTTATCAATATTACGTTGAAAAAATCAGCTAAAAAGGAAATTTCTGGAAATGCGTACATCAATATGGGAACGCAAAACACTTCGGAAACTTCAAAAACAAGTGCACAAGATTTCAATCAAGGATTATCGGTAAACGGAACGATTAATAAAGTTTCCTACATGACGACTTTAAACAGCACCGAAACCAAAGGTATGTCGGAAGCTGCTGGAGAAAATTTTGAAGAAGATAGGTTTTCGAGAGTGAATGTGTTGCAGAAAATTGGTTTTAAAGCAAACGATAAATTAAGTTTTGAGTTTTTTGGGAATTATGACCGAATCAAAAACACATTTGACAATTCGTTTGACGGAATTATCGCTAATGCAGATGATTTAAACAACAATAGTTTTTCAGAACAGTTCAGAATCGGATTCTTACCAAAATACAAATACAATAAAGGAGAATTTGCTATAAATGCAGGTGCTTCAACTATTGATAGAGTTTTAAATATTTCAAATTCGTGGTCGGGAACCATTGATAATTACAATTATTCGGGTAGAAGTGCATCGATTGATGCTTTCAATAAATACAATTTCAGCAAACAAGTATATTTAGTTTTAGGTGCACAATATCAGTATTTTGATATGACGCAAAACACGAATGGAGTAGTAGATGTTATCAAAGAAAATGCTAAATTCAACTTATTAGATCCGTATGCAACTTTGGTTTTTAATTCTGATTTTGGGTTAAACATTAACGCTGGAGCTCGTTTCAATACACACAGCGAATACGGAAATCAAGTAGTTTATAATTTTAATCCGAGTTATTCATTTGAAAATCTACCATTAAAAGTATTAGCTTCGTATAGTACAGCTTTCATCACTCCAAGTTTATACCAATTATATGGTCCTTACGGGAATTTAGATTTAACTCCAGAAGAAAATGCTACGGCAGAATTTGGTTTTGAATCGCAATTATTGAATAAAAAATTAACGATAAATGCGGTTGGTTTTTATAGAGAAGAAGAAAATACTTTTGGCTTTACATCAAATTACATCAATATTGATGAAACATACAATGCAAAAGGAGTAGAAACAAGTGTTCGTTATACATTATCTGAAAGATTCAATATTGGAGGAAATTATACGTTTACTCAAGTTGAAGAGCAATTAAACCGATTAATTCCAAAACACAAAGGAAATGTCGATTTGAATTACAAATTCAAAAGAGGAACTTTCGGAATCAATTATCAATATGTAGATCATAGAAGCGATGCTTTTTATGATATGAATATTTGGGCAACACAGGCTGTTAATTTAGCTGCTTATCAGTTGGTTAATTCGAATATTTCATATGAATTATTACCAAAGCGTTTGCATATTTTTGGAACTGTAACCAATATTTTAAACGAAGATTTCCAAGAAGTAATTGGTTATAATACAAGAGGAAGAAATTATAAATTAGGTTTGAATTTCATGTTTTAACTAAAGTTTAATTATTTGATTTTAAAAGGTTTTGGTAGTTTTTTGCCAAAACCTTTTTTTTATTTGTAACAAAATTAAATTATATTCGTCTTCATTATAAACCAACCCATTACTATGAACCAAAACGAGTTTGTACAAATAATCACTCCTTTTAAGGATAAGTTATTTCGTTTAGCGAAGCGAATGCTCGTAAGTACCGAAGAAGCAGAAGATGCCACTCAGGAGGTTTTAGTGAGGTTGTGGAATAAAAATAGTGCTTTAGAACAATACAATAGTGTAGAAGCTTTAGCAATGACGATGACTAAGAATTATTGTTTGGATCAACTCAAAAGTAAAAGAGCAACAAATTTGCAAATTGTTCATAACAATTATCAAGATAAGCAAGCGAGTGTAGAAACGCAAATAGAGCATCAAAATACGTTACAATGGGCAGAAAAGTTAATGAACGATTTACCCGAACAACAACGATTGATATTACAACTAAGAGAAATTGAAGAATACGAATTTTCGGAAATTGCTCAAGTATTAGAAATGAATGAAACAGCGGTTCGAGTAGCTTTATCAAGAGCACGAAAAACCTTAAGAGAACAAATTGAAAAAACACATAATTATGGAACTCAAGTTAGTTGAACAATTATTGGAAAAATACTTTCAAGGAGAAACTACAATAGCAGAAGAAAAACAATTAAAGGCCTATTTTTCTTCCAACGATGTGGTGCCACATTTGGTAAAATATCAATCACTATTTGGTTACTTTGAAACACAAAAAGGAACGCAATTCGAGCAAAAACTTCCATTACAACCTAGAAAACAAAGTACTGTAAAATGGATAGGCATCGCAGCAAGTTTTGTAGTGCTTTTTGGATTGGCAACCTTCTATTTTTATCCTTCCGAACCTAAACATGAAGATTTAGGAACGTATGATAATCCAGAAGAAGCCTTTGCCGCCACACAAAAAGCTTTGTTGATGGTTTCAGAACAAGTTAACATTGGCATGGAAAGTGTAGTATATTTAGAAGAATACGAAAAAACAAAAAAAACAATTTTTAAATAATAAGAAAAATGAAAAATTTAGTAGTAGTTATAGCATTTTTAATGGCATCAACGGTTTCTTTTGCACAAGGCGCTTTTGATAAATTTGAAGATAAAGAAGGTGTAGCATCTGTTATTGTGAATAAGAAGATGTTTGAAATGATGAGTAAAGTGAAAGTGGATGCAAAAGATAAAGAAATGCAACAATACATGAACTTACTTAAAAAATTAGACAACTTAAAAGTGTTTACAACGAGTAATGCAAAATTAGGTGCCGATATGAAAGCGACTGTAAATAGTTACTTAAAATCAAATCCTTTAGAAGAATTGATGCGTGTGAATGGCGATGGTAAAAATGTAAAAATTTATGTAAAATCAGGTGCTAATGAAAACATTGTAAAAGAACTTTTAATGTTTATTGAAGGAGCTAATATGAAAGATGCTAGTACAATTGTTTTATCATTAACTGGAAACTTTAGCTTAGATGAAATTTCTATGTTAACCGAAAAAATGAATTTACCTGGTGGTGATGATTTGAAAAAAGCTTCAAAAAAATAAACCATGAAAAAGTTTCTATTACTTGTTTCAAGTGTGATTTTACTCTGTAGCTGTGAGGATAAGCCTTCACTTCAAAAGTATTTTGTAAAAAACACAGAATCGCCAAAGTTTATTGCATTAGATTTAGCTTCCAATATCATTAAAACCGATAAAGTTGCATTGTCTGAAACAGAAAAAGCTGCATTAGAATCGTTCGAAAAAATGAATATTTTAGCTTTCAGAGCTGATTCTACAAATACTGCTGAATATGATAAAGAAATCAAAGAAGTAAAAACCATTTTGAAAGACGAAAGTTATCAGCAATTAATGAAAGCAGGCTCTGGTAACGATGGTGCCGCTATTTATTTCGTTGGAAATGATGACGAACACATTGAAGAGTTTGTTGTTTTAGCTGGAAAGAAAGAAAATGGTTTTGCAGTAGTTCGCGTTTTAGGAAACGATATGAATCCGACACATATCATGAATATGTTGAGTTTACTCCAAAAATCACAAGTGGATATGGAGCAATTGAAACCCTTACAACAATTGATGAAATAAAAAAATCCCGCAACTGCGGGATTTTTTAGTTTTTAAAGTATTTCAAAGGAACGATTAACATTCCGAAACATTCTCCGTGTTCTTTTCCTATGTGTTTGTGATGCATTTTGTGAGCACGTCTAACAGCTTTAGCATAACGATTGTTGGCATTTCTAAACAACTTAAATCGTTGGTGAATAAAAATGTCATGTACTAAGAAATAAGCCAATCCGTAAGCGAAAATTCCTAATCCAATTGCTAAACCAATTTCTAAGATATCGTGCTGCCATAATAAAAAACAACCAATACTCACAACAGCATAAAAAATAAAGAAAGCATCATTACGTTCAAACCACGAATCGTGATCTTTTTTATGATGATCGGCGTGTAAACTCCATAAAAAACCATGCATGATGTATTTGTGACTAAACCAAGCCATAAATTCCATAAAGCAAAAAGTTGTAAAAAAAACTAAAACGTGTAACCACATAATTATAGTATTATATTATATTTAATCTGTATTTGACGTAACATCTGGCCAATAATTCTACTTTTTGATAATCAGAAACTCGAATTCGAGTATTCTTGATTTCTAAAGAAGGTGTTTTTTGAAGTTTTTTTAATAACTTCTTGTAATATCTGTACGCTGTATAAACTCCAAATTTAGCCTCTAAAGGTAAGTTTTTAATTCCTTCATAAGCTGCTTCAAAATCACTTTCAATATCAGCAATGATTTCTTGTTTTGATTTTTCATCCAAATGATTCAAATCGGTATTAGGGAAATAAGTTCTGCTTAATTCTTCAAAATCAGCTTTTAAATCTCTTAAGAAATTCACTTTTTGAAAAGCCGAACCTAAACGCATAGCTGAATCTTTTAATGCATTGTACTTTTCATCATTTCCGTTTACGAAAACTTTCAAGCACATTAATCCCACAACATCGGCTGAACCATAAATATATTCTTGATATTCTTCTGTAGTTTTGTATTCGCTTTTACTCAAATCTAATTTCATACTTTTCATAAAAGCATCAATCATTTCTCGTGGAATATTATATTTATTCACAGTATGTTGAAATGAATTTAAAATTGGATTTAAGCTAATTCTTTGCGATAGCGCTAAACTTAATTCATTTTCAAACTGAGAAAACAAGGCTTCTTTATCGTAATCGTGAAAAGTATCTACAATTTCATCCGCAAAGCGAACAAAACCGTAAATGTTATAGATGTCTTGTCGGATACTAGGCGCTAACATTTTTACAGCAGATGAAAATGACGTACTGTACGCTTTAGTAACTTTTACGCTACAATCAAATGAAACGTTATCAAAAATGGACTTCATACTATTGATACTTTTTTATTAAATCGGCAACTAATTTTCCTGAAATTAAGGACGGTGGAACTCCCGGTCCTGGTACGGTTAACTGTCCAGTAAAATACAAATTTTGTACTTTTTTACTTTTCAATTTAGGTCTTAAAAAAGCGGTTTGCAATAAGGTATTGGCCATACCATACGCATTCCCTTTGTACGAATTATATTCTTTAACAAAATCATTTACACAAAACGATTCTTTAAAGATAATATTATTTTTCACACTTTGATTAGTTAGCTGTTCTAATCGTGTTATTATTTTTTCAAAATAAAGTTCTCTTAGCTCCAGAGTATCTTCTAATCCTGGTGCTAATGGAATCAGAAATATTCCTGCTTCTTTTCCTTCTGGAGCTGAATTTTCATCGGTTTTTGATGGAAAACTTGCGTAAAACAAAGGTTCTTCAGGCCATTTTGGATTATCATAAATAGCTTCGGCGTGAATATCGAAATCAACATCAAAGAATAAAGAATGATGTTCTACGTTTTCAATTTTTTTATTAAACCCAACATAAAATAGTAGCGAAGATGGAGCAAACGTTTTGTTTTCCCAATATTTCTCAGAATACTGACGATATTTCTCATCCAATAAGGTTTCTGAATGGTGATAATCGGCGCCACTTAGAACAATATCAGCTGTAATAATTTTGTCTTTTACCAATAAGCCAGTCGCTTTTCCGTTGGTAACATCAATTTTTTGAACATTAGCATTGGTTTCGATTTTAACACCTAACTCTTTAGCCAATGTTTCCATAGCTAAGATTACCGAATACATTCCGTTTTTTGGATGCCATGTTCCCAAGCCAAAATCAGCAAAATTCATGAAATTGTAAAAAGAAGGCGTATCGCTTGGTTTTGCTCCCAAAAATAAAACGGGAAACTCTAAAATTTGAACCAATTTCATGTTTTTGAATCGTTTTCGAACATCTTTTTTAATGTTACTGAAAAATTGATTCACTTTTTTGGCTGTTTCTAAAGTAATCAATTCCAAAGGCGATTCACCTGGACGATATACCAAATCTTTAATAGCGATATCATAATTGCTTTTAGCTTCCGCCATGAATTGCTCTAATTGCTTTCCGCTTCCTTTCTCGATAGATTCGAAAGTTTTTACAATTTCTGGTAAGTTATCGGCAATAGTAACAAAATCCAAATGTCCAAAATAGACTTGGTAGGCTGGGGAAAGCTTAATTAACTCGTAATAATCTGAAGGTTTTTTGTCAAAGTCAGCAAAGAAACGCTCGAATACATCGGGCATCCAATACCATGTTGGGCCAATATCGAATGTAAAGCCTTCCTTTTTAAGTTGACGAGCTCTTCCTCCTATGGTACTATTTTTTTCGTAAACAGTCACATCGTTACCTTGTTTTGCTAAATAGCAAGCTGCAGCTAACGAAGAAAATCCTGAACCGATTATGGCGATGTTTTTACTCACTTGTTTTTATTTTGTTTAACAAAAATAGTAAAAAAGTTAAACAAAACAAATCTTTTTACAAAGTATTTGAAAGTTCTTCTATACTATCAAATACATGTACGTTATTTTTGATGACTTTGGATGATATGGATTGCGTCATTCTACCTAATAATAACAATTCATGATTGGTGTTTTCAATTAGTTTCGCTTGAATATCAATTATATAATTGTCAATTTCTTCCTGATTTGGTTCAACGGTTAAATAACTAACAAAAGATATTTTTTCATACGAATTAATTAAATCTAACAAGCTGTCAGTTGGAATACTTTCTCCAAGATAGATGGTTTGGTAGCCTTTTAAAAGTATTTCGTAATTCAAGTACATCAAACCAAGTTCATGAACTTCATTTAGTGGAAGAAATAACACAAAAACTTTGTCTGTTTTAGTTGGTTCTAGTATTTGTACTTTTTCTGTATTTATTAAAAGTTTTTGTTTGATTAAATAACTAATGAAATGTTCGTGTGCTGGAGAAATGGTCTCGGTTTGCCAAAGAAATCCAATTTCTTGCATCAGCGGTATGAAAACGGTATAAAATACTTCACGAAATGATTTTTCACTTAGTAATTGATTGTATGTATTAAAAAACAAAGATTGATCAAAATTCATCATTGCCATTTTGAAAGTACTAATGGCGTGATTTTTTGCACTTTTTTCGGAAATAATGTCGTTGGCTAACTTGTTAATTTGCTCCTGATTAAGCGTGCCTATTTTTGAAATTTTATAGCCGTAATTGTGAAGTAATACGATATTTAAAAGCTTTTGTAAATTCTTAATATCATACGAACGAATGTTAGTATCTGAACGCATAGGCTCTAATACATTATAGCGTTTTTCCCAGATACGAATCGTGTGTGCTTTTATTCCTGAAAGATTTTCTAAATCTTTGATACTGAAAACATTTTTAACGTTGTTCATCTCTCATTTCATTTTGTTTAACAAAAGTAATAAAAAAAGTGAACAAAAAAAGTATTTTGGTAAAAATGTTTAACGATAGTCTAAATTTGGTTAAACAAATATAATATAGGGGATAGGATTGAGAATAAATTGTAACAAAAGTGACCAAGGAGGGAGTTCCTCTTTTTTTAAACTGTTTTTAATTCATAATAATTCATTATATTTGAAAAATAAAGGGTTATAAGATTAAATTTTAATTAGTTTTAACTGATTTTAATATTAAAATAATCCCCCTTTTGCTCCCCTAGTGTAATTGATTATAATGAATTTTAATATGAACTATTTGTTTGAACTTAGAAAGGATAAGGTAAATAAGAACGGACTCATTCCAGTCAGAATAGTCATAACTTCTAATAAAATTAAAATTCGGAAAAATCTACCTAATGTGAAAACTTTATTGGAAGATTGGGACTCAAAAAACGGATATATTAAAAACCATAAGAAACACCAATATTATGACGAGTATCTAGATTCAAACAAGGAGATTCAAAATACTAAGGATAAGGTAGAGAAGATTTTTAACTTTTTTAAATTCAATGATATAGAGTTTTCTGAAAAAATATTCCTAGAGAAATTTGGTAAAGATGAAGTCTCTGTTGGAATTGATTTTTTTGAAGCATTTGACGACTTTGTAAAAGCTTCCAAACACACCAAAACTGAAGGAACTATTAAGCGATATATTACTTTGAGAAATTTTTTAATTGATTTTGCTCAAGCAACCAAATATCCTATCCGTTTTGATACCATCAATTTAAATTTTGAGGAAGAGTTCATGGATTATGCCTTTGAAGAAAGAAAGACACTGAATAATTATTATGGCAAATTAATAAGCATTATAAAGACTTTCATGAACTGGGCATTCAATCGAGGTTTACATAATAATCTGGAGTTTAAAAAAATTAAGCATGTAGAAAATGAGATTGAGGTTATTTATCTTGAAAAGGATGAGTTGATAAGTTTGTTTGAATACCCTTTTGAGAATAACAAGCTCTCAAGGGCCAGAGATTTCTTCTGTTTTGGATGCTTTACAGGATTAAGATATTCCGACATTTATAACCTTCATAATGCTAATATTAGCGAGAGTTTTATTGAATTAAACATAATTAAAACCAAGACCATTAGTCATAGAGTTGAATTGAATAAATATTCAAAAGCTATATTGGATAAGTATAGAGATACAATACATCAACCAGTTCCAAAGTTTTCATCTCAGAAATTAAATGATTACATAAAAGAATGCTGCAAGATTGTTGGGATTGATAAAAATACTACTATAACAAGATATATAGGTTCAAAGCGAAAAGAAGAAACATATAAAAAATATGAACTTATAACTTGTCATGTATCGAGAAAGACTTTCGTAACAAATTCATTATTAATGGGGATGAATGAAAGAGTTTTGAGAGATTTTACTAATCACTCTTCAGAAAGATCGTTTAAAAAGTATGTGAAATTAACAAATGCTTTAAAACAGCAGGAAATGAAGAGAACTTGGGATGAAAACTTTTAAATATTTTAGATATGAATGCACTATTTTTTATTAGACAAAACTTTAAAGAAATTTTTTTTAAGGACAAAAAGATTGAAGAAGTTAAATACAAAAAAATAATTCCTCATTTTTTAGTTATTTTAGATAATATAAATTCATTAGAATTAACGGATTCAATACTTGATAATATTAAATATGACATAGTTAATAATCTAAAATATAGTCAACTAGATAATTTAATAGGAAGTATTCATGATAAAGACAAGAAAAAAATTATTGAGAATTTAATTTTTGAGGAAGAATATCGATGGTATCAAAAAAAAGAAGTTGAGATATTTGACAAAATTGATAATTCAAGACTTGAGCATAATACTGCTGATTTCATTGCTTTTATAATTGGAGAAATAGTTGAGCTGCAAAGATTAGCTAAATCTTGTCTTTTTAATAATGTTTACATTCGAATTAGTAAAAATTTATTTGATAAACTTATACCTCCAAAAGTTTTAAGTTATTATGAGACTGAACAAAATGTAAATGTTCCTATTAATTCTGCTTATTCATTCTTTTTTAGATATGAAAAAAAAACAGCTTTAAATAAATTTAAGAATGCAGTAAGGCATAATATTCAGAACAGAAATTTAGAATCATTTGAAGCAGAATATTTTGAAGTTAATCGAATTTTTTTTGACAGACTGAAATTAGAATTTATTCCAATTATAAACTATGAAGAAAAGAAGATAAATCTTATATATGATAGTAAAAAACACATTACAAAAAAGGAAATTCTAGAGATCTTAGACTATACTGATTTTTTTAAACAAAGAAATATTGTACATGATTTGAAAATGATATTGAAGAAAAAAAATATAAAGAACATGGACTTGTTTGAGGATTCATTGTATATTTTTTTTGAAGAATTGAGTAGTGAAGTAACAAAAAAAGATATTAAGATTTTTATTTCTGTATTAATGGAAGCTTATCCGTCTTATGATTTAATTGATATTAAAAATGTTCAAATTAAACTCAATAGGGTTTTAAGTGATGAATTTAATAGAAATAAATTTAAAGCATTCCTTTTTTATTTAAATATTAATTTATTTAGTAAAGCTGCTAATAAACTTAAATATCTTCTGTCTAACTTTTTTAATAAAATTGAAGGAATGTCTGAAAGTAGTTTAAATGATATTTTTTATTCAAGATTTGAAATTGATGTTGATTTTGCTGTACCTGATTTGGTTAGGTTGAATGTAAATAAATTTTTGAACCCTGAAGAATAGTTTTATGTAGCCTTATGTAAAAAGCTTTATTTGATTCTGATATAGTTTTGCCAATGTTAACCAAATAAAATAAGTTAAAATGGCATTACAGAAAAAACACACCGAAAATGATTCTAAAATTATCATTCCAGAATCAGATGACAGGTTAAATCAAAGACAAGTTGCAGAACTTTTTGGTAGAACTGAACAAACAATAATTGCTTGGAAAAAGCAAGGTAAAATTCCATATTTCCAATTAGGGAGATTTCCGATATTTAGTAAATCTCAATTGACAAACCTTGCTTTAAAAAACCCTCATTTAATCAATGACTAAAGATCTAATTAGAACATTTGTTCTACTTAGGTCTTTTTTTGTTGCATCTATCCTATAAATGTAAATGTAGTGAAATTAATTAAAAACAATTTAAATTATGAGCATAAAACCTTCATATTATTCTTATTTGACATCAACCGTTAGATATGATAAAAGATTAAAACCTAGCGCAAAGTTGCTTTATAGTGAAATTACAGCATTGTCCTCCCAATACGGATTCTGTTGGGCCACAAATAGATATTTTGCAGATTTATTTGAAGTAAGAACTGAAACAGTCAGTTTATGGATTAATTCATTAGTAAAACTTGGATACATTGAATCAAAAATTATCTATAAAGAAGGTACTAAACAAATTCTAAATAGGTATTTAGAGATTAAAGGAAGCGGTATTGTTAAAGACATAAATATATCTATTGATGTTTTTCTAAAAGATAATAAAAAAAATATTAATAGTAAATCTAATATTTTCTTTAAAGAAAAAAGTAATAATTCACGTGAAAAATTTATAGAATGAGAACAAAACTTGCATCTATGGAAATAGTACTCAATCATTTTCTGATGAGTATAAAAGAAAGAAAAAAAGTTGCGGACAAAAAAGAAAGAAAAATTATGAATACCGACGAAATGAAAAGACTTTACATTAAAGTAGCTAAAGAATATTATAGCAGAGAAAATCGTGATTTTACAATTGATGAAAACAATCAAAATTATTTGAATTTGTTATGTAAATATTTTTCTAGAGATATTGAATTTGAAACTATACATCGTGGTGAACTGAGAAAAGGATTGTTAGTAATTGGTAATCCTGGTACAGGAAAATCATCCAGTTTTAAAATCATTCAAATGATATCAAAAATTTATGGATTACAAAGCCTTTGGTTCCCTATTGTAGAAACAAAAAAAGTGGTTGAAAAATTTAATGTTGAGAAAAATAAGGATTCAATAATTGAAAATTACTCAATTGGTACTTTTTGTTTTGATGATTTAGGAAGTGAAAACGAAGCAAATAATATCCATGTTTGGGGTTCTAAAGAGGATATTTTTATTAGAATTCTTGAGAACCGTTATGATGAGTTTATTGCAAAAAACACAAAAACCTTTATTACTACAAATTTATCATTAATACAAATCGAGAAACGATATGGATCGAGAGTTAGAGATAGATTTGTTTCTATGTTTAATCTTATAGAGCTTAATGGTACTAGTAGAAGATTTTAATAACTTTTTCAATTCCAATTTTAACTTAAGGGAATAAAGAGAATATTTATGAAACAACAAATAATAAAATTTCGTGTATCAAAATTAGAGCAAGCCATAATTAAAAAGAAAGCAAAAGATTCCGGAATGGCTGTTTCAGAATTATTGCGAAGACTTGTCTTAGGCTATAAATTGACATCAAAATTGAGTCCTGAAGAAATTGAAGTATACAAAACACTGGCCAATTTTTCTACAAATTTTACAAGAATTAGTAATCTATTTAAGCTGGGAGATGTAGAAGGATTAAAAAAAGAAACATTAGAAACCTCAAGAATAATTAGAGAACACTTAATGAAACTAAAATAGATATATGATTGGTATGGCTAAAGCATGTTCTGGTGGTGGTTCTTTATTGAATTACATTATGAATGATAGGAAAGGTTACGAGTTGCTCAGAAACAATCTCTGTGGATTAAATCCAAAAGAAATTATAGAAGAAATGAGTATAATTCAAGATTTAAACCACAGAGCAAAAAATAAAACGTTAAGTTTGGTTCTATCTCCTTCAATTGATGATGGTCATAAATTATCTAATTCAGAACTTAAGAAGATGACAGTCGAATTTATGGAAGAGCTTGGTATTAATGCTGATAACCACCAGATACTGGCATTTGTTCACACAGAAAAACGTCACAAGCATATACATATCTATTGCGGGCGTTTGAATATGGAAACAGGAAAAATGGTTAATGATCACTTTATTGGTAAGAAGGCACAATGGGCAGCTCATCGTATTGCTTCGCGTCGAAATCTACTTTCGGCGAAACAAATGATGTTTCGTAAAATTAAAGCCAATCAAAATGAAGGTTTTACAATTCCAAAATCTACAAAAGATGAAATTTACAATAAGCATTTAAAAGCTATTGAAAGACAATATAATTCTTTGGAAGAATATTTTCTAGTGATGAAAACAATGGGTGTTGAAGTGCAACCTTCAGTTAATAAGCAAGGATTAATTCAAGGTTACAGATTTGTAAATGTGGCCACAAAAGAAAGCTTCAAAGCCTCTGAAGTTAATAGAAAAATTAACTTAAAAGATATAGTTGGAAAACCTATAATAGAAACTAATCAAAAGCCAAAAATAAAGTTTAGACATGGCAGGTAAAAAACAACCTGGTTTGATTGATATGGTCTCAATCTTACTTGAAGAAATGGAGAAAAATAGAAAATCAACTAAAGATTTATTTGCTGTTGCAGATACATTAAATTCAAAAATGGATAGTTTGAAAAATCACAATCCTAAATTGAATATTGATTCTCTAAAAGTTGAATTAGATAAATTTCAAAATCATACTAATGTAAACAAAAACGAAATGATTAAACTAGTTTACAATCATATTGAATCGTTAAAAAGGCACCAATTAGAAATGTCACAAATTAAACCCCCAGATGAATTAAGTTGGTACCTTGACATAAAAGTATGGTTGATAATATTTTTAAGCTTTTATTCAATTTACATAAGTTATCTATTATATCAGTCAAACACAAATTTATCAACGTTAATTGAACTGAGAACAACATTAAATAGTAAATAAATATGGCTGATTTATTAAAGTTGAAAAGGGAACTAGAGGCGATTAGGAAGATACTAAGTCAAAATCTAGATAACATCAATTTTGAAATTGAAAATAGTCATACTGAATTGCGTTTTTGTTCAAAATATGTCAAAGTTCAATTTGTATACCTATTATCTATACTTTACACAACTCTATTATTAGCCATTCTTTATATTTTGATGAGTTGGCACTATAGTCAAGTAAATCAATTAAATGCAACATCTGTTAAGTTTCAAAAAATAAGCTATGATAAAGGTTATAATGACTGTACTAATAAATACAAACAATTTTTTCTTGACAATCCAGCGGCAATGCATGATTTAGAAATTTGGGTAAATAATTTAGAATAATTTCATTTTTAGTATGAAAATATTTGTTAAATTTAGCGTTGTATTTTAAAAGCATTATCATGGAAAATTTTAGATTTTATTGGGATGAGTATGTAGCCAACAGAGAAAAGCATGAAGATTATTACAATGTTATGGAGAATTACTCTGATACTCCAATTTTAAATGAAATAATACGCTACTTGGATGAGAAATTCCCCAATTGGAATACAAATTCAGGAATTGGATTTTATGCAGCTGAATTTGTTTCTGATATTATAGATGAATTTGAGTCTTATGTGAATTATAATGATTCTGAGGAAGAGGAAAATGAAGATTGTGAAGCAATTGAAGAAGACTTTACAAAAAAGGAATTAGAATTCTTACATCAAACTATTTCTTCTTATTATACAACTACATTAGAAAGCTTTGAACATAGATTTAATATGTATTCAATTGATGAATTTGAAGCTTATTTAGAGAGTCTAATTGAAAATGAAGTTGATGAAAAGAAAATAGCAGAGCTTGAAGATTTATCTCAAGAAGCCTATGATAAAATGTATGATGAATTTAAAATTAAATTAAAAGAAAAGATTGTCTACGACTTCAAAAGTGATATTGTATTTGATTAGAATTAAAAAACCTTAAAATCCTTTAGCGGTCAAACTTATCGAGATGTGCCTTTGTGTCCACAAATTTCTCCGAATTTGCGAACACAAAGGCAATCTCGTTTTTGCTCCCGAAGGTCGCAAAAAGGGTTTTAGATTATTTTACGAAGTTCAAATTATATTATTTTATATGTTTTTAAATTAAAATTGATTAAATTTTATTGTGAATCAAATAAAATTATTATTATTGTGTTATCCCCTAATGATACAATAATATTAACTTAGAAATTTTTTAAATTTTGAATATTTTTATTGCAGAAGATCATCAAATGACAATTGAAGGTTATAAGATGATACTTTCATTTTCAAGTATATTGGGGGACAACATTAATTACATTGAAGCAAATTCATGTGAGGAAGCCTATTTAAAAATTAATAATGCTCTAAAATTAAATACGAAAATTGATTTAGCTATTATTGATTACTCAATGCCTATTTATCGTCAGGAAAATATTTTCAATGGTGCAGATGTATGTAAATATATAAAAAAGACTTTTCCAAATTGTAAGACTATAATTTTAACCTCTATTTTAGAGAATGTTGTTTTGTTTGATATAGTTCAAAATGTTTCTCCTGATGGAATTGCAACTAAAACTGACGTAAACGGGAAAGTTTTTTTAAACATTACAGAAACAGTTTTATTAGGCAATAAATTCAGAAGTGATTTTGTCATTAGACAACTAGAAGAAATATGGGAAAATGAAGTTTTTATTAATGAGAAAAATAGATTAATCCTACATTTTTTATCTATCGGTTATAAAATTTCTGAAATAGCAAATGAATTGTCAGTTTCAGAAATCACTATTAAAAAAAGAATCTCCAAAATAAAACAATCCTTTAATCTTAAAGAGGATGAAAACATTCTTAAAGAAGCCAAATCTCGTGGTTATATTTAAATTTTAACAATAATTATACCTCAGGTATACATTTGGTTAAATGTTAAAATTTACTTTGTGGTTAGTTTGAATTGTTAGAATTTCGCTTGAAATTTAGTGATATTTTTTTCTATAATACTTCATAAAATAATGATTTTGTGGTTGTATAACATGGAAAAATGTTTTTAGAGACATACTAAATTTTATTAATTATTTCTACAATTTTAAACAACAAACTATTATGATAAATAGGTTAGTTTTATTATTCTTTTTCTTGAGTTATAATGTGAAATCACAAGATATGCTTTGGGAAAAATCTTTTGGAGGGAAGCATTGTGAAATTTTGACAGATATTTTATCTACTTCTGACAATGGTTTTGTTTTAGCAGGAAGTTCTATTTCAGGTAAGACAGGAAATAAATCCAATAAAAATATTGGTAGTTATGATTATTGGATTTGTAAAATAGATTTTAAAGGAGAATTAGAATGGCAAAAATCTTTTGGTGGTGAAGGAAGTGACATGTTAACTAGTATTATTCAAACAGAAGATGGAGGTTTTCTTTTGGGAGGAACTTCATCTTCAAATAAAAGTTTAGATAAAAAAGAAGATTCAAAAGGACAAAGTGATTTTTGGATTATTAAACTTAATTCTAGTGGTATAGAAGAGTGGCAAAAGACTTTTGGAGGTGAATGGCACGATGAATTGCAATCTGTAATAACAGGAGTCGATGGTGGTTTTCTTTTGGGAGGAACATCTGCATCAGGTATTTCGTCTGATAAAACAACCTTAAACTATGGCAATTTGGACTATTGGATAATTAAAATTAACCCGTTGGGTGAAATTATTTGAAGTAAAATAAATTGAAAAAATGTTGGTCAAGATACTGAAAATCAGTATCTTGAAGTCGCAAAACAACCA
>NZ_JMLU01000002.1 GCF_000686885.1 Flavobacterium sasangense DSM 21067 | reverse complement strand
CCAGTTGCTCCGGTTGTTGCTAATGTAATATTGGTTATTGCACTGTTAACACAAACTGTTTGGCTTGTTCCTGCTGCAATAGTATTCAATGAAGATACAACAACAGTATTTGACAAGGCAATCGCATTTGAACAACCTGGTAAAGTTATTGTGTATTGAACACCATCAATCCATGTAGATCCATTTACCCTAGTAATTACAATAGTATTTGTAGCAACAGTTGTTGTAACCGTAATTTGTTGTAAAACATCATTTGGTCCAGCACTAAATGCACCAATATTAGTTGTTCCGTCAGAAATATTTACACTCCCTTGATTATTATCTCTAGCAATACTGATTGTAATAATTGTTCCTGCAGGAACTAAATGTTGTAAAGTTATTGTTTGAGTATTATTAGCATTATCTATTGTAGAGCAATTCGCAGCTGTGGCAGCGGCTCCTAAAGCCGAAATTGCCCCTGTGGCATTTGTAGGATTAATCCCTCCTGTAGCAGATAATCCATTTCCAATTACAGGAGTACCTGCAGCTGCTACATTAATTGCATTTAATGTGGTATTAGCCACAATAGAAGGAACTGTAACCGTTGCAGTTCCAGTAGCACTTAATGTTATTGTTTGTGATGTTCCTCCATTAATATTATATGTAATAACTGCATTAGGAGTTCCTGTAAGATTATATACAGCATTATTACCCGAACAAACAGGTGTTGTTGATGTAATACTAGTTAAAACTGGTGCATTATTCACATTAATAACACCTGTTGCAGTTGCCGCAGTACAGCCGCCTCCTGAAGTAGTAACAGTATAATTATACGTTCCTGGTGTTGTTGGCGTTCCGCTTATAGTAAATACTCCTGCAAGATAAGAACCTGTAACTCCAGCAGGTAATCCAACCACTGTTGCTCCTGTAGCACCGCCTGTTACAGAATATGTTATATTTGTAATTGCAGAATTAGCACATACTGATTGATTTGTAGTAGCAACTGCTGAAGTTAACATTAATGATGGTCCTGGCGTTACGGTAACTAAGACAGTATCTGTTACTACACAACCGCCAGCTCCATAAGCAGTTAATGTATAAGTAGTGGTAGTGGTAGGACAAACTGATGGTGTTAAAGTATTAGCACCTGTCATCGCCGTAGTAGGTGACCAAACAAAAGGAGGATATGTATTATTGAATGTAATTGTCCATCCAGTAATTGAACCTGAAAATAATCCAGCATCATCTTGAACAAAAAGTTCCCAAGTTCCATTAGCCGTACAACCATTTAAGACAGTAAATGCTTGCTCTGGAGCATAATTACCTGTAAAAGGAGCTGTGGTATTTCCAGCAGAACCAATAACATTAACAGCCGTTGGTGTAAAACAAGTATTTGTATAGTTAGCTCCCGAACCTCCATTATCAGTTGATAACTCTAATAGAGTTCCATCAGGACATCTTAAAAAAATATCCAAATCAGAATCCCAGCCATGAGTTAAATTAATACATACTGAAGCTATAGATCCTGCAGCAATTGTAGTAGGAAAAACACCTGAAACAGAAATCGGAGAATTAACACCTGTTGTACTTCCATCTGGTATTGTATAAGATGTTGAATTAGAAAAAGAGGCAGGTCCAGTATATCCAGTAGCATTAGTAGCTCCCGATAATGTTACGCAAGCACCTGAACATGTTGATGTATCAGAACCTGCATTTACAGTTGGTATTGGGCTAACTGTAACTGGAATGATAATTTGATTTTGACATCCTCCAGGTACAGTTGTTACTAATAAAGTAACATTATATGTCCCTGTAGCCGCATAAGTATGAGAAGGATTTTCTAAATTAGATGTAAAACCATCCCCAAAATTCCAACTATAAGTATTACTACCTATGGTAGTATTAGTAAAATTTGTTGCTTGACCTAAACAAGCTGCAGATGCTGTAAAAGAAGGTGTTGGACTTGTAAATGTAGCTGTTGTACCTGTAAAATTCATTACAAATCCAAATGTAGAAGCTGATGTAAACCTATCCACTAAAATTGCATATGTTTGACCAGCAGTAACCGTAATAGTATTTTCACAACCAACACCAGCTCCACATAAACCTGTCGCGCCTGTTGTTGCATCCCAATTACAAACTAGCTCTGTACCAGGACAGCCAGTAGTTACATTATAAACAGCAAAATCATAATCTACAGAACCATTAGGTGTAATTGTAAAATTTAAAGTTCCTGAAGTTGCAACTGTAAATGTGTACCACCATGAAGCTCGTTCTCCTGGCGAACCAAAACATGATGGATTTGTTTGTACCAAACCAGGTCCACCGGTACCGTCTGGAATTGAAACATTATTTTTATTGCATAAAAATTGTGCTGTATCACAATCTTGAATTGGAGAAGGAGGCGCAATTGGCAGTGTTTCTTGAGCACAAATTCCAAATGTACCTGTAGAAGTTCCATTACCGTCAACCATTACATAGTAAGTATTACCAATTGTCAATCCGTGTAAAATGACATTTGTATGTAATAAACCTCCTGCAGTATTTACGTCTTCTTGACATGCTAACTGAGTTAAAGATCCACATGTTCCACTATAAACCCCAATTTGAGTATTTGCTAATGTACCAGCAAAATTAGTTGACAATTCTATATCAGCAGTTGTTGCTACAAATGAAAACCATACTGTATGACTTCTAGTAGCTGGAGACCAACATGCAGGGGCTGGATCTGAACCTACCGTTGTTGCTGCAACATTTGTATAGAGTATTGAACTACATGACCCATTAGTAACCGTCAATGGAATTGCACTTGCACACGCATCATTAGAAGGTTGAGCAAATATGTTTTGTACATTACCCAATATAAATAATACTACAATAGCTAAGTAATTTTTAAATCCCATATTCTTATATTTTAGTATTAGAAATATTATTTTTTATTGGCTCTTAAATATTTTAAATAAGTAACCCTATCAACCGGCTTATCATTTACTATATAAAATTCTTCTGGAGCTGCTTTAACATTATCTGGATAACTCTTTTTATCCGTAGATCTATTAGTCTCCTTCAAATTATCATCATTTGATTTAGAAACAACAACGTTTTTTGTGTTTTTTACACTGCTATTTTTTGGATTAGCAACTTTATTTCCCTTTTCCTGAGCTGAAGCACAAAAGGAAAAAATACTGAAAAAAATCATTAAAAAAATTTTCATAAATACGTTTATTTTGGGTTGAATTCAAATTTCATAACAAACCTTTAAATATTAATATTATGTTAAAAAAACAATTAATTATTAAAGTTTTGTTAATAAACAAATATTAAAATATTTTTTGAATTTTCAAATTTTTAACTATAATATTTTAAATTTATTTAATAATATCAGCAAAACAAAGGATAAAGTATTACAAATACCAAAATAAACAATATTTTTAACAAAAAAAACCACCTCTTTTGAGGTGGTTTATAAATAATATATATCGATAAAATTAACGCTTCAACGCAAAATGTGCTTTAAATTGTTTTTTAACTCCATTTTCTAAATAATCAACAGTGAACCAGTAATCAGTTGACGGAAGGTTTTCTTGATTATAAGTACCATCCCATCCTTCAATACCTCTCAATTGTTTAATTAATTTTCCATATCGGTCGAAAATGTAAATTACATCCGTATTTTGTAAACCATCGATGTACCAAGTATCGTTAATACCATCGCCATTTGGTGTAAAATATTGAGGATACCCTATAACAAAAATATCATAAGTAAAATATGTACAACCTTGTGTGTCAATTACCGTTATCTTATGTGGCCCAGCACTAACATTTGTAAACACATTTGATGTTTGCAATGTACCTTCATCTAACGAATACATCAATGTACCAGAACCTCCAGTTACATTAACAACTAATGTTGCATTACCACTAAAATAACCAGTTTGAGTAACTGTTAATCCAGAAGCTGGCACTGTTGAACCTACTGTAGCAGTAACCATATTAGCAACCGTAGAAGACACACAGTTAGTTGAACTATTCGTTGCTATAACACCATAAGTACCGACAGCATTTGCAGTATAAGTTGAGTTATTTGAATTTGGGATTGCTACTCCATTAAAATACCATACAAAATCATAATTAGCATTATCCAATCCTGAATCTAATGTATACGATTGGAATGGAACTCCAAATTCATCCACACAAATTGATCCATCAGTTAAAACTGGTTTTGGTAAAGGATTAACAACTACCCTTACAGTAATTGGTGTACCAGAACATCCAGCAAATGTTGGAGTAATTATATAATCTACATAACCAACTACATTATCAACTGAAGTCGTTAAGTTTTGAATAATAGTATAAGTAGGCCCAGGAGCACTTCCAGCAGTTGCACCATTAACTCCAACAGAATTTACAGTCCAGTTAAATACAGTACCTGCATTAAATGTTGATAAAAATATATTAGTCGAAAGAACACCACTACATATTGGCGGATGAATTGGATTTGCAAACAATTCTGGACGAGGATTCACTATAACTGTAACTGTTTGTGAAACTCCCGTACAACCATTAAAAGTAGGTGTTATTTGGTACGTTACAGAACCTTGAGAAAGGCTTGTAGCAGTCAATACTTGCTGAATACTAGTACCTGTTCCATTTGATGCACCAGAAACTCCAGTACTATTTAAAACTACCCAACTAAATACAGTTCCTGGTATTGTACCAGTAAACGAAATATTCGTAGAATCTCCTGAACATAAAGGAACAGTACTGCTAGCTAAATTTAAATCTGGTATCGGATTCACATATACACGAACTATTTGTGGTGGACCTGAACATCCATTCGCTTCAGCAATTATTGTATAAACGACTTCCACAGTAGATGTAGTACCTGGACTTACAGTTAAAATTTGATTTATACTGGTACCAGTACCTCCTGCTGCACCCAAAACATTACCTCCTGTTACTGTCCAAGAAAATACAGCTCCAGGCACATTATTGCTGCTTAACTGAATATCAGTAGCTCCACCTGAACAAAAAGTTGGATTATTATTAATTGCTGTAACATTAGGACGTGGTGTAACATTAATTCTTATTGACTGAGCTGGACCAACACAACCATTTGCTGTTGGTGTAACCAAGTAATCAACATAGCCACCTGTTAAAGTACTCGTTAATACCTGTGAAATAACATTTCCACTTCCATTTGAAGCACCTGTTACATTAGATTGCTGAACCACAACCCAAGTAAATGTTGTACCTGAAACCGAACTACTTAAATTAATACTTGTTGAAGTTCCTGAACAAATAGTGGTTTGAGTTGGAGTAATAATTACATCAGGTATCGGATTTACAACAACTGTAGCGCTTCCCGATTGATTTTGACCACAAAATGGTGCAATTGTTGATTGAACATAAACAACATTGTAAGTACTGTTTGACAATAAAATAGGTGTTGCAATAGTAACTGTACCCGTATTATTAACATTTACAGTTTGATTTGCTCCTCCATCAATATTATAGGTAACAACTGAATTTGGAGTTGTTGTAATTGTAATAGTACCAGAAGTACCTTCACAAATTGCATTGTTTGAAACAATATTTACTAAAATAGGTTTAGGTAAAATAGGTAAAACACTAAATTGAGAAGAATTAGTAGAAGTACAACTTCCATTTGAAGCCGCAACTTGATAATTTGTATTCAATAGAGCATTAGAGACAACTCCTCCAGTTCCCACCGTAGGCCCTGCTGGTGTAAACACATAAGTAATTGCTGGATCATAATTTGTAATTGTAGCAAATCCATCAGCCGTACATGTTGGCGCAGTAATAGAAACTGTTGGAACAACTGGTGTAACCAACATAACCAAATTGTTAAACTGAGCCGAAGCAACTGATGTACACGTTGCATTTGACGCTGTTACTTCATATATTGTATTTAATGTCATTCCTGAAATTAAACCAGTAGCATCAACAGTTGGTCCTGCTGGATTAAATACATATGTAAGTGTAGCATCGTAATTTGTAATTGTACTAAATCCATCTGCTAAACACGTTGGTGCTGTCATTGATATAACTGGAACAGCTGGTGTTACTAAAATTGGATCTATTGTGAAAATAGCAGAGTTTGCAGAAGTACAACTTCCGTTTGAAGCCGCTACTTCATAATTTGTATTGAAAGCCATTCCTGATATTACACCCGAAGCATCTACTGTTGGACCTGCTGGTGTAAACACATAAGTAATTGCTGGATCATAATTTGTAATTGTTGCAAATCCATCAGCCGTACATGTTGGCGCAGTAATAGAAACTGTTGGAACAACTGGTGTAACCAACATAACCAAATTGTTAAACTGAGCCGAAGCAACTGATGTACACGTTGCATTTGACGCTGTTACTTCATATATTGTATTTAATGTCATTCCTGAAATTAAACCAGTAGCATCTACAGTTGGTCCTGCTGGATTAAATACATATGTAAGAGTAGCATCGTAATTTGTAATTGTACTAAATCCATCTGCTAAACACGTTGGTGCTGTCATTGAAATAACTGGAACAGCTGGTGTTACTAAAATTGGATCTATTGTGAAAATAGCAGAGTTTGCAGAAGTACAACTTCCGTTTGAAGCCGCTACTTCATAATTTGTATTGAAAGCCATTCCTGATATTACACCCGAAGCATCTACTGTTGGACCTGCTGGCGTAAACACATAAGTAATTGCTGGATCATAATTTGTAATTGTTGCAAATCCATCAGCCGTACATGTTGGCGCAGTAATAGAAACTGTTGGAACAACTGGTGTAACCAACATAACCAAATTATTAAACTGAGCCGAAGCAACTGATGTACACGTTGCATTTGACGCTGTTACTTCATATAGCGTATTCAATGTCATTCCTAAAATTAAACCAGTAGCATCAACAGTTGGTCCTGCTGGATTAAATACATAAGTAAGAGTAGCATCGTAATTTGTAATTGTACTAAATCCATCTGCTAAACACGTTGGCGCAGTCATTGTAATAACTGGAACAGCTGGTGTTACTAAAATTGGATCTATAGTAAAAATAGCAGAGTTTACAGAAGTACAACTTCCGTTTGAAGCCGCTACTTCATAATTTGTATTGAAAGCCATTCCTGATATTACACCCGAAGCATCTACTGTTGGGCCTGCTGGCGTAAACACATAAGTAATTGCTGGATCATAATTTGTAATCGTTGCAAATCCATTTGCTGTACATGTTGGTGGCGTTACAGAAACTGTTGGAACAACTGGTGTAACCAACATAATTAAATTACTGAACGGTGTCGAAGGATCTGAATTACATGTTGTATTTGAAGCTATCACTGTGTAACTATTACCTAAAACCATACCTGTAATCAAACCTGTGGCATCTACTGAAGGTCCAGCAGGTGTAAATGTGTAAGTAGCAGTTCCATCATAATTTGTAATTGTACTAAATCCATCTGCTAAACATGTAGGAGGTGTAGTATTAATAATTGGCGTTGGTAAATTTTGTAAGATTGCATCAATAACAAAAGGTGACGGACTTGTTAAACAAGCAACATTATCCAATGCAACCGTGTATGAAGTCCCAAAAGTTGCATTAAGAATAGCTCCGCTTGCATCAATACTAGGTCCTAGAGGATTAAACACATAGGTTAAAGTAGGGTTGTAATTTGTTATTATTGCTGAACCATTTGCAGTACAAGTTGCAGGTGTTACGCTAACTATCGGAGTAGCATATACAACGATTGAAGCTGAATCATTTAATGGTCTATCACAACCTAATTCATTATAATTATAAGATACACCATCTAAAAAAACAGTACCATTTGCTCTATTAATAGTAATAGTATTTGAAGTAGTACCTTTTATAAAAGTTACATGTTGTAAAATATTAATTGCTCCTGTATTAAATAACAAAGTTGAAGGTCCATCTACAATATTAACAGCTCCTGTCGTAGTATTTTTTGCAAGACTAACAGTTATTGGCGTACCTGCTGGTACAACATGAGCTAATGTTAGTGTTACTGTAGTGTTTGAAGAATTAATAGTCGTTGAATTTGCAGTATTTGCAGTTGTACCTGCAGCCAAAATAGCACCGGTAGAATTATTTGGATTAACACCACCAACTGTTGTAATTGCATTTCCTGCAGTAGGAACAGATGGAGCCGTCATATAAGTAACATTGATATCAGTAGTAAGATTTAATCCTGTCAATGTTAATGTAGCAGACCCTGTTCCATCTAACGTAATTGTTTGATTAGCTCCTCCATTTATATTATAAGTAACTATTGCATTAGGAGTACCTGAGAAAGTATACACACCATCACCTCCATTACAAATTTGAGTTGGAGAAGCTGTTATATCAGTAAATTCAACACCAGGAATAACATCTAAACAAACTTGTTGAGAGTAAGTACATCCAAAATCATTAGTAACATTGTAAGTATAACATTTATTACCAGGAGTTAATGGATTAACTGTAATTTGATTACCACTTGTTGAAATAATATCTGGATCGCTATCCCATGAAATAGTTTGAGCTACTGGAGTAAACTGATAATTTGCAGGAACATAAGCAGGATTAAATTCAATACTCCATTGCTCAATATATCCATCATCAATTGCCCAGTCATCCATAAATTCTAATCTCCATAGACCATTAACAGGGCTTCCTATAAAGCCATTAAACGACTGAAGTGGTCTATAACTTCCCGCAACTACTGATGCTGCAGCAACATTACCACAAACAGTTGTTGGAACTGCTGGGTCATCAATTAATAAAGGTGCAGTAGGGGTAAAACAATATTGTCTGAATGTCCCTGGACCAGCTCCAGGATCTATAGGACATCCCAAATAACGTCCATTTGTTGCACCATTACCTCTTTCACTTTTTAAAATTACAATTTGACCTGCTGGACTAATTAATCGTAATCTAAAATCCCCCATAAATGAATGCTCCATATTTATACAAACTGAAACAATATCTGATGCTGATGTGATAGTTGCGGAATCTTCGTAACAATCTATAATTTGAGGTAAAACACGAACAACGCCAACTAAATCCCCGACAAGAGGTGGTTGTACTAAAGGAACTTCACAAGTTTTTACAAATGTAGGAAAAGTTTGATTTACACTCAAAACAGCTGTTTGATTGGTACATATTTCATTATCAGAAATAGTTGTTGTAAAAACTGGATCAGTAGATACATAAATTAATTGTTGTATTTTATTAGTATTTCTACACCCATTTGGTAAAATAATAGTAAGATTTGCAAAATAGATACCTTCATTTGCAAAAGTTCTATTTACTGTTTGACCATTAAGAGTTACACCATCATCAAATTTCCAAATGTAAGTTGCTCCAGTTAAATCTGTACTAGTTGAAGAACCACCACTAAATTGAACATTTTGATTTTTACAAATTCTTAATTTACCATCTGCAGCAATTGCGGGTACAGAATTAGTAATTGTAGAAATAATACTTGGACAGGGAGGTCCACAAACAATAGAAGCATCCCAGCCTGCAGCATTATTAACTCCGTCTGCTAAAAACTCAAATGTTAAGCAATTACCTGTACTTTGTAAACTTTCAATAACAGTATTCCCAGTCGCAATATTTACTAAAGTCGCTGCATTACTATTTCCGTCATAAATATTTAAGATATCATTAGAAATATCAAATGAATTAAAAAACACGGTTACAAAATCACCTGGATTAGGAGCACATATAGTGGTTGTACCTCCATTTGTGGCTGTTATATTATTTGGATAATTTGCTGTTGCTCCTCCTGGATCATAAAAATGATCTCCTGCACAAAAATCAGGTAAGGTTGTAAAGGTTCCTTTAACAGACCAATTACCTGTTGTGCTCACACTACTACAAATAGGTCTTACATATACATCGTATGTGGTTAATGAATTTAAACTTGGTATAATATATGAATTTCCAGTCACAATTTGACCTGTTGCTGTAGCATTTGGTGGTGGTGAGCCAGCAGGTAGCCAAATTACTTCAAAACTTGTAGCTAATGGAGCTAAATTAACCCAAGAAACATTTAATGACGATGCTGTAGCGCTAACTAAATTGACTCTAGCAGGTGGCGGGCATGTTGAACAACTAATATTAGAAATCCATCCATCACGATTATCAATACCATCACTTCTAAAAACAAATGTTAAACATCCACTCGGATGTGAAGAAGTAAATGGGCCTGGGATTGTTGTACCCCAATATCCACCAGCTGGAATACCACCATTACCAGCCGGATTACCACTAGCAATTAATGGTGAAGCTGTAGTCGGTCCATCATATACATATAATGCATCCCAATTAGGTTCAGTATTAAATGAACTAAATGTTACCGTTACAATTTCCCCTGGATTAGTAGGACAAATAACTACTGGAGTTGCAGTATTATTAAAGTTACCAGGATATGGACCTGTTGCGCCTCCTGGATCTACAAAATTACCCCCACATATTGGAGGTGCAACTGTAGTCGTAAAATTTCTAACTACAGACCAAGGGCTTACATTATCAGCTTCACAAATGGTTCTAACATAATAACTGTAAGATGTTAAAGGTGATAATCCTGTTAGCGTATAAGAATTGGTTAAAATATTATTTACAATGGTTCCCGTACCTTGAACAAATCCTTGAGGTCCGTATTCTATTTGCCATGGCCCAGCAGGATTTGGACTTGTCCAAGACAAATTGGCTGTTGTTGAAAACGGAGTAACATTTAAGGCTGTTGGCGTTAAACATTGTTGATCTACTTTTACATCATCTAAAATCCATCTGTCCCCCAATCCATTATTAACTTCCATTACAAACGCAAAATAAACATTTTGACCTGCGTAAGCATTTAGTAAAATAACCATTTGCTTGAATGGTAAATTTTCAATATCAAGTTCTGTGTAAGTAGCTAATGTAGTGGTAAAAGCAGCTCTATTTTGAGTTGTTGTTGACATCAATACCTTGTACACACTTCCTTGTTCTCCATTTGAACCCGATCTCGAATAAAATCTGATTTGTCCATTTGTTGGAACTGTTACTTGAGGGGTAATTAACCAATCTTGGGCTAAACCAGCAGAGGTTGCACCACCATCACGGTTAACCATTGCTGACCAAGTACCTTGATGTACCCATCCAAAACCAGCGGCATTTGTTCTTCCCCAACTTTGGGCAGTACCAACTCCATTATCTTCAACAACCCAACCAGTTGGAGGAAAAGTAGCACCTTCAAAACCTTCAGGAAACTGAGCGTAACTGAAGATTGAAAAAAATACCATTGTTAAAAGTAAAATTCTTTTCATTATTTCTTTTTATAATTACAATTCTTTAATATCAAATTTACACAAATATTTTACGTCATTTGTATTAATCGATGAAATGCATATTTTATAGATTAAATACATAATTTAACGAGAATACACACATCCCTTTTATAAATTATAAAGAGATGTGTGCATCATAACATTTAAAAAACTATTTCTTAACAATTAAGAATTCACTTCTTCTGTTTTGTGCATATTGTTCTTCAGTACATGGTTTACAAGCTACTTTTGGTTCGCTTTCTCCAAATCCTTGTCCTGAAATTCTGTCTTTTGCAATGCCTTTGCTGATTAAGTATTGAACAGTCGATTTTGCTCTTCTGTCTGATAAGTTCATGTTGTACTTATCACTACCTCTACTATCAGTATGTGATTTTGCGAATATGACCATATTTGGATATTCGTTCATCACCATTACTAACTTATCTAACTCAGTTGCTCCTTCTGCTGTAATGTTGCTTTTGTTGAACTCAAAGTAAATAGGTTGTAAAATCACTTCTCTCTCTGTAATGATTGGCATGATTGGGGTTAGCAAAGCTTCCACAACCACTTGCTCATTTTCTGCTTTTGCAACCTCAAACACACCACTTTCGTATCCTTGTTTTGATACTTGAGCACTATAAGCTGTATTACATAAAACGCCTGTCAACGTTTCTCCATTTAATGCCGTTGTTTGATTAGAAACTGTTTTTTGTTTCTCATCTACTAACAATACTGTAGCACCTTCAATAACTTTTCCTGTTTTAGCATCTTTTACTCGAACTAAAGCTTGTACGTTACATACGGGATCCGCTTTGTAGATGTTATCTACTCCATCTCTATTACTTGAGAAGAAGCCTACTTTCTTAGTAGCGTTGTAAGTGAAAGCAAAATCGTCTTTTGAAGTGTTTACTGGTTCACCTACGTTCATTGCTTCAGAACCTTTGTTTAAATCCATTTTGAAGACATCCAATCCTCCAAATCCTGTTTTTCCGTTTGATGAGAAAAACAATACGTTATCATCTGTAATAAATGGAAAACTCTCGTTTGCTTCTGTGTTTACTTTTGCTCCTAAATTTTCTGGTGTACCATATTCGTCTCCGTTTACCGATACTTTCCAGATGTCTTCTCCTCCAAAGCCTCCCGGCATGTTAGATGAGAAGTACAATGTTTTTCCATCTTTGCTAATGCTTGGATTTCTAACATCATATTCTTTATTGTTAAAAGGAAGTGGTTTGCTGTTTGACCATGTATCGCCTTGTTTTGTAGCTTTATACAAGTAAATTTTTCCAAACTTTGCTTTTTTAGCTTTATCCTTTACATATTCTTTCTCATTAAAACTCTCACTACCATAGTACATTGTATTACCATCGTTTGTAATACTTACCGGTCCATCGTGCCATTTAGTGTTTAAGTTATCTACTGCCACAGCTTCGCTAATAGTTCCGTTAGCATTGTAAGTAGCTTTATAAATATCTAAATAAGGTTCATCGTTGAAGTTGCTGTTTCTTTTTGATGTGTTTCTCGCACTTGCAAAATATACATTGTTATCATTAGTAAGTACGGCACCAAAATCGGTCTTGTCGCTACTTATATCAGATTTTGCAATGTCGTATAATTTCGCTTGTCCTTTCAATTCGGGAAGATAGTTTGGATTGCTTACAAATGTTTTTGCTCTTTGGTCGTTTGGTGCCAATTGTGCAAATTGTTGCATTTGTTTGTCTGCTTCCTTAAAGTTACCTTCTGCTTTTAGCATTTGGGCGTATTTGTAGTATGTTTCCGCATCTTGCTTTTGTTCTACTACTTTAGCGTACCATTTTACGGCTTCTTTCGTATTGAAAACATTGTAGTAGCTCTCTGCTAATTGCTTGTAAACGTAGTTATCCGCTTTACTGCCTTCGGCTAATTTTAAATATTCTTTAGCAGCATCAACATACTCGTATCTATCGAATAATTTGTCTGCTGTTTTAGTGTATTGATTTTGTGCACTAAGCATTCCACTTACCATCACAAAACTTAATGTTACATATAAATTTCTCATTGTACTCTGGTCGGTTTAGGTTAGAAGAATCTTGGTGAACTTGATACTTTTTTCGGGAAGTTCAAATCAAATAATAAGATAATCTCGTGTGAAGATGGTGTAGTTACGTTCAAATCCGATACGATATGATCGTAAGCATATCCTAATTTTAAATTAGGTGTTATTGCATAATTTACCATCGCACCGAAACTGTCTTCTAAACGATACGTAGCGCCTATTTCAAACTTCTGATTGAACAAGAAATTTGTAGATAAATCTAATGATGTTGGTGCGTTAAAAGCTGACTTCATCATGAAAAATGGTTTGAATTTTACGTTATCATTGATATCAAACACATATCCTCCCGTTAAAAAGTAATGCGATACTTCTGAACCAAATTCTCTTCCATTAAAATCTAAATGTTTTGACTTCATTAAATTTGGAACCGAAAATCCTAAATAATACTTATTTGTATAATAGAAAAGTCCTGAACCAATATTAAAATAAGAATTACTAATATTTTCTGAAAAAGCAGGGTCATTGGCATCAGGTAACGTTGAATAAACATCATCATACAAACCTACTTTGTGTAAAGTAAGCCCTGTTTTTATTCCGAATGCTAACTTGTGTTCGCCTCCTAAATTTAATGTATAGGAGAAATCTGCGTAAATATTATTTTCCTCTACAGGACCAATCTTATCGTTTATAAACGATAAACCCATCCCTACATTCTTACCAACAGGTGCATGTCCAAAAAATGTCCCTGTTGTTGGTGCATCCTCTATCTCAACCCATTGCTTTCTGTAAAGCAATCCCATCGATAAATTCTCTTTACTACCCGCATATGCCGGATTCATTACACTCATATTATACATGTATTGTGTATAATGCGGATCTTGCTGGGCTTGTAAATCTGCCGAAAAAGCAATTATTCCTAAAGTTACTAAAAATAGTTTCTTCATTATTATTTTATGTTTTTAAAAGAACGCTGCTACAGTGCATAACAGCAATTCCTTTTTTATTAACGTTCTCTATTTATATAAATCCAACCTGTTTTTGTCTCTAAATCTGTAAAATCAATTACAAAATAGTAAGTACCATCTGGCAGCTCATTTCCGCTATCAGATTGACCAAACCATTCCTTTTCATAATTTGATTTAGAGTAGACTTTTGTTCCATATCTGTTAAAGATTTCAACCTTTTTAATGTTATAGGCTGATAAATCCCAGCTATCGTTTAAGCCATCTCCGTTTGGAGAAATTCCTTTTGGAATAGAACAAGATTCAACAGTAACGGTAGCCGATTCTGTTAAAGATAATGAACAATTTCCATTACTAATATTAGACAATTCGATCACAACATTAGTTGTAGAATTTTCAAATTCTACAGTAGCAGAACCTGAAGCAGTTAAAGTAACAGTTTGATTAGTTCCTCCATTTATCGAATAAGTAACCACATTATTTGCAGTTCCATTTATTTGGAAAATTGCAGTTTCACCAGAACATATAAGTGAGTTAACCACTGATAAAGTTGGCGCTACTGGACTTGCTAATACATCTAAATTAGAAAACGAAACAGAAGCTAATGAAGAACAAGTACCATCAGATGCTGTAACGGTATAAGAAGTACCAATAGTCATTCCTGAAATTGAGCCTCCCGCCCCAACTGAAGGTCCAGCTGGAATGAATGTGTAAACTAAAGTCCCATTATAATTAGAAATAGAAGAACTTCCAACAACAAAACAAGTAGGAGCTACAGAACTAATAGTAGGTGTAGCAGGTACAGCTAACATAGCGTTTATTGTGAACGAACTCGAATCTGCTGAAGCACAACTTCCATTACTTGCTGCTACAACATAATTAGTACCCACTGTCATTCCTGATATAACACCAGCAGCATTAACTGTAGGTCCCGCAGGAGTAAATACATAGGTTAAACCAGCAACATAATTTGTTATAGTAGCAACTCCATTTGAAGAACAAGTTGGCGCTGCAATGGAAATAGTTGGTATAACTGGAATAGATAATTGAGCTGCATTAACAAAAGATGCAGATGATAATGAAGAACAAGTTCCATTATTAGAAACAACTGTATAACTCGTTCCAGTAATCATTCCTGTAATTGCACCACCAGCTCCAACAGAAGGACCAGCTGGTGTAAACGTGTAGACTAAACCTGCATTATAGTTAGAAATAGAACTTGATCCATCAACCACACATGTAGGTGGTACCATATTAATTGTTGGGGTAGCAGGAATTGCTAACATTGCATTAATACTAAAAGGAGTTGAAGCGGCTGAAGAGCAAGCCCCATTTGATGTTACAACTGTGTAACTAGTACCAACCGTCATACCTGAGATGACTCCTCCAGTTCCAACTGTAGGTCCTGTAGGTGTAAATACGTATGTTAAAGTAGCATCATAATTTGTAATTGTAGCCACTGAAGCAGAAGAACATGTCTCAGGCGTAATTGAAATTGTTGGTACATTTGGCGTAACCAACATTACATTATTTACAAAAGAAGCTGAAGCAGTTGAAGAACAAGTTCCATTACTTGCTAAAACTGTATAGCTAGTTCCTGTAATCATTCCTGAAATTAAACCACCAGCACCCACTGATGGACCCGATGGAGTAAAAATATAAGTAACACCAATGTCATAATTTGAAACTGTACTTGTACCATCAGCAGAACAAGTTGGTAGATTAGAAACAATCGTTGGAGTTGCTGGAACTACAACAATAGTTATTGTCCCTATTTGACTTGCATTAACCGAACAACCAACAGTAGTTACAGTGTAATTAAAAGTACCTGTTTGAGTTGGGGTTCCACTAATTGTAAAAGTGTTAGCATTATACACTGAAGTTAAACCAGTTGGCAATCCAGTTACAGTTGCACCTGTTGCCGAACCAGTTGTTGTATAAACAATATTGGTTAGAGCTGTTCCTTGACAAAGTACTTGACTGGTTGTACTAGCAGCTGATGTTAAATCTAAAGTACAAGTAGGTGGAACACATGAAACAATAATATCAATTGTATCAAAATTACTACATGGTCCAGCAATAATTTCAACACCTATAAAAGTTGTAGCAGATGGAGAAAAAGTTGTAGGATTTGTAATTACAGTTCCTGATTCGTCATAAAAAACAAATGTAAAACTTGCTGGGTCATATGGAGCCACTAAAGCCGCTTGATACGATGTTAAATCAATTATAGGATTACATGCCCCCGCGGGTGCCACAATGGGTCCGACAGGATTAAAGGGAACTACACCAATAAATTGAACTTCCACTTCATCTGTGGCCACATCGGAACAACCAGGCCTTGTAACACTTACTCGCCATGTACCACTTTGATTTACTGTTGTAGAATTTGTTGGTGTTGTATATTGTAAAACTCCGTTTAGGTACCAAGAATATACTGGTGAACCAGGTAGTGATGGCGCTTGCAAGAAAGTTGCTGTTAAAGTAACATTTGTAGCTGCACCACATAAAATTCTGTCTGGACCTAAACGAACACCGCAAACAATATCACAACTTAAAGCACCTGTACCTCCCGTTTGATTTAAAGTATAAGTCCCCGCTTGATTAGCATAATTTGTAACCAACAACATGTAGTATTGACCCGCAACCGCATTTGGAATTGTAAAATTTTCTACTGCAACATATGAATAACTACATGCAACCACATTATTAGCACCTGTATATCCTGGAGAGTACAATGCTAAGTTATTACAAATACCATTTAACGAATTAAAAGGCCCCCATAAAATAAAATCCACATCAATACCATTTCCTGTAGCTGTAGAGGTTTGAGATAATTGGAAATTCATAGTTCCCGAAGTTCCTACCTGCATGTAAAACCATGCACGGTTTGGAGTTGTTCCCAAACAGCCCAAACTACTTGAATTTGGATTGCCAGTCACGTTATTAAAAGGTCCTTGGTTACCTGAACACATTGCTTGCGATGATTCACAAGTAGGAGATGTTACTTGAGCAAACGAAAGACCAAAACTCAATAAAAATATTATTTTGTAAAGTAATTTCATAATCTGATTATTTTAGAAATGAGAAATAAGACCAATCAGAAACTTTTGTTTGGTTATTTTCAACCAAAACCAATCTCCATTTAAGACATTTAGCCATTAATTCAACGTGAATTAGATCTCGGCTCCCTTGTTTAGTAAAGTTTTCTTTATTCAAAACAGAAATTGTTTCTTTAAAGTCTGAAGCATTTTCTCCATTAAAGCAATCATAAATAGTAACCACTTCAATTGAAACTGTCTTATTAGTTAAATCAAGACTTGAAAAATCCCAAGAAATTTTTGCATTGTTGATAAAATCTAATTTTGGGTCTTGAAGACTTTCAATTTTAACCCCTTTAATAACGGCATTCTTTTTATCTAACATGGTTTGAGCAAAACCATATTGGAAAAACAAAAAGATACCAAAAAGTAATACTTTTTTCATTTTTTATAGTTTGATAATTAGTTTATAGAATCACAAATTTAACAAAAATTTTTAGCTACACACTTTTTTTTTAATAATTAACATTTGCAAATAAAATCTAAAGTTTATTATTTATCTTTGCAACACTTTAAAAATTGCTATTAAAACTAATTAGTTAAGATGATACAAAACGAGGATTTTCAAGATGAATTAGGAAACGATCATATTGCAACGAGTGCTCAAACTCCAATGCGCAGTGACGCCTTTGCTATTTCCGACGAAGAAAAAATTGAATTGATTAAAAAAGATGTTGAAAATATTTTAAACACATTAGGTTTAGATTTAACAGACGACAGTTTGAAAGGAACACCTAATCGTGTGGCTAAAATGTTTGTAAAAGAAATCTTTGGCGGTTTAAATCCAAACAAAAAACCAAGTTCTTCTACATTTGACAATAAATATAAGTATGGTGAAATGTTAGTTGAAAAAAACATTGTTGTTTATTCAACTTGTGAACATCATCTATTACCTATTGTAGGTCGTGCTCATGTGGCTTATATTTCGAATGGAACAGTTGTAGGTTTATCTAAAATGAACCGAATTGTTGATTACTATGCTAAAAGACCTCAAGTTCAAGAGCGTTTGAATATTCAAATAGTTCAAGAGCTTCAAAAAGTACTAGGAACTGAAGACGTAGCGTGCGTGATTGATGCCAAACACTTATGTGTAAATTCTAGAGGAATTCGCGATATCGAAAGCAGTACGGTTACTGCTGAATTTGGCGGAAAATTCAAAGAGGATAAAGTTCGTAGAGAATTTTTAGACTATATAAAGTTAGATACACAGTTTTAATTTAGGATTCTAAAATCAGAATTTTAAGATAAGCTATCACAAATATTGAGCAATCACAAAAATGGAATTATACAAAAATCAAACGTTAAAAATATACAACACGCTTTCTAGCGAGAAAGAAACCTTTACTCCTATTCATGAGGGAAATATTGGAATGTATGTTTGCGGCCCTACGGTTTACAGTAATGTACACTTAGGAAACGTTCGTACGTTTATGTCGTTTGATGTAATTTTTAGATATTTATTACATTTAGATTATAAAGTTAGATACGTTAGAAACATTACCGATGCAGGGCATTTAACCGATGATGGCGATGTGGATAACGATCGTTTTGTAAAACAATCGCGCCTAGAAAAATTAGAACCTATGGAAATCGTACAGAAATATACAGTAGATTTTCACAAGGTTTTGGATACGTTTAATTTTCTTCCGCCTACGATTGAACCTACTGCAACGGGACATATTTTAGAGCAAATTGAGTTAACTCAAAAATTGATTGATACTGGATTTGCCTACGAAAGCAATGGTTCAGTTTATTTTGACGTGTTTGCTTACAACCAAAAAGGAATGAATTATGGCGAATTGAGTAACCGTAACATCGAAGAACTTTTTGCCAATACACGCGACTTAGACGGCCAAAACGAAAAGAAAAATCCACAAGATTTTGCACTTTGGAAAAATGCTTCTCCAGCTCACATTATGCGTTGGAACTCGCCTTGGGGTGAAGGTTTTCCAGGTTGGCATTTAGAATGTACAGCGATGAGCACGAAATACTTGGGCGAAACTTTTGATATTCACGGTGGTGGAATGGATTTGAAATTCCCGCATCATGAGTGTGAAGTAGCGCAAGGAAAAGCGTGTAATGGACATTCACCAGTGAATTTTTGGATGCACACCAATATGTTAACCATGAACAGTTTGCGCATGAGTAAATCGACTGGAAATTACATTCTTCCGATGGAATTGGTTACAGGTGAAAATACGTTTTTTGAAAAACCATTTGCACCAAATATTGTTCGCTTTTGTTTCTTGCAAGCGCATTACAGAAGTGTTTTAGACATTTCGAATGATGCGATGTTAGCTAGCGAAAAAGGATATTCTCGTTTGATGGAATCGTACAAGTTAATTCCGATGTTGAAAGCAAGCAACAGTTCTACTTTAGATATTGCAAGTTGGAAACAAAGTTGTTATGATGCGATGAACGACGACTTTAACACACCAATTTTAATTGCACAATTATTTGAAGGCGCACGTTACATTAATTTGGTAAACGACGGAAAAGAATCATTAACTGCAGATGATATTCAACTATTAGAAAATACCATTTCAAGTTTTTTATTTGATGTATTGGGAATTAGCAATGAAGCTTCAGGAAATTCAAATACCACTGAAAAATTAAGCGGTGTAGTGGAAATGTTAATCGGTATGCGAAACGAAGCTAGAGCGAACAAAAACTTTGCTTTATCGGATCAAATTCGCGACCAATTATTAGCTTTAGGCATTCAATTAAAAGACGGAAAAGAAGGAACTAGTTTTACTTTTTAAACATACAAAGAATCTCAATTGAGGTTCTTTTTTTTAATCAATAATCATGTGTAGCCAACACCAATCAAAATATCCAAAAACACTAAAACAATGGGTGATTTATCCGTTTGTTTTACTGGTGCGATTTTATCAGGTTGGGATTTCTCCTTTTACACCAGCTACTTGCCGATTTGAACCGACATGTTCTAGTTATACAATTCAAGCGTTGCAGAAACACGGATTGTTTAAAGGTGGCTGGTTAGCTTTGAAACGCATTTTCAGTTGCCATCCTTGGGGAAGAAGCGGTTATGATCCTGTGCCTTGATTAATTAAACAGAGGTTCATCGAGTTTTTTTGACTTTCTTTGTGTTGAATAGAGATAAACAGAGCGTTTCACTTATTTTAAACAAAACACATAGTGAACTTTGCGAAAAAACTTTGCAACTTTGCGTTAAAATTACACAGAGATACACGGAGCTTTTTTGATTTTGATTGTGTTGAAAAGAGATACACAGAGCGATTCACTTTTCTGATTTTAAAATTATTTAAATTTCTTCAATCTGTGTTCCAAAATATATGTTTCAAGTTTCAGGTTTGAAGTTGATTTTTGAAATTGACATTCCTCTTGAAAAAATTTCTTATCGGAATTTTAACAAGTTTCCCAATAATAATATTTATTTTTACGCTTTAATCAGAAACAAAAATTATGATTCACGCACTCAATATGGTTTGGAATCCTTCGGAAGGGATTGATTTAGGATTTTTCATGTTACGTTTTTATAGTCTTTCTTGGGTATTGGCTTTTGGATTAGGCTGGTACGTAATGAAACCTATTTTCATAAGAGAAAACGAATCGGTAGAATCTTTAGATAAGTTATTTGTTTACACTTTGGTAGCCACTATGTTGGGAGCTCGATTGGGACACGTAATTTTTTATCAATCAGAATTATTTCACCAAGACCCGTTGAGTATTTTATTACCAATTAGCACTAAACCTACACTACATTTCACTGGTTTTGCTGGATTAGCAAGTCATGGTGCGGCAATTGGAATTATTATAACCATGTTTTACATCCAAAGAAGAGTAATCAAACGTTCGTTTTTATGGATTTTAGACCGAATTGTAATTCCGGTTTCTTTAGGTGCGATTTTTATTCGTTTAGGTAATTTCTTCAACTCAGAAATCGTTGGAACTGAAACTAGTTCAGCATTCGGAATTAAATTTTTAAGAGATAAATATAGTGCAAACGATGCGATGCAAATAACACAAATTGGAGACAAAAACGAAGCTTACAATACTATTGCTACAAATCCTCAATTTGCAGAATATTTAGCTGCTGTAACACCAAAACATCCAGCACAGTTATATGAGGCTATCTGTTATGTTTTTGTTTTCGCTATTCTAATGTTTTTATATTGGAAAACCGAAGCTAGAAACAAAGCGGGTTACTTATTTGGATTGTTTTTAATCCTACTTTGGTCAATTCGTTTTGTGGTGGAATTTGTTAAGGAAAGTCAAGGTGGATTTGAGCAATATCCAGTTTTTAATGCACTTTCAACAGGTCAATGGTTGAGCATTCCGTTTATATTTATTGGATTTTACTTTGTTTGGAAAGCGAAGGAAGTTAAAGAAGACTAATGAAATTACACATACAAAAAAGGCGGTTAGAATTTCTAACCGCCTTTTTTATTTTTGTTTTTCAACTACAATCCCAACACCGAGAACATTCGGTAAATAAGGCCCTGCAAACTTACTTTTGACAGCCACTTTATATTTTCCTTTTTCTAGGTTTTGAAAGGTTTTTATGGTTTGAAAAACATCACAAATATCACCAGAACAATCGCCTAAATCCTTTCCAGAATCATCAATTAGTTTCATTGTAACAGGAAGCATTTCCGTTTTACCATCGGGAGCTGTAATTTCGACTTCTAAAGGCACTTGTTTAAACTGAAAACCACTTATGTGTCCAAAATGTAGTTTTACATCACAAACTCCCTCAGATTGCTTATTTTCAAATTCAAACACTCTAACATCAGATGCATCCCAACGATTATTATCAAAACTAGAATCAAAATCATCATAGACTTTGTTTTTATTACATGATAAGAATACAAACACTAAAACAATCAAAATAAATTTAGTTTTCATAAGTTTAAAATTTAGAAATATAAATATATAAAAAAAGTCCTGACATAAATCAGGACTTTCTTATATATCGAAACTAATTACTTAGTCTTCTTTTTTAAACTCAGCCATTTTACGACCTTCTTTTTCACCAATTGTATCTTGCATCACTGGAGTTGCAATGAATAATGAAGAATAAGTTCCTACTAAAATACCTACTAAGATAGCAAATACGAAACCTCTAATAGTTTCACCTCCAAAGATGAAGATAGCCACTAATACCACTAAAGTTGTAGCAGAAGTATTGATTGTTCTACTTAATGTAGTATTTAATGCTTTGTTTACTAATCCTTTGAAATCAGGTGATGAGTTGTAATCTAAATATTCACGAACTCTATCGAAAACAATTACAGTGTCATTTAACGAGTAACCAATTACCGTTAAGATTGCTGCAATAAATGCTTGATCAATCTCCATATTGAATGGTAAAATGGTATAGAAGAATGAGAAGATACCTAATACAATGATTGTATCGTGCGCAACTGCAATTACAGCTGAGAAACCAAACTGCCATTTACGGAAACTAATCATCAAGTAAACAAATACCACAAATAATGAACCTAAAACTGCCCATAAAGAGTTTGTCTTAATATCTTTAGAGATAGTACCTGTAACTTTTGCAGATGATAAAATACCAACTTTTTTTCCTTCATAAAGGTTTGCAAATTTATCATATGTTAAATCAGCTGGTAAATATTTCTTTAAACCTTCGTATAATTTTTGGTTTACTTCTTTATCTACTCCCTCACCTTCTTCGTCAACTTTATACTTGGTAGTGATTTTTAACTGGTCGTTTCCACCATAAACTTTTGCTTCAGCACTTCCGAAAACAGCTACTAAATCAGCCGTTACATCTGGAGCAGAAACTGGTTTATCAAAACGTACTTGGTATGTTCTACCACCAACAAAATCCACACCTTGATTTAATCCTTTAGTTGCTAATGAGAAAATACTCAATGCTACTAAAATACCTGAAACTACATAAGCAATTTTCTTTTTACCTAAGAAATCGATATTTAAATTTTTAAACCAAGTTTTAGTTAATGAAGTTGAGTAAGCTAATTTTTCATTTCTGCTTAAACTCCAATCTAAGAACATTCTTGTTACAAAAACAGCAGTAATTACAGAAGTAAAAATACCAATTAATAATGTTGTAGCAAAACCTTGAATTGGTCCTGTACCAAATACTAATAAGATAATAGCAGTAATTGCAGTAGTAACGTTAGCATCAATAATAGATGACATCGCACCTTTCCAAGTGAAAGCATAATCAGTAGCTTCTTGAACTGATTTACCATTATCTAATTCTTCTTTTGCTCTTTCAAAAATGATCACGTTAGCATCTACCGCCATACCAATGGTTAATACGATACCCGCGATACCTGGTAATGTTAATACAGCACCAAAACTTGCTAATGTTCCAAAAATGAATAAAATATTTACTAATAACGCTAAGTTAGCATAGAAACCAGTTTTACCATAGTAAACTACCATCCATAATAATACTAAAGCGAAACCAATAACGAATGATAACATACCGTTATCGATAGCTTCTTGTCCTAATGATGGACCTACCACTTCTGACTGAACAATTTCTGCAGCAGCTGGTAATTTACCCGCTCTTAAAATGTTTGCTAAGTCTTTTGTTTCTTCAATTGTGAAGTTTCCAGAAATTTCTGATTGACCTCCAGTAATTGCTCCTTTACTTACACCAGGTGCAGAGTAAACAATATTATCTAACACAATCGCAATCGCATTTCCTTGTTGAGAAACGGCTCCTGTGATTTGCTCCCATTTTCTAGCACCATTTCCATTCATTTGCATAGAAACAGCTGGCTTACCTAATTGATCAAAAGTATCTCTTGCATCAACAATTACACCACCACTTAAAGGCGCAACATTATCTCTTGTTCCTTTTAAGGCATATAAATCAGTTACTTCTGGAGTTTTTGCATTTGTTTTACCCCAAGCAAATCTAATATTAGCTAAATTAGCAGGTAACAACGCTTTAATATCAGCTCTTTTTAAATATCCGTTGATTGCAGCTGTATCTTTAGTAGCAAATGTTCCAACATGCGGAGCACCTTGCTGACCTGGAGCTAACATTTTACCTAAGAAAGGACTATTAGCTGTTGCTGCAGTAGTATCAGCTTTGTCTGTTAATAATGAATCGATCCCTGTTGTTTTAGTAGGATCAGCTTTAACAGCAACTTCTGTTTTCTTTAATGCATCTTCAACTGCCATTAAATATTGACCAACTTCTTCGATTTTATAGGTTTCCCAAAACTCTAATTGAGCTGTACTTTGTAATAACTTTTTAATACGATCTACATCTTTAGCTCCTGGTAATTCAACCAAGATTCTACCAGAATTTCCTAACAATTGAATGTTAGGTTGAGTAACTCCAAATTTATCGATACGCTCTCTTAATACTTTGAAAGCACTTTCTACTGATTCTTGAACTTTTTGTTTGATGATTGGCTCAACTTGTTTGTTAGTCATATCAAACTTAATAACTTCATCAAGGTTTCTGTTTCCAAAAACATCAGCCGCAGCTAATTTCACATTTGCAGCATTAGCAGCTTCAAAGAAAGCATCGATGTAATCTTGATTTCCTTGTTGGTTTGCTTTTGCATCAGCAAGTGCTTTGTTAAAAGCTGGATTCTTAGAATCATTTGCCAATCCTTTCAAAACATCTTTAACTGAAATTTGAAGAATAACGTTTAATCCTCCTTCTAAGTCAAGACCTTTGTTGATTTGGTTATTAGTAACTTCTTTGTAAGTATGCCCTAAGTATACTTCTTCTTTACCGATAGAATCTAAATAGCGTAATTCTTTAGCTGAATCTCCTTTTGCAAAAGCTTTTGCATCAGAAACAATACTATTCGCTACGAAAGTAAAAGAAAGCTGGTATACACATACCAAAGCAAAGATAATTGCGAAAAATTTAATAAGTCCTCTATTCTGCATTATTCTAAAATTTATTTATTCTATTTTATAAAAACGGACAAATATATAATTTACAATAGGATTTAGCAATTTTATTTTCGATTAAAGCAACCTTTTTACCTAAGTTTCACTACAAAAACACATTATTCCTTAAAAATGAAACACTTGCAACTTAAAAAAGTATTTCACAAAACAGAAAATATTGTTAAAAACTCCAATCTTTAGAAACAAAGACCATTTAAAAATAATATTTAAAAAATGATTATAACAAAAAAAAACTGCCAATTTCTTGACAGTTTTTAAATTTTATTTTGATGTGAAATTACAATACTGATTTCAAATCGGCATTCATATTACGAACTGCATCTGCACTCTTAGCAAACAATGCTTTTTCAGCATCATTTAATTGTACGTCAACGATTTTCTCAACACCGTTTTTACCAATAATACATGGAACTCCCATACAAATATCTTCTTGTCCATACTCACCTTCTAAGAATACTGAACATGGAATCATGCGTTTTTGATCGTTTAAGATACTGTCTACTAAATACGCTACAGAAGCTCCCGGCGCATACCAAGCAGAAGTCCCTAATAAACCTGTTAAAGTAGCTCCACCCACCATAGTATCAGCAGCTACCTTATCTAACTCAGCTTGAGATAAGAAATTAGAAACTGGAACACCATTGTAAGATGCTAAACGTGTTAATGGAATCATAGTAGTATCACCATGACCTCCAATTACCATACCTTGAACATCATTAGCTGGCTTGTCTAATGCTTTTGATAAGAAATATTTGAAACGAGAACTATCTAAAGCACCACCCATTCCAATTACTCTATTTTTAGGCAATCCTGTAGCTTTTAATGTTAAATACGTCATAGTATCCATTGGATTTGATACTACAACAATAATTGCATTTGGAGAATGTGTTAATACGTTATCCGCAACCGATTTAACGATTCCTGCATTGATTCCGATTAATTCTTCACGCGTCATTCCTGGTTTTCTTGGAATTCCAGATGTAATAACTACCACATCACTTCCTGCAGTTTTAGAATAATCACCTGTTGTTCCGCTTAATTGTGTGTTGAATACAGTTGTTGTAGCACATTGCATAATATCCATCGCTTTACCTTCTGCAAAACCTTCTTTGATGTCTACTAATACTACTTCACTTGCAATTCCTCTGTACGAAATAACATCTGCACATGTTGCACCTACGTTACCCGCACCAACTATTGTTACTTTCATTTTGTTGTGTATATTAAATATTTATATAAAATTGAAATTCAACATTTTTTCATTTACAAATTTACCAAAAAGTATTGATTTACGCATCAATTTTTGCGTAAGCAGCGTTTTTCTCGATAAATTCTCTACGAGGTGGTACTTCATCTCCCATTAACATAGAGAAAACTCTGTCTGCCTCTGTTAAACTATCAATAGTTACTTGGCGTAAAGTTCTGTAATTTGGGTTTAATGTTGTTTCCCATAATTGCTCTGCGTTCATCTCTCCAAGACCTTTATAACGTTGAATTGCGGCACTTCCTCCCATTCTTTCGTTAGCTAAATCACGTTGATCATCGTTCCAAGCATATTCTTTTTTGTTTCCTTTTTTAACCAAGTATAAAGGTGGTGTTGCAATATACACGTGACCACCTTCAATTAATTCTTTCATAAATCTGAAGAAGAATGTTAGAATTAATGTTGAAATGTGAGAACCATCGACATCGGCATCACACATGATTACTACTTTGTGGTAACGCAACTTAGAAAGATTTAAAGCTTTACTATCTTCTTCGGTACCAATGGTAACTCCTAAAGCGGTGAAAATATTACGAATCTCTTCGTTTTCAAACACTTTATGTTGCATTGCTTTTTCAACATTCAAAATCTTACCACGTAACGGTAAAATCGCTTGAAAAGCTCTATCACGACCTTGTTTTGCAGTTCCACCTGCCGAATCTCCCTCAACAAGGAAAATTTCACATTTTGCTGGATCTTGTTCCGAACAATCCGATAATTTTCCAGGTAATCCACCGCCACCCATTACGGTTTTACGTTGTACCATTTCACGTGCTTTTTTAGCAGCGTGACGTGCTTGAGCAGCTAAAATTACTTTTTGAACAATGATTTTTGCATCATTTGGATTTTCTTCCAAATAATTTTCTAACATTTCTGAAACCGCTTGAGAAACTGGAGAAACTACTTCTCTATTTCCTAATTTGGTTTTGGTTTGACCTTCAAATTGTGGTTCTTGTACTTTTACCGAAATAATAGCTGTTAAACCTTCACGGAAGTCATCTCCAGAAATTTCGAATTTCAATTTATCTAATAATCCAGAAGCATCTGCATATTTTTTCAACGTACGAGTTAATCCCATACGGAAACCTTGCAAGTGTGTTCCTCCTTCGTGCGTATTGATATTATTTACATATGAAAAGATATTTTCTGAATAACTTTCATTGTAAATTAAAGCAACCTCAACAGGAATTTCACCTTTTTCATGTTCCATAGAAATTACATGACCAATGATTGGCACACGATTTCCATCTAAAAACTTAACAAACTCCTTTAAACCTTCTTTAGATTGGAAAGTTTCAACTGGAAACTCACCTTTTTCATCAGGATTTCTTTTATCTGTTAAAGTAATTCTGATTCCTTTATTTAAGAAAGAAAGCTCACGTAAACGAGATGCTAATGTATCGTAAGAATATTCTAAAGTCTGAGTAAAAATGGTAGCATCTGGTTTGAAAGTAACCATTGTACCTCTTTTTTCTGTAGTTCCAATTTGTTTAACTGGATATAATGCTTTTCCTCTTTCGTATTCTTGTTCGTAAATTTTACCTTCACGGAATACCGTTGCCTTTAAATGGTCAGAAAGTGCATTAACACACGAAACCCCAACCCCGTGAAGACCTCCAGAAACTTTATACGAATCTTTATCGAATTTACCTCCAGCACCAATTTTTGTCATTACAACCTCAAGTGCCGAAACGCCTTCTTTTTTGTGTAAATCAACTGGAATACCACGACCGTTATCTTCAACCGTAATGGAATTATCTTCATTAATTGCTACAAAAATTGTATCACAATGTCCTGCTAAAGCCTCATCGATTGAGTTATCTACAACTTCATAAACTAAATGGTGTAATCCACGAACTCCAGTATCTCCAATATACATGGAAGGACGCATTCTTACGTGCTCCATTCCTTCTAAAGCCTGAATACTGTCGGCTGAATAACTACCTTTTTTATTTTCTTCACTCATAATATTTGTGCTAAATAAATATTTTTATATCAACAAATATAAGTAATTAGATAAAAACAAGAAATAAAAACCACATCAACTCGATGTTAAGTTATCAACATTTGTTAATTTTTGACAAAAGTGGCTTAAATCGAATAAAAACCACCTTAAATTTAATTTTTTATGATTTTTTAATTTCATCAAAACAGAAGAAATAAAAAAAACCTCTTTAAAATGGAATTAAAGAGGTCTTTCAAAACAACAAACCTAAACTATAAACTATATTTTCTCCATTTCTACTGAAATCGACACATCTGCCTTAACGTGAGCTGCATTTGCTCTTCCGCTTGGATCTTGGTTTTCCTGCCATTTTGGAATCCATTTTCGAACTGTTTGTGCTGCACTTTCTTGTGGAAAATGCTTGTGAAATATCCTTCTGTAATAAAACGCCTCTTTTGTAGCTGGCGTGTTATAAGGAAAGAACTGTTTTGCTTTTTCAAATTCTTCATCTGTTACTTGACTTGAGCAATATTCGATTAAAGTATCAATCCAGTTGTAACCTACGCCATCAGAAAACTGCTCTTTCTGTCTCCATAAAATCTCTTCGGGCAAAAAGGGTTTTTCGAGTGTATCGAATGCTTTTCTTAAAATATATTTTTCAATTCCGACATAGGTCTTTGGCATTTTCTCTTCAGGTTGAATTTTGATTGCTAAATCCAAAAATGCTTTATCCAAAAACGGAACTCTTGCTTCTAATCCGTGCGCCATAGTGGATTTATCGGCACGAAGTAAATCGGCTGTAAATAACTTTTGAACGCGTTCGATGGTTTCTTTTTGGAAATCCAATACCGATGGTGCGTTTCGGAAATACAAATAACCTCCGAAAATCTCATCTGCTCCTTCACCTGATAATACCATTTTGATTCCTTTTTCTGTAATTGCTTTCGACAAGAAATACATTGGCGTACTCGCACGAATTGACGTTACATCATACGTTTCCAAATGCCAAATCAATTTATCTAAAATCTCTATTCCTTGTTCGACTGTGAAATGAATTTCGTGATGTGTAGTTCCAATAAAATCCGCTACTTTTTTTGCCGCTACTAAATCCGGAGCCGAAGCATCTAATCCAATTGAAAACGAATGTAATTCTTGTCCGCTACCTTCTAACAATCTTGACGTGATGGATGCGATTAAAGAAGAATCTAATCCTCCCGAAAGCAATACTCCAAAAGGCACATCGCACATCAAACGTTTTTCAACCGCTTGGGTTAATGTTTTGTTTAAAGCTTGCAAATCTAATTTTTCTACTGCTTTTTCGTGCGCTTCCCATTCTGGTTTGTAGTATTTTACGAAACCTGTTTTTTCGGTGTAATAATGTCCCGGTGGAAATGTTGAAAATGATTTACATTGGTCGGCAATAGCTTTCATTTCGGAAGCAAAATACAAGCGACCTCTTTCATCCATTCCGTAATACAAAGGTTTTACTCCAAGTGGGTCACGAGCTACGATATAATCATCGCCATCAATAACGACTAGTGCGAAAATTCCGTCTAACATATCGCAGAAATCATAACCAAATTCTTCATACAAATGCACAATAACTTCTGAATCTGATGTAGTTCTGAACGTGTGATGTTTTAAAGTCGTTTCTTTTAACTTTTTGTGATTGTATATTTCGCCATTATGCACCATCCAAGCGGATTCTGTTCCTTGAATAGGTTGTTTCCCAGTGTGTAAATCGACAATTGACAAGCGTTCGTGTGCCAAAATATGTCCTTTCTCTGTTACATGAATATCACTTTCATCTGGACCACGATGGCTCATTCTTTTTGATAATTGCTGCACTAATGTTGCTTCTTTTCCTTTTCCTATAATGGCTAATATTCCGCACATAACTTTTTTAGTTTAATCGTTGAAATGTTTAATTGTTTAAGTGATAAAACTCATTCACTTAATTTGATGAAGCAAAATTGAATATATAAGTTTAAATAATAAACCTTAAAATTAATTTTAGTTATAATTTAAAACTAAAAATTGATTTTTTAATTAAATAACAAACCTTAAAAGTAGTTTTGAGTTTGTTTTGGTTACAAATCATAAAAAAACCACTCGATTGAGTGGCTTCTGTATTATTCAATTGCGTTAATTTGAAAACGATTGGTGTTAATTGCAACTGCATCTCCGAGACTTTTTCCCATTAATTGACTTCCTAATGGCGATTGTGGTGAAACAGCAATAATCGTTTTATTTTCGAGTTGGATTTTTGGTAAAGCCGCGCTGATATAAAATAGCATTTCATTGGTTTGAACTAAACTTCCCAGAGCAACTTTGGTGTGAATTGCATCCGCATCAATTTTATCCACAACGTTTTTTTGAGCAATGATTTCAGCTAACTTTTGATTGAGTTTTTCTTGTTCCAAATGCATCATTGACAAAGCCGTTTCGTGCTTATCACCAGCCGAACCTTTCGCATCGTTTTGTGCATCTTGAGCCAAATCGGAAATCATAAAACGCAATTCGTTTATTTTCTCTGATAATAGGTTTTGATAATGGGATTTTATCTTTTGTTTGAATGTCATGGTTTAAATTACTAATCGCAAAGTTCGCAAAGAAGGCGCTAAGGGCACAAGGATTATTTTTTTTCTGTTATTCTTTCTAACTTAATTAACTTACTTTCATTATTAATAAAAGTGATTGTATCTGATAAATAATTTTCTTTTAAAAAAACAATAGTCATTTCTTTATCACCAAAAGTAAATCCTTTTATTTCATGAAATTCAAAATATCCTTGTTCATCAGAAAATCCTAAAGCATCAACCTCTTTAATTTCTCTCATCTGAACATTAGTAATTGGTTTATGTGTTTCAGAATCAACAATCATTCCATCAACAGCTTGAAACCCATCACAAGAAACAAAAAGAAAAAATAAAGACGATAGAATAAATAATTTAAAATACATTTTGATTTTTTACTGATTAAAAACCTAATAAAACCGATTACTCAACTTCATAATTCGTTGTTCAAAATTGAATATTCAACATTTTTTAACATTGAACAACGAACTTGGAATATTGAATGTAGAAGTTTTAGAAATCGAACTTATAGTTTGCTCCTAACAACACCTGAATCCCTTGTACTGGGAAATTTGCCCAACGGTTGTATTGTTGATTCGCTAAGTTGTTTCCTTTTAGGAAAGCCGTTAATCTTGCGTTGTATTTGTAGCCTACGTGCGCGTTTAAATCGAAATAGCTATCTAAAGTTACTTCAGTTGTAGTGAAAGTTCCTGGGTTAATCGTTAAATCGTCTTGAACTGAAATTAAATCTTTTCTTTCACCAACAAAAAATACATTCGCTCCAGCATACCATTTTTCGTTGATATCAAAATCTACAGTTGAACCAATTTTCAATTGTGGTAAATTCCACGCTTCCGCTTGTGTATCTGTTGAATAATTATTGTAAGTTCCGTTGATTCCGAAAGTTACGTTTTTAGAGAAATCAGCTTTTAATTCTCCGAAAATACTTAGCGTGTTTAAATCGTCATATACTACTCCAAATGAATTTCCATATGCATAACCATTCGTATTCGTTCCTGTTCCATCAAAAGCATTACTTACAAATAAAGCTCTATCTGCTTGATTTTTATTAGAAGCTCTAACATTAAATGCAACCGAATTCGCTAATTTTCCTTTCATCCCAACATACAAATCGTATTTATTATCGGTTGGCGCAATGAACATTGTTGGAGAAACAAACGGATTTTGATCTACGAAATCAGCATACGAATTTTGCTCTAAATCACCTTCTGCTCCAGCGTAAGCCACTAAAATATCACCTACTAACTTGTAGGACGCTTTAATATTTGGATAAACAAAGATTTTACCATCACTTTCTCCGTTGATTTTTGCAGTTGCATAATATACTCCTGCTCCAATTTGAACAGACAAATCATCTTTTTGATATAAAATACTTGGTCTTGTTCCTGCGATAATCGTACTATATTTTAACTCCGAATCTACATCGTACATTCTGTCAAAAGCTCCTCCTACATAATCCACTACGAAATCTGCTTTTACTTTTTGATTCATCACATCAAAATCGAAATTAGGTTTGATGAAAAAACGATTTTCACCAGAACTTAATCCATCAGAAAAACGTTTGAATTGCATGCTCGCATCTTTGAAAAAACTATCTTTAAAACTCATTTTTCCACCAAGAGCAATTGTATTATACGTTTGTTTCGAATCAATTCCTGCAATTGTGGCGTCATCAAAGAAAATGGTTTCTGTTGGTAAACCGTACCAATTGTATATTTGATTTTTCACACCTAAATCTACATTCCAACTCATATCGCGTTCGCGAACTCCATACGTAACATCTAAGCTAGTGTTGTAGAATTTATCATCTAAAACCAAACCATCAATTCCGCCTTGAGACGACAAATGACGTAACATTCCACCAACATAATTACTACGGCTTAAATTCTGTGTTATGAATAACTCCGCATTGATGGTTGGGTAATTTCCAAAACCTAAAGTTACGTAATTGTTGTATAATTTTTCTTTTTCGATTTTGTCCACTCCAGCTGCTTTTCCTTTTGCTGGCGTAAATGTTGAAGCTACCGGAAATGAGAAAATATTGTATTGAATAGGTTCCTTTTTTTGCTCTTCTTCATCTTCTAAAACAGGCGTTTCTTTCACTTTGAAAGCATCTGAAATAGTAGGTGTATAAGGTTTCACAATGTTTACCACTTCCGAACCAATGTTTTCATCTTTTACTTGGGCAAATGAAAATTGAATTCCGAATACGACTACAACTAAGGCGATTATATTTAATTTCTTCATGTTCTATATTTTTAAATGAGATACTGAAACGAGTTCACTATGACAATGAAATAAGATTATTAGTTTGTGATTGATGAATTACGTTTTGCTTCTTCTCCTTTGATGAAATCCAATTCTTTTTGTGCTTCTTCGATTACATCTGTATATTCTTTGAAGTTTTCAATTACACTTTCTAAAATGTAAGTCGCTTGGAAACTATCTTTTAATCCGTAGAAGTTTTTCGCCATAATTACTAAACTCTTCGCTCCGTAATATTTATAACCTGAATAATCTTTTGCGATTTTTTGTACCACAACATTCGATGGTTCAAACTTACCTTCTTTGTTTTTGAAATACGCATCATAATACAAAGCTTCCGCAGCTAATTCCCCTTTTGCAATTTTTTGAAGTTTAGCATACGCCTCTTTCGCTTTAGCTTCATCATTCGTTTTAATAGCTGAACGCGCTACGATAATTTGTGCATCACTTTTAATTCTATCGTCGATTTTGTCATTTTTCAACACTTTATCGGCATAGATAACGGCATTCGTAAAATCTTGTTTTTCATAATATGATTTCATCAAATTAGATTGCGCATAAGTGATGTTTTGTGGAAAATCTGCTTCTGTTTCCAAACGTTTTAAAACTGGAATTGCGCTATCATAATTCTTAGCTTTCAAATGCACTTGACACAAACGCGCTAAAGCTTGTTCAGTGAATTCATTTCTTGGTTTAGACACTACAAATTCGTAATGTTTCACGGAATTTGCTTCTAAATTATCAGCAAAATACAATTGAGCTAAATAGAAATTCGCTTTCAATGCATGAATTCCATTTGGAAACTTACTTACATAGCTTGAGAATCCTGAAATGGCTTGTTTGCTGTTGTTTTGCAAATATTGTTTTTCGGCAGACTCGTAAGTATCATTATCTAAATCTGCATCAGAAACTTCTACAAATGATAAGGTTTTAACCCAAGCTGCATATTCATCCACTTGACCTTTATCTACATAAATCAAACGAGCAGTTGAAACCGCTTCAATAGATTCTGGTGAATTTGGATATTCGGCTACTACTTTTTTGAACTTCGTTAAAGCTAAATCTTCTTTGTTCGAATTATAGTAAATCAAACCTTGTTTTAAAATCGCTTTTGCTACATACGAACTCGATTTGTAACCATTGATTAATCTATCGTAAGTCGCAACTCCTTTATCATTTTGGTTTTGATTCACGTACGTATTTCCTAATTCATACAAAGCATCATCCGCGTATTGCGAATTTGGAAACGTTTTTGAGAATTTCTCTAAATCTTCAATTTTACGATCTGGTTTGCTTACAAATCCATAGCTGATTCCTTTTTGGAAAGCTGCGTAATCAGCATCAACACTTTTCATATCAATCGCTTTGTTGTACGCATCCATAGCTGGCCAATATTTTGCTGCCATGAAATTACAATCACCTAATCTCAAATAAGCATCGGTTAAACGAACTCTGTCATCTTTTGAAGATTTGGTATAAGCATCGAAATATTGAATCGCATTTTCATATTCTTTCAACTTGAAATACGAATATGCTAAGTTGTAATTCGCATTCTTAAATTCAGGTGTATTTGAAGCTTCAGCTGAATTTAAAAACTGTTTGAAACTCAATTTCGCTTCTTCAAATTGGTCTAAATTGTATTCGGTTTCGGCTTTCCAAAAAGTCGCTCTTGCTGTGAATTTGGCATCTTTATTTTCGGCTAACGATTTTTTAAATAAGGCATAAGCACCTTTGTAATCGCCATCGGTATACAATTCTAAACCTCTGTAAAACGTTACTTTTTGATACGCTAATTTGTTTTCTGGAGATTTATTTTTTTCCAATAAAACTAACGCTTCTTTATAATTTTTTGAAGTGATATACGAACTAATCAACAGCGTATTGATTTCCGACTTGTAAGGTGTATTAGGATATTTCGCCATGTAATCATTCATTACTTCTGGAACCGATTTGTATGGATTTCCGATTTCATAACTCAATTTCGCAAAATTCAAATACGCATCTTCTTGAATTTTCAAATCAAATTCCATTTCAGAAGCCGTTTTGAATGCATTCAATGCCTGTTGCTTTTTATCAGTTTTCAAATAACTTTCTGCTAAATGATAGTAGGCATTTTGAGCTACAGAGTCATTTCCTTCAATGATTTTATTGAATTGTGAAATCGCATTTTCATAATCTTTTTGTTGGTAATAGGTGTAACCTAATTGATAAAAATCGGTATTCGTCCATTTTCCTTTTTTTCCATTATAAGCCAACAAATAAGGAAGTGCTTTGTCGTATTGTTTTAAGTTGAAATAACTTTCTCCAATGATTTTCGACAATTCACTTTTTTCTTCACCTTTCGACTTTGGCATTTGTTCTAAACCTAAATCGATGGCTTTTTGAAAATTTCCAAGCTTGAAATTCATGTCGGCTTGAAAATAACCCATTTTTTCTTTGTATTTGTCTTGATCAGAAACTTGCTCGAAATATTGATTCGCGCTTTTATAATCATCGGTTTCATAAGACATGTAACCTAAATAGTATTTTGCCTGACTTCCAAAAGTCTTTGAATTTACTACTTGGTTGAAGTACTTTGTAGCTTCTTTGGTGTTTTTAGCTGTGAAATAAGCATATCCTTTTTGGAAATTGTATTTTTCTCTATCGGCTTGCGACATGCTATTCGAATCCGCTTTGTCAAACCATTCTAATGATTTTGGATAATTTCCTTGATCAAAATAATAGTGAGCGACTTCGATGTATGCTTGATTTGTTTTCGTACTTGTTGGATAATCTTCTACAAAACTTTCCACCAAAACATCAGCTCCCATTTGATCCAAACGAATCGCACAATTGGCAATATAGTAAGCACAATCCGATTCTACTTCCATATTATCGGTTTTCGATTTTACTTTATCGAATAAAATTTGAGCTGCTTGATACTGTTTGTCTTTGTACAATTCTACCGCGCGATTAAACTCAGTTAATTCGTGCGTGTAAACAGAAGATTGTTGGGCTAAAAGTGTTCCCGAAAAGAACAACACTAAGAAAGAAAGTTTTAAATACTTTATCATTTGATTCGTTATTTATAAGTTCCAAATATAAGGTTTATTGTAAGTATTAACGAAGGTTCTTAACATATTATTGTACAATTTTTGAACATAGTTTTTAACCAAACACAATAATTTTAATCGAAATTGGTTTAAAATTTTGATACAGAACCATAAGTTATTACTTTTACATTTTAAAATCCAATTTATATATGTCGCAATCAGTTCTATCCTTAAAAAATGTAACGATTTATCAAGATAAAAATCCAGTTTTAACCGATGTTAACATTGATGTAAAACATGGCGAGTTTCTTTATTTAATTGGTAGAACAGGTTCTGGAAAAAGTAGTTTCTTAAAAACGCTTTACGCCGATTTAGCTTTAACTGAAGGCGAAGGAAGCGTTGTAGACTATGATTTGACCACTTTAAAAGAAAGCGACATTCCTTATTTGAGAAGAAAATTAGGCGTTGTTTTTCAAGACTTTAAATTATTATCTGACCGAAGTGTTAAAGATAATTTACTTTTCGTTTTAAAAGCAACAGGTTGGATTGAAAAAGCTGAAATGGATGCTAAAATCGAAGAAGTTTTAGACAAAGTTGGGATGAAAGGTTTTGCTAATAAAATGCCACACCAACTTTCGGGTGGAGAACAACAACGTGTAGGTATCGCAAGAGCTTTATTGAATGACCCAGAACTTATTTTAGCGGACGAACCAACAGGAAATCTTGATCCACAAACTAGTGTAGAAATCATGGAAGTACTTCGTAAAATTAACGCAAACGGAAAAACCATTTTAATGGCGACTCACGATTATGCTTTAGTTTTAAAATACCCTTCAAAAACACTTAAATTTGAAGGTGGAAAAATGTTTGAAGTAGTTCAAAGAACAGTGTAAATGTTATCGGTTTTAATAACGATATACCATTACAATCTTTTACCATTAGTAAAAGAAATTCATCAACAATGCCTTGATTTAGGTATCGATTTTGAAATTTTAACACAAGACGACGCCTCCCATTCGATTTATAATGTTGAGAACGAAAAAATAAACTCACTATCTAATTGCAGCTATGTTTCTTTAGAAAAAAACGTAGGCTATCGTGAAAACAAAAATATTTTAGTTAGCCAATCTAAATATGAAAATTTATTGATTTTAGATGGTGATTGTTTTTTACCTTTTCCCAATTTCATAAAAAATTACGTAGACCAAATTCCAAATTATGAAGTAGTTTATGGCGGGAGAATTCATGCTAAAAAAGCGCCTTCAAAACAACAATTACTACGCTGGAAATATGGCAAATTCATGGAAGACCAAACAGTAGACCAAAGAAATAAAAATGGCTACCGTGCTACTTTATTTAATAATACTTTGATAAAAAAATCGGTTTTTAATCGTATTAAATTTGATAGTTCGTTTAAAAAATACGGTCATGATGACACACTTTTTTCATTCGAACTTCAAAAAATGAACGCTAAAGTTAGACACATTCATAATCCTGTTCAACATGATGATATTGACACGAATGCTGTTTATGTTGAAAAAACTAAAAACTCGTTAGACAATTTATTTTTACTCTATAAAAAACAACTAATTACAAAAGAATACAGCAAAATGGTTAACTTAGTTTCTAAGTTACATACTTTTAAAATCACATATTTATTAGCGGTTTTGTATTCGGTTTTCGGGAAATTTATAGAAAATCAACTTAAAGGAAATAATCCGTCTTTGTTTGTTTTTAATGTGTTTCGATTGACTTATTTTAGTAAAATTTATATTGGATGAAATACTGATTGTCTAAAATTAGATCGAAAATAGTTTAATTAAAGAAGGAAACAAATCAAGTTAATAGAATTAATTTAGCAAGAAAACAATTATTTTTTTAAAGAAAATAAACTTATCTATTTTTGTTTATTTTAATATAATTACTTTTGAATGCTTTAATATAATCATTAAGGCTTCCTGATAAAGAAATTATATTTTTTTACATTAAAAAATGCCTAAAGTATCCGTTATTATACCTCTTTACAACAAAGGTTTCATTTTTAAAGAAACTTTAAATTCTGTATTAGCCCAAACTTTTACAGACTTTGAAATTGTTATTGTAAATGATGGCTCAACGGATAATAGTTTTGAAATCGCATCACACTTTTCAGACAAACGAATCAAATTACTTCAACAAGAAAATAAAGGTGTCGCTGCTGCTCGAAATTTAGGAATTAGTGCAGCTACAGCAGAATTCATAGCTTTTTTAGATGCCGATGATTATTGGTTCCCTAATCATTTAGAAGAACTAGTAAAATTAATAAATGATTTTCCAAATTGTGGAATGTATTGTAGCCGTTACCAAACTAAAATAGCTAAAAATCATATTATAAATAACAGTTTTTCTTATAGTTTCTCCGATGATTTTAGAGGAATAGTAACAGATTTTTTTCAAGCCAGTTTAGTGAATCGAATAGCTACTTCTTCTTCTGTCATTGTTCCTAAAAAAATTATTATGGAATATAAAGGATTTAATAAAACAATTACAAACGGAGAGGATTTAGAACTTTGGACAAAAATTGCTATAAAGAACAATGTAGCTATTAACAATGTAATTTCTGCAATTTATCATTTTGAAGCACAAAATTCTTTAGCGAAATTGAAATTTACAAAAAAAACTTTAATCGATTTAAATCAATTTTCTGAAGTAGAAAAACAAAACAAAATTTTAAAAAAATTCTTAGATATTTACAGATTAGAATATGCTTTGCAATTTAGAATTGCTGGAGACCTAGAAAAATCAAAGCAGTATTTAAACGATATTTCATTAAAGATTCCGATTAAAACTCAAATACTATTAGCTTCTCCAAGTTTTTTCTTAAAATTTCTTTTAAAAACTAAACATATTTTAAAAAAATACGGCATCGATTTCACAGTATATCATTAAGACTTAGATTTCAAAAATTCATCAAAATCACGAATATAATCGTCTTCATCAAAAACATCTGAAGCAACTACTAAACAAACGGCTCCAGAAGAAAAATCTTTCAATTCTCGCCAAATGCCATTTGGAATCAAAAGTCCTTCAAAAGGTTTGTTAAGTGTAACTGTTTTTTCAACTTTTCCATCGTTTAAAATCACATCAAAACTTCCAGATAAAGCGACCAAAAATTCTTGTTGTTCTCTATGAGAATGTCCACCACGTTCAGCACCACTTGGCACATCGTATAAATAATACACGCGCTTGATTTCAAATGGAATTACATTATGTTCTATCACCGAAAGATTTCCTCTAGGATCTTCAATCTTTGGAATAGCAAGTATTTTACAATTTTGTATGGTTGACATAAGCTTTTTTACCCTTGAGGGCTTGAATGAATAAGTAATAAACTTGAGTAAAGTTAATTTTACTTTGTTTTAAATCAAAAAATAATTTCAAAGCTACCCAAAATAAATACATTTTACCAAAAATGCGATAAAAAACAGCACTTTGTACAAAATATAATTCTGAAAAAATTGTTTTTTCTCCTGTTGATAAATCGGAATGAATTAATATTGTTTTTGGCACAAAACCTATATTCAAACCTTTTTTTATAGCATCAGAAACAAAAATAGCTTCTTCTCCCATGTAAAATGTAGATCCCAAACCAAAATTCTCATCAAATAGGACAACTTTAGATTTGATACTATTCTTTTTAAAAACCAACTCTACAGAAGATGCATTTAATATTTCAAAATTTGAAAGTTTTGATAAAAAACGTTTTGGATATTTTTTGGGTAAATTTCCATTTTCATTTTCATATTGAAATCGAAAACCATCATGATTTGGGTTGGAATTGAATGCGTTTAATACAAAATCTTCGAAACCAGATTTAAAAACCACATCATCATCAGTTAAAATAACCAAATCTTTAGAAGCTTTTTGTAATGCTAAATTTCTGCTTTTAGACAATCCTCTTTCAAAAGAATTGATTACTTCAACATTATCAAAATCAGATTGCAATAACCTATCAGAAGTTGTTTGATTAATTACTAATAAGTTAAGCGTTGAAAAATCAGAAAATACAAACATCGCTTTCAAAAAATCGAAATTAGTTCGATTCATCGTGGCAATTAAAATTTGAATATCCGATTTTTGATACATATTTAGCAATTATACTATATTTACACAAAGATAAGAATTTAGAAGTCAGAATTTAGAATTTAGAACCATTACATGAAAATACTTTTGTTAGGCGAATATAGTCGTTTGCACAATTCTTTAAAAGAAGGATTAGTAGCGCTTGGTCATGAAGTCACAATTGTGGGTTGTGGTGATAAATTCAAGAAATTCCCTGTAGATTATTCAATTTATGCGGCTGTATGCAACGATAACAAGATAGCTAATTTTCTATTTAAAAGTATTCGAAAAGTTTTGGGTTTAGATTTCGAAAAAATTGAAAAAGCGATTCGATTTTATCTGCTTTTACCTAAGCTGAATGATTTTAATCATGTACAATTAATTAATTCGGATGCTTTAGAAACGTATCCAATTTTGTCAAGATTTTTATTTAAAAAGTTATTCAAGAAAATTAAAAGTCGAAGTTTATTAATTTGTGGTGATGAGACACCAATTGTAGATTATTGGTTTCAAAACGAACTAAAATATTCGGTTTTAACTCCTTATTTTGAGGACAATTCTTTGGAAAATCAATTTCAATTTCCTTTAAAATATCGAAAAGAAAATTATCGAAAAACCTTTGAATGGTTGAAAGAAAATTGTCAACAACTAATCACATCAGATTTAGATTATGAAATTCCGATGCAAAAAATGGGATATTCAACCACGTTTATTCCAAACCCAATAAATACAGATAAAATTGTTTTTCAACCTATAGAAAATACAAATAAAATCATCATTTTTCTTGGTATTAATCGATTGAGTTACCTTAAAAAAGGAATTAATTATTTCGAAAAAGCTTTAGAAATCGTTCGAAAAAAATATGCTGATAAAGTTGAAATAGTCGTAACCGAAAACCTTCCGTACAACGAATATATTTCTATTTACAATAAAGCGCACATTGTTTTAGACCAAGTTTTTGCATACGATCAAGGGTATAATGCATTAGAAGCTATGGCAAAGGGAAAAGTGGTTTTTACTGGCGCTGAAACCGAATTTTTAAATCAGTATCAGTTGCAAGAAGATGAAATTTGTATTAATGCGTTACCTGATGAAAACAAAATTGCAGCAAAGCTTTCCTATTTAATTGAACATCCTGAAAAAATAATAGAAATTTCTGAGAATGCTCGAAATTTTATAGAAAAAGAACATAATTACAAAACTAATGCAACCAAGTATTTAACTTGCTGGGAAGCTTAATATTCTTTTTCAAAAATAAAAAAACTGTACTTATCATTATAAATTCGAAAGGAAAACTAAAACGATTATTGGTTCCATAAGTTGCCAAGGCCTGTAAAACAGAAGCCGTAAACACAATTAAAGCTAATAAAAATTCAAAGCTAAGTTTTTTACTTTTCATGAATTTCACCAACTGAAAGCAAAAAACAAAAAGGAATCCTGCCTTAATTAAAACAATAAGAGCGGACTGCAAATACCAAACTCCCAAAAATAGTTTATTCGCATACTTAAAATTGAACGCTTCATAATTCCAATTGATTGTTGGTTTCCAAAAATCAAACCAAGACTTAGTGATAACTTGTTTCAAATATGCGAATGGATTTTCTTTTATTGCTGCTTTAGCAAATTTTCCCAACTCTACTGAAAATTCAGGTAAAGTTAGATTGTACTTATCATAAGCGCCATCTTCATAAGCATACCAAATCGTCATAGCCACGTCGCGATTTTCTCGTATAGATTTTTCTCTGTAATCCACGTATGTTTTTGAAATCCAATCGAATTCTTTTGGAGCATCTTCGGCAAAATAAACACAATTTTGCGCTAAATATAATCCTGAAATTCCTGAAGAGGAAAATTGACCAATGTTAATTTTATTTACATACGACCAACTCAAAAAAGCTAGCATTGGGAAAATTAGAATCACAAATGCTTTGCGAAAAAAAATTTTAAAATTGGCCTGATTTAGAATCAACCAAACAAGTAATAAAAAAGGTATAAAAATGTAAAACGACTTAATAAAGACTAAATATCCTAATATAAAACTCATTAGAAAATCGAACTTTAAACTTTGATTTTGAAAAGAAGTTTTGGAAAGTAAATAAACAAAAGTACTCATTAAAAAAAGCACTACAGTTTCCACTAAAATACAAGTTTCGAAAAAGAAAACATTTAGAAAACAACTAATGAAGAGTGCAAATATTAAGCTATTTCGTTTTGAAAAACCCAAATAAACCAGCGTTTTATATTGAAAAACAGAAGTTATAATTCCTAATCCAAATTGAATAAAAATAACTGCATATAAATTAGAATTCACAAAAGAAATCAACAATGGATAACCGGGTGAACGCAATCCGTTATAATTTGAAAAATCAAAATTGGAAACTCTTTGCGCTAAGTCGATATATCCTTCAGAATCGGGAAAAATGGTTACTGAAGAATAGAATATCAGAAATAAAACCAATCGAAATAGGGTTTCGATTGCGATAAGTAGCTTAAGATTTTTTGACATAAATTAGTTTTCTAAAAAAATATAAAACCACTAAAAAAGTAATGACATTAGCATAAAAATAAGCCATAACAGCACCTTCAACTGAAAATTGTTTTAACAAAAACAAAACGCCAAAGTAAAATAAAAGATTAAAAACAAGCTCAATAATTAAATACTTATTTACCATCGCTTTTACTAAAATTTGATACCCAAAGGCTAAGGTCATAATCTTAAATAAATCGCCTAATAACTGCCAAATCAAAAGTGATTTCACCAATTGAAACTTCGATGCTAACACATAATCAATAATCCAATTTTTAGCGACAAATACGAACAATAAAACCAATATAAATAACGGAACTAAGGTTTTAAAATAATATCCCAATTCCTTTTTAAACTCATCATCTGTATTCAAAGCTGAAAGTTTTGGAAGATAATACATGGATAATCCAGCACTAAAAAACATCATGTAAAATCCTGAAATTCTATTGACTGCTTCCCAATTTCCAGCTGCATCAAGTGAAATATCTGTAATTAGTACATTTCGAATTAACAATGATGTCAGTGGAATAATAATAGCACTTACTAATGCCATCAATAAGAACTTTTGAATACTTTTTAAATAGGTAAAATCGATGTTTTTTAAAGTATTAAAATAGTGAAAAGCTTCATTTTTTCGTAAAAAATATAATGTACAAACCAACAGTAATACATCTGAAATCACCAAAATTAAAATGGCTCCTTCTAATTGATTTCGAATAGTAAAAAAAGTAGTAAAAGCAAAAATCACAATGGAACTTACCAATTGTAATGCAATCAATTTCTTGAAAAATTGTTGGGCATTTAATAACGCCGCCAAAAAAGATTGGAATGTAAAAAAAGGTAATAACAATCCAAACAAAATTAAAAAGTGCGAAAACTGATTGGATTGAAAAATCAATTGACTCCATTTTGAAGCAAAGCTGATGATAATTACGGAGCAAACAATGGTTATAATTCCAAAAAAAGAAAGGAATGTGGAAAATATTTTTTTTCGCTGTTCGGCTTCCGTGTTTACAATAAACAACTTGATAAAACCTTCTTTTAGACCCACAATGCTTATCGACTTGAAAATACTGGTGAAGTTTCTCAAATTCCCCATAAAAGCCATACCGCTCGGACCTAAATAAACTGACACAATATTAACGGAAATCAGACCTAAAATAAATTGTACAAAAACTGCAATCGCATTAAGCGACAATACTTTTAATAAAATATGTCGGTTAAAAAATGACACTATTTGATTTCTTTTATGATTTGCGCTGGATTTCCAGCAACAATTACATTTGAAGGAACACTTTTAGTTACAACCGAACCATTTCCTACAACCGAATGCTCACCAATTGTGACTCCTTTCAAAATGGTAACGTTATCGCCAATAAAAACGTTTTTCTCAATTACAATTTCAGCTGATTTTGGTGTTCCAGAAAGGCGATTATCAATTTCTAAGGAATGTCCGTCGTTATCTAAAATGGAACAATTTATCCCAATCAAAACATCATCTTGAATAGTGATTTTTGATAAAGCTTCAATGGAACAATGGTTATTTATTGAAACATTATTTCCAATGACAATTTCACTTTCTGAGTTTCTTGCTTCAAAATAAGAATAATGAGAATAATAGTTTGGCGAATTTACAACACCAATTTGAACATTTTTTCCAAACGAAATCTTCCCTTTTCCATTTAAAAGCAATGGATGATATAATTTAGGCTGACCCGAAACTTGCTTACACGAAGACAAGCTGTTATATTTTAAAATGCGAAGCTTTACAAAAGCAAATTGTTTCAATTTATGCAAAATTCCCATTTAGTAATTATTTAAAGTTGTAATGATATGCTGAATTTCTGAGGCTTTTAAACCCGAATTCAATGGAATACTCAAAACCTCATCATGAATTTTCTCTGTAATTGGAAACGATAACTGATTCCAATTGGCTAATGCTTTTTGTTTATGTGGTGGAATTGGATAATGAATCATGGTTTCAATTCCGTTTTCTTTTAAATAATTTTGCAAATCCGTTCGATTGGAAGTTCGGATGACAAACAAATGAAATACGTGATTTTGAGATAAATCCCAATTTGGCATTAAAATCTTCTCATTTTTAATTTTAGAAAGATAGCGTTTTGCCATACTTCTTCTGAACTCATTTTCAGAATCTAATTGCTTCAATTTAATATTCAAAAAAGCGGCTTGTAATTCGTCTAATCTTGAATTAACTCCTATAATTTCATTCTCATATTTAACTTTAGAACCATAATTTCGCATCGAAAACAAAACTGCTGCCAATGCATCATCATTAGTTGTAATAGCTCCAGCATCGCCTAAAGCACCTAAATTTTTTCCTGGATAAAAACTAAAAGTAGCAGCATGACTTAAATTTCCAGCTTTTTCATTTTCAGAAAACTGACTTCCGTGCGCTTGAGCTGCATCTTCAATAACTAAAAGATTGTGCTTTTTAGCGATTTCGTTTATAGCTTTCATTTCACACAATTGTCCATATAAATGAACAGGTAAAATAGCTTTAGTTTTAGATGATATTTTAGCTTCAATTTCTTCTGGATTGATATTGAAAGTTTCTAAACGAGGTTCGACTAAAACAGGAACCAAATCAGCTTGTAAAATTGCTAGAATACTTGCAATATAAGTGTTTGCTGGAACGATTACTTCATCACCTTTTTGTAATTTCCCAAGATGAATATAAGCTTTGAAAATTAAAACCAATGCATCTAAACCATTACCAACACCAATACAATGTTTCGTTCCGCAGTAAGTGGCGAAATCCGTTTCAAATTGCTTAACTTCATTTCCTAAAATATACCAACCACCTTCTAGAAATTGCTTCATCTTTTTCTGAAAAGCAGCTTCAAAAGGTTGATTTAGTTTTTTTAAATTTAGGAAATGTATCATATCAAAACGCTTTCTAAAAGTGGATAGTTTTTGGTTTCAATCTCATAAAAATTTTGAACAATGGTTCGTGCTCCAAAACCTTCTTTCCAAAACAGCAATCCTTGATTGATATTTTGTCCTTGATTTTCATTTGAAATTCCGAAATCGAAATACTTTTTATTACGAAACGTATAGGTTATTAATCTGTTGTGTAAAAAATCTAAACTTCCGGTTGTATTTTTTGATTCATCTGCCGAAATATATTGCGAATGTGCTACAAAATCACTTTCAAAAACGGTTGTTCCTGCAATGATTTTCCCTTCTTTATAAACATTGAATTGTCTAATATTATTTGGAAATTTAGATTTCAAATAGGCTATCTCTTCTAACGAATGAACAGGTTTTGCCTGATGCTTTTGTGCTAAATTAGGAATTAATATTTCATTCCAAAACGAAGTAAAATCTTGTTCTTCTCTAAATTCTAAACCAAAATCAGTTCCTCTTTTTATTCCTTCTGCCCTACTACTACTAAATTCGAAATCGGTTTCTAAATTAATAACCGACAAACTATCTCTTCTAATTAATTTCGCATTTAAAATAAAACTTAAATACTCCATTTCATCAGAAGGCGATTCATGATAAATAGTTGGCAATTGTTTTAGATTAATTGACGAAATCGAATTTTCATTCGAAAACTGTAATACTGAATGTACTATTTCAATTACTTCTTGAAGTCTTGTTTTTTGGTTTAAAACCAAACCTCCATAGGTCAATCCTTGATGAGAATACAGCGTATTTTCTACTTTATTTGCAGGTAAAATGGCTTTCAAATGATTCTTTTCATCAAAAATCAAAAGCGAATAATCTTCAAATCGATCTTGATGATATTCCATAAAATCGCGATGAAACAAGAATGTTGCATTTTTAGCATGGGCTACAAAATTGTTCCATTCTTTATAATGTTCGTTTGAATACTTTTGAATTTGATACTTCATTAAAACCTTTAAATAATTCGGAAAATTACTAATTTTTTATGTTATCTGAATTCAATATATCGTTTTTTAAAAAAAATATAGTAAATTGGAACCAAATTAATGGCTCTCAAATGATTAAAAAAATTACTCTCCTACTGTTTATTGGATTTCTTTTGTCACCATTTTTATTCTTTGGGCAAAATATTTCGTTATATACTCAAGTAAACGGACGTTATGACTTTACTTTTGTAGGAAATACTATGAATACGGCTGAAAACAATCCAACTAATTTCTATGTAACCAATACTTCTTCATCTGCAACGCTAAATCTTGGTCCAAGTGATACTGTGATTAGAGCCTATTTATATTGGGCAGGAAGTGGAGATGGTGATTTTCAAGTTGATTTAAACGGTACCACAATTACACCTGATAGAACTTTTTCACATTCGAGATTTTTCAACCCTAGCACTTTTACTTACTTTAGTGCATTTAAAGATATAACAACTTTTGTTCAAACAACAGGAAATGGAACTTACACCCTTTCTAATTTAGACATTTCTCCTTTTGAAGCGCTTCATTACAGTAGAAAGACAAATTTCGCTGGTTGGGCAATTTTAATTGTTTATGAAAATCCGAGTTTGCCTCTAAATCAGCTAAATATTTATGATGGTTTACAAGGAGTTCCTGATGCTTTGCAAATAGATTTAACTAATTTATATGTACTTAACAACGCAAACGCTAAAGCTGGATTTATAGCTTGGGAAGGAGATTCACAATTACCAACAGAAACATTTACTGTAAATGGCACCGTTATTAGCAACCCTTTTAACCCTCCTAATAACGTATTTAATAGTACTAACTCAGTTACTGGATCGAACCAACTATACAATATGGATTTAGACATTTATGATATTGATAGTTATATTTCTATAGGAGATACGAATGCTTCAATCGCATTGACTTCTTTTCAAGATTTCATTATGATTAACACTGTTGTTACCAAACTAAACAGTCAATTACCCGATGCAACCATTGTATTAGAAAATCCAAATTCCACTTGTAATTCCAGAGAAGTCACAATTGATTTTACTGTTTCAAATTTGAATAGCACAGAAGTTTTACAAGCCAACACCCCAATTACTTTTTACGCAGGAACACTAGCCATTGCTACAACATATACTCAAAATACAATTCCAATCGGCGGAAGCGAAAACGGAAATATCACACTAACTATACCAAGTTCTGTCCCATTAAATTTCACATTACAAGCAGTTGTTGATGATACTGGAAATGGAACAGGAATTAGACCTGAATTAATTGAAAACAATAATTCGTTCCAAATAGAAATTGAATTGATAGTTTCTCCTATTTTCAATCCCCTAAACTCATTAACTTCTTGTAATCTTGGTTTAACTAGAGGAATTTTTGATTTTTCTGGATATGCTGCATTGGTTAGTACAAATCCTACTCATTTAATCTCTTTTCATGAGACTTATAATGATGCCGTACAAAATATAAATCCAATCGTAAACAGTTCTAATTACGATGCACTTACCACTCCAAAAGAAATTTTTGTTCGTATTGATAACGGTTGCTTTTCTGTTACTTCATTCCAACTTTTAACAGAAAATTGCCCGCCAGTAGTTTACAATGCCGTTTCTCCTAATGGTGACGGCTCAAATGATACTTTTTTTATCGATGGTCTTCGCGATATTTTTGTAAACTTCGAGTTATTGATTTACAATCGTTGGGGCAAACATTTATGGACAGGAAATAACAACAAGGCTGATTGGAATGGCTATGTAGAAGATGGTGTTGGAAGTACATTAGCTCCAGCAGGAACTTATTTTTACATACTTAATTTAAACGACCCTAATTACAAGGAACCTTTAACTGGATATTTATATATAAACAGATAAGATTAAATTACATATTTTGAGTGTAATAGTTATAGTCTTTCAATAAAGTTCTGATAAAATCTTGATCATTCCCTGATTGATTTTTTATACCCGTAACTGCTATAACTTTTTCTCTTAATTTCACAATAGTTTGAAAATCTCTAGACACAATTGCGATTTCAAATGTTTCTTTGATAATCCTAACATCATTATCCGAAAGTTTAATTACTAAAGGATACGTAGGAACATAATCAGAATGAACATCTTGAATAATGGTATGATTGATATTAATTTTATTTTTCAAAGTAATAACCGCAGTTCCTGCAGCCATATCACCTAAGCGTTGATTTTTCGCACTTGCAATTACTGCTATTAAAGCTATAACTCCATTTCCAATAAATATTTCTACTAATCTAAATAACCAGCGTACTAAGTAATCTCCAAAACTAGCTTGATAACCATCTAGTTTAATTACTTTAGTTTTCATTATTCGTTTTCCTATTGTTTGTCCTTCCCACAAACTTTCTTGCACTATGGTATAAAACATTATTGGAGAATAGATTAACAAGTAAATTGCCATTTTAGACCAATTATCTAAGCCTTCAATTGCAGCAGCCAAACCAGTTAAATCCAAAACAAATCCTACAACTACAGCATAAGCTATCATAACCAGAAAATCAAGTAGTTGTGCGAAAATTCGATCACCAACTGAAGCTGCTGTAAAATTTATATTTACATTTTGTGTAGTATTTATTGATAATTGTGTCATATTTTATATTTTAGCATTTCATGAGAGAAATAGCATTCATAAAGCAAAATAAAGAAAAATGGCTTGAATTTGAACAAGCAATTTTTGGTAAAGCTAAAAAAAATCCAGATGATTTAGCCAATCTGTATATACATTTAGTTAATGATTTATCCTACGCTCAAACGTATTATCCTAAAAGTAAAACAGTTGTGTATCTAAACCATTTAGCTGCACAAACGTATCAAAAAATTTATAAAACCAAAAGAACAGAAACCAATCGGATAAAACATTTCTTTTTAACCGAAGTGCCATTACTTGTTTATGAATATAGAAGATACGTAATGTATGCGTTTTTAATATTCACTATTTTAACTGCTATTGGTGTAGTCTCTGCCAAAAACGACGATTCGTTTGTTCGTTTAATTTTAGGCGATCAATATGTAAATATGACTTTAGAAAACATTGAAGACGGAAATCCTGTCGCCGTATATAAAACTGGCAGCAACTGGGGAGGCTTCATTGCAATTACCTTAAACAATCTAAAAGTCGGAGCACTCTCCTACTTTTTAGGAATTTTCATAGGCATTGGTACTTTCTATGTTTTATTAAACAACTGTATCATGTTAGGCTCATTCCAATATTTTTTTTACCAAAGAGACGTATTTTGGGAAAGCGTTAGAGGAATTTGGATTCATGGATCAATGGAAATTTTTGCTATGGTAATTGAAGCAGGTGCCGGTTTTATTTTAGGTGCAAGTATTTTATTTCCCAAAACTTTTTCACGATTAGAATCTTTCAAAATTGGTTTCCAAAATAGTTTCAAAATCTTTTTAAGTACCATGCCTTTTACATTTGCAGCTGGTTTTTTAGAAGGTTATGTAACACGATATTCTATGGAAATGCCAACTTATTTAAGTGTAGGAATTATTTTGATAACGTTATCATTAATCAGTTTTTATTATTTAATTTATCCTTTCATAGTTCATAAAAAAGTAAAAAAATATGTTTCAACTTTATAAAAAAAGAGAGTTTAGTGCTCTTGTAGGAGATACTTTTAACTTTTTTAAGTTGGAAGGAAAAAATTACTTTAAAAACTATTTTATCATTAATGGAGGATTGCTATTACTTCTAGTAGTGGTGATTTATTTTTTCTCCAACATATTCATCAAAGGTACTTTTGAAGGACTTCGAAATGGAAATCAAAACAGTTTGGCTAATGAAATATATGGTAATATTGGACTATTCATTGGTTTTGGAATAGCCATGATTTTTCTTATAATGCTAATATCAATCATCAACTATTCATTTCCTGTTGGTTATTTAAAGCTAATTGAAGAAAAAAAGGAAAGAAATTTTGAAAATTTATTTAAATACTTCAAAAGTAAATTAGTCAGAATCATAGGATTTTATTTTTTATCATTAATCATATTATTGCCTTTGATAGTGATAGTTGTAGCTCTAACCTTTTTATCAATTTTTATTTTAATAGGAATTCCACTGATTTTTTTATTGCTACCAACATTAACAAGTTTTATTGCCTTAACTTATTTTCACTATATAACAGAAGAAATCGGTTATTTTGAAGCAATTAAAAAAGCAGTTTTAATGCTAAAAAGCAAATATTGGCCTATCATTGGTTCTACATTTATTGTACAAATGATTGTTCAAATAACACTTGGAATTTTTACATTAATACCTTATTTTATTGGAATCATAACTGTTTTTTCAAATCCAGAATCATTGCAACAAAATCCTGATAATGCAATTTCTTTTGTTATGATTTTACTTCTTGTTATTGTTATAATTTCAATCATATTTAATTACACCCTACAAAATATTGTTTTAATAAACCAAGGTGTTATTTTTTACAGTTGCAAAGAAGAAATGGAAAACGTTAGTATCAATAATAACATCGATTTAATAGGAACAGATGAAGCTTAAATTCATATTTTTTTACTTTATACTTTTCTTACAATTGGATGTTTGTTTTTCACAAGTCCAAATAGATTCTGCTGTTCATGAATCAAGAAAATTCGAAAATTTAAAAGCAAAATATTCTGATTCAGATTTTAATTATATTGAAAAACCCGTAAAAGTTGACACAAATGCATGGGATAGATTTTGGAATGCAGTAGGTCGTTTTTTAAGTAACTTATTCGATTTTGGCAATGGTCCAAATAGTTTAAGTGGCTTAGAAATTGCCATGAAGGTAATTGCTATTTTAATTATCCTGTTTGTTGTTTATCTAATAGTTAAAACCATTATTAATAAAGAAGGAGGCTGGATATTTAGCAAATCATCAAATAAAATTACTGTTTCAGAAACCACTGAAGAAAACATCCATTCATTAGATTTCAATACATTAATTACAAAAATTAAAAATGAAAAAAACTATCGTTTGGCAACACGATATTATTATTTGTGGCTTCTAAAAACACTTTCTGATCGCAATATAATTGAATGGGATATTGAAAAAACAAATGGAGACTACTTAAATGAAATTTCAAATCTTGAATTAAAAAATGAATTTCAATTTTTATCTTATGTTTATGAATATAGCTGGTATGGCGAATTTAATTTGAATGAAACTGACTTTGAAAAAACAGAAATAGCCTTTTTAAAATTAATCACTAAAAAATAATATGCCAAAGAGTTTAAAAATATACATATTTCTTTTAGTGCTAATTTTAATTGGCATTATTTGGGCTGACGCAACAAAAGAAAAACCAATTGATTGGAGTGAAAGTTATTCGCTAAACGAAAAAAGTCCTTTTGGTCTTTATGTGTTTAATGAAGAACACAAATCGTTTTTTAATCCTCAAAAAGTAAAGAAATTCAACGAGTCTCCTTATGAGTATTTTGATAAAAATTACAATGTTGAAAAATCAACATACAACATAAGAGGAACAATCTTACTAATTGAACATCAAACTAATATTGATGAATATTCTGAAAATGAACTTTTCTATTTCACTAGTCATGGAAATACTGTTTTTTACAGTAATACTAATTTTTCAGAAAAATTTGCAGATTCGCTTGGTTTTGAAATTGCATACAATAACGACTTCTCCGATTCGCTAAAATTCAAATTAGAAAGAAATGCAAAACTTGATAACTTCTATTTTAACAAAGGAATCAACAATGCCTATTTCTCTAAAATCGATAGTAGCAAAACAGAAGTTTTAGGAACACAAATCAATTCTAAAGGAGAAAAATTTGCCAATTTCATTAGAGTTCCATACAAAAACGGAAATTTCTATTTGCATTTACAACCTGTAGCATTTACCAATTATTATATGTTAAACAAAAACATAAAATACACAGAAGATGTTTTAGGCTACATTCCATCGCAAAATCCCATTTATTGGAAAGTAAAACAATATGATAATGAAGAATTGTCAAGTTCGCCAATGCGATATTTATTAAGTCAACCCGCTTTAAAATGGGCTTGGTTTTTAGCTTGGATAACCTTAATGATTTTTATTGTTTTCAATGCAAAAAGAAGACAACGAATTATACCAATTAAAGAAAAACTAAAAAACACAACTGTAGATTTTACCAAAACAATTGGAAATCTATATTATCAAGAAAGAAATCATCAAAATATAGCAGAAAAGAAGATTATATTCTTTCTTGAAAAAATTAGAAATGAGTATTATATAGACACCTACAATTTAGATGATACTTTTGTAAACAGACTGAATCAAAAAACAGGAAAAAGTAAAAAAGATATTGAAGATGTAGTATTCTTTATAAAAAAACTCAGAAATCAATCTAATACAACAGAAAAAGAATTAATAACGTTTAACGAACTTTTAGAAAAACTGAATTTATAATGGAAAATAATTTTGAAATCAATAATCAAGAAAACGAAAATCTAAACTTTGAGTCTCGTTTAAACTTACAACCGTTACAAGATAATGTTCAAAAAGTAAAAGCTGAAATTGCAAAAGTAATCGTAGGTCAAAACAAAATGATTGACCAACTTTTAGTAGCGGTTTTATCAAATGGACATGTTTTACTTGAAGGAGTTCCTGGAGTTGCAAAAACTATCAGTGCCAAACTTTTAGCAAAAACATTATCGTTAGACTTTAGCCGAATTCAGTTTACTCCCGATTTAATGCCTTCTGATATTATTGGAACATCTGTATTTGATTTATCTAAGTCTACATTTGAATTTAAAAAAGGACCAATTTTTTCAAATTTTGTACTTATTGACGAAATCAATCGTGCTCCAGCTAAAACCCAAGCAGCACTTTTTGAAGTTATGGAAGAACGTCAAATTACCGCTGATGGAACTACTTATGTTTTAGATAGACCATTTTTGGTTATTGCAACACAAAATCCAATTGAACAAGAAGGAACGTATCGCTTACCAGAAGCGCAATTAGACCGTTTCTTGTTTAAAATTAATATTGATTATCCAAATTTAGCAGAAGAAATTCACATTCTTCAAAAAGAAAATGATTTACAAAGTCGTGATAAAATGAGTGCTATTGCCACCATTATTTCACAAAGTCATATAATCGAATTCCAAGAACTAGTAAAACAAATTCTTATCGAACAAAACTTAATTGAATACATAGCCAAAATTGTTTTAAACACGCGCGAAAATGCATTTTTATATTTAGGCGCTTCACCAAGAGCATCGATAGCTATTTTAAATGCTGCCAAAGGTTTTGCCGCTTTACGCGGAAGAGATTTTGTTACACCAGATGATATTAAAGACGCAGCAATTCCGGTTTTACAACACAGAGTTGTGGTAACTCCAGAACGCGAAATGGAAGGAATCACCAGTACAGAAATAATCAAACAAATTGTAGATTCAGTAGAAATTCCAAGATAATTTTTCTGAAAAAATTAAAGAACGTTTGTCATGCTGAACTCGTTTTAGCATGAATAACAAAATTTTAAAAAAATAAATGAAACGCATTTTCAAACAGCTTTATCTCAATAATTTCCTTTTTTATTGCCTGATGGGAATCATTTTGCTATTCACAGTAGCCTATTTTTTCCCCTCATTATATCATGCTGTTTGGTATGTTTTATATGTTTTAATACTATTTGTATTAATTGATATCTTATTGCTATTTGGAACAAATAAAAAAGTAATTGGTATCAGAAATATGTCTGAAAAACTGTCAAATGGTGATGAAAATGAAATTTATATTGCATTAAACAATCAGTTTACATTTCCTGTTCGTTTAAAAATTATAGACGAAATTCCGTTCCAATTTCAACAGCGAAATTTTGAAGTCAAAAGAAAAATAAAAGCAAAAACTAAAGATGATTATCGCTACTTTTTAAGACCAACAGAACGCGGTGAATATTTTTTTGGGAATCTTAATATTTACGTTACATCTCCCCTTCGATTAGTAAGTAGAAGATTTACTTACGACAACAATCAAATGGTTCCTACTTATCCATCGTATATGCAATTAAGAAAATACGATTTAATGGCATTCTCTAATAATTTATTCCAATATGGATTAAAGAAAATTAGGAGAATTGGTCATACCATGGAATTTGAACAGATTAAAGAATATGTACAAGGCGATGATTTAAGAACTATTAATTGGAAAGCTACTGCGAAAAAAAATCAATTAATGGTGAATCAATACCAGGACGAAAAATCACAAAATGTCTACATGGTAATTGATAAAGGAAGAGTAATGAAAATGCCTTTCAATGATTTAAGCCTTTTAGATTATGCTATTAATGCCACTTTAGTTTTATCAAATGTAATTATAAAAAAACAAGATAAAGCCGGCATTTTTGCTTTCTCAAAAAAAGTTGAAAATCGTGTTGTTGCAGAAAAAAGACAAAGTCAAATGCAACAAATCATGGAAAATTTATACAACATAAAAACCGATTTTTTTGAAAGCGATTTTAGTCGTTTGTATGTCGATGTAAAAAAACATATCAACCAAAGAAGTTTAATTATTTTGTACACTAATTTTGAAACTTTAGATGGCTTACACCGACAACTACCCTACCTTAAAGGAATTGCAAAAAACCATTTGTTGGTTGTTGTCTTTTTTAACAATACAGAGTTAAACGAACTGATACACAAAAAAGCAGATAATGTTCAAGAAATTTACGACAAGGTAATTGCTGAAAAATTTGCTTTCGAAAAACGATTAATAGTAAACGAACTAAGAAAATACGGAATTTATTCGGTTTTAACCCAACCCGAAAACTTAACATTAGATACTATAAATAAATATCTTGAAATCAAAGCCAGAGGAATTCTATAAATTATGAGTCTTTACAATTTAATGCAATATTGCTTTTTTGGTTTCGGAATTTATAATTTATTCTTTCTAATCTTCAGAAAAAATAAATTTTTCCATAATAAAATTAAGTTTGAAGAAATTGACCAAGCAGCCACTATTACATTAATAATTTGTGGTATGATTTATTTGGCTAATTGGACTTTTGATTGGATTTATATTTTTGCTAATCGAAATTCAGAAAACAGCAAAAGTATCTTTAATCGATTGAATGGCCCTTATGGATTTGCTGTTTATACCCAGCAACTAACCTACATTACGGCTTGTTTATTATTTCTTCTAAAATTTGTTAAAAAAAGTTCTATTATTAGATTTCTTATCGGTTTTATATTTCTGTTTAACTTCGAAAAGTTCGTAATCATTGTAACTTCATTACATCGCGATTACTTGCCTAGCTCTTGGACAATGTATCAATCCTCTTTTGGTTGGATAATTGCTGATTGGACAATCAAAACATTAATTTTTGCAAGTTTTACCACAATTACTTATTTCATAAGTAACAGGAACAAACGTTAAAAAACATCAAAATACACTTACAAAGTTCAAATAATAAAGATATTTTTTATCTTTAACCTTTACTAAACCAAAAAACATGAGATACTTATCGTTATTGTTAGTATTCTTGCTTTCCTTATCAACGAATGCACAAGAATATTTTCCAAAAAATGATGGCGTAAAACAAAGTTTTAAAAACTTTACAGCAATTACAAACGCCACTATTTATGTATCAGCAACGCAAAAAATTGAAAAAGCAACGCTGTTAATCAAAGAAAACAAAATTGTAGAAGTAGGAACCAATGTTGTAATTCCAAAAGGAACCAACATAATTGATGCTACAGGAAAAACAATTTATCCTTCATTCATCGAATTGTACAGTGAATTCGGAATTAACAAGCCTACTCCAAGACCTAGTGGTAACTTCACACCACAATACGATACCAATCGTGAAGGGTATTATTGGAACGACCACATCAAACCAGAATACAATGCGTATGAAAACCTAAGCTACGATTCAAAAGCAGCCGGAAGTCTAAGAGAAGTTGGTTTTGGAACTGTTTTAAGTCACCACAACGATGGTGTTATTGCTGGAACCGGTTTACTTTGGACCTTAAACGACTTCGGCACAAACGCCGATAGAATGATAAAAGATAAAGTATCACAACATTTTACATTCAGCAGAAGTAAATTTACAAAGCAAAGTTATCCTTCTTCTATGATGGGAAGTATGGCTTTAATTCGCCAAGTATTCCATGATGCAAAATGGTATGCTCAAGGAAATGCAACCAATAAAGATTTATCTTTAGAAGCTTTCAATGCGAACAAATCTTTATTGCAAATCTTTAATGCTGGAGATAAATTAAATGCATTAAGAGCAGACAAATTAGGAGATGAATTCGGAATAAAATACCTAATAAAAGGAGGCGGAAACGAATTTGAGCGCATTGACGAAATCAAAAAGTCAGGAGCTACTTTTATTATTCCATTGAATTTTCCAGATGCTTATGATGTTTCTGACCCCTATTTAGCGCAACAAGTAAGCTTGAGCGATATGAAATTTTGGAACCAAGCACCATTCAACTTGAAAATTTTGGCTGAGAATAACGTACCTTTTGTACTTTCAACAGCTGATTTAAAAGAAACAAAATCGTTCTTATCAAACTTAAGAAAAGCCGTTTTATATGGTTTACCAAAAGACAAAGCGTTATTAGCCTTAACAGAAAATCCTGCTAAATTGGTTAATCAATTTGATAAAGTAGGTTCTATTTCAAAAGGAAAATTAGCGAACTTCATCATCGTTTCAGGTGATATTTTTGAAGACAAAAGCAACATCTTAGAAAACTGGGTGCAAGGAAATCGAAACATCATTGATAAAATTAACCCAACCGATATTAGAGGGACTTACGATTTAGTTTTCGACAACCATAAATTTGAATTAAAAATTGAAGGCGAAACTTCAAAATTCGAAGCAAAAGCGGTTAAAGACAGTATCAACTTTGGAACAAAAATTCAATTTAATGATCCTTGGGTGAATTTGGTTATCAAAAATCAAGATACTACAAAAGCAAATTTCGTTAGACTTTCAGGAACTTTCGCTAAAGACATGATGCAAGGAAAAGCCGTTTTAGAAAATGGAAACGAAACTTCATGGACAGCTACAAAAAGAACAACTGAAGTTAAAGAAGATAAAAAGAAAGACGACAAAAAAGACGAACCAAAAGTGCCTTCAATGTATGCTGTAACGTATCCAAATATTTCGTTTGGAACGACTGAAAAACCAAAACAAGAAACTATTTTATTCAAAAACACAACGGTTTGGACAGGTGAAAAAGACGGAATTATAAAAGAAACCGATGTTTTAATTCAGAACGGTAAAATTGTAAAAATTGGTAAAAACTTACCATCAACTGGAGCAAAAGTAGTTGACGGAACGGGCAAACACTTAACGGCTGGAATCATTGACGAACATTCACACATTGCTATTTCAAATGGAGTTAACGAAGGTGGACAAAATTCATCAGCAGAAGTTACGATTGAAGATGTTGTAAATTCAGATGATATCAATATTTACAGAAATTTAGCGGGAGGCGTTACTTCGGCTAACTTGTTGCATGGTTCTGCAAATCCAATTGGTGGTCGTGCGGCATTCATCAAATTAAAATGGGGATATTCTCCTGATGAAATGCTAGTAAAAGATGCTCCAAAATATATCAAATTTGCTTTGGGTGAAAACGTAAAACAATCGAATTGGGGAGATTTCTCGAGAAACCGTTTCCCGCAATCGCGTATGGGTGTGGAACAAGTCTATGAAGATTATTTCACAAGAGCTATCGAATACAAAAATGAATGGGATACTTACAAATCAGGTAAAAATAAAAAAATGCCAAGATTTGATATCGAGATGGAAGTTTTAGGCGAAATTTTAGCTAAAAAACGTTTCATCACTTGTCACTCTTATGTACAATCAGAAATCAACATGTTGATGAAATTAGCAGAGCGTTATGGTTTCAAAATTCAAACGTTCACACACATTTTAGAAGGCTACAAATTAGCTGATAAAATGTCGGCTCATGGTGTTGCAGGTTCAACATTTGCCGATTGGTGGGCTTACAAATATGAAGTTAATGATGCTATTCCATACAATGCAGCGATTATGATGAATGAGGGTGTAAAAGTTTCGATTAACTCGGATGATGCTGAAATGTCAAGACGTTTAAATCAAGAAGCTGCTAAAACAGTTAAATACGGAAATGTAACGGAAGAAGAAGCTTGGAATTTCGTAACCTTAAATCCAGCAAAAATTCTTCAAGTAGATAATAAAGTAGGAAGTATCAAAGTAGGTAAAGATGCCGATGTCGTACTTTGGTCAGATAGTCCATTATCTATTTACACTAGAGCAGAAAAAACGTTAGTAGACGGAATCATTTTCTACGACTTAGAAAAAGAAAAAGAGACTTTAGCATTGATTCAAAAAGAACGTGCTGAGTTAATCAATTTCATGTTAGACGCTAAAAACAAAGGAATGAAAACGCAATTACCTAAGAAAAAAGAAAACGGTCATTACCACTGTGATACTTTAGGAGAATATTGCAAAGAGTCTCACTATAAATACAACTAATCATGAAAAAATATATAGTTCTTTTATTTATTTCTTTGTTTGGGTTTGCCCAACAAACGCCAGCGCCAAAACAAAGCAAATCGATTTTAATCTTAGGTGCTAAAGCGCATTTAGGAAATGGAAAAGTAATTGAAAACAGCTTGATTTCAATTATGGATGGAAAAATCGCAACCATTGGCGATGCAACAGTAATGAAACCAGCCAAACATGACATTATGATTGATGCTTCTGGAAAACATGTTTATCCAGGATTCATTGCACCAAATTCAACATTAGGTTTAGTTGAAATTGATGCGGTAAGAGCTTCGGATGACGAAAGTGAAATTGGAGAATTCAATCCACACGTGAGAAGTATTATTGCTTATAATGCAGAATCTAAATTAGTTGAAACTACTCGTCCAAATGGCGTTTTATTAGCTCAAATTACACCAAGAGGTGGCAGAATTCCAGGAACTTCATCAATTGTTCAATTAGATGCTTGGAACTGGGAAGATGCTTCGATTAAAACGGATGACGGAATTCACTTAAACTGGCCAAGAAGCTATTCAAGAGCGGGTTGGTGGGCAGAACCAGGTGGAATTGAAATGAACAAAAACTACGATCCCCAAGTGAAAGCAATTCAAGATTATTTTGACAATGCTTTTGCCTACTTAGGTAGTAAAAATGATAAAAAAGATATTCCTTATGAAGCTATGAAAGGATTACAATCAGGTGAAAAAACCTTGTATGTAAATGCAAATGGTGAAAAAGAGATCATCGATGCGGTTTTATTCAAAAAGAAAAACAACATCAAAAACATGACAATTGTTGGTGGTTATTATGCTTTTAAAGTAGGTGCATTATTAAAAGGAAATAACGTTTCTGTTTTATTAAATCGTGTACACAGTTTGCCTTTATTAGAAGATGAAGATGTAAATTTACCATACAAAAATGCTAAATTATTAGTTGATGCAGGAGTTTTGGTTGGTTTACAAAATGCAGGCGATATGGAGCGTATGCAAACTAGAAACCTTCCTTTCTACGCAGGAACTTGTGCCGCTTGGGGACTTTCAAAAGAACAAGCATTGCAATTAATCACAGGAAATTCAGCTAAAATTTTAGGAATTGACAACCAATATGGAACGTTAGAATCTGGTAAAAGCGCGACTTTATTTATTTCTGAAGGCGATGCTTTGGATATGAAAACCAATGTAATTTCATTCGCTTTTATCGATGGAAGACAAATCAGTTTGGAAAGTCACCACACGGAATTATACCAACGTTACAAAGGAAAATTCGAACAACAAAAAAAATAATTTTTAGCCACAAAGACTCAAAGCCACAAAGAATTTAAAACTTTGTGGCTTTTTTTATTAGTTGAAAATATGTAACAAAACAATATCTTTGTAAAAACTTTGCGCCTTAGTGCCTTAGTGGCTAAACTTGCGTCTTAAAATATGAAACAAATCACCTCGGTTCAAAATCCGTTTATCAAATCGTTAGTTCAATTGCAAGAAAAAGCAAAAGTTCGTAAACAAACGGGCACTTTTTTAATTGAAGGAAAACGCGAAATTGAATTGGCATTAAAAGGCGGTTATGAATTAGAAACTATTTTGTTTTTACCCGAAATCATTTCGGAAAAACAACTAAACGATTTAACAACTAAACCGTTAAACGTAATAGAAATTTCAAAAGAAGTCTATCAAAAGTTAGCCTATCGAGATACTACTGAAGGTATTTTAGCTATTGCGAAAACCAAATCCTTAGCCTTATCCGGTTTAAAACTTTCTAAAAATCCGTTAATTTTAGTTGGGGAATCTTTAGAAAAACCAGGAAACGTTGGTGCCATTTTAAGAACAGCTGATGCCGCAAACATTGATGCTGTAATTATCGCCAATCCTAAAAGCGATTTATATAACCCAAATATCGTTCGTTCTAGCGTTGGTTGTTTGTTTACCCGACAAATTGCTGTTGGAACTACGGAAGAAGTAATTGCGTATTTAAAAGCAAATAATATCAATATTTATTCCGCTACTTTACAAGATTCAACGGAATATCATACCCAAAACTACATCACTCCAACTGCATTAGTTGTAGGAACAGAAGCTACAGGTTTGTCCGAAAAATGGCGAACTGAAAGCACAAAAAACATCATCATTCCAATGCAAGGCGAAATCGATTCAATGAATGTTTCGGTTGCAGCAGCTATTTTACTATTTGAAGCTAAAAGACAACGCGGATTTTAGACTTTCTTCTTTTCTCTTTTTTCTATTTTCTAGATTTGCACAATTAGAAAAATTAGCTTACTTTTAATTGGTTAAAGAAAATGTATGACAGAGTTAGAATTAGAAGCCGAAAACAAAGCCATTGCGCAAGAATATAAAGAATTACTTCGCATCAGTTATCAAACCCTTACTGATGAAGACAAAAAAATCATCCGTAAAGCATTTGATGTAGCTGTTGATGCTCATAAAGACCAACGCAGAAAATCAGGTGAAGCTTATATTTTCCATCCTATTGCTGTAGCTAAAATTGTAGCTAGAGATATTGGTTTGGGAGCGACTTCAATTGCTGCAGCTTTAATGCACGATGTCGTTGAAGATACTGACATTACAGTTCAGGATATTGAAAAAATGTTCAATCCTAAAATCGCGCAATTGGTTGAAGGCTTAACCAAAATTGCCAAAGTTAAAACCGATCAAGAAATTTCTGTTCAAGCAGAAAATTTTCGTAAAATGTTATTAACACTGAATGATGATGTTAGGGTAATTCTTATCAAAATTGCTGATCGTTTGCACAACATGCAAACTATGGAAAGCATGGTGGATTACAAACAAGCCAAAATTGCTTCTGAAACATTGTACATTTATGCGCCTCTAGCTCATCGTTTAGGATTATACAACATCAAAACCAAGTTAGAAGATTTAGGTTTAAAATATACAGAACCCGAAGTTTACAACGATATTGTAAGTAAAATTAAGGAAACCAAGGAAGAACAAGACGAATATATCAAAACTATTTCGGATGTTTTAAGCAAATCATTACAAGACGAAGGAATTGAATTTGTCATCAAAGGACGACCAAAATCAATTTATTCGATTCGAAGAAAAATGAAGGCGCAAGGCGTTACTTTTGATGAAGTTTACGACAAATTTGCCTTACGAATTATTTATAAAGCTAACCAGCATGACGAAAAGTTCATTGCTTGGAAGATATATTCAGTCGTAACCGATCATTATCGTCCTTCTCCAAGTCGTTTACGTGATTGGATTTCTTCACCAAAATCATCTGGTTATGAAGCACTTCATATTACCGTAATGGGACCAAAAGGACGTTGGGTAGAAATTCAGGTGCGAAGCGAACGCATGGACGAAATTGCGGAAAAAGGATACGCTGCCCATTACAAATACAAGAATGGAGCTACAGAGGAACACGGTTTGGAAATTTGGTTAAACCAATTGAAAGAAGCTTTAGAAAATTCCTCTACGAATGCCGTTGATTTTGTTGAAGATTTTAAACTGAATTTGTATGCTAAAGAAATCTATGTGTTCACTCCAAAAGGCGAAATCAAATCGTTACCAAAAGGAGCTACTTCGTTAGATTTTGCTTTCAGTATTCACTCTGAAATTGGGGTAAAAACCAGAGGAACAAGAGTGAACGGAAAATTAGTTCCATTAAACCATGTTTTAAATAGTGGTGATCAGGTAGAAATTATTACTTCGGCAAATCAAAAACCAACTTCACAATGGTTAGATTTTGTTACTACTTCTAGAGCAAAAAATAAAATTAAAAACGTTTTAAACGAAAACACCAAAAAGATTGCCGAAGACGGAAAAGAAATCCTTACAAGAAAACTACGCCACTTAAAAATCACTTTAAACGAGAATACAACTAACGAATTAGTTAACTTCTTTAAGTTACAGACTAGTTTAGATTTATATTACAGAGCGGGAATTGGAGCTATTGAAAACCAACAATTAAAAGAATACGCAGCTCAAAAAAGCAATACCTTGGTTAATTTCTTTAAGAAAACTATCAAGCGTTCGCCTTCAAGTCAACCCGAACAAATTAATAAAAATGAAATTAGTAAAAAATATGACTTACTAGTTTTCGGTTCCGAACAAGATAAATTAGATTATAAACTTTCTACTTGTTGTAATCCAATACCAGGAGATGAAGTATTTGGATTTGTTACTATCAACGAAGGAATAAAAGTGCATCGAAAAGACTGTCCGAATGCAATCAGTATGCAATCCAATTATGCATATCGTATTATTCCAGCAAAATGGATTGACTCTTCACAAGAAGAATTCAAAGCGATTTTAAAAATTACTGGAATGGATATTTTAGGACTTACAAACGATTTAACCAAAGTAATTTCAAGTCAAATGAACGTAAATATTCAAAGTATTTCCTTAAGTAGTGAAGCTGGAATTTTCAACGGACAAGTGGCTGTAGTAGTTCAAAACAATACAATCCTAAAAAAGCTAATCGAAAACATCAAAAAAGTAGATGGAATTGATAAAGTGACAAGGGTTTATAATAATTAACAAAAGTTAATAACTAAATTTTCTAATTAAATTTAGGATTTTATTCAAAGCAAAAATAACACTATCTTTGCCGATATTTGATTTATCAATACGATGGAAAACAAAAATCAAGAAATTGTAAAGAACGTTTTTACTAAATTTTTAGAAGAAAAAGCACACCGCAAAACACCAGAACGCTACGCTATTCTTCAGGAAATTTACAATACTGCCGAACATTTTGATATCGAATCTTTGTATATCAAAATGAAAAATAAAAACTACCGCGTAAGTAGAGCTACACTTTACAATACAATCGAACTTTTATTAGAATGTGGTTTGGTACGTCGTCATCAGTTTGGACAAAACCAAGCACATTACGAAAAATCGTATTTCGACAAACAACACGATCACATTATTTTAACCGATTCTGGTGAGGTAATCGAATTTTGTGACCCAAGAATTCAGCAAATAAAACAAACCATGGAAGAAATGTTTGGAATTGATATCACAAACCACTCGCTTTATTTCTATGGAACAAAAAAACAACAATAACAACTAACTACAAATAATAAACAACAACACAATGACTGTAGATTTACTACTTGGATTACAATGGGGCGACGAAGGAAAAGGAAAAATCGTTGACGTTCTTACCTCAAAATATGATATTATCGCAAGATTTCAGGGAGGTCCAAATGCTGGACATACTTTAGAATTCGACGGAATCAAACACGTTTTAAGAACTATTCCTTCTGGAATTTTCCATAAAAATGCAATCAATATCATTGGAAATGGAGTGGTAATCGACCCAGTAGTTTTCCAAAAAGAAATTGAAGGTTTGGCTAAATTCAACATGGATGTAACTGCTAAATTATTCATTTCTAGAAAAGCACACTTAATTTTACCAACACATCGTTTACTTGACGCTGCTTCTGAAGCATCAAAAGGAAAAGCAAAAATTGGTTCTACTTTAAAAGGTATAGGTCCAACATACATGGACAAAACAGGTAGAAATGGACTTAGAGTTGGTGATATCGAATTAGAAGATTTTAAAGAAAGATACAGAACTTTAGCTGACAAGCACGAAGCTATGATTGCTTTCTACGATGTAGAATTACAATATAACTTAAAAGAAATGGAAGATGAGTTTTTTGCAGCAGTAGAAGACTTGAAAAAATTAACTTTCATTGATAGCGAAGAATACTTAAACAAAGCCTTAAAAGAAGGTAAATCAATATTAGCAGAAGGAGCTCAAGGTTCTTTATTAGATGTTGACTTTGGAACGTATCCTTATGTAACTTCTTCTAACACAACAGCAGCTGGAGCTTGTACAGGTTTAGGAATTGCACCTAACAAAGTAAAAGACGTTTTCGGAATTTTCAAAGCATATACAACTCGTGTAGGTAGCGGACCTTTCCCAACAGAAGATTTTGAAGAAGCTGGACAAACTATGGCCAAAGTAGGAAACGAATTTGGTTCCGTTACTGGACGCGCGCGTCGTTGTGGTTGGTTGGATTTAGTGGCTTTAAAATATGCTGTTCAAGTTAATGGTGTAACGCAATTATACATGATGAAAGGCGACGTACTTTCTGGATTTGATACGTTACAAGTTTGTACAGGTTACAACTATAAAGGACAAAAAATTCAACATTTACCATACAATATCGAACCTGAAAATGTTACTCCAATTTTCACCGAAATGAAAGGTTGGAAAGCCGATTTAACAGGAATGACAACGTATGATGAATTACCACAAGAATTAAAAACATACATCGAATTCATTGAAAAAGAAGTCGAAGTGCCAATCAAAGTAATCTCAGTTGGTCCAGACAGAAAACAAACGATAATGAAATAATCAATAAAAACGCTTTCAATTGAAAGCGTTTTTTTATGCTCTTAAATGATAAAATATTCTTAATTATCAATGGCTTTTCGAGTTTTTACTTAAATTTGGCTCAAAATAAATTCAACTTGAAAAACACATTTTTATATATCGCCTTTTTATTGCTAACGATAACTTTTTCGACAGCACAAGAAAAGAAAAAAATCATCATTGAAAACTCCGATTTCGTAGATATGAATCAGACCGAAATTCCGGGTGCTATCGTATTCACTGGAAATGTTCGTATTATCCACAACGGAGTAAGAATGGTATGCAACAAAGCCTATCATTTTAAAGATGAAAATTATGTAAAAGCTTTCGGAAACGTTCAAATGAATCAAGGTGACACGATTACCATGAACAGCCGTTATGCGGAATATAATGGTGATAAAGAATTTGCTTTTGCCACTGGAGATGTAGTTTTGCGTTCGCCAGAATCTACTCTTACAACAGATACCGTTTATTTCGATAAGAAAAACCAACAAGCGTTTTACAACACCTACGGTACCATTCGTAACAAAGAAAACACGTTGAGAAGTAAATCAGGTCGCTATTATGTAGACCAAAAGAAATACAAATTTACAACAGCAGTAACGGTTACCAATCCAGAAAGTACAATCAAAACTAACAATTTAGATTATTACGAAAATTCAGGACATGCTTATGTTTTTGGACCATCAACTATCACTAGTAAAGAAAACGTAATCTATACCGAAAACGGATTTTACGATACCACAAACGACATTGGTAAACTTTCCAAAAACTCCAAAATTACGCTCGATAATAAAATTATTGAAGGCGATGATTTGTATTACGACCGAAAGAAAAACTATTCAAGAGGAATCAACAATGTAAAAATAACCGACACCATCAACAAGGTAATTGCTACAGGTCATTATGCCGAATTGTACCGCAATGCTGCTACCAAAAAAGACTCTATGATTTTAACCAAAAGAGCTTTAGTAAAAACATTGGTAGAAAAAGATACTTTGTATATGCACGGAAAAAAAATTATTGTATCCGGACCGCAAGAAGATCGCGTGATTCGTGCTTTTAACAATGTTCGTTTTTACAAAAGTGATATGAGTGGAAAATGCGATTCACTTCATTCTAACAATAAAACACAATTGACTAAAATGATTGGAAAACCTATTCTTTGGAACAACGAAAACCAAATGACAGGCGACATCATGCATCTTATCGGAAACAACAAAACACAGAAATTAGATTCATTAAAAGTACTTAATAACGCCTTTATAATACAAAAAGACAGTCTCAGCAAAAATGGTTACAACCAAATAAAAGGACAAAATTTGTATGGAAAATTTGTGGATAGCAAACTTAAAGAAGTCGATGTTGTTAAGAATGCCGAAGTCATTTATTACATGTACAACGATGCCAATGAGTTTATAGGAATCAACAAAACTGTTTGTAGTAAGATTAACTTGGAATTAGAGGAAAATAAAATCGATGCGATAACTTTCTTCACTAAAACAGATAGTCACATTTATCCAGAAGCCGATTTCCCTGAAAACGCTCGAAAACTTAGAGGTTTCTTGTGGCGCGGCGATGAAAGGATTTTAAGTAAAGACGATATTTTCCCAGCAGAAGAAATTGCTTTAGACGATAAAATTCAAGTCGAAGCTAAAAAGAAAGCTATTGCTGCTGAAAAACCAATGGAAATCCAAAAAGAAACATTGGAATACGACGACAATAAAAAAGCCGAAGAAAAGAAAACTGAGAAAAAAACCGAAGTAAAGAAAAAAACAACCCCAAAAAAATAATCAATTAAATGGTTAAAGAAGTTAACTCATTTTCAGTTAAACAATTTAACACATTAACGATTCTACAATAAAATGATTGAAGATTTTTTTAAATACCAAGCACAAACCTCACCTCACCCATTAGCCATAGAAATTTCCCACGCTAAGGGTTCTTATATTTACGATACTGATGGCAATGCCTATTTGGATATGGTTGCCGGAGTTTCAGCAAACACCTTAGGGCATCAACCACAACGCGTGAATGATGCCATCAAAAAACAATTAGACACCTATTCTCACGTTATGGTGTATGGCGAATATGCCCAACATCCAGCAACGGAATTATGTAAATTATTGGCCGAAAATCTTCCCTATCCACTTACGAAAACGTATTTGGTAAACTCAGGAACGGAAGCTATTGAAGGTGCTTTAAAATTAGCTCGTCGTGTAACAGGAAGAAGTCAGTTGATTTCGTGTCACAATGCGTATCATGGTAACACTATGGGAAGCATGAGTGTAATGGGATTCGAAGAACGCAAGCAAATATTTCGTCCTTTAATTCCTGATGTGGATTTCATTACGTTTAATAATGAAGCGGATTTAGAAAAAATCACCACCAAAACAGCTGGAGTTTTATTAGAAACGATTCAAGGTGGTGCAGGTTTTATTGAACCTCAAAACGATTTTCTTAAAAAAGTACGCCAACGTTGTGATGAAGTGGGTGCTATCATGATACTAGACGAAATCCAACCCGGATTTGGTCGCACCGGAAAACTTTTCGGATTTCAAAACTACGATGTTATTCCTGATGTGGTGGTTATGGGAAAAGGAATGGGTGGCGGAATGCCTGTAGGAGCTTTCACCGCTTCAGCCAAAATGATGGATTTACTAAGTCATGATCCAAAATTAGGTCATATTACCACTTTTGGCGGACATCCTGTCATAGCGGCAGCGAGTTTGGCAACATTACAAGAAATAACAGAAACCAATTTAATGCAAGAAGCTTTAGAAAAAGAACAACTTTTCAAGAAGCTTTTAGTGCATCCACTAATCAAGGAAATTCGAGGTCGAGGACTTATGCTAGCAGCAATGACCGATTCTCCTGAAATTACGAATGAAGTAATTTTACGCTGTCATAAAAGAGGTGTTATTTTATTTTGGCTCCTTTTTGAAGGTTGCGCTGTTCGAATTACACCGCCATTAACCATTAGTAATGAAGAAATTACAAAAGGTTGTGGCATTATTATTGAGGTATTAAATGAGATAGAAAAAGAAATGAAGTAGGAAGTTGGAAATAGGAATTAGAACTTTTTTAATCTAAAATCAATTTTAAACTTAAAATTGTTAATTAAATTGTTTAAAACAATTCGCCCCTAAAACCACTACCCCAATATTATTCCTTAATTTTAATAAGGATAAAATCATAAAACGAAGCGCTATGAATTTGAGTCACGAAGAAGAAGAAAACAGCTTGTCCTTATCTAAATTTGAATCGATGTTAAAAACCAACAAAGTTTTTTTCTTTGATTCAGAAGAATTTGAAGATATTATTCTTCATTATATGGATACTGGCCGATTGAATTTGGCTAAAAGAGCGCTTAAATTAGGTTTAGAACAACATCCAAAATCTACTGGATTAAAATTAGTTCAGGTAGAAATGTTGGTTTATGAAGACAAACTCGAAATTGCTGAAAAGTTACTAAACGAGTTGTACGCTATTGAACCAACTAACGAAGAAATCTACATTCAAAAAGCCAATATTTACTCAAAAAGAGACGAACATGAAAAGGCTATTTCTTTTCTGAAAATCGCTTTGAAATATACTGATGATTATGCTGACGTTTATTCTATGATTGGAATGGAATATCTGTTCATGGATAATTTAGAAATGGCTAAAGAAAATTTCATCAAATGTTTAGATGAAGATACTGAAGATTACTCAGCACTTTACAACGTGGTCTATTGTTTTGATTTCTTAGATCAGAATGAAGATGCCATTGTTTATCTAAACAAATTCATTGATAAAAATCCGTATAGTGAAGTGGCTTGGCATCAGTTAGGTCGCCAATATTATGCGTTGAAAAACTACGAAAAAGCAGTTTGGGCTTTCGATTATGCAACTTTAATTGACGAAACCTTCTTAGGAGCGTACATGGAGAAAGCAAAATCGTATGAAAAGCTAAAAAAATATCAAGAAGCAATTGATTGCTATAACGTTGCATTAGAGTTAGACGATCCTTCTTCATTTGTATTACTTCGTGTAGCAAAATGTTACGAACGTTTAGGAAACACCGAATTCGCATTAAATTATTACCTAAAAACAGTTCACGAAGATCCGTTGTTAGACAAAGGTTGGATTGCGATTACTGATTTTTATATTCGACAAAAAAACTTCCAAAAAGCCTTATACTATGTTAACAAAGCGATTGGAATTGATGGTGACAATTCGTTATATTGGAAACGTTTTGCTGCGGTAAATAGCGCCTTACATTTCTTTGAAGAAGCAGAATATGGTTACCGAAAAGCATTTGAATGTGGCGATATCAATCTAGATACTTTCACGCTTTGGACGGATGTTTTACAATATTTAGGCGAGTTTGATACCGCTATCGAAATTCTTTTAGAAGCAAGTAGTGTTTTACCAGATGAATATGAAATCGAATACCGTTTGGCTGGATTGTATTTTCTTATGGACGATGTTACAAAAGGAAATCTTCATCTAATCAATGGAATGAAATTAGAACCAAAACACTTATCTTTGTTTCAAGAGTTATTCCCAGTAGTTTGGGAAAGAACAGAAGTTCAGAATACGATATCAAAGTTTAAAAAATAGTCCCCAATTAATGGAAATAGTACACTTTTTATTAGAATTTTTAAAAGACCCTTTAACTGTAATTCAAGAATTAATTCAACAATATGACAACCTGATTTATTTCATTTTATTCCTAGTTGTTTTCGTAGAAACCGGATTTGTTATCATGCCTTTATTACCTGGTGATTCCATGCTATTTGCTATTGGAGTTATTGCAGCAACTACAGGACAATTAAGCATGGCAATTATAATTCCGTTGCTGATTGTGGCAGCTTTACTTGGCGATAATCTAAATTATTTTGTTGGACATAAATTCGGCGAATTAATTAAAGAGAAAAAGAAAATTCTATTTCTAAAAAAAGAGTACATCACACAAACCGAAACTTTCTTTGAAAAAAACGGAGGAAAAGCAGTTATTATGGCGCGCTTTGTTCCTATCGTTCGCACCATTGCTCCATTTGTGGCTGGAGCCGGAAGTATGCAATATTACAGATATATTTTCTATTGCATCACAGGCGCTATTATTTGGGTAACTAGCATTACTTTCTTAGGATATTTCTTAGGACAAGTGCCTTGGGTAAAAGCAAACTTCGAAAAAGTAGTTTTATCTATTATTATTATTTCTGTTTTACCCATTATCATCAAACTATTTAAAAAGAAAAAAACTACCGAAGTTCAATCTTAGCTAAAAACAAGCTTTTAAATAGAACTATTGCCCCAAACAAACCAAAACCTAAAAATTTAAAATACCCCAACCACCATAATGGAAATTATCGATTTTTTATCTGCCTTTTTGAGTGATCCTTTAACTGTAATTCAAGATTTAATTCACCAATACGATTACCTAATTTACTTCATTTTATTCTTAGTTATTTTTGCAGAAACTGGCTTTGTTTTTATGCCTCTTTTACCTGGAGATTCCTTACTTTTTGCGATAGGTGTAATAGCGGCATCTACTGGGCAATTAAGCATGTCTATTATAATTCCTCTTCTTATAATTGCTGCATTATTAGGAGACAACTTAAACTATTTTGTGGGAAACAAATTTGGGAATCTCATCAAAAAAAGAAAAAAAATATTATTTCTTAAAAAAGAATACATAACACATACCGAAACTTTCTTCGAAAAAAATGGAGGAAAAGCAATTATCATGGCTCGTTTTGTTCCTGTTTTAAGAACCATTGCGCCTTTTGTGGCTGGTGCAGGAAGCATGCCGTACATTAAATATATTGTTTTTTGTGTTTTAGGCGCTTTTATTTGGGTAACCAGTTTAACCTTTTTAGGTTACTTCTTAGGTCAGGTGGTTTGGGTGAAAGAAAATTTTGATATAGTTATTTTATTAATAACACTACTTTCAGTTTCTCCTGTTATTATAAAAGTAATTAAAAAGAAACTAGCAAAAAAATAATTTTATTTCACTTCATTTAAAAAATAAACATTGTCTTAACAATTTATAATAAAATACTATTTAAATTTGATTCTTTATAAACTCTGAAAATCTTTTACCAATGAAAAAGAAAACAAAAAAACAGTTGAAATTTGGCTTAATTGGCCGAAACATAAGCTATTCTTTTTCAAAAAAATATTTTAATGAAAAGTTTGAAATTGGTCATTTTGACAATTGCGAATACAAGAATTACGACATTGAAAGCATCAAAGAGTTTCCAAAAGTAATTACCGAAATTAAAGGGTTACGTGGTTTAAACGTGACGATTCCGTACAAAGAAGAGATTATTCCGTATTTGGATAAATTATCAAAAACAGCTAAGAAAATTGGCGCTGTAAACTGCATAACCATTTCCAAAAAGAAAAAACTAAAAGGCTACAATACCGATTATCACGGATTCAAAAAATCGATAAAACCTTTACTGAAAGACCATCATAAAAAAGCATTGATTTTAGGAACTGGTGGCGCAAGTAAAGCCATTGCTTACGCCTTACGAAGTTTAAAAATCGAATATGATTTTGTTTCTAGAACAGCCGATGAATTTCAATACAAATACGAAGAATTAGACGCTGCTATTTTCGAAGAATATACCATTATCATCAATACTACTCCAGTAGGAACGCATCCTAATGTAGACGATTGTCCGAATTTAGATTACAGTTTATTTACCAAAAAACACATTGCTTACGACTTAATTTACAATCCAGAAGAAACTGCATTTTTAAAAAAGGCTAAAGCCCAAGGCGCCGTGACTAAAAACGGTTACGAAATGTTGGTTTTACAGGCGGAAAAAGCTTGGAAGATTTGGAATGAATAGGTTTTCTTAAACGCAAAGACGCTAAGGTTTTCGCAAAGTTTTACGTTTAGTTTGTCATGCTGTCAAGCATCTCATCTCTTTTATGTCATCCCTACGGGATTTTTTTCTTATTCATTTCATTAATTACTGGGATGTCATGCCTAACGGCATTTTTAAATTAGTCTGATGAAAAAGTACAAAACTAAAACTTCTTCAAAAAATCAATCCCAAGAAAGCCTTTTGATAGCTATCTAACCCCGATACAAGCGATACCATGTTTAGCGGATAGCGGGAAAATGGATGGCAAGAAAGCCCAAAACACTCGTTTCAAAGAAAATAAGCGATAATTAGACGATTTTTTTTGAATTTTCGGAGTGCTTTAGTATCTTCACACAATATTAGTAACCTTAAGCATTTACACAATGTCAGAAGCAACACATGATAACCTGCACAACGCAGATGGACAAGACCAAATGGAACAATTAGATGGTGTTACCATTATTAGTCAATCGGTATTAGAGGAAATAGACAATTCTAATGCAGAAGAAAGCGAAGATGATTCGATAAAAGAAAAGCACGAAATTCCAGTTTTGGATTACGATGCGATGTCGATGGAAGCCTTAACCGAGGAACTTGAAAAATTAGTTGAGAACGAAAAAGTAATGGCGATTAAAGACCATGTAGAAGGCATTAGAAAAGCTTTTTCGGACAAATACCACCATTTTATAGACGAGAAAAAAGAGGAATTCTTAGCTCAAAACAACGAAGAAGGTTTAGATTTTGAGTATCACTTTCCTTTAAAAAATAAGTTTGATGGCATTTACAACGCTTACAAAGCAAGTAAAGCGAAACACTTCAAACAATTACAAAACAATTTAGAACAGAATTTCGCTGTTCGTGAAAGCTTAATCGACGAGTTGAAAAACTTAATCGATTCAGGTGATACGAGCATTAGCGATATGTTCAAAAAAGTAAACGACATTCGTGAGCGTTGGAAAAATGCCGGTGCGATTCCAAGAGATAAATACAACATCTTGTGGAACAACTACCATTTTCATATAGAGCGTTTTTACGACATCATGCACTTAGACAAAGAAGCGCGTGATTTAGATTTGAAACACAATTTAGAGCAAAAGCAACTAATTATTGCTAAAGCGAAAGAATTGCTAAACGAAGAAGATGTATTGAAAGCCTTCCGAGAATTGCAATTGTTACACCGCGTTTGGAAAGAAGAAATTGGTCCAGTTGATCGTGAACACAGAGAAGCGATTTGGAACGAATTCAGTGAAATTACCAAACAAATGCACGATAAACGTGAAGCTTTATACGCAGAAGCGAGAGGAAAAGAAACTGAAAACTTAGCGATTAAAAACGAAATTATTTCACAAATCATCGCTTTAGGAACCGAGAAAATCGATTCACACAGTGGATGGCAAGCGCAAATTCAGAAAATGGAAGCGTTGCGCGATGCGTTCTTTAAAGCAGGAAAAGTGCCAGCGGAAGTAACTGAGGAAACTTGGGCCAACTTTAAAAATGCGGTTCGAGCTTTTAATGCGAATAAAAACGTTTTCTATAAAGACATCAAACACGAACAAAACGAAAATTTAACTAAGAAATTAGAATTAGTTGAAAAAGCAAAATCGTTAAAAGAAAGTACTGATTTCGCTGCTACGACTCCAATTATGAAGAAAATTCAGGACGATTGGAAGAAAATTGGTCACGTGCCTCGTAAATATTCGGATAGTATTTGGAAAGACTTTAAAGATGCGTGTAATGCGTATTTTGATAGAATGCACGAAGCTAAAAATGCCGAAACTGGTGAAGAAGTAGAAGCCTTTGAAAAGAAAAAAGCATTCTTAGAAGAGTTAAAATCATTCGCTTTAACTGGTGAGCACAAAGCGGATTTAGATGCGATAAAAGCTCATATTGCGACTTGGAAAACCTTTGGAAAAGTGCCTTTCAACAGAAGACACATTGAAGGAAAATTCAATAAGATTTTAGATGCTTTATTTGAAAAACTAAGCCTATCTAAAAAAGACACCGAAATGATGCGTTTTAACAATCGTTTAGAGCAATTATCGGAAGGTGACGACCGCAGAGCTTTAGAACAAGAGCAATTCTTTATTAGAAAGAAAATCGACGAAGTACAAAGCGAAATTTTCCAGTTAGAGAACAACATTCAGTTTATTAGCAGTAGTTCTAAAGGTGAAAATCCTTTTATTAAAGAAGTTCAGAAAAACATTGAACGCCACAAAGACGACTTGAAATTGTGGAAAGAAAAGCTACAGCAAATTAAAAATATGTAAGATAGAATCCCGAGTGAAAGCTCGGGATTTTTTTGTTTATAACTTGTTGTAAATGTGTAGAAAAACTATAGTATAGGTTATAGGAGTTTGGTTATATTTGTTAAATAACTTGATTAAACAAGTAACCAAAACAATTCAAACTTAAACTATTAGTATAACTTTAATATATAATCATGGGGATTTTTGATAGTAAAGAAACTTTACAAAGAATAAAAAATATTGAAAAAAAAGTTGATAAAAGTTTTGAATCATATAATTCATTAATAATTCAACTTAATAATTTCAAAAATACAATTACTGAATTACAAAAACGTAGTCCTGAATACGAGAAAGAAGCTAAAGAATCTTCAAGAAAAGCATCAGAATATCGCAATAAGACAAATCAAACTTTAGTTGATGCTAAATCTATTTTCAACAACTTAGAAACAATCAACGCACAAGTTAAAAATCTTCAAGATGAGTGTTCTGAGACTTTAGACAATATAAAAAAAGATTTTGAAAGTTTCAATAATCATAATAATGAAGCCTTAGAAAAATTAGATTTATTGAACCAGAAAATTGACAGTTTAAATGATGTTATTTCTGATTTTGAAGAAACCGTTAATAATCACCCAGATTTTGAAACAGAAATTATTGAATTAGAGACTTCAATTACAAAAATCAAAGAGAATGAAAGCAAATCAACTCAATTATTAAAATCAATAAATAATAGAAAAATAGAACTTGAAACCTTATATAATGAGATTTTAGGCTATGAAGATGAAGATGAAGAAGGTAATACAACTATAATTAAAGGCTCAAAACAAGAACTTGAAGAATCACTAGAAGGGCTTGAAGAACGGGTAAGCGAATATGAAGATAAATTTGACATCTTAGAAAATGAAACAAATGATAAAACTACTAATCTATTAAAAGTTAACAGTGATAAAATAGCTAATCAAATAAAAGATTGGGAAGAGAGATACGAAAAATTAAACAAAAAAATTGAAAATCTATTACCAAATGCAGTAACTGTAGGTTTATCATCCGCATTCTCTAAAAAGAAAGAAGAAGAAGATAAATCTTATGAAAAACATAAAAAACAATTTGGATTTGGAATTGCGGGTATGATTGCAGTATCATTAATACCTTTTATAATTTCAGTTTATACATTATTTGGAAACGATACTCTTGATATAATAATTAATCGTACTCCTAAATTGGTAATTGCAATTCTTCCCTTGTATATACCTGTTTTGTGGTTATCAATATCTTCTAGTAAAAAAATGAATTTATCTAAGAGATTAATTGAAGAATATGCACACAAAGAAGTTTTAAGTAAAACTTTTGAAGGTTTATCTAAACAAATTCATGATTTAGAAGAAGATAACATTTCAAAAGAATTAAAAATTAAATTACTACAAGACTTTTTACAAATGTATTCTGAAAATCCTGGTAAACTAATCTCAGACTATAGCAAATCGGATCATCCTATTATGGAATTGTTAGAAAATTCAAATAAACTAGATAAAACTATTCAAAAAGTTCAAAAATTCCCAGGACTTAATAAAGTTGCTGAGATTATTGAAAAAAAATCAGAACGTAAAATTGAACAAGTAACTGACGCTATAGAAAGAACATTAGACAAGAAGTTAGCAATTCATGAAAGTGAAGAAGACGATTCAAAATAATATTCTTAACACAAGTCCATAAGAGCTTCATAATTATGAATAAAAAAATAATACATTAAAAAATCCCGTAGGGATGACATAAAAGAGATGCTTAACAGCATGACAAACTGAGTGTGATATGCGTTATGTGATGCTTCGTTACCTCAGCATGACAAACTGGTGGTAAAACTTTGCGTGCTTTGCGAAAAAACTTAGCGCCTTTGCGTTTAAAAAAGAGATACTGTAACAAGTTCAGCATGACAAACTAAACTGACCACTGAAAACTGACCACTGAATACTAAAGCTTCTTCGCTTCTTCCCAAAAAACATCCATTTCTGCTAGCGTCATATCCATTAATGGCTTGCCTAATTCGGTGGCTTTGCTTTCTAAATATTGGAAACGTTTGATGAATTTTTTATTGGTGCGTTCTAAAGCGTCTTCTGGGTTTACTTTTAAGAATCGAGCATAATTGATCATGGAGAACAAAACATCGCCAAATTCGGCTTCTATTTTATCTTGGTTGCCGGCTTGCACCTCAACTTGGAGTTCGTTTAGTTCTTCTTGTACTTTATCCCAAACTTGGTGCGGTTCTTCCCAATCAAATCCAACGCCTTTTACCTTATCTTGAATGCGACTTGCTTTGACTAACGCCGGTAAACTTTTTGGCACACCTTCTAAAACCGATTTTTTGCCTTCTTTCAATTTTAGTTTTTCCCAATTTTGCTTTACTTCCTCTTCATCAGCCACTACCACATCACCATAAATATGCGGATGACGATCGATTAATTTATCACAAATAGAATTGGCTACATCGCCAATATCAAAAGCATTGGTTTCGCTTCCAATTTTCGCATAAAACACAATATGTAACAACACGTCGCCCAACTCTTTCTTTATTTCTTCTAAATCGTTATCTAAAATAGCATCGCCTAATTCATAGGTTTCTTCAATCGTTAAATGACGTAGACTTTCCAGCGTTTGCTTTTTATCCCACGGACATTTTTCGCGTAAATCGTCCATGATATCTAAAAGTCGGTTGAAAGCTTGTAGTTGTTGTTGGCGTGTGTTCATTATTAGTGATGTTTATTTGACGTTGAGACAAGCCATTGGCTTGTCTGTACTTATTTGCCTTTTAATCTTGGCTGTTGAGACAAGCCATTGGCTTGTCTGTACTATATTGATGGAAATAATATCGTAAAAATAAAAAATCCCACGTGGAAAACGCAGGATTTTAAAGTATAATTTTTCCAAAGCTTATTCAGCAACTGGAGTTTCTTCTTCTTGTTTGATTTCTTTAGATAACGCTTCTACAGAAACGAAACCTTTAGGTTGTAACAAATTATACCAGTTTAAGATTTTTTTGATGTCAGAAGTATATACTCTGTCTTCGTCAAATTCTGGTAAAATTTCTCTGAAATATGCTTTTAATTTCGCATCATCTTCTTTGTGAGACATTGCCATACCATCGTTTTCTTTTGTAGCAATTGCTTTGAAAACTTCTGCTAAACGCACTTCTTCAGAATAGGTATACACTGCAATTTCTGATAACAAACTTACGTTAGCTCTCATTCCTACAGTTATCTTTTTTCCGTCTAATAAAGATTCAGCAACAAATCCTGTACGTGTTTGAATTTTTAATTCATATAAACCTGGTTTCCCAGAAATAGCTAATATTTTTTGAATGCTCATATTTCTTACTTATTAAGGTTGGCAAATATATTATTTTAAAGTAAAAAGTGAAACGTAAAAAGTAAAAAGTTTAATTAAAAAGCTATTTACTTTTCACTAATAACTAATTACTATTAACGTCCTTTTTTGTTTACGTATTTCATTTTATAATCGGGTCTTGCTTTACCATCCATAATGTTTTGCAATTTCTTCCCAATTAACTTCTTTTTCAGAATTGACAAATGATCGGTAAATAAAATTCCTTCGATATGATCGTACTCGTGTTGGATAACACGCGCGATTAAACCGTCGTACACTTCTGTTTTCTTATTGAAATCTTCATCAAAATATTCAATTGTAATCGTATCATGACGAAAAACATCTTCACGCACATCTGGAATACTCAAACATCCTTCGTTAAATCCCCAAATATCACCTTCTTCTTTGATTATTTTTGCATTGATGAACGTTTTTTTAAAATCTTTCATTAAAGCCGCTTCTTCTTTAGAAACGTCATCACTATCGCTAAATGGTTCGGTATCTACAATAAACAAACGAATTGGCAACCCAACTTGTGGAGCCGCCAAACCAACGCCATGTGCATGATACATCGTTTCATACATATTCGCGATTGTTTCTTTGAGATTCGGATATTCTGGAGTAATGTCCTCTCCTACTTTACGTAAAACTGGTTCTCCGTATCCGTATATTGGTAAAATCATAATCTGTATTTTCTAATTTCTAACTTCTGAATTCTAAATTTCGAATGCAAAAGTACTATTTTTTATAATGTAAATAATCTTGAAGCATAATTGTTGCGGCAATTTCGTCAACCAATGCTTTATTTTGGCGTTGCTTTTTATTTAAACCGCTATCAATCATGGTTTGAAACGCCATTTTGGAAGTAAATCGTTCATCGACACGTTCCAAAATCATTTCAGGAAAAGCAACTTTGAACTTAGCTACAAACGCATTGATAATTTCAGCACTTTGCGAAGGTGTTCCGTCCATTTGCTTAGGTTCACCAACGATGACGCATGCTACTTTTTCTTTCGAAAAATAGTCTTTTAAAAACGTAATTGCTGTGTCTGATGGAATTGTAGTTAGCCCAAAAGCTATCATCTGCATTTCATCAGTAACGGCAATTCCAGTTCGTTTGATTCCGTAATCTATGGCTAAAATTCGTGACATTTTATTTTTTTTACAAAAATAAGGCATTTGTTTAACAAAATAGACTCCAAACTTTAAACTATTGATTTTTGCTTTCAAACAAATGATTTATCTTTGCTACTCAAATTTTGAAAAACATGACCAATTTACAAGCAACAATAGAACAAGCATGGGAAAATCGTGCTTTATTACAAGAAGAAACTACGCAAAAAGCCATTAGAGAAGTTATCGAATTATTAGATAGCGGAAAACTTCGTGTAGCCGAACCAGTTGAAAATACTTCGACATTGCTCAGTACAGGCTCTTGGCAAGTAAACGAATGGGTTAAAAAAGCCGTAGTAATGTACTTCCCTATTCAAAAAATGGAAACTTGGGAATCGGGTATTTTTGAATATCACGATAAAATGTTGTTGAAACGCAATTATGCTGAAAAAGGAATTCGTGTTGTTCCAAATGCTGTGTCGCGATATGGTGCTTATATTTCTTCAGGAGTAATTTTGATGCCTAGTTATGTAAACATTGGTGCTTACGTAGATGAAGGTACGATGGTAGATACTTGGGCAACTGTAGGAAGTTGTGCACAAATTGGAAAACATGTTCACCTTTCGGGTGGTGTTGGAATTGGTGGTGTTTTAGAACCATTACAAGCTGCTCCTGTTATTATTGAAGATGGAGCATTCATCGGTTCAAGATGTATTGTAGTTGAAGGAGTTCATGTAGGAAAAGAAGCAGTTTTAGGTGCTAACGTATGTTTGACTGGTTCTACAAAAATTATTGATGTAACTGGAGATGAACCTGTAGAATATAAAGGTGTTGTTCCTGCTCGTTCAGTAGTAATTCCTGGAAGTTATACTAAGAAATTCCCTGCTGGTGAATATCAAGTTCCATGTGCAATAATCATTGGACAAAGAAAACCTTCAACTGATTTGAAAACTTCGTTGAATGATGCGTTGAGAGAATATAACGTAGCGGTTTAATTAATTTAAATGCAGATGAAAATACTTGTAGTCCAACAAAAAATGATTGGCGATGTGTTGATTAGTTCTATGATTTGTGAAAACCTAAAGAAAGAATACCCTGACGCTCAAGTGGATTACTTAGTAAATTCATTTACAACTCCAGTTATACAAAACAATCCGTATATTGATAATGTAATTCTCTTTGAAGATAAATTCAGAGCGAATTACATTTCTTTCTTTAAGTTTTTACTTCAAATTAGACGTAAAAAATACGATATCGTAATCGATCCGTATGCTAAATTAGAAAGCAGCTTGATTACTCTTTTTTCGGGTGCACCAAAAAGAATTGGTTACCAGAATAAAGGCTTAGGAATCGCTTATAACCAAAAAGAAAAACACCATAGTAAACCAAAATCATATTATGGTTTAGCTATTGAAAGAAGAATTAATCTATTTGAAAAATTAATCAAAAAAAATACCATTGATCCTTTTCCAAAATTACATTTATTAAATTCTGAAAAAGAAGAAATGATTCCCGTTTTCAAACAGTACGGAATTGATTTAGCTTCTGAAAAAGTAATCATGATAAGTATTTTAGGAAGTGAAGTAAGCAAAACATATCCTGAAGATTACATGGTAAAATTGATTGATTTTGTAGCAGAAAATTATGCTGTAAAAATTCTTTTTAATTACACACCAAAGCAACAAAAAGAAGCGCATTCTATCTACAATAAATGCAACGAAAAAACCAAACAACGTATTGTTCTGGATTTAATTGGTAGTGATTTGCGTTCGTTTATCAAAATCATGTATCATTGCTCGTTGATAATTGGAAATGATGGTGGTGCTGTTAATATTGCAAAAGCCTTGAAGAAACCGTCTTTTACCATTTTTTCTCCTTGGATAAAAAAAGAAAATTGGAGTATATTTGAAGATGGAACGACTCATATCGGTGTGCATCTTTTTGATTTTTATCCTGAATTAAAAAAACAATTTGAACTAAAAAAATTAAAGGAAGAATATTCTAATTTTTATCTAAAATTAAAACCTGAATTATTTTCTGACAAACTAAACACTTTTTTAAATCAAAATCTTAAATCTTAATGTATCGGTTTTTAATCTATATAGCGCATCCATACAGTATTCCTATTGGACTTCCCTTAGCAGAAGAAATTAAAAAAAGAGGATTTACAGTAAAATGGTTTGTTGAAATCGAATCTACAAAGAGTAAGTTATCTCATAATGAAGAAATTCTCCATAACGTTGAAGATGTTGTTGTCTACAAACCCGATATTGTACTTGTTGCAGCAAATGAAGTTCCTCACTTTTTTCCTGGCATAAAAGTTCAAGTCTTTCATGGATTTAGTGTTAACAAAAGAAGTAAAGATAAAGGACACTTCAGAATTAGAGGCTTTTTTGATTTATATTGTACACAAGGACCATCGACAACCACTTATTTTAAAGAACTTGAAAAAAAGCATGGTTTTTTCAAAGTAGTTGAAACGGGTTGGTCTAAAGTAGATATTCTTTTCCCAAAAGAAGAAAAAACTTCTGATGAAAAGCCAACCATATTTCTTGCTTCTACCTTTACTACAGCTTTAAGTTTAGCTCATAATGAGGAAGTTTTTAAAACTATAAAATCATTAATCGAAAAGAATGAATGGAATTGGATTATCAATTTACATCCAAAAATGGCAGTTGAAATTGTTGAAAAATTTCAAGAATTGAATAACTATCCTAATGTACGATATATTCCATTTTTAGAATCTTTAGAGCCTTTAAAACACGCAGATGTTTTAATTGCTGACACTTCATCTATTATTACAGAATTTTTAATTCAAGAAAAACCTGTTGTCACATTTAGAAACAACAAACCCTTTGATTATTTCATAAACACACTTGAAGCTACCGAATTAGAATCTAACATCCTTTTGGCACTTAGTAAACCAGAAGCATTAATGACAAAAATTCACGATTTCATAATATTGGAACATCCATATTTCGATGGACTATCTAGCAAAAGGGTTATTGACGCCTCTATTGCTTTTATTGAAAATAATGAAAGAAAAAAATTAAAGAGAAAACCACTTAATTTGATTCGAAAATTTCAAATGCGAAAAAAATTTAATTACTTTAAAAATTTCTTTAAATCCAATTAAAAACTATCTTTGAATAACAAAATTGTTCGTATGAAGGTATTAGTAACAGGCGCAGCTGGTTTTATTGGTTATCATTTATGTATTAATCTTTTGAATGCTAACCATTCAGTTGTAGGATTAGACAACCTAAATGATTATTATGATCCTAATTTAAAATTAGCACGTTTAAAACAATTAGGGATACAAGAACAATGTCTTTCTGAAAATGTACTATACAACAGTTCGTTACCTACTAAAAACTTCAAATTCATAAAACTCAATCTTGAAGATCGCGAGCATCTTCCTATTTTATTTCAAAATGAAAAATTTGATATAGTAGTTAACTTGGCAGCACAAGCAGGAGTTCGATATAGTATTGAAAACCCATTTGTATATGCTGAAAGCAATGTAATGGGATTTTTAAACATTTTAGAATGCTGTAGAAATAACAATATTGAAAAATTGATTTTTGCAAGTAGTTCTAGTGTATATGGTCTAAATGAAAAAATTCCTTTTTCTACAAATGATAATGTTGACCATCCAATCAGTTTGTATGCTGCTACTAAAAAATCAAACGAATTAATGGCGCACACTTATTCTCATCTTTATGGTATAAAAACTATTGGTTTGCGTTTCTTTACTGTTTATGGCCCTTGGGGAAGACCTGATATGGCTATGTTTTTGTTTACGGATGCCGTTTTAAACAACAAACCTATTAAAGTTTTTAATAATGGAAATTTGTCTCGTGATTTTACTTATGTTGATGACATTATCAACGGTATAATCTCGATTATTAACAAATTTGACTCTATAAACTTCGAAGATTCGAATTATAAAATATACAATATTGGTAATAATAAACCTGTAAAACTTTTGGAATTTATAACCGAAATAGAAAAAACTACTGGAATAACAGCTCAAAAAGAAATGATGCCTATGCAGGCAGGTGATGTAGAAAGTACTTGGGCAGATATAGATAATTTAATTGCCGATTTTGATTATGAACCTAAAACAAATATTTCTGAAGGAGTAGCCAGTTTTATAGAATGGTACAAAGAATACTATAAAAAGAACTAATCTAAAAAACTTCTCTTTAAATTCATCATTCTAGCTTTGAATGAAGCTCAATTCTGTATTTAATACTTTATTAATCGGTTATTTTTACAATACCATTTAGTGTTTTAATAATATTATGAGATTTATTATATCTCCTTATATCATTATTTCGTTTAATATTTTCAAGAGATTTATAAGATCTTTTATGATTTAAATGTACACAAACCGCACTATAACGAATTTGTTTTGCTAATATTCCTAGGTTAAAAAGACGTTCACCAACTTCTCTATCTAGTCCTCCATAACTCATATCTTCATTAAACCCATTAACTTCTAACAAATCTTTTTTAAAACAAGATGTGTTATGACCATTAAAAGTCTTTTTTGTAGGTGTTATCCAATTCATAAAAGCAGCAAACCACTTTGTCTTTATTAACTTTGTTAATTTAAAAGAATTTTTCACCCCATTAGTAACTAACCATCTTTTAGAAAAACATTGTTGCTTTAATATAATATTGCTATCAATTAATTTAGAGGTATCCATTGGCAGTTTAAAATAACCACCTGACAAAAAATAACCATCCTCTTTATACTTTAAATGTTGAGCAACAAAATCTTCTCTCGGAATACAATCACCATCAGTAAATAATAAGTAATCTGAATTAGCACTTAAAATAGCCTTATTAAGAATTTTACATTTTTGAAAACCCTCATCAGGTTGCCAAACATGAACTATTGGAAAGTTAAATTTAGAAGAAAATGAAGTAATAACTTCCTTTGTTTTCAAAGTTGAACCATCATCTGCTATAACTATTTCAAAATTCTGCTCAGTTTGGCAACTATAACCTTCGAGAACTTTTGCAAGCCATTCTTCTGAATTGTAGGTAGTAATAATAACAGATAATTTCATCTAATGAATTAAAAAGTGAAAATACTACTTTTTCCAGAACTTTAATTTCTTTTTCAGTCTTTTTTTTCTATAAAACTGATGTTGAAATTCTTGTGTAGCTTTCCACATGGCATTGAAAACCATTTCTTTATTTTCTCCTGACAATTTCGCATACTCATCACTCATAATTGCAATGATAGCTTCGCTTGAAGTTAATTTGGAGAAATTTTTCATGCGCTCTTCAAAAGTCAATTTTTTATCAAAATTGGTTCTATTTAAATCTACTAGATAAAAAGCATATTGTCCATTTCCTAAATCTTTTATCAAAGTATTTCCAGTAGAATGATCAATAAATTCAATATTAGCTTGGTGTAACTTATAGGTAAAAGCAACAAATTGTCTTAAAACAGCTTCTTTTATTACTTCATCCTCCATTTTCAATAATTCTCGGTATCTAAAATCGCTTTTCAAAAACTCGCTAACATAATAACTATCGTTTAATCCTAAACCATCAAAATTTTCATAATAAGCAATTGGTTTTGGTGTTCCAATTCCCTTTTCCAGCAACAATTTTGCATATTCAAAAGAACGCTTTGCTTTACTCTTTCTAAAATAAGTATACATTATTTTATTGAAAAGATGTGGTTTTTTGAATGCTTTTATACAAATTGTACAGTCTTCCAAATCAAAAATCTTGATACTATTTCTATTTCCTTCATAAATAAAAGTGCCTAAATTGTAATAATTGGTTACACAATTTTGGATAACTTCTTTTTTATCTAAAAATTCGGGATTAAAAGTACTTTTCATAATGCGAAAATAAAACAATGTTGGCGATTTACCTTCAAATATAAAATAATTTATAGTTTTGTGGTATCAAAAAAAGATCCTTCATGAATATCTTCAAATCCATAAAACGAAATTTAATTAAAAGAAGTGTTATCCAATCTATTTTAGAAAAAGAGCAACACAACAACGATGTGGTTAATATTCATAGAATTGATAAAAAAAATATTGGCGATTTTTACTGTGCTCCACATCATTATTTTGATGTTTTAAAAGGAAAAAGTTTAGATATTTTTGATTACAAAAGCGAAGATAAAGAAGTGAAAAATCATTTTATTAATGAAATCTCTGAACGTTCTTTAATTATAGGAGGTGGCGGTTTATTAAATCGTGATGGTTTTGTAATGCAAATGAAAATGTTTGAAAACCATTGTCTTCTTGCCGAACATGAACAATTGGATATTTAAAAGAATCTTTAAAAGAATCTATTATGCTTTTTGTCTTTTCGGTTGAACCATCATCAGCAATAACAACTTCAAAATCCAACTCTGTTTGGACACTATAGCCAACGAGCACTTTTTGAAGCCATTCTTCCGAATTGTAAGTGGTGATAATTACCGATAATTTCATCCAATGAATTAAAAGTGAAAAATAGTACTTTTTCCAGAACTTTAATTTCTTTTTCAGTCTTTTTTTTCTGCAAAAACATTAAAAAAAAATTATTCGAAATCTCTAAACTGTTTTTGATGATTCAGTTGCCAAATATCATCATTTAATAGGGATTTCAAAAACAATTCGGCACTATTTCCTTTTCCAAAATCACTTTCTGTTGGTTGTACTTTATGCGTATCAATAACACTCAAAGCTTTTGAAATTTGTTCCGATGTATAATCAACATTGATGATATCGGCGTGAAGTGCCCTATTTTGTTGTCGTGTGCCAATATTGATAATAGGTAACCCATAATAAGGCGCTTCTCGTATACCCGCACTACTGTTTCCAATAATGAACTGGGATTTTTTTAATAGAGTTAAAAAATATTCAAAACGCAACGATGGAAAAACTCGAAAACGAGGATTTCCTTTTAATCTTTCATACGCTTTTAAAATGGTTTGACTTCCTAAATCGTTATTAGGATACACTACCACATAATTATGATGATCCGCTAATAAAGCATCCACAAAATGATCTGCATATTCCTGCATGAATTTGGCTTCTGTTGTCACCGGATGAAACATCGCAACGGCGTAGGTATCAAAGGTAATATCATAATACTGTTTTGCCGTTTCTAAATCAGGTAACGTATTGGAAAACATAATATCTACATCCGGAGAACCGATTGTAAAAATAGCATGTTCTAATTCGCCCATTTGAATCAAGCGTTTTTTGGCTTGAAGGTTAGAAACAAAATGCACGTGACTCATTTTACTGGTTGAGTGACGAATCAACTCATCGATAGTTCCAGAGACTTCTCCTCCTTCAATATGCGCTACTAAAATATTATTCAAACTTCCTACAATAGCTCCTGCTAAGGCTTCCACTCGATCGCCATGAATGACAATCATATCAGGCTCGCAAGATTTCACATAAGCAGAAAGTCCTTCAATGGTCTTCGCTAAAGTCAAATCCATAGTAGTTTCATGAGTGTGATTTTCGAAGGTATGAATATGGGAAAAACCACAGCGTTCTACTTCTAGCAAAGTATAACCATATTCTTTTTGCAAATGCATACCCGTAACAAAAATAAAAGGTTCAAATTCGGGATGCGCTTCCAAAATTTGAATCAAGGATTTTATTTTACCAAAATCGGCACGAGTACCGGTAAGATATAGGATTTTTTTGGACATTTTTTGTTTGCTATCGTGTTGCAAATATAGGATTTTTGGTTAATTCTTTTGAATCAAAATACAACGGAAATCAAATTCATCTTAGTTACTACAATGTCAGACTGATTACCCCAATGTCAGACTGAGCTTGTCGAAGTTCTTAGTAGCACAATTCGCTTCCATTAAGCTTTGACAAGCTCAGCTTGACAATAGTCGAATTACAAAATTAAAGAACTTATATATCTACTAAAAACAATTAACTCCAATGTCAGACTGAGCTTGTCGAAGTCATTAGTAACAAAATTCACTTCCATTAGGCTTTGACAGGCTCAGCTTGACAATAGTGGAATTATTATTTTAAAAGAATTATAATCTTATTCAAAATCCCCAAAATCCAATTGCTCATCATGGGCAATAGCTCTTGTGGCTTTTTTTCCTAATAACGAATCAAAATGCTCCGCTAAAATTTTCCCTGTTCCCGGACGTTTTACCCAAATGTTTTCTTTCGTTAACACTTCTCCTTTTTTAATTGGAGCAATAGAACAAACCGTTGCAAAAGCAAAATCAATTGTTACTTGTTCTTCATCAGCGGGTTTTTTGGTTCCACCTCGCATTTGAGCTATCTCGGCACTGTTGATAATTAATTCTTTTGTTGCTTGCTCATCCATACTACATACAATATCAGGACCTGTTCGGTTCATGTGATCGGTGAAGTGGCGTTCTAAAATGGAGGCTCCTAAAGCAACAGCACCCAAACATGCGTTATTATTTAACGTATGATCCGATAATCCAAAAACCTTATCAGGAAAAGCTTGATGCATTTCCATCATGGCGCCAAATCGTACTAAATGAATTGGAGTGGGATATAAATTGGTAGTATGCAATAAGGCAACTGGAATATTATGTTTATCAAAAATAGCAACTGCTTTTTGAATACTTTCAATAGTATTCATACCCGTACTCAAAATAACTGGTTTCCCAAAAGAGGCTATATGCTCCAGTAAGGGATAATTATTACATTCTCCCGAACCAATTTTATAAGCTGGAATATCAAACTTTTTCAAACGTTCGGCTGCAGCACGAGAGAAAGGTGTTGAGATAAAAATCATGCCTTTACTTTCCACGTATTTTTTCAATTCTAATTCTTCGTCTTCGTTTAAAGCACAACGCTCCATAATTTCATAAATAGAGACATCAGCATTGCCTGGAATGACTTTTTTGGCAGCACCACTCATTTCATCGGCCACGATGTGGGTTTGGTGTTTCACTACCTCAACTCCTGCTCTATGTGCAGCATCTACCATTTCTTTGGCTACTTTTAGCGACCCTTCATGATTAATACCAATTTCAGCAATAACTAAGGGTGGAAAATCAGGTCCTATTTTTCTTCCTGCGATTTCGATGTAGGGATTCATTTTTATTTGGTTTAAAGTGTTAGATAATGGGTTAAAAGTTCTTTTTGTTAAGCAAATACTCTGCATAATCAAAGTCTTCTTGTGTATCGATATCTACATTAGCAAAAGTATGATTGACTTCTAATGGAAATGCTTCTTTTGTAATGATTTCATTATTTAGTATAACGGATGATTTTGTAATGTAAAGCAACCCATTTTCGTAATATAAGGGCTCTAAATCTTGACTACGTTGCCCCACTTCATAGTTATGAGGAATAAATCTATTATTTATAATTTTTCCTAATTTATGATGACTGCGCGAAACCGTAAACAGACTATTTGTTTGTTGTTCTTGAAAAATAGTAAAAGCTTCATGTAATAGATTTTGTGGTCGTAGTGGATTAGTAGCTTGCAAAAGAATTACATTTTCAACTACTCCATCAATTGATTCTAAAACATGTTTTAAAGCAGAAACAGTATGCTCAAAATCCCCTGAAAGTGATTGAGGTCTATCGATTACTAAAGCGTCATATTGTAACGCTACTTTTTTTATTGCTTCATCATCTGTGGAAACATAAACTGCGTTTATAAATTTGTGTTGTTGTGCATACAAAATACTGTGTGCCAACAAAGGAATACTACCTAATAGTTTTATGTTTTTTCCTGGTAAGCGTTTGGATCCCCCTCGTGCTGGGATTATGGCTATGGTTTTCATTTTTAATTTTACAATAAAATGATGTTAAACATTTAAAAAATATTACTTTTTCCAGAACTTTAATTTCTTTTTAATTCTTTTTTTTCGATGAAATCGATGTTGGAAATCAGAAGTTAGTTTCCACATGGTTTCAAAAACTGTATTTTCATCATCACCTGAAAGTTTGGCATATTCGTTACTCATTACTGCAATCATGTCTTTCTTATGTGTAATCTTTGATAAATTCTTCATTCGGGTTTGAAAATTCATAGTTTCATGAAATTGCATTCGGTTCAAGTCCACTAAAAAAAAGGAATAACTTACGTCGTTATTTTTTCGAATTAGAGTATTTCCAGGTGAATGATCTAAAAATTCAATGCCTTTTTCGTGCATTTCAAAGGTAAATTGAGCAAACTTTCTAATAATAAAATCTCGGTTTTCAAAAGCTTCATTTTGGACAATTTCTCTGAATTCAAATACATTTTCTAAATGTTCACAAACGTAATAACTATCTTTAAGCCCAATGAAATCATAATTTTCAAAAAAAGCGACAGGTTGAGGAGTACCAATTTGCATTTCCATCAATTTTGAAGCAAATTCGAAGGAACGACGTGCTTTTGATTTTCTGAAGTATCGATAAACTATTTTGTTAATTAAATTTGGTTTTTTAAACGATTTAATACTGAGCGTAATTTCTTCAAATTCAAATAGTTTAATTATATTTCTTTGTCCGTTAACTAGAATTTTTCCTTCGATTAAAAAATGATCAATCAAAAAAACAATCCTTTCTTGTAAATCTTTAAACTTATTATGAATTAAATACTTCATTTAAAATATTTTAAAATTAAATTAACTTAATACTAAATTTATGTTAATAATCAACAACTATACTATATTTTTGCAAAAAACAAAATATGCATTCCAAAACAATTTTTCCAATAAAATTATTTTTCATTTTTTTAGTAAATACTTTATTGACATTGATAATTTCAATAAAGTATTATGATTTTGTTGAAAATGTAAATTCAATAAATGCAAATATATTTATTATTATTTCACAAATTGGCCATTTTGCAGTTTTAAGTAGTATTCCTTTGTTTCTTTCTCTTTTACTATTTTTTGTTTCAAAAAGAATATTACTTACAAAATTTATAAATATTATATCTTCTAGTTTACTTTTAATTCTAGTTAAATTAGATACCATTGTTTTTAGTCAATTTAGGTACCATCTATCGCCAATGGTTTTTAAATTGGCATTTGGCAAAAGAGCAAGTGATATTTTTCAATTTTCAAATGAAAATTACATTACTGCATTTTTATTTATTATTGGAGTTGTTGGTTTTCAACTATTACTATTCATGTTGATTAATAGAATTTCTTTTGAGAACACTAAATTTAGAAAAATTATAAAAACTTCTTCATTTACTTTTTTAATAATTATTTTAGTTTCTCATATCGGATTTGCATGGTCTGACGCAAATAGTTACAGACAAATTACTCAAACTAAAAATTTATTTCCTGCCTATTATCCTTTAACTGCAGAAAATTTATTTATAAAATTAAATCTTGTAAATAAAGATTTGTCTAAAAATGAAATCGCAATAGAAACAGAATCCAAAACTATAAATTATCCATTAAAAAATATAGATAGTAATAATACAACTAATAAAAACATTCTTTTAATTGTAATTGACTCGTGGAGATATGATTATTTAACTGAAGAGATAACTCCAAACATCTATAATTTTAAAAAATCCGCACAAGAATTTACCAATCATAAAAGCGGATCAAACATGACTACAGGTGGGATTTTCTCCATGTTTTATGGAATTCCAGCAACTTATTTTGACTCATTTACGGGAATAAATAAAGGTCCAGTCATGATTGATCAATTTATAAAACAAAAATATGACGTCAATATATTAAGTAGTTCTACTGTTGAAAATCCTCCTTTTAATAAAAATGTTTTTACCAAAGTGAAAAATCTTAAGTTAAATACTGATGGTAATTCACCTGCGGAAAGAGACATGAGTATTTTTAATTCTTGGACCAACTATATTGAAAATTACAATCAAAAAAATCCGTTTTTTGGTTTCTTATTTTTTGATGCTGCACATGGTTTTGATTTCCCTAAAAACTACAAAGCTCCATTTAAACCGTATCTTGACAAAGTTGATTATTTAGCTTTTGATGATGATTACGACCCTAAACCACTAATTAACAGGTATAAAAATTGTTTACATTATGTTGATGATTTAATCGGAAAAATCATATCGCAACTTGATAAAAAGAACAAATTAGAAAACACTATTATAATTATAACTTCTGATCACGGACAAGAATTTAATGATTCTAAAAAAGGATACTGGCAGCATGGAGGGAATTTTTCAAAATATCAAATCAACACACCCTTTATATTATATGATTTTAATAAAGCTCCAAAAAAATACAATCATCTTACGCTACATTATGATATAGCACCCACAATTATGAGCAATTATTTAGGAGTAAACAATAGTCCTAAAGAGTATTCTTCAGGAAAAAGCTTGTTTGACACTTCTAAAAGGGATTTTTTCATTTGCGGTTATAATCAAAAATTTGCTATAGTAGAAACTAATAGAATAACCAATATTTACACATCAGGTTTATTAGACGTTGTTGACAATAATTTAAACGTCCTAGATGAAGAACCAAATAGTGAATATCTATTACAGACAATGAACGAAATAAGAAAGTTTTATAAATAAATTAAAGAAAATCTATATCATTATCTAGGATATCATTTATTTTATTGAGGTTTTCCATACCTAAAACAACTTTCTTTTTAATATTCTGTAAGTTTTCTAATGAACTTGAATAAAAAGTAAATCCTAAGTCAAACGAAAAGTCCTTAGATAAATTTAGCAGTTCTATTGGAAATAATTTGGGTATAAAGGAAACATCTGACAACAATTTTGTATAATCGGTAGTTTCTCTTGGATGTTGTTTTATGTAAACTTTGTAACCCTCACTTATTGCTTTTTCAACAACTTTTTTATAAAGCTTAATTTTTACATTTTCTGTTAAATGCCCGTCTTCAGACAAAGGCTGTGTTATTAATATCATTTTTTTCTCTTGAGAAAATGTAATTTCATCTCCTAAAAAGCAATTAATCAATTGTTTTTTTTCAATTTCTGATAAATTTTGTTGTAATAAATTTAAATCCATTTTTACAGATTTATTTCTCAAAAACTGATCCTTCATGTTCTCAGGATGCTGTACTAAAATTTCTTTAACTTGCTTATCATAGCCCATTAAAATTGGAAACTTAATTAAATATTTTCTTTTTAAATATCTAGATTTAGGCATTCTATGCAAATAGGTACCTAATCCTTCTTCTACCATTCTAAATAAATTATTAGGATATTTTATTAAAAAATAGGCTCTAGTTCTTACAACATGAAATAAATTAATTTCAGAATTTCTTATAAAAAAATCATTCTCAACTAAAATTGGGTTAGTTTTTTCAAATAGCTCAACTAAACCTTTCTCCCTGTTGAAAATATAATTAAAAAGTCCTAAATTTTTTTTAAAATCTGTTAAAATAGAGTAACTCTTTATTGACAAAACAGATTCAAACAATTGTAATTCATTTATTTTAGGGATAAGTTTTTCAATATCTTCAACTCTATCATTAATTACAATCAATAATGATTTTTTACCTTCCTTTTTTGCTTTGTGTGCTAATAAAATGGATATGTATATATGATAAAGAGAACATCCAACAAATGTTTGATTCATTTTTAAAATTTTTAGAATATTTTTGTAAAAATAATTAAATTATGAACACAGAGGTACACAACGCATTCGAAGTTATAAAAAATGGAGGCATTATTTTATACCCAACCGATACCGTTTGGGGAATTGGTTGCGATGCCACTAATGAAGAAGCTGTAAAAAAAATCTACGCATTAAAACAACGTGAAGAAACCAAAAGTATGATTGTTTTAATGAATGGCGAACGTATGATGTACAACGTTTTCAAAGAAATTCCTGATGTGGCTTGGCAAATTCTAGATTTATCGGAGAAACCAACTACTTTAATTTTAGACAATCCTCGAAATGTTGCCAAAAATATTGTGGCTGAAGATAATACGTTAGGAGTTCGAATTGTTACCGAACCTTTTTGTTTTAAGTTGATGGAACGCATGAAAAAACCATTGGTTTCAACCTCAGCAAATATTTCGGGCGAACCTACACCAAAAACTTTCAAAGAAATTAGTCCCGAAATTATAAAAGGTGTGGACTATGTAGTAAATTTGCACCACGATAAAGTTTGCAAAAATCCTTCTACGATAATTAAATTAGGTTTAGACAGCCAAGTAAAAGTGATTCGCAAATAAAAATGTGCCAATATTTCGATTTGTCAATTAGCCAATGATGTTGTTTGATAATTAATTGACACATTGACTAATTGTCAAATTGACGAATTAAGAAAATGAATTACAAACAACATTTAGAGCATAACATCTTCAAAATCATTTCGCAAGCCGCACAAGAACTCAACTTGGAATGCTATGTGATTGGTGGTTTTGTTCGCGATATAGTACTCAACAGAAATCACAAAAAAGACATCGATATCGTTGCCGTTGGTAGCGGAATTGAATTGGCTTTAAAAGTTTCCGAATTGATTCCGTTTCATCCAAAAGTACAAGTTTTCAAAAACTACGGAACAGCCATGTTGCGCTACGATGATATCGATGTGGAATTTGTGGGCGCTAGAAAAGAATCTTATACGCACGATAGCCGAAATCCATTAGTGGAAAACGGAACATTAAAAGACGACCAAGAGCGAAGAGATTTTACGATAAATGCCTTAGCTTTTTCATTGAATTCTGAAAACTTTGGTGATTTAGTTGATCCATTTAATGGTGTAGAAGATTTGAAAAATAAAATCATCAAAACACCTTTAAATCCAGATATTACCTATTCCGATGATCCGTTGCGTATGATGCGTGCGATTCGTTTTGCTACGCAATTGAATTTCGAAATCGAATCGGAATCTTTAGAAGCAATTTCGAAAAACAAAGACCGAATCAATATTATTTCTGGCGAAAGAATTGTAGATGAATTGCATAAAATTCTTGCTTCTGACAAACCTTCCATCGGATTTTTACATTTGTACCAAACGGGTTTATTAGACATTATTTTACCTGAATTAACCGCTTTAAATAATGTTGAAGAAGTAGATGGTCACACGCACAAAAACAATTTTTATCACACTTTAGAAGTAGTAGATAATATTTGCCCGAATACAGATGATGTTTGGTTACGCTGGTCGGCATTATTGCATGATATTGGAAAAGCTCCAACAAAAAGATTTAACAAAAAACAAGGTTGGACGTTTCACGGACATGAATTTTTAGGCGGAAAAATGGTCAAAAAAATATTTGAGCGTTTACACATGCCTTTAAATCATAAAATGAAATTCGTGCAAAAAATGGTTACGATGAGTTCGCGACCAATTGTAATTGCTGAGGATATTGTTACGGATAGCGCCGTTCGTCGTTTGGTTTTTGATGCAGGCGAAGATATTGATAGTTTGATGACTTTATGCAAAGCAGATATCACAACTAAAAACCCAAAGAAATTTCAGAAATATCATAAGAACTTCGACATCGTAAAAGAGAAAATAGTAGAAGTGGAAGAGAAAGACCGAGTTCGCGTTTTTCAACCACCTATTTCAGGTGAAGAAATTATGGAATTATTTGGTTTAAAACCTTGTAGAGAAATTGGAGTTCTAAAAGAAGCCGTTAAAGAAGCAATTTTAGAAGGCGAAATTCCAAATGAGTATGAAGCAGCTAAGGATTTTGTCCTAAACAAAGCTTCAAAAATGGGATTGAAAAAAGTATAAAAATTATAATCTGTTAAAGCACTTTTCAAATACACATTATGTAAATTTGGGGGTGCTTTTTGAATATCAAGAAAAATGAAAACAAATAAATCAGTCATTTATTGGCTACTTTCGGGATGTGTTTTGTTATTTATCATGGTAACTGTTGGTGGAATTACTCGTCTAACCAACTCAGGTTTATCAATGACCGATTGGCATTTGATAAATGACACCTTCCCTCCTATGTCAGAAGAAAAATGGATAGAAGCTTTTGAAGAATACAAGAAATATCCAGAATATCAAAAAGTAAATCAATACAAAGATTTTCAATTAGACGATTATAAATTCATTTTCTTTTGGGAATGGTTTCACCGTTTTATTGGTCGTATTATTGGTGTGGTTTTCATTATTCCGTTTATTTATTTCTTAATCAAAAAACAATTAGATAACGAGACCATTAAAAAGTGTTTTATCCTTTTAGGAATGGGTGCTTTTCAAGGATTTTTAGGTTGGTTCATGGTAGCCAGTGGTTTAAAAGATATGCCCGATGTGAGTCACTTTAGATTAGCGATTCACCTAACGTTTGCGTTTATTACGTTTGCTTATACACTTTGGGTGGCTTTAGATTTGATTTATCCCGAAAGAAAATTACCTGTTATTGAATTAAGAAAAATAGCCCGAATTGCTTTGGTAATTTTAATTATTCAAATTATTTACGGTGGATTTGTTGCTGGTTTAAATGCTGGTTTAATTCATAATCATTGGCCTTTAATGAGCGACGGACAATTCTTCCACGAAAGTATTCAGTTAGAACAATCCAATTTACTTTTAGCCTTTACAGAAGGAAAAAGCGGTGTGCAATTCATACACCGAACATTTGCTTATGTGGTAGTTGGAATGATTATTTTCTTATTCATGAAAAGTAGAAAATTTGTATTAGACAAAACACAAGATAACGGAGTTAAAACGTTGTTGGTTTTTGTATTTATTCAATTTATTTTAGGAGTTTTCACTTTATTATTCCACGTACCACTTTGGTTAGGATTAGCACATCAAATTATGGCTTTCTTTTTATTAACAGCCATGACGTTTACATTGCATAGGTTTTCAAAATAAATTTTAATGAAAAAAGCTATTTTTATAATCAATATGCTATTTTTAGTTACTTTTTTTTCAAATGCACAAAATAATGACGATTTAATTTTTAAAGACGGAAATCAAACAATTAAAATTGAGTTTGAAACTAAACAACCTTATTTAGAATTAAATAAAAATACTAAATTTATTGTTTCTGTTGAAAATATTGAGTTACAGAAAACTTCAATAATTGGCAGAGGAATTAGAATTTTAGGTTCAAATAATAAAACTAATTTTGAATGTTCTGTTTTAGTTGATGAAAATGGGTTAGAAAATGGAAAGTTCAAAATGCGTTTAATCTATTATAATAAAGATGAATTAAAAACACATATTTTCATAATTCCTGTTAAATAATTCTACCCAATCCACTCCTTAAAATCACCAACACGTTCTCTGGCAACAATTACTTCGTCGTCTTTGTAAGTGGGAAGAATGATTTTTAATCTCGAATTAGAATACACTTGAATTTCCTTTACTGCTTTCAATGGAACAATGAATTTTCGGCTTACGCGATAGAATTCTTTTGGATTGATTTCTGCTTCTACAACTTCTAAAGTAGAATCGATTAAATAATCACGATTGTCTAAAGTGTGAATATATGTTCCTTTGTTTTCGCTGTAAAAACATTCTACTTCATCAATGGAAATCACTTTCAATTGCTGACCAATTTTCACCGAAAATCGCTTTTTATATTCTTTTTCCACTGGATTAACCAACATGCGCTTAATCGCTTCAAAATCTAAACTCGAAATCGTGTTTTTTTGAAATTGATTTTTGAATTTCGAAATTGCAATTGAAAGTTCTTCTTCATCAATAGGTTTCAATAAATAATCAATACTATTTAGTTTGAAAGCTCGCAATGCATATTCGTCATAAGCCGTAGTAAAAATTACAGCACTTTTAATGTGTTGCTGAGCTTTGTCGAAGTACTCAAATATCTCAAACGACAAACCATCAGACAATTGAATGTCCAAAAAAATCAAATCAGGATGCGGATTGTTTTGAAACCATGCAATAGCTTCTTCCACAGAGTGTAACATTGTGTTTATTTGCAAACCTAATTTTTCAACCTTGCGTTGCAACAATCGTGCTGCTGGTTTTTCGTCTTCGATAATTAATATGTTCATTGTATTTTTGTTTCAGGTTTTAAGTTTCAGGTTTCAAGTTCTTGTGTTGTCAACTGCGACTGAAAACTGTGACTAATTATTCCCACTTATTCGCTTTTTCTTTCTCCATAAATTCCTTAATCTTACGCTCTTCCCAGTTTTTTCCCATGATAAAATCAGGCAAAAATACCGACAATCCGTGTGCTAATAGTCCTAATCCCCAAAAGAAAGCGGTGAAGAAATTATGCGCTTGAAAATAACTTTCGCCATCTTTTAAATTTTGAATATTGATAATCACAATCATAATATTGATGACCAAATAAACGACAGCGTGCGTATAAAATCCTTTGATTTTCTTAACTCTTTTAACTGCTTCATAATATCTTGCTTCTTCGGCATTGGATGGAATAAAGTTTTTAAACGCTTCTTTATCCATTCTACTATTGATTCTATCTTGTAAACTCATGATTTCTTATTTTTTAAAATTTAATTATTCCCATTTATTGTTTTTCCCCTGATCTTTTTTCAAAATCTCTTGAATTTTTCGTTCTTCCCACGAACTTCCGTAACCGAAAACTCTAAAAGCGTGAAAAACTAATCCCATTCCCCAACCTAACATCGGGAACCAAAACCATTGAAATCCTGAGAAAGTTCTAAAATTGATAAACACTAAAACCGGAATTACGATGCAATAAGAAATTAAACTTCCGTAAAACTCTTTTATTTCTTTGACTCTTCTTGACGCTCTGTCATAAGCCGTTTGTTCATTATAATTGTATGTTGTTTCCATAATACTTATTTGTTTGGTTAAAATCGGTAGAAATACTTTGAACTCTTTTTCGTTTTCTTCTACCAATACTTTTCTTTTGGTTAAAATTCCGTAGCGATTCACTATATTTTGTAATCCTACGCCTTTTCGGTCTTGTAAAACTTCTTTCTTTTGAAGATTGTTAGTAATGACTAACTGACCATTTTCAATACTAATCTTTACATGTAGCGGTTTGGCTTCGCTAACTACATTGTGTTTGATGCAATTTTCTAATAACAATTGTAGCGATAATGGAACTACTTTAGCTTCTTCATTTTCAAAATTTTCTGGAATTTCAAAAGTGATACTGTTTTCAAATCGCATTTTCAGTAAATTCATGTACGTTTTGGCAAATTGTAATTCTTCAGCTACCGAAACTAATTCCTTATCTTTTTGTTCCAAAACATAGCGATAAATCTTGGAAAGCGAAGTCGTGAATTTTTGAGCACTTTCTGGATTTTCTTCGATTAATGAACTCAATACATTCAAACTATTAAAAAGAAAATGTGGATCGATTTGATTTTTTAAACTTTCAAATTGTGCCGAAGCCGTTCCAGCAATAATTTTCTGTTCCTTTAATTTGTTTTCCTGATATGATTTGTAGAAATAAACCAAGTGAATTACCAACGAAACTATAATCGTAATCACCATTGCTACAACATAATTAGCAGGCATTTCGGTTTGAATAAATTCTTGAATTGTTTTGTTTTCAAACCCAACATCTTCCAACATTCGCAAAAAGAAAATAGCCAATCCCGAAACAAAAAACGAGGCTAAAAATCCGATTACCAATCGTTTTAAATGAAATCGATTCTTTTCAAAATGTTTATCTAATTGAATAAAAATTAAAGCATTAGCAAAATAAAGCACCACACTATACAACATCGTGTAAATGAAATTCCATTTTAATGAAAGAAGACTTGGTAAACTTCGAGTGATTACAATATTTACGCCTTGAAGTATTGCAAAAATTACAATTCCAATCACTACTGCTTTAACTATTTCTCTTGAATATTTCATTTTAAAAATTTTATTTACAAGTCTTTACAGCTTCTTGCGCTTTATCTAATCCCCAACTTGGATGAAAAGCCGATTCAGGTTTAAAAGTAGCAAAAAGTTCGATAGATTTTTCAATTTGGGCACACATTGGTTTTGCATCTTGTCCAAAATATTCCGCCATACCTTTTTCAAATGAAGCCTTTTGAAACACAACTCTCGGGTTTTCAGGAGCTATTTTATACGCTTTATTCAAAATATACAAAACATCACCTGATAATTTTTGTCCGTTTGTCATTGGGTCATATACAATCCAAGCGGTGTGAATCATAGCTTGTAGTACTAAAACTTCTGGATTGTCTTGAGCTAATTCGTTACAAACATCTTGTGCTTTTTGAGCAGCATTCAATAAAGTCACCTTTTTAGCTTTGTCTTTTTCACCAAAAGCTTGTGTTGTATTGATGAAAGCGATGTAATAATTTGGCAACCAATTTGTTTTTTCAACCGAAGCAATTTTCTCGAATTGAACTAATGCTTCTTTTGAATTTCCGTCTTTCCAAGTTTGCAAGGCTTTTTGCATTCCTTGATCAAACTGTGTTTGCGCTGATACAATTGAAGCGACAAACATTGCGATGATAGTGATTAATTTTGTCATGATAAATTTTGTTTAATGGTTAAACTGTTCGTTCTTGATTTTTGTTTTTTGTTCTTGCGCTTGAACTATCTTATTTTGATGAAGCAAAGTTGCAACAGAAATCGCACCCATAAAATTGAAACTAACCGAACTGTCATTTTTTGAGGATGAATTGTAACTTTTAACTTTATTCTAAATTATTTTAATCTCTTAAACCTTAAATTTGCCTTTTCTCTTCATTTTAAACTAGATTTATGAGCAGTATAACTCAAATAAAAAAGCATTTTGTATTCATCAAATATCAAAAACTCATTATTGCGGCAATAATAATTGGTTTTTTGTCTGCTTTTTTAGCAATTTCATTAAAGAGAGGAACGGAACATTATGAAGAATTACTTTTCAATCAAGCCTCAAAAAACAATCTCTTCCTTTTCATATTTCCATTGATTGGCTTAACCATAATTGCCGTTTTGAGATACTATTTATTTAACAAAAAAACGAATAAAGGCATAAAAGAGATTTTTGAAACTACCGAAAAAAGAAAAAACAGTTTACCAATTTATAAAATTCCATCTCATTTCATAAACGGTTTATTCACGGTGATATTTGGAGGTTCTACAGGCATTGAAGTTTCAACAGTAGTTGCTTCTGCTACAATTGGATCTATGACTCAAGAAAAAGAAAACATATTAAATCGTCATAAAGTTGAATTAATATGTGCTGGTGTTGCTTCAGGAATTACAGCACTATTCTTCAGTCCTTTTGCTGGATTTTTATTTGCATATGAAGTAATTTCAAAAAAAGCTTCAAAAACATTTATTCTAGTTACTACGATTTCTGTTTCTATTTCTATACTAATTTGTTTGTTATTGAATGAAAAGCCTTTGTTTCATGTAACTATTAAAGAATGGCATTGGAAAGCGTTTCCTTATTTTATTCTTTTAGGCATTATTTCTGGAATGAATGCTGTATACCTAACAAAAACAGTTTTATTCATTAAAGATAAATTTACTTCTTTCAAAAAAAGCAGAACCAAAATAATAATAAGTGCGGTATTAATAAGTATTGGTTTATTCATTCTACCTCAATTATATGGTGATGGATATCACGCTATAAAAGAAAATTTAGCCAATTCAAATAATATCGTTTTAACTATCCCAATTTTCTTTTCTATTGTAAGTATTGTAATTTTCAAACCTATCATTACTTCGTTAACACTAGCAGGAGGTGGTGATGGCGGTGTTTTTGCACCAAGTATTTTTATTGGAGGATTTGTTGGTCTGTTGTTAGCTGTTGTCTTAAATACTTTTTTTCATGTTAATGTAATTCCCTTAAATTTTATGATAATTGGTATGGGAGCTATGCTTAGTGCAAGTATTCATGCACCTTTTACAGCCATTTTTATAACATGTGGCTTAATTAATGATTATAGTTTGCTATTCCCAATTCTTGTGACTTGTTTAGTTGCTAAACAGGTTTCAAAAACAATTTATCCATTTACAGTATATAGTTTTTCAAATAACAAAATATGACCTCAACAAAAAAGCTAAAACGCAATTACAGAAAAGCAAAATACGTTTTATACAAAGAAACTTTAATTGATTTTAAAGAACATTTTTGGGCTTTTTTAGGATCGTTTGTAGGTTTAGGAATTATAAGTTTATTGCAATTCAGAATTTTCACTTCATCGGACTTAGTTTTTCTTATAGGTTCGTTTGGTGCCTCTTGCGTTTTGGTGTATGGGGTTATCGAAAGTCCTTTAGCACAGCCTCGAAATCTTATTGGAGGTCACGTCATTTCAGCAATAATTGGAGTTAGCATTTATAAATTATTACCCGATTTAATTTGGGTAGCGGCTCCTTTAGCCGTTTCCTTATCAATTGTATTAATGCAAATTACAAAAACCTTACACCCTCCTGGTGGAGCTACTGCTTTAATTGCCATTGCAGGTTCCGATAAAATAAAAGAATTGGGCTATTGGTATGTAATTTCTCCTGTATTATTAGGAGCTACTATTTTATTGTTGACCGCTTTAATTTTCAACAATATGCCGTCTAAAAGACACTATCCGTCAAAAGGTAATTTTTTATCAAAAAAAGAGCTCAAAAAACGCATTCCTTTTCTGTAAGTAACTATTTTTACCAAAATTAGTTTCATGGCATACCAAGATATTTTAGACGGAATTTACAACGAAGTCATACAAATTGAAAACACTGGAAAAGTAGCTGATTACATTCCGGAATTAGCAAAAGTCGATGCGAATAAATTCGGAATTGCTTTAGTTGATAAACATCAAAACGTATTTACAAAAGGTGATGCTTTGGAGAAATTTTCGATTCAGAGTATTTCAAAAGTCATTACCACTTCGCTTATATTTTCTAAAATTGGAAACGATTTATGGGAACGTGTTGGTTATGAACCTTCTGGAAATTCCTTTAATTCCTTAGTACAATTAGAAAATGAAAATGGTATTCCAAGAAATCCGTTTATCAATGCTGGCGCTTTGGTTGTTGCAGATTTGATGTTAGATCATTTTGAAAATCCAAAAGCATTCCTACTTGATTTCGTTAGAGAACTGACCGAAAATCCAAACATTAATTACAACGAAAATGTCGCTCAATCCGAAAAAGCTTTTGGTTACCGAAATGCAGCTTTGGTCAACTTTATCAAATCGTTTGGAAACATCAAAAACGAACCCGAAGCGGTTTTAGATTTTTATTATCATCAATGTTCTATAGAAATGACTTGTGTTGATTTAGCCAAGTGTTTTCAAGTATTTTCGAATAATGGCGTAATTCCAAAAAGCGATAAAAAATTCCTTTCATCAAGTAAATGCAAACGCATGAACGCTTTAATGCAAATGTGCGGTTTTTATGATCAAGCAGGCGAATTTACGTTTAAAGTTGGGCTTCCTGGAAAAAGTGGTGTTGGTGGTGGCGTAGTTGCGGTTTTCCCAAACCATTATACGGTAGCGGTTTGGAGTCCAAAATTAAACAAAAAAGGAAATTCGTTTTACGGCTTAGAAACGTTAGAGCGATTGACGACTGAAACCTCCTTATCCATATTTTAAAATCTTATCAACAAATCGCAAAAGCAAAAAAGTTTCTCGTAAATAATAATTACTTTTGCAGTTCTTAAAATTTCAAAGATTATGATTTACAAATTCCGAGTGATTCTCGATGCTGAAGAAGATATTTTTAGAGATATTGCCATTGAAAGCGACAAAACCTTAGAAGATTTACACAATGCTATCGTAAACGCTTTTGGCTTTGATGGAACAGAAACAGGTTCGTTCTTTACTTGTGAAGACGACTGGACTTGGAACGAAGAAGACGAAATTCCATTGTTTGACACTGGTGAAGTTCCAGGTGAAATGAAAACCATGGTAGATTTTAAAATTGAGGATTTGATGCACCAAGACAATACTAAAATGGTCTATGTGTATGATTTCTTTAGTATGTGGACATTCTTCGTGGAATTAGCTGCAATTGAAGAAGAAAAAGAAGCTGGTGAAACCTATCCTGCGTTATTATTTTCTCATGGCGAATTACCAGCAGAAGCAGGTCAAAGCGGATTGAGAGGCGATTTATCAAATGACGATATTTACGGTGACTTTGAAGACGATTTCGATGACGATGATTTCGACATGTTTGATGGAGACGACAGCTTCGAAGACATGGGATTTGAAGAAAATTGGAACTAAAATCCAAAGAATTAGAAAAGAATAAACCAAAATACAATCTTTAAAAAGCCAAGAAAAAACAATATCAGTTCTATCTTGGCTCTTTTATCTAAACTATAAAAAATGATCAATCTATTTAATGCTCATATTGAGAATTTATCAATTCACCGCGTAGGAAATAAAAGCAGAAATGAAGCTATTTTCTTATCTGAAAATTCATACGGATTGAATGATGAAATTATGCCTTTGTTGAAGGAATTTTTCTTTAAACCTTTTAGAGAAAAAGAAGAAAACTACTTTCAGTTTGCTCATGAAGTAGATTTAGAATACAACGAGATGTACAATTTTGCTACCGAAGTTTTCAATAACCCTAGCGAAATTCACAACGTTTCTAAAAAAATCACAAAACACCTTTTTGAGCAATCAAATCATCCACATATTAAAAATGGAGAAGTGTATGTGGCTTATTTTACGCACGTTTCTATTGATAATAATGTAGTAGATGCCATCGGAGTTTTCAAAAGTGAAGTACAAACCGATTTCTTACAATTCGAAGAAAATGGTAACAACCTAGAAATGATTTTACAACAAGGAATCAACTTGAATAAGTTAGACAAAGGTTGTATCATTTTCAATTACAAAAAAGAAGAAGGCTACAAAATTTTAACCGTAGATAGCAACCGTTACGATGCACGTTATTGGTTAGAGCATTTCTTATCCCTTGATGCGTTTCAAGATGAAAACTTCATGACAAAGAAATACTTAAAATTCTGTCAAGAGTTTGCTAAAGAAGTAGTTTTACCAGCCGAAGACAAACAACAAGAAGTATTGTTCATGAACCGCGCCATCAATCACTTTGCAAAAAATGATGAGTTTGAAGAAACCGCTTTCTTGAACGAAGTAATGCAAAATCCAGAGTTCATTCCAGAATTCAAAAATTATAAAGTAGATAAAGGTGCGAAATATAGCATTGAAGACGTTTCAAGTTTTCCAATTGCAAATGCAGCGGTAACGGATGTTCGTCGTTCGTTAAAAAATACAATTCAATTAGACACGAATATTCAAATTAAATTGGATTTCATCAACCCTGAAAGTGCTGAGAAATTCGTGGAGAAAGGTTGGGACGAAGAAAAACAAATGTATTATTACTTGGTTTACTTTAATAAAGAGCAGAAATCGTAAGCCATTTACATACAAATTATTAAACCTCAATTGCAAATTCGTAATTGAGGTTTTTTTGAAAGAACTTTAACAAAATATTTTGTTTAACTTTTTTGATTTTAAATTAAACATTCTGTACCTTTGAGAAAAATATTTAAAATCATGGCAAAAAAGAAAGAAATAAACAAAGAAGGCATTTTAAGTTTATATATCGATTATTTCTTAGAACACAACAAGCAACCGCAATCGGTTTATTTGTTTGCCAAACATGCTGGTTTTGAGGAAGGTTTGTTTTACAAACACTATGCTTCTTTTAACCAAATTGAGCAAAACTTTTTCACTTCACTTTTCGATAATACATTAGAATTATTAGGAAATAGTGAAGATTTCGCTTCCTACGATGCTCGCACGCAATTGTTGAGTTTTTATTTCACTTATTTCGAAATGTTAACTGCTAATAGAAGTTTCGTGGTAGCATTATTGAAAGAAGACAAAAACAAATTGAAAAGTTTGTCAAAATTGAGCGAATTAAGAAAAAGCTTCAAACAGTTTTATGATACTTTAGACATTGAAAAAATCGATTTAAAACAAGAAAAGTTAATCGAAATTCAAGAAAAAACAATGAGCGAAATGGCTTGGTTTCAGTTCTTATTCACTTTGAAGTTTTGGATTGAAGATACGTCAATTTCATTTGAAAAAACCGATATTTTCATTGAAAAATCTGTCAATACCAGTTTTGACTTGATGGATACTACACCATTCAAAAGTCTAATTGATTTTGGAAAATTCATGTGGCACGAAAGAGGCTCATTTAAAATGTAATCACATGAAAACAATCGATAGTATTCCAACATCAAAAATCCAACGTGCTTCTAAACTGATTCAAACCGGAGCAAAAGTAGGTGTGAATTATCTCAAATATTACGGAGATAAAATCACCAAAACCGAAGAAGAAGCTAAAGAATCACTCAACAAAAACAACGCTGCCGATATTTACGACAGTTTAAAGCAACTGAAAGGAAGTGCTTTGAAAGTCGCACAAATGCTGAGTATGGATAAAAATATTTTACCAAGAGCTTACGTGGAGAAATTCTCATTGGCACAATTTTCGGTGCCGCCGTTGTCGGCTCCATTGGTAAATAAAACCTTTAAGAATTATTTTGGCAAACAACCAAACGAAATATACGATACCTTCAATGCCACTTCTATAAATGCGGCTAGCATTGGTCAAGTGCACCAAGCTACCAAGGATGGGAAAAAACTTGCTGTGAAAATTCAATATCCAGGAGTGGCAGAAAGTATTAGTTCGGATTTGGCTTTAGTGAAACCTATTGCCATCAAAATGTTCAATATTAAAGGAAAAGATTCGGATAAATATTTTAAGGAAGTTGAAGATAAATTGATTGAAGAAACCAATTACATCAACGAAGTTAAGCAAAGTATAGAAATGGCAGAAGCTTGCCAAAACATTCCAAATTTGATTTTTCCTAAATATTATCCAGAATGGTCATCAGAGAAAATCATTACAATGGATTGGATGACGGGCGAACATTTGTCTGAATTCACTGCTCACAATACCGATGTTGAGAAATCGAATATTTTAGGACAAACCCTTTGGGATTTCTATATGTTTCAAATGCACAATTTGAGAAAAGTGCATGCTGATCCGCATCCAGGAAATTTCTTAATAACGACAGATACTAAATTAGTAGCTTTAGATTTTGGCTGCATCAAAGAAGTTCCAAATGATTTTTATGTACCGTACTTTGAACTAGCAAAAAAAGAAAATTTAAACAATCCTGAATTTTTCCAATCGAAATTATACGAATTGGAAATCTTAAGAAAAGAAGACGCAAAAGAAGAAGTGGAATTCTTCACAGAAATGTTCCACGAACTTTTAAGTTTGTTCGCTAGACCATTCCACGTAGAAGAATTCGACTTTTCTGATGAAGAATTTTTCGGTCAAATTGCGGATCTAGGAGAACGCTACTCCAAAAACACTGAATTACGTAATATGAATGGAAATCGCGGTTCGAAGCATTTTATTTACATCAACCGAACTTTCTTTGGATTGTACAATTTAATGCACGATTTAAAAGCAACTAAAGTTAAAATCAACAACTTTATTCAATATTAATTTTGCCCCAAGCAATACCTTAAAATCCCTAGCTAAGCCATAATGTTAGGGATTTTTTATTGACATTCACTTCAATCCGTAACAAATCTAAAATTCGTTCGTCTTACTTATAAATCAAAAAACGAACAAACTTGGAAACCATTTTAAAAATCTCGAATCTCCATAAAAAATTCAAAAAAGTACATGCCGTAAACAATGTTTCTTTAGAAATAAAAAAAGGTAATGTATACGGAATTTTAGGACCAAACGGCTCAGGAAAATCAACCACTTTAGGAATTGTATTAAATGTTGTCAACAAAACATCAGGCGATTTTGAATGGTTTGACGGAAGCCTTTCTACTCATGATGCCTTAAAAAAAGTAGGCGCAATCATTGAAAGACCTAATTTTTATCCCTACATGACAGCGGAGGAAAACTTGAAATTAGTTTGTAAAATTAAGAATATTCCTTTTGATAAAGTTAATGAAAAATTAGAATTAGTAGGTTTGTTTGACCGAAAAGACAGTAAATTTAAAACGTTTTCTCTAGGAATGAAACAACGTTTAGCCATTGCTTCTGCCCTATTGAATGATCCTGAAATTTTAATTTTAGATGAACCAACAAATGGATTAGATCCACAAGGAATTCGTCAAATTCGAGATTTAATAAAAATTATTGCAAATCAAGGTACTACTATACTTTTAGCCTCTCACTTACTGGATGAAGTTGAAAAGGTATGTTCTCATGTAATTGTTTTGCGCTATGGAGTAACGCTATATCAAGGCACTGTTGATGGAATGTTAGCCAATGAAGGATTTTTTGAATTACAATCGGATAATCTTGATGCATTAATTCAGGCGATTTCTAATCATGAATCCGTGGATAAAATTGAAGTTCAAGATGGAAAAGCTTTAGTTTATTTAAAAGCACCATTAGAAGCTGGAGAATTGAATCAATATCTTTTTAATAAGAATATTGTTTTAACGCAATTATTAAAACGTAAAACCAGCTTAGAAGAACAATTCTTAAAATTAACCAACTAAACCCATCAAAATGAAACGATTACTCACTATAGAATTACAAAAAATTTGGTTAAATAAAGCGAGCCGAGTTTTAAGCATCATATATTTTCTATCTTTATTTTTATTAGCCAGTATTGCTTTAATTGAATTCGATTTTGGATTTTTTAAATTTGAAGCCGCTAAAAGTGGATTCTTTAATTTTCCTTATATCTGGCATTTTACCACATTTGTAGCCTCTTGGTTTAAGTTATTTTTGGCAGTTATCATAGTTTCAATGGTAGCAAACGAATTTAGTTATGGCACATTAAAACAAAATTTAATCGATGGAATGTCTAAAAAGGAATTTTTACTCTCTAAATTCTACACCATTATTTTATTTTCTTTAGTTTCAACTTTATTTGTATTTGGTATCAGTTTAATTTTAGGTCTAAAATATTCATCCTATACAGAAATGAGTATCATTTTTTCTGATATGAGCTATTTGTTTGCCTACTTTTTAAAACACGTTGCATTCTTCTCTTTTTGTTTATTTTTAGCACTTTTAATCAAGCGTTCTGCCTTCACATTAGGCTTTATATTCGTTTGGTTTTTAGGAGAAAATGTTGGACATGCAATTTTAAAATACAAAATTTTAGGCTACACCCCTAAAGACAAAAATACTGAAGTGATTGATTGGGTTAAAGATGCTTTACCTCTAGAGTCTATGTCTAATTTAATTACAGAACCTTTTACACGATTAAATTTTGTGAAATCTGTTTCAAATACTGTTGGCGCTACTATTGATAAAAATTATCAAGTTCAACCCATTTTTGTTGCAATCGTTCTTGCATGGACATTTATATTTATTTTAACATCTTATTATATCTTAAAAAAGCGCGATTTATAGTATCTTTGACGACGCTATGAATACATTAAAATATACTTTTTTTACTATAATTATTGGGTTTGGATTCCAATTTGGAAACGCTCAAAATATTTCGGTTGATGAAGGATATACCCCACAAGATTTAGTTGAAGACGTTTTAATCAACAGTACTTGTGCTAACGTTTTTAATGTTAGTGTTTCAGGTGGAAATTTTGCTACTGGAGAAAAAAGTTTTGGTTATTTTGACGGAACAGGAACTACATTTCCTTTTCAAAACGGCATTATTCTTTCCACTGGAAAAATCAACAACGCTCCTGGACCTAATGGCTATTTGTCTGATGATGGTGGTGGCATGGGTTGGAATGGCGATCCCGATTTAAATGACGCCTTAGGATTAAGCAATACTTTTAATGCTACTGTTTTAGAGTTTGATTTTGTTCCTTTGGGAAATAGAATCAGTTTTGATTATATTTTTTCATCCGAACAATATCTATCAAGTCCATCTTCTAATCAATGTAATTATACAGATGGATTTGCCTTTTTATTGAAAAGAAATGGTGATATTAGTTATCAAAATCTAGCAGTTATTCCAGGAACTACAACTCCAGTAAAAGTGAATACTGTTCGTGGTCCTGGAACAATTTGTCCACCAGCTAATGCAGCCTATTTTGATGCTTTCAATGGTACAAATCATCCAACAAATTTTAATGGTCAAACCAAAGTTTTAAAAGCAGAATCGGATGTTATTCCTGGCCAAACTTATCATATTAAATTAGTTATAGCCGATGAAGGAAATTATCGTTATGATTCAGCCATATTCTTAGGTGGAGGAAGTTTTAACTTCGGAATCGATATTGGAGACGACCGTTTAATTGCAACTGGAAATCCTTTATGTCCAAATGAAACACTAGCAGTTGATGCAACTCAAATTGGAGCAACGAGTTATCAATGGTACAAGAACACAAATTTAATTCCTGGCGCAACAAATGCCACCTACAATATTACTTCCGCTGGAAATTATCTAGTTGAAATTAATTATGGACCAACCTGTCAAACAACTGGAGCCATTAAAATTGAATATGCAGAAACATTAATCGTAAATCAGAATACTTTTACTGAATGTGACGCTGATGCCAATCAGGATGGAAAAACAGTATTTAATTTAGATACTATTAAAAATCAATTATTCACCAATCTTCCTTCAAATTATATAGTTTCATTTTTTGAACTACCAACAAGCACAACAGAATTACCTTCCAACTTTACAAATACAATTGCTTACGACCAAACGATATATGCTAGAGTAATGAATGTTCAAGGCTGTTATTCAGATTATCCTGTGAATTTAAGAGTAAACACTTTTGACACTGTTTTAGTGGATGAAACTATTGGATTATGTGAAAATGAGTCATTAATTTTAGATGCAGGAAATGGATTTTCATCTTATGAATGGAATACAAATCCTCCACAATTTACCCAACAAATTACTGTAAATTCTGGTGGAATTTATGAAGTTACAGTAACTAATGCTTTAAATTGTTCAAAAACCAAAACATTTACCATTGAAGCCTCAGGAATTGCTACGATTGAAGAAATAGTTATCAACGATTTTCAAGAAAATAATTCGGCAACCATTGAAATTTCTCCAACTAGCTTAGGTGATTATGAATATTCGTTAGACGGTATTAACTATCAAAACTCTAATGTATTTTCAAATTTACTAGCTGGTGAATACACGGTTTATGTGCAAGACAAAAAAGGATGTGGAATTGTTTTGGAAACTTTTTACATATTAGACTATCCAAGATACTTTACTCCAAATAATGATGGTTATAATGACGCTTGGAATATTAAAAACCTTGAAAGAAGAGGATTGGAAAATAATCTTATTACGATTTATGATCGTTATGGAAAACTTTTAAAACAATTGATAGGAAATAGTTCAGGATGGAATGGAACTTTCAACAATGAAGTATTACCAGCAGCTGATTATTGGTTCACAATCGAATTAACAAACGGGAAAACTGTAAAAGGACATTTCTCATTAATTCGTTAGGCATAATAATTGCAGAATAGCTTACAAAATAATATATTCGCAGTATGATGCAAATACACGAAATTGAAGCTATAAAATTGCTTTTAGCTACACCAAAAAAAATTACAATTATACCTCATAGAAATCCTGATGGAGACGCTATGGGTTCAACTTTAGGCTTATATCACACCCTGAAACAATTACAACACGAAGTAATTGTTATGGCTCCAAACGAATTTCCCGATTTCTTAGCTTGGTTACCCGAAAGCGAAAAAGTCATCATTTTTGAACGCAGTTTTGATACGTGTAAAGGAATTTTAGAAAAATCCGATTTAATTTTTACATTAGATTTTAATGCATTACATCGAACAGGTGATCAAATGGAAAATGCGTTAAAAACACTAACCGTTCCAAGCGTAATGATTGATCATCACCAAGCACCAGACGGTTATGCAACCTTTACGTTTTCAGATACTGCTTATGGCTCAACTTGCGAAATGGTGTATGATTTTATTCACCAATTGGGCTTAGAAAATTTAATCAATAAAACAGTAGCTACTTGTTTATATACCGGAATTGTTACCGATTCTGGAAGTTTCCGTTTTCCAAAAACAACTAGCAAAACGCACAAATGTGTTGCCGATTTAATTGAGCGAGGCATTAATAATAGTGAAATTCACAATTTACTTTTTGATAATTCTTCTTACAACCGTTTGTTGTTATTAGGAAAAGCACTTCAGAATTTGAAAATGCTTCCTGAGTACAAAACAACTTACATAACTTTAACCCAAGACGAGTTAAACGAATTTGGACATCAAAAAGGAGACACTGAAGGCATCGTAAATTATGGACTAAGTATCAAAGGAATTGAATTTACCGCTATTTTCATTGAAAACAAAGAAGAAGGAATTATCAAAATTTCTTTCCGCTCTCAGGGCGATTTTGATGTGAACCAATTTGCACGAAATCACTTTAATGGCGGTGGACACATCAATGCTGCTGGTGGAAAATCTTTTTTATCATTAGAAGAAACTGTACAACAATTTATTGCTATTTTAGCAAAAGAAAAAAAGTAACCAAATGAAAATTAAAAATTTATTCCTTTTTGGAGCGATGATTTTCTTAGCAAGTTGTTCACAACAGCAACAAGCTAGAGAACCTATTTCACATACTTCAGGAACTTTTATAAAAGAATCAATCGAGCGAAATAAAGTTTTAATCGCAGATGAAGAAGATTTAATTGAAGCAATTATTAAAAACGATTCACTCAAATCATACATAGCTTCAAATAAAGGCTATTGGTACAAATACGAAACCAAAGTGGAAGAAGTAACACCGTCTCCAAAAAGAGGTGATATTGCTTTCTTTGACTATGAAATAAAAGATTTAAAAAACAGAATCATTTACAGCATGTCCGAAACAAAACCACAAACCTATTATGTAGATAAAGAAAACATTATGATGGGATTACGTGACGGTATTAAATTAATGAAAAAAGGAGAAACAGTTACCTTTTTATTTCCATCTCATATGGCATATGGTTATCATGGCGATGATAAAAAAATTGGAACAAACGAACCTCTTATTTGCACTGTAAGTTTAAACGATATTAAAGTAGATACACAAGCTAAAAACTAAATACAAATGAAGATTACCTCAATTTTACTACTAAGCATTGCTACTTTCTTTGCTTCTTGTTCAAAATCATACGACAACCTAAAAGAAGGTTTATATGCCGATATTGAAACTGCAAAAGGAAACATGATTGTAAAGTTAGAATTTGAAAAAGTTCCAAATACCGTTGCTAACTTTGTAACCTTAGCAGAAGGGAAAAATCCTTTTGTGAGTGAAGAATTCAAAGGAAAACCTTTTTATGACGGATTAAAATTTCATCGCGTAATTTCAGATTTTATGATTCAAGGTGGTGATCCTAATGGTGATGGTTCTGGTGGACCAGGTTATAAATTTAAAGACGAATTTCATCCTGATTTAACACATTCAAAAGCCGGGATTTTATCTATGGCAAATGCTGGACCAAGCACCAATGGAAGTCAATTTTTTATCACACATAAAGAAACACCATGGTTAGATAATATGCATACTGTTTTTGGAGAAGTAGTAGAAGGATTAGAAGTAATCAATACTATTGAAGCAGATGATGTTATTGAAAAAATCACCATCGTTAGAATAGGAAATGCCGCTAAAAAATTTGATGCCGTAAAAATTTTCAAAAACTATTATTCTTCTGTTGAAAAAGAAATAAAAGCAGCTGAAGAAAAAGCAAAACAAATTATCGAAAGTAAAGTAAAAGAAATTACCACTTTAAAAGCTACTGGTACTAAAACCAAATCAGGATTGATTTATCAAATTATTAAAAAAGGTACTGGTAAAAAACCATCAACTGGAACTCAAGTTTTAATTCATTATGCAGGCTATTTAGAAAATGGTCAACTTTTTGATACTAGTTATGAAGATGTTGCTAAACTTTACGGAAAATTTGATCAAAACAGAGCCAACCAAAATGGATATGCGGGTTATCCAGTAACCATAGGCAGTTTACCTTTTATTCCAGGTTTTAACGAAGGAGTTGAAATGATGAGCTATGGAGATAAAATGATGTTATATATCCCTTCTGATTTGGGTTATGGACCACAAGGTGCAGGCGACGTTATTCCTGCAAATGCAAATATTGTATTTGAAGTAGAGCTTTTAGAAAACAAACCAATAAACTAATATTTATACAATGAAGAATATTTTTAATATAGTACTTATTGCAATAAATTGCATTACTTTTTCAGTTGCTCAAGACAAAAAACAAGAAGGTGTTTTTGCCGAAATCAGTACATCTAAAGGGAAAATTGTAGTTGAACTTGAATACAAAAAGACGCCTATTACTGTAGCAAACTTTGTTTCTTTAGCAGAAGGTAAAAACACTCAGGTTGCTGAAAAGTTAAAAGGAAAACCTTATTACAACGGATTAAAATTCCACAGAGTTATTGCAAATTTCATGATTCAAGGTGGAGACCCAGACGGAAATGGTTCTGGAGGTCCGGGTTATAAGTTTGTAGACGAAATCACAGATTTAACTCATAAAAGTGCAGGTGTTTTATCTATGGCAAATGCTGGAGCTGGAACAAATGGGAGTCAGTTCTTCATTACACATAAAGAAACAGCTTGGCTAGATGGAAAACACACTGTTTTCGGACATGTTGTTAGTGGTCAAGATGTCGTGAATAAAATTGCACAAGACGATGTAATCAATTCAATTGTGATTATTAGAAACGGTAAAGAAGCTAAAAAATTTAAAGCAGAAAAAATATTTGCTGACTATTTTAGCAAAAAAGAAGAAAGCGATAAAGCTCAAGAAGTTAAAAATGAGTCTGCAAGAAAAGCATTAGCTGAAATTGCATTGGCAAATCAAAAAAAACAAGCTGAAATCGAAGCTGCTAAAAGAAAAGAATTAGAAGGTAAATTGGTAAATGTAAAAGCAGAAAAAATAGCAGAATTTACAACATTAAAAGCTACTTCAACAAAAACAGCTTCTGGCTTACAATATACAATAACTAAAAAAGGGACTGGCTCAAAACCTGCTGATGGAAGTACAATCTACATTCATTATGCTGGTTATTTTGAAGACGGAAGTTTATTTGATAGTAGTTATTCAGATATATCAAAAAAATACGGAAAGTTTGATCAAAACAGAGCCGATCAAAACGGATATGCGCCTTTCCCATTCCAATATGGCAATAAATCAGGTTTAATTCCTGGATTTTTAGAAGGTGTAAACTTATTATCGTTTGGAGATAAAGTAACTTTATTCATTCCTTCTAACTTAGGCTATGGAGAAAAAGGTGCTGGAAATGTTATCCCACCAAATGCAACCCTTATTTTTGAATTAGAAATATTAGAAAGTCAAACTTCATCTAAATAAAAAAAAAGCCGCTAAAAAAATTAGCGGCTTTTTTTTATTTCTATAGAATTAAAATCTCCAGTCAAATTCGTCTTTATCACTAAAAACGGCACCAACTTCAATTTTAACAATTTCGTTGTAATCTACGTGGAAAAACAACCAGTTTTCTTCGTTAAAATAACTAATCATTCCTTCTACCGTATCGGTTTCAAATGGTTTAATTTTATTCTTTTCTAAAAGAGGATACACATCACTCCAATTTTTACCAATTACAGTTGTATTAAACAACTTTACAACTGGATTTGTCGTTGTCATATAGCCTAATTTAAAAGCTTCTTCTTTATAAAAAATCAAGCGAAGTTTTCTAGCGTTATACATGAACACAACATTCTCTTCTTCGTCTTTATACTGTGTATCGGGTTTACCCAAAATTTTAGTAACATCTTGCTCTTTCATTCCGAAAAGCAAATTGTCAATTCCGTATTTTAATTTAATTTCCATTCTGATTTATGCTAAAAAATCCCGACTTTCATCGGGATTTAAAAATTATGCTATTTTGAAACGTTTTCTATCGTTTTCATTCAAATAGATTTTACGCAAACGTAACGATTTTGGCGTTACCTCAACATACTCGTCTTTTTGAATGTACTCTAATGCTTCTTCTAATGAGAATTTGATTGCAGGAATAATTCTTGCTTTATCATCATTTCCAGAAGAACGTACGTTTGTTAATTTTTTAGTCTTAGTTACATTCACTACCATATCATCTCCACGTGAATTTTCACCAATTACCTGACCTTCGTAGATATCTTCATTCGGGTCAACGAAGAATTTACCTCTATCTTGTAATTTATCAATTGAGTAAGGAATAGCTTTTCCGTTTTCCATAGAAATTAATGAACCACCTAAACGACCAGGAATTTCACCTTTGAATGGTTGGTAATCAATAAAACGGTGCGACATAATAGCTTCACCAGCTGTAGCTGTTAATAATTGATTTCTCAATCCGATAATTCCACGAGATGGAATGTTGAATTTGATAATCATACGCTCTCCTTTAGGCTCCATAGATAACATTTCACCTTTACGGATAGTTACAAATTCAACCGCTCTACCTGAAAGGTTTTCTGGTAAATCAACTGTTAATTCTTCAATTGGCTCACATTTAACACCATCAATTTCTTTGATAATTACTTGTGGTTGTCCAATTTGTAACTCATATCCTTCTCTTCTCATAGTTTCAATTAAAACCGATAAGTGAAGTACACCACGACCAAATACTAAGAATTTATCAGCAGAATCCGTTTCATTAACTCTTAATGCTAAGTTTTTCTCTAACTCTTTGTTCAAACGATCTTTAATGTGACGAGAAGTTACAAATTTACCTTCTTTACCAAAGAAAGGAGAATCATTAATTGTAAACAACATACTCATTGTTGGCTCGTCAATAGCAATAGAAGTTAACGCTTCTGGATTTTCAAAATCAGCAACGGTATCACCAATTTCAAAACCTTCTAAACCTACAATCGCACAGATATCACCTGCAACAACTTCTTCAACTTTTTTACGACCTAAACCTTCAAAAGTATGTAATTCTTTAATTTTTGATTTGCTTACTTTTCCATCTCTTTTTACTAAAGAAATATTCATTCCTTCACGTAAAACACCTCTTTGTAAACGACCAATCGCGATACGACCTGTAAACGAAGAGAAATCTAAAGATGTGATTAACATTTGAGGCGTTCCTTCAGAAACTTTAGGAGCTGGAACATGTTCCAAAACCATATCTAACAAAGGCTCAATATTTTCTGTTTGATTTCTAAAGTCATCAGACATCCAGTTGTTTTTAGCCGAACCATAAACGGTTGGGAAATCTAACTGCTCTTCTGTAGCACCTAATTCAAACATTAAGTCAAAAACTTTTTCGTGAACTTCTTCTGGAGTACAGTTTTCTTTATCTACTTTATTAATAACCACACAAGGTTTTAAACCTAAATCAATCGCTTTTTGTAATACGAAACGTGTTTGTGGCATTGGTCCTTCAAAAGCATCTACTAAAAGACAAACACCATCTGCCATATTAAGTACACGCTCTACTTCACCACCAAAATCGGCGTGACCTGGAGTATCGATAATGTTGATTTTTGTTCCTTTGTAAGTTACAGAAACGTTTTTAGAAGTAATAGTAATACCTCTTTCACGCTCTAAGTCATTATTATCTAAGATTAAATCTCCTGTGTTTTCGTTTTCACGAAACAACTGACAGTGGTACATAATTTTATCAACCAAAGTAGTTTTACCGTGGTCAACGTGGGCAATAATTGCGATGTTTCTAATAGAAGTCATTTATAAAATTTTTGAAGGTGCAAAGGTAATGTTTATTTTGATAAAAACACTATAGTAATCAATACTTTAGTAGAAATAACATAATAATAACGTATAAAAAAAGCCCTCAAAATGAGAGCTTTAGTATATTTCACTAACGGTAGACTATAAAGAAGCTACGTGTTTAGTTAATTTAGATTTTAAGTTAGAAGCTTTATTATCATGGATAATATTTTTCTTAGCTAATTTATCAATCATAGAAATTACAGTTGATAATTTTGCAGAAGCTTCAGCTTTGTCAGTAGCTAAACGAATAGCTTTGATAGCGTTACGAGTAGTTTTGTGTTGGTATCTGTTTAATACTCTTCTTTTCTCGTTACTTCTAATTCTTTTTAAAGCAGATTTATGATTTGCCATTTTGTTCTTTTTTTAATTGTAATAATTGTTATAAACTACTAGTTAAAAAAGAAAAACCTCCCACAATTACATTTGCAATCACTTTGGTTTTAACTAATAAAATAATAACCGAGACACCAATTATTATTTTATAAAACTTATTTACAACTAATTTTGTAGCCCGTAGGGGAATCGAACCCCTCTTACCAGGATGAAAACCTGGCGTCCTAACCGATAGACGAACGGGCCATTAACCAATTCTTTTAATCTCAATATTTGTAGCCCGTAGGGGAATCGAACCCCTCTTACCAGGATGAAAACCTGGCGTCCTAACCGATAGACGAACGGGCCATCTCGTACTCTGAACTCTAAAAGACCTCATTTCCGTAATGCGAGTGCAAAGATAAACACATTTTTTATTCCTGCAATAGCATCAATATTTTTTTTTCGCTTTTTTTACTATTTTTTTAGTAAGCCTTTGCAAATAAGACTCTTCCAATTGAAGGTTTCCCTGTTAAAACACAAGTTCCAGCTTCCTCTACTCTATCTAAAGCGATACAACGGATGGTTGCTTTTGTCAATTCTTTGATTTTTTCTTCAGTTTCTGCCGTTCCATCCCAATGCGCTGCTAAGAAACCACCTTTTGTTTCTAAAACTTCTTTAAACTCTTCAAAAGAATTCACTTCCGTAATATGAGTATCTCTGTAATCCAATGCTTTAGCAAATAAATCATTTTGAATCGTTGCTAATAAATTCTGAATATAAGCCGCTACTCCATCTTTAGCAACTACCTCTTTTGATAAATTATCTCTACGCGCAATTTCGTAAGTTCCGTTTTCTAAATCGTTTGGTCCAACTGCAATACGAACTGGAACACCTTTTAATTCCCATTCCGCAAATTTGAAACCTGGTTTTTGCGTATCTCTATTATCGTATTTAACTGAAATATCTAATTTTCTCAATTCAGCAACTAAACCATTCACTTGTTCTGAAATTGCATCAAATTGTTCGTCTGTTTTGTAAATTGGAACAATCACTACTTGAATTGGCGCTAAGTTTGGAGGTAACACCAAACCTTTATCATCAGAATGCGTCATCACTAAAGCACCCATTAAACGAGTTGAAACTCCCCAAGAAGTTCCCCAAACGTGTTCCTGCTTTCCTTCTTTATTAGCAAATTTCACATCAAAAGCTTTCGCAAAATTTTGACCTAAGAAATGTGAAGTTCCCGCCTGCAATGCTTTTCCGTCTTGCATTAAAGCTTCAATACAATAGGTTTCATCTGCCCCAGCAAAACGTTCTGTTTCTGTTTTCAAACCTTTGATAACTGGAATTGCCATAAAGTTTTGAACAAAATCAGCATATACATTCATCATTTTTTCTGATTCTTCAATCGCTTCTTGACGTGTTGCGTGAGCTGTATGCCCTTCTTGCCATAAAAACTCAGCCGTTCTTAAAAACAAACGCGTTCTCATTTCCCAACGAACCACATTAGCCCATTGATTGATTAATAAAGGTAAATCTCTGTACGATTGCACCCAACCTTTGTAAGTTGACCAAATAATAGCTTCAGAAGTTGGACGAACTATTAATTCTTCCTCTAATTTAGCATTAGGATCAACGATTAATTTTCCTTTATTATCTTCGTCTGTTTTAAGTCTATAATGAGTCACAATGGCACATTCCTTAGCAAAGCCTTCAGCATTTTTTTCTTCCGCTTCAAACATGCTCTTTGGTACAAACAAGGGGAAATAAGCATTACTATGTCCAGTTTCTTTAAACATTCTATCTAGTTCAGCTTGCATTTTTTCCCAAATTGCATAGCCATATGGTTTAATCACCATACATCCTCTTACTCCTGAATTTTCTGCTAAATCAGCCTTTACGACTAGTTCGTTATACCATTTGGAATAATCTTCCGCTCTTGTTGTTAAGTTCTTGCTCATTATGAATATTTTGGCACAAAAATTGTTTGTATAAATTTTAACTAATTTGTTTGGCAAAAATAGTTAAATTTGAAGTGTCCAACAATAAAAAAATAAGAGTTATGAAAACTTATTACTTGTTTACCAAAAAAAATGCCATATTTTCTTTGTTTGGATTATTGGCAATAATCACAACTTCATGTGGTTCCTATCAAAATGCGTCCTATTATGATGACGGTGTATATACAACTTCAGAGAAACAAAAAGTTGTAGTTGTTGAAGATAATTCTCAAAACAACAATGCTTATTCTCAAAAGTTTAAAGAAATGCAAAATGACTATGTTTACTATACTGAAGATGACACTGAAAAAAAAGATAGCATAGTAACTGTTTACAACACTCAATACAGCAACAATAATAATGCAGACTGGGGAAATAACGCAACCGAAGTAACCATCAATTACTACAACAATGGTTATGGTTGGAACAACTGGTACTCTCCATATTGGGGATTAGGATGGAACTGGGGATGGAATTCATGGTACGGATCTAACTGGGGTTGGGGATGGAACTCTTGGTATGGCGCAGGCTGGGGATGGAATTCATGGTACGGACCTGGATGGGGATGGAACGGTTGGTATGGCCCAGGTTGGGGAGGCTACTATGGAAATGGTTGGGGATATAATGGTTATTATGGCAATAATGTTTCCTACAATCACGGTCGAAGAGGCGGAAGTGGATACTACAATAACGGAGGTGGCAGAACTTCAAATCGATCAAATACACCACGTCCTAGTTTTGACAACAGAAACAACACACCTAGATCACACAACGCAACTCCAAGATCTAACAATACAACACCTAGATCACAAAATGCAACACCAAGAGAAGGCACTTATACCCCAAGAACCAATACGCAATCACCTAGAACATCATCACCTAGAGATAATAGCTCTTCTCCAAGAAGTAATAATTACTCATCACCAAGAAGTTCATCAGGAGGAAGTTTTGGTGGAGGAAGTTTCGGAGGCGGAGGCGGAGGTCGTTCTGGCGGCGGAGGCGGAAGAGGCGGAAGAGGTTAATTAATTCACTAAAGATTAAAAAAAATTGAAATGAAAAAATTATTATTATCCATAATTTTTGGTAGTTCCTTGTTGGCTACGGCACAAGAAACTACTACTAATGATGCTCTACGATATGCGGTAAATAATTTAACTGGAACCGCAAGATTCAGAGCTATGAGTGGTGCTTTTGGTGCTGTTGGTGGTGATTTATCATCTATTAATATAAATCCTGCTGGGTCATTATTTTTCAATAATAACTTTGCAAGTGTTACCTTAAGTAATTTTAATGCACACAATCGCTCTGATTATTTCGGAACCAGAACAAAGGAAAACCTTAGTACTTTAGATTTAAATCAATTAGGAGCTGTTTTAATTTTTAATGATGCCTCTGGGAATTCCGATTGGTCAAAAATTGCTATTGCACTTAACTATGATAGCACCAATAATTTTGACAACAATATCTTTTCTGCAGGCATGAACCCTTACAATTCTATTGGAAGTTATTTTATTGACAAAGCACAAGGATTACCACTAGAATATATGCAATTACAGCCTGGGGAAACTGTATCTCAATTATACTCTTATTTAGGAGAAACAAGCGGACTAGGTTTTCCAGCACAACAAGCAATGTTAGGCTATCAAGCCTTTTTATTTGAAGCATTTGATGGCGCTGACCCAAATAATGTAGATTATTACACTAATATTCCAACAGGAGGAAATTATTACCATGAAAACTATGTGCAAACATCTGGATTTAATGGTAAACTTTCAGCTAACTTTGCTACAGCATACAAAAACAAATTGTTTTTGGGATTCAATTTAAATGCTCATTTTACAGATTATACAAAATCAACTTCAGTATACGAAGGAAATAACAACCCATTATACACTTCTGGATTGACTGTTACCGATATCCAATTTGATAATGAATTATATACTTATGGAACTGGATTTTCTATGAATGTAGGGGCAATTTATAAATTTACTGATAATTTTAGAGCCGGTGTTGCTTATGAATCTCCAACATGGTATAATTTAAATGACGAATTATCACAACGTTTAATTGTGAGAACTACTGACGGAACAACAGATTATCAAGATGTTGTTAACCCTAACGTTGTTAATATTTATGAAACCTACAAAATTCAAACACCAAGTAAATGGACTTTTAGTGGCGCTTATATCTTTGGAAAAAAAGGATTAATAAGCGTTGATTATGCAACAAAAGATTATAGCAACATTAAATTCAAACCAACCAACGATGGTTTCTTTAGCGATTTAAACTCTCAAATGAGTAGTCAATTTAAAAACGCATACGAATTAAGAATTGGTGGTGAATACAAAATCAAACAATGGAGTCTTCGCGGAGGATATAGATTTGAAGAAAGTCCATACAAAGTAGATTTTGCAATGGGAGATTTAACTGGTTATTCTACAGGAATTGGCTACAACTTTGGTGAAAGCAGATTAGATGTAGCTTATGCTAACGACCACAGAAATTATAACCAGTCTTTAATTTCTTCAGGAATGAATGATACTGCAAGAATAAGAACAACAAATAACAATATTACCGTTACTTATTCTATTAATTTCTAAAAAAAACTAAAACAAAATATCAAACCACTTCTTCAACCGAAGTGGTTTTTTTATACCCAAGCCACAACTGCTAGCCCCGATAGGAGCGACATCCCGCCTTAGCGGATATAGCGGACAGCGGGACAAACCTTTAAAAAATTCCCAAACGCTGGTGCTTCTACTAATTATTTTATGTAATTTTGCACCTCAAAATTAAAAGCATGAGAACCAAATCGTTAAAGAAAAATAAAATCAATGTAATTACACTTGGATGTTCTAAAAACACTTACGATAGTGAGGTTTTAATGGGACAACTAAAAGCCAACGGAAAAGATGTTGCACATGAAGAAGAAGGCAATATCGTAGTAATTAACACTTGTGGTTTTATTGACAATGCAAAAGAAGAATCGGTAAATACGATTTTGGAATATGTAGACAAAAAAGACCAAGGCTTAGTAGATAAAGTATTCGTTACCGGATGTTTATCAGAAAGATACCGTCCTGATTTAGAGAAGGAAATTCCAGATGTTGACCAATATTTTGGAACTACAGAGTTACCGCTTTTATTGAAAGCTTTAGGTGCCGATTACAAACATGAATTATTAGGAGAGCGTTTAACTACAACTCCAAAAAATTACGCCTATTTAAAAATTGCCGAAGGTTGTGACAGACCTTGTAGTTTTTGTGCGATACCGTTAATGCGTGGAAAACACGTTTCGCAACCTATTGAAAAATTGGTTAAAGAAGCAGAAGGCTTGGCTAAAAAAGGAGTAAAAGAATTAATTTTAATAGCTCAAGATTTAACTTATTACGGATTAGATTTATACAAAAAACGTAATCTTGCTGAATTACTAGAAAACTTAGTTAAAGTAGAAGGAATTGAGTGGATTCGTTTGCATTATGCTTTTCCTAGTGGTTTCCCAATGGACGTTTTAGACGTAATGAAACGCGAACCAAAAATTTGTAATTATATTGATATTCCGTTGCAACATATTTCAGACAACATTTTGAAATCAATGAAACGTGGAACAACTAAAGAGAAAACAACAAAATTATTACAAGAATTTAGAGAGCGCGTTCCCGGAATGGCAATTAGAACTACTTTGATTGTAGGATATCCAGGTGAAACACAAGAAGATTTCGAAATTCTACGTGATTGGGTTCTGGAAATGAAATTTGAGCGTTTAGGTTGTTTTACATATTCGCATGAAGAAAATACAGGTGCTTTTGTATTAGAAGATGATGTTCCTCAAGAAGTAAAACAAGCGCGTGCTGCTGAAATTATGGACTTACAATCGCAAATTTCATGGGATTTGAATCAGGAGAAAATTGGACAAACTTTCAAATGTGTAATTGACAGAAAAGAAGGTCAATATTTCATTGGAAGAACCGAATTTGATAGTCCAGATGTAGATAACGAAGTATTAGTTGACGCTTCTAAACACTATTTAAAAACGGGAGATTTTGTAAACTTAAAAATTACAGATGCTACCGAATTTGACTTGTATGCTGAACCCGTTTAACTTCTACTTAGTGTTCAAAGTTATATCTAAATCCTTACATTTTTTTGTAAGGATTTTTTATTTGAAATGACAATTGTCATATCTGCTTTCATTTTTTATTGGTAAATTTGGGTATAGTAATTTAAAAACCAGCATTATGATAACTAAACATCCTATTTACCTAGATTTCCCTGAATACGCAGACAAGATTAAAGATCTGTATCATAACAATGATGAATTTCAGGTTTTATTACATTCGTATACAGATTTAGATGAAAAAATATACAAAATAGAAACAGACGAAGAGTTAGCTATGGATGATGAATTGTCACAACTTAGAAAAAATCGTGTATTTCTAAAAGATGAAATTGTTAACTTTTTAAAAGATAGCTAAACCTTTTTTAAATCAACACCAACAAAAAACCGCTTAAAAGCGGTTTTTTGTTATAACAATGTTGAAGGACAAACATAAGTAGTTTTGGGCAATTGAGTGGTCTTGGCAATTTCATTAAAACCACCTGAAACATCTATAAAATTATCAAAGCCACGTTGTTTTAAAATGGAAGCTGCTATCATACTGCGATAACCTCCAGCACAGTAAATCACGAAGGATTTATCTTTAGGAAAACTATCTAATTTAGCATTCAATTGATTCAATGGAATATTTACTGAATTTAAAAGATGCTCAGAATCAAATTCACTTTTTTTACGAACATCAAATAATGGTAAATGGGCTGTTTGAAGCATTCCTTCTAATTGTTCGCCTGTAATTCTTTTTAGAGAATCCGTTTCTTTTCCTGCCTGTTCCCAAGATGCGAATCCACCTTCTAAATAACCGATAGTATTATCATATCCTACTCTAGATAATCGAATCATACATTCTTCTTCCCTACCGGGTTCAGTGACTAAAAGAATAGCTTGATTGATATCGGAAATCATTTCACCAACCCACATAGCAAAACTTCCATCGATTCCAATATTAATGCTATTTGGAATAAAGCCTTTTGCAAAATCATTTGCATTTCTCGTATCTAAAATTAAAGCACCGGAAACATTTGCTAAAGTTTCAAAGTCATTTGTATTCAATGGCTTTTTACCTTTCTCAATCACTTTATCTAAGGATTCATATCCTTTTAAATTTAATAATACATTTTTTGGGAAATAACCTGGCGGCGTTGTTAATCCTGTAAGTAATTCATTTACAAATTCGTCTTCTGTCATATCTGATCGAAGCGCATAATTGGTTCTTTTTTGATTTCCTAATGTATCGGTAGTTTCTTTACTCATGTTCTTTCCACAAGCACTTCCAGCTCCATGATTTGGATATACAATTAAATCATCAGATAACGGCATGATTTTCTCACGAAGCGAATGATATAATAAGCGAGCTAATTTATCTTGCGTTAAATCAGCAATCACGTGTTGAGCCAAATCAGGACGACCAACATCACCAATAAACAAAGTATCGCCTGAGATAATACCATGTTCCTTATCGTTCTCGTCAATTAAAAGATAAGTCGTACTTTCCATGGTATGACCTGGCGTATGAATGGCTTTTATTTTATAATTTCCAATGGTGAAAATTTGTCCATCAGAGGCAATTAAAGCTTCGTAATTTGGTTTTGCGGTTGGACCGAAAACAATTTGAGCTCCTGTTTTTGCTTTTAAATCCAAATGACCGCTCACAAAATCGGCATGAAAATGTGTTTCAAAAACATATTTGATTTTGGCATTATCTTTTTTGGCACGATCAATATAAGGTTGGACTTCTCTTAGTGGATCAAAAATGGCTGCTTCCCCATTATTTTCAATATAATAAGCGGCATGTGCCATACAACCGGTATAAATCTGTTCTACTTTCATGACATAACTTTTAGAAGTTACGAATTTACATGCTAGTAGTTAGAAGTAAAATGATAAATATCATGTAGAAAACTATCAATGATTTTCTAAAACACGATTAATTTGAATGAAACGTTTTTTGTAGTAAGGTTCTTCTGTAGATGAAATAATAACTCCAGCCTGCACTGAGGAATGAATAAACTTAATTTCATCACCAATTATTTCGGTAATCATTCCCACGTGATTGATACTTCCTCTACCATTGGTTGTAAAGAAAATTAAATCGCCTTTTTGCGCTTGACTTCTTTCAATTTTGTACCCTGCACCTACCGCCATTGAGCTTGAAGAACGAGGCAAAGTCATATCGATATGTTTAAAAGTAGAAAACATTAATCCAGAGCAATCAAAACCAGCACTCGTAGTTCCGCCACCTCTATATCTAGTTCCAATGTGTTGCGATGCTTTCGCAATTAAGAATTCGGCTTTAGACATGTTTTCTGGAGAAAGCTCTTCCACCTCTTTTGGACTACTTACAATTTCATTTTGATGTTTTGCTAACTCTACATCTCCTTTTTTAATTACAACTTCATATCCGATAGGTAAATTAGCAATAATTTCAGGATTCATTTCTTCCAAATCTTTAACACTAACTTTGTACTTTTTTGAAAGTCTATATAAAGTTTCGCCTTTGGTTACGGTGTGCACTTTGTTTCCTAATTCATCCGTACATAAATTAGCATCCATGTTCGTTGGATTGGATATTTCAGTAACTACTGTTTTTATTTCTTTAGGATTATTTTCTTTGGGAGCTTCTTTTTCTTTAGGAACATCTTTTACTTTCTTTGCAGAAACAACTATTTTATCCCCAATTTGAATTGATTCTGGCTTGATATCAGGATTTAATTCTTTTAATTTTTCTAAACTGATATCGTATTTTTTTGCAATCTTATAAAGCGATTCGCCCGATTCCACTATGTGCGTTTCGGTAGCGTTTTTTGATAAAGAAACTTCTTTATTGTTCTTAGATTTTGTTTTTTTGTTGGGAATTAATAAAACAGTTTTTAACTGTAGTAAAGCACCTTTCGATTTTGGATTTAATTCATAAATGTCGGATTCACTAACATCATACTTTTTAGCAATAGAATAAATGGATTCACCCGAAACCACTGTATGTTTAATTGTCTTTTGAGAAAAAACAACACCACTACAGAAGAAAAGAAAAAAAGTTATAATTTGTAATAATTTCATTTAGAATTAATTTAGATGGATTGTAGCTAATTGATGGTCGCAAGATAAAAAAAACTCCCTTTAAAAAGGGAGTTTTAACATTATTTTAAATTACAACGGAATATTTCCGTGTTTGCGTTTTGGTGTATCGACCACTTTGTTTTCTAACATACTAAACGCTTTGATTAATTTTCTTCTTGTATCTCTTGGTAAAATAACCTCATCAATAAATCCACGTTGCGCTGCTGTATAAGGATTCGCAAATAATTCTGCATATTCTGCTTCTTTTTCTGCTAATTTAGCTACTGGGTCAGCTGCTTCGCTAATTTCTTTTTTGAAGATAATTTCCGAAGCTCCTTTTGCTCCCATTACTGCAATTTCTGCACTTGGCCAAGCAAAATTCATATCGGCACCAATATGTTTTGAATTCATTACGTCATAAGCTCCACCATACGCTTTACGAGTAATTACCGTAACTCTTGGTACTGTAGCTTCGCTAAATGCATATAATAATTTTGCTCCGTGCGTGATAATTCCGTTCCATTCTTGATCGGTTCCTGGTAAGAATCCTGGTACGTCTTCTAATACTAATAAAGGAATATTGAAACAATCGCAAAAACGAACAAATCTTGCTGCTTTTATCGAACTATTTACATCCAAACAACCGGCTAAAACCATTGGTTGGTTAGCCACAATTCCAATACTTCTGCCGCCTAAACGAGCAAAACCTACAATGATATTATCTGCAAAATCTTTATGAATTTCAAAGAACGAATCTTCATCGATAATTCCGCTGATTACTTCGTGCATATCGTATGGTTTGTTCGCACTATCAGGTACAAGTGTATCTAATTTCTCACGCACCTCATCTTGCAATACAAAAGGTAATTTTGGAGTAGTTTCCCTATTATTTTGTGGAATATAGCTCAACAATCTTTTAATATCCTCCAAACATTCTACCCCATTTGGAGATGTAATGTGACAAACTCCCGATTTTGAAGCGTGCGTTGCTGCTCCCCCTAATTCCTCCGAAGTTACTTCTTCATTAGTTACAGTTTTCACAACGTTTGGTCCAGTTACAAACATATAACTATTATTTTCTACCATCATGGTGAAATCGGTCATCGCTGGAGAGTAAACGGCTCCACCAGCACAAGGCCCCATAATAGCCGAAATTTGTGGAATTACTCCAGAAGCTTGTACATTTCTGTAAAAAATATCGGCATAGCCTCCTAAAGAACGAACACCTTCTTGAATACGAGCTCCACCTGAATCGTTTAATCCAATCATAGGTGCGCCATTTTTCACCGCCATATCCATGACTTTACAAATTTTTTCAGCGTGTGTTTCCGATAAAGAACCCCCAAAAACAGTGAAATCTTGAGCAAAAACATATACCAATCTTCCGTTAATAGTTCCATAACCGGTTACTACTCCATCACCATAGATAATTTCTTTTTCCATTCCGAAATCGGTAGTACGATGTGTAACTAACATTCCGATTTCTTCAAACGAACCCTCGTCTAATAAATATTCGACACGTTCTCTTGCTGTTAATCGTTTTTTAGCATGAAGTGCTGCTATTCGTTTTTCGCCTCCACCTAATTTAGCTAAAGCGATTTTATCATTTAATATTTTGATTTTATCTTCCATATTACTTTTTGTTTCAAGTTTAAGGTTTCAAGTTAAAAGTTATCCTAATTCTTACTACTTTTATCTTAATACTCTTAATTAGGCAATCTTAGTACTTTTTGATCTTCCACATATTGTTGAAATGCGATCATAGCTGCGATTTCGGCTTCGGTATCTAATTTTGATTTTAGTTTTTCAGCATCATAATATGCTTTTACAAATCCGGTATCAAAATCTCCAGAACGGAACGCTTCATGCTCCATTACAAATTTCCCGAAAGGTAAAGTAGTATGAACTCCTTCAACTAAATAATTATCAATTGCTTTAATCATCAATTCGATAGATTCTTCACGTGTATTTCCGTACGTAATCAATTTTGAAAGCATTGGATCGTAGTAAATTGGCACATCCATTCCTTCTTCGATTCCGTTATCTACTCGAATTCCTTCGCCTTCTGGCAATTTATAGGTGCTTAAGAAACCAACGTTTGGTAAGAAATCATTCATTGGATCTTCGGCATACACACGAAGTTCCATAGCGTGACCTTTGATTTGTAAATCTTCTTGTTTCATTGGTAACGCTTCGCCACGTGCTACACGAATTTGCAATTCCACTAAATCCAATCCCGAAATTAATTCTGAAACTGGATGTTCTACTTGCAAACGCGTATTCATCTCTAAGAAGTAGAAATTATGGTCAGCATCCATCAAAAACTCAACGGTTCCTGCTCCTAAATAATCACAAGCTTTAGCTACTTTTACAGCCGCCTCACCCATTTCTTTACGTTTTTCTGGAGTCAAAATCGCAGATGGTGCTTCTTCTACTACTTTTTGGTGACGACGTTGAATACTACATTCCCTTTCGAAAACATATACGATATTCCCATGACTATCAGCCATTACTTGTATTTCAATGTGACGAGGTTTAGTTACATATTTTTCAATAAAAACCGAACCATCTCCAAATGCATTAGTTGCTTCTGAAATTGCTCTATCCATTTGAGACACGAAATCTTCTGCTTTTTCCACAACACGCATTCCTTTTCCTCCACCACCAGCTGATGCTTTGATTAGAATTGGAAAACCAATTTCTGTTGCAATTTTCTTTGCAGCTTCGATATCGGTGATAGCATCTTCTGTTCCTGGAACCATTGGAATATTGTAATGTTTCACAGCTTCTTTTGCTGCTAACTTACTTCCCATCATTTCAATCGCTTTTGATTTTGGTCCGATGAAAATGATGTTATTTTTTTCACAAGCTTCTGCAAAAGATGAGTTTTCACTCAAGAATCCATAACCTGGATGCACCGCATCAACTCCAAGTTCTTTACAAACTTCAATGATTTTATCGCCACGTAAATACGATTGACTTGACGCTGCTTCTCCAATTAAAACGGCTTCATCCGCATATTTTACATGCAAAGCATTTCTATCGGCAGATGAATAAACCGCTACCGTTTTGATTCCCATTTTTTTCGCGGTTTTCATTACTCTAATAGCAATTTCACCACGATTGGCAACTAATATTTTTTTAATTTCTTTCATCTTATTCGAATTCAATTAACAATTGTCCTTTATCTACAGCATTTCCTTTTTCAACCGAGATTGATTTAATAACTCCATCTCTTGGTGAAAGGAAACAGTTTTCCATTTTCATAGCTTCCAAAATCAATAAAGGATCGTTTTCTTTTACTTCTTGTCCAACCGAAACGTTGATTTCTAGAATCAAACCTGGCATTGGCGCTTTGATAGCATTAACTACTTTTGTTCTACCACGTTCAATTCCCATACTTTTGATTAATTCATCTAAAGCATCTGAAATCGCCACTTCATAGGTGTTGTTGTTTACTTTAACGGTATATTTTTTAGAAATAAAATCGGCCGATACAAGTTCAGCTTTGTAAGGTGTATTGTCTTTTAGTACATGAAACTTTGTTGCTTCTACCTTTACGGCATCTAATTTTTGAAGATCATTTTCAGTAACTTCAAACGAAGCAGAATTGTTAACTAAAAGTTTATAATTTGCGCTCATATGAGATTTTTTTAGTGGTTGTAAACTTACGAAAAGAAAACGTGAATACCAAATCTCATAAAATTTGTAAAAATACTATAGGTTTTACAAGGTTAATAAACCAAATTGTCTTAAGGTCAAAATGGGTTTTGAATACCAAAACAATTCAAAATCCTCCCATTTTTGTTCAAAATCGGTTTTCAATTGAGCAAAAGTTACTTTATTATCGGAATAAACTGAAATTCTCTCTAAAGTTATGACCAACCATTTCCCCTCTTCGGCATTTACCGAAATATCAAAGGTTTTTGTTTTATTATGAAACGTTAATTTCATCATTTCCCAAGAATTTCCTTTTTTCGATTTGGTGAAGATTTCGGTTTGAGGTTTTCCTCCTATCCAAACAATTTTAGCATTTGGTTTTACTGAGAAATTATGTTCTTTTTCTAAACAATTATAAATAAAGTCAGGTGAAATTTTTGTTTTTGGAATTTTGAAATCGAACCAATCTTGCAAGTCATGATCAAAGCAGATTCCGTGCATGTAATTGAATAACGATTTTTTTAATCCGAAGCTGAATTTATCGTGATTGATTCCGGTTTTATCTTTGAAATTGATGTCGTTATTAGCAAACATAATTTCATTTTGCTCCGGAATTACTCCGAATTCTTCTGGAAACATTCCCACAGGTGAATGTGCTGTCATAGCAAATTGATGCCAAAAACCACTTTGTAAAACGCCCAATTCAAACAATTGACGTACCATTTCCAAACTATCTACCGTTTCTTGAATGGTTTGTGTGGGATAACCATACATTAAATACGCGTGAACCATGATGCCAGACTCCTTGAAATTTCTAGTTACTTGCGCTACTTGTTCTATAGTTACCCCTTTTTTGATTAATTCTAGAAGTCGGTCTGAAGCTACTTCTAATCCACCAGAAACCGCAATACAACCTGATTCTTTTAGCAACAAACACAAATCAGCCGTAAAACTTTTCTCAAAACGAATGTTCGTCCACCAAGTAACTACTAATTTTCGTTTGATGATTTCTAAAGCTACTTCGCGCATTAAAGCTGGTGGCGCTGCTTCATCTACAAAATGGAAACCGTTTTCGCCTGTTTGAGCGATTAATTCTTCCATTCGGTCGACCAAAATTTTGGCAGCGATGGGTTCGTATAACTTGATGTAATCTAATGAAATATCACAAAATGTACATTTTCCCCAATAACAACCGTGCGCCATGGTGAGTTTATTCCAACGACCATCGCTCCATAAACTGTGCATAGGATTGGCTACTTCAATTACGGAAATATATTTATCTAATAATAAATCGGAATAGTCTGGAGTTCCTACTTCACTTTGTTTGTAATCGTGACGAGTGGAATTGTTTTTATAGACGACTTGGTTATTTTCTAAAAGAAAAGTTCGTTTTAAAGGCATCTCTTCCGAAATTTCGGAATCGTTCGATATGACATTATAAACTAATTCAACTGGCAATTCGCCATCATCTAACGTAATAAAATCGAAAAATTTAAAAACGCGTTGGTCTTTTAATTCACGTAATTCCGTATTAGGAAAACCGCCACCCATTGCCGTTTTTACATTCGGAAAATTGGCTTTTATGAATTGAGCACAACGAAATGCACTATATAAATTCCCTGGAAATGGAACAGAAAAACAAACCAATTTAGGCTGAACTTCTTCAATTCGTTCTTTCAGAATTTTGATGGTGATTTTGTCGATAAACGTTACCTCTTGTTGTAAATGTTCGTACAATTCATCAAACGAATTAGCACTTCTACCCAAACGCTCAGCATAGCGACTAAATCCGAAATTTTCATCGATACATTCCACAATAAAATCAGATAAATCTTCTAAATATAAAGTGGCTAAATGTTTCGCTTTGTCTTGCATTCCCATCGAACCGAACGCAAATTCCATATCGTCTAATTGGTCAAATCGAGACGCTTCTGGTAAAAAATTTCCTGAACAAATTTGACGAGCTAAAGATGGATTCTTTCCTTGAAGAAAAGCGATTACGGAATCAATGGATTTGATGTAATCGTCTTTTAAAGCGAAAATTCGTTGCGAATTCGGTCCAAATTCTTCCAGCTTGGAACCTGAAACTTGAAACAAACTTTCTAAACCATCTTTGGAAAACATTTCTAAAATCACCTCAATACCTAAGTCCATTTGGTAAGCGGAAATGTTCTTGGTATTCAGAAAACCTTTGATATAAGCCGTTGCTGGATACGGTGTATTCAGTTGGGTAAAAGGTGGTGTGATTAATAGAATGTCTTTCAAAGTTTTCTAATAAAATTATGATTATCTATTTTAGAAAGAATTTAAATAATAATGTTATGAAAAATCTTTCATTTTTTTATATTTTTGTAAAAAAATTCTACTAAATGAAAAATATTCTTTTTCAAATCTCTCTACTTTTTCTAACTATTACTTGTTTAGGACAAAATTCTGAATTAAATACCAAAAATTCAAACATTGTTTTGATTAACGGTCGTGCCTTTGAAAGCACACCAGAATTTAATTTAAATGACTCTATTCAAAGGGAACAATTTCTTAACAAAATTGAAACTGAAAGAAATTTGAATTCCAATAGATTTATTCCTTTTTCAAGATTACAAAGTTCGGTTTTTTTATGTAATAACGGAGGTTTTGAAGAGTTTGAAAATACAAATAATACTTTTACCTTAAAAAATTACAGTTACGGTACGGGATCACCAGTTAATCCTATGCAATGTAAAGATGTATATGTAACTGCTAACCAAGGAATTATTCAATACGATCCAAACGCAAGTAGCTTAATGGCTACTACGGTACCATCGAATTATTATGATGAGTATATTGGCAACATTAACGGATTTGATCAATATGTTTTAAAAGTAAATCATAAAAATTCTTCCATAACATCTGGTGTTGTGCAAACGAAACGTTTTAAAACAAATAATGAAACAGAAGTAAAATTTAATTTTAAAGCAGTACTTCAAAGTATATCAGGATCTGACCATGATAATGAACAACCTTATTTCAAGGCCAAAATTATTAAAAACAATGTTGTAGTTAGTGAGTTTTGTTTAATTGGAGATCCAAATAATTGTATCTTCACTCAATATGAATCATCAAGTAATGGAAGTATTATTCTTTACACTGAAAATTGGCAATCGGGTATTTTAGATATTTCTTCAATTCCTAACAACGAAGATTTTATAATAGAGTTTACTGCATCAAGATGTGGATTAGGTGGTCATTTTGGCTACACTTATATTGATGATTTATGTTTATTACATTCTGATGAAAATTTACAAGGCAGCATTCAATTAAATCCATTATTTGAAATTTGCCCTACATTTCCATTATCGGTTTGTGGAACATTTACAATTCCTAATTCTGGCGGAGTAAGCGCAAATGTTCAATCTATAGAAATAAAAGTTTTAGATCAAAACAATCAAATTGTTTATACTTCATCTAATCCTTCTCAATTAAACTTGAACACCAAAACTTTCTGTTTTCAAATTAATGCAAATGATTTACCTAATGTAACAAATAACAACTACAATGTTCAAGCAATCATAAATTACGGGATAGTCCTAGGAAATACCACTTGTTCAGGAACCAACTTTGCAAGTGCTTCTGACAGTGATGCAAATACAGGTTGGGACATTTCCTTTTTAAATTGTTTACCAGATTGCGATTATAAGCCTACAACTACAAATTTATTTAAATGCGATTTAAATGGAGATGGAAAAGAGTTTTTTGATTTAACAAACTGTGAAGGCTTAATAATAAACAACCCCTCTAACTACACTTTTAGTTATTATGCCAATCAAAATGATGCTTATAACGATGTAAATTCGATACCAAATTTTCAAAATTTTGAAAGCTATACTTCTGCAATTTTTGTTAGAGTTATAAAAGACGCCACATGCTATAAAATAATTCCTATACAACTTACGGTTAAAAATCCTTTTACAACCATTTCGGGAATTTTAAATATTTGTAGCGGAAGCACCACATTAACGGCATCTCAAGGAGCAAACTATCTTTGGTCAACAGGTGAAATCACTCAAAATATTAGTGTAACTTCTGTTGGTACATATTCAGTAACAGTTACTGATAATTTTGGATGTATTTCTACTAACAGTGTTACAATTTTACCAAATCAGGTAGCTGTTTTACCTACAATTGAAATTCAGCAACCAAGTTGTCATGTAGCATATGGAACCATAACTGTTACGTCTCCTGCATCAGAATACAGCTTCGATGGTGGGGCAACATGGACCACATCTAACACGTTAACAAATCTAAATCCAGGATCTTATCAGGTTAAAATTAGAACAATAATGGGATGCGAATCTTACAATTCGCCTATTACAATTCGCTCATTATTATTAAGCACACCTTATGTAACCTATACAAATCCAACTTTTTGTGGCGATTTTGGTTCTATTTCAATACAAACTCAAGCAACTGAATATAGTTTTGACGATGGCCTAACTTGGTCAACTAATAATGTTGCCACAAATCTACCTATTGGATTATATACCGTGAGAATAAAAGACACTGATGGCTGTATATCCAATCCAAAAATTATTTCAATTGAAGGTGTTTTCTTAAACACTTTAGATTATAGTGTTGTTGAACCTTACTGTTCCAATTTAGGGAGCATAACAATTACAACTCCAGCTAGTGAATATAGTTTTGATGGAGGAAATACTTGGCAAACATCTAATATACTTAATAATGTTACTGCTGACACCTATATTTTAAAAATAAAAAATGCGTTTGGGTGTACCTCTCCCAATTATTATGTTTATGTTAGAAGTTTAGAAAGCATTCAACCTGCCTATACAATTGATCCGGCTGGATGTAATAAATATGCTAGTGTTACAATAACAACTTTTGGAGATGAATATAGTTTTGATGGAGGACTAACATGGAGTACATCAAATACTTTAGGAAATTTAAATCAAGGTAATTCAGTCATTATTAAAGTAAAAAGAGGTAGTTGCCAAACGTTAGCCACTACAGTATATATTTCATCATCTTTTTTACCATTACCTAACACACAAGATTTCACAACTCTTATTTGTGATAATGGCAACAATGGTAACGAAATAGTTGATTTAAGACAATTTAATCAAAACATTATAAGTAATCCGAATAATTATAATTTCACCTATTATAATTCGCTTATTGGAGCACAAAATCAAACAGCATCAGATCAAGTAACTACTTTTTCAAATTATAATTTAAACCAAACAGATAAAACGTTTTTTGTTCTAGTAAGAGACAACTTTGGATGTTACCAAATCAGTGATCTGCAATTAACTTTAATACCAACACCTGTAATCACTCTAAACAATCTGTATTACTTATGCGAAAACTTTACTGTTACTTTAACTGAAAACAGTTATTTTGATAGTTATTTATGGTCAACTGGAGAAACAACACCATCAATAGTAGTTAATCAACCAGGAAATTATAGTTTAACCGTAACTGAAATTCATGGAAGTGTAATATGCTCTACAACTAAAAACGTAGCTGTTGTTTTATCAAATCCAGCAACTATTGGTCCATTTGAAACATCTGACTGGACAGAACACGACAACACAATTACTGTAAATGTTACTGGTTTAGGTAATTATGAATATTCATTAAACGGAATCGAATATCAAGATAGTCCACTATTTTCTAACTTACCTAATGGAGAATATACCATCTTTGTTAGAGACAAAAACGGTTGTGGCGTAAGTTTCGACGAAATTTACTTACTTATGCATCCTAGATATTTCACTCCAAATGATGATGGATACAATGATTATTGGAGAATTAAATTTTCGGAAAATGAACCTAATCTAAAAATTTTAATTTTTGATAGACAAGGTAAATTTATAACTCAATTTGGGCCAAACGACTTGGGTTGGGATGGTAAACACAATGGAGAACCATTACCATCATCAGATTATTGGTTTGTAGTAAAAAGAGAAAACGGAAAAGAACATAGAGGACATTTTACTTTAAAACGATAATTTTTAGAGATATGCACACAAAATTTTTAATCATCTTCTTAAGTGTTTTATTTATTTCTTGCGAAGAAAAACATGCATTAAGACTCAATCTAACACCTGGAAAAATTTACAAACAAACCGTTTTAACTCAAAGTCACATTTATGAGGATGATATCGATTCTTGGGCAGATATTGAAGTATCCACGTTTTATAAGATCGACTATAAAGTTACAAAACGAGAGGATTCAATTTTTACACTTAGTTGTAAATTAAAAGAAATGATAATAGAATTTGAATCAGATTTTGATAATAAAATTATTGATTCTAAAGAACGAGATAGCGGAAATCCTTTAGATAAAATCATTTCTAACATGATTAACAAAGAATTTTTTGTTGTTATTAATGAAAAAGGGAAGGTAAAAGAAATAAAAAATACAGATAATTTATATAAAAACTTATTTGACGGCATTCCGCAAATCACCGAAGAACAAAAACAAAAAATAGCTAAAACATTCAAGGAAAGTTTTAACGATAAGACATTTAAAAATAATTTAGAAAATGGATTCTATATGATTCCATCTGAAGAAGTGGCATTAAAAGAATCTTGGACAAACAGTTTTAAAACGGAATTAAATGGCACCAAGATGAATTTAAAAAACACTTTTACTTTAACAAAGTTAAAACCAAACAAATATGCAATCATTGCTGGAAAATCTTTTATTACAGCTAAAATAAACAAAGAGAAAAGCAATGCCGATTTAAACGGAAAAATGACCTCAAAATACAAACTAAACCCTTTTAATGGTTGGATAAAAGAAGCTCTTATTACTCAAGAAATGAAAGGAATGATGGAAATTACCGAAAACAACCAAAAAAGAAAAACTCCTGTTAAAATATATAACCGAATTATGATTAGCGGGTATTAACTAATAATAAACTACTGTTAAAACCATTCAACAAATAATGTAATTTAGTATTTTAGCAAAAAAATAATTGCCAAAATGCCAAACGACTGTATAACGTATCAAAATTCAGGATATTTTTCAAAACTAATTGTAGATTATTTAGACCAAAAGGCTGAATTAAAAACGTTACATAATCGATTTCCAACATTAGAAAATTTCAAACTTCAAATTGAAGAAAAAAGTAAAAATTTTCCAATTGAAAATCGTGAAATCTTAGTCAATGCATTACTAAATCAACATCAAAAGTTTGAAATTTCAGAAGCTACTTCTACTAACATTGAAATTTTAAAAGATTCAAAAACCTTTACTATTACAACTGGGCATCAATTGAATTTATTCACCGGTCCATTGTATTTTATATATAAAATTATCTCTGTTATTAATTTAACAAAGGAATTAAAAACTGCTTATCCCGAAAATAATTTTGTTCCTGTGTATTGGATGGCAACTGAAGATCATGATTTTGATGAAATCAATTTTTTCAATTTCAAAGGCAATAAAATCCAGTGGAAAAAAGAAAGTAAAGGTCCGGTTGGGAGATTAAACACTTCTGGATTAGAAGAAGTTTTTGAGCAATTTTCTACTGAGTTAGGTTTAGGAAACAATGCCAATTATCTTCGTGAATTATTTAAAAAATCCTATTCGAAACATGAAAATTTAGCTGATGCTACTCGATATTTAGCTAATGAATTATTCAAAAATGAAGGTTTAGTCATTTTAGATGGTGATGATTTAGAGCTAAAAAAACTATTTATTCCTTATGCTAAAGAAGAATTATTACAGCAAACATCTTTTAAAACAGTTAACGAAACGCTTCCATTACTAAAAGAATATAACGTTCAGGTAAATCCAAGGGAAATTAACTTATTTTACATTCAAGATAATTTACGTGAGCGCATTATTTTAGAAAATGGAAATTACAAAATCAATAACACACAATTATCATTTTCAGAAAGCGAGATCTTAACTGAATTAGAAAATAATCCAAAGAATTTTAGTCCGAATGTAATTTTACGTCCGTTGTATCAAGAGGTGATTTTACCTAATCTTTGTTATATAGGTGGCGGTGGCGAATTAGCGTATTGGTTAGAACTAAAATCAAATTTTGAAGAGAATAATATTACCTTCCCTATTTTGTTACTTCGTAATTCTGCTTTAGTTGCTACAAAAAAGCAAGTTGAAAAATTGGAAAAATTAGGGTTAAATTGGTCTGATATTTTTCAAAATCAACAAAATTTAATAAATGAGAAAACCAAAGAATTTTCAGACTTAACTATAGATTTTAGCGAACAAAAAGCATTTCTTAAAAATCAGTTTGAAGCATTACATATCATTGCTAATAAAACTGACAAATCATTTATAGGAGCTGTAAAAGCACAAGAAGTAAAACAATTAAAAGGTTTAGAAAATTTAGAAAAAAAATTACTCAAGGCTGAAAAAAGAATTTATTCCGAAAAATTAGAACGAATTATTCAACTTCAAAACGAATTATTCCCAAATCAATCTTTACAAGAAAGAAAATCAAATTTCGCAGATTTCTACAATGAGATAACAAATTTTGAAGCTTTTTTCTCACTTTTATACTCTGATTTACAACCACTAAAGCAAAATTTCTCATTAGTTATTGTTTAAAAAAATCGACCAAATACTTTTTTGTTCGATAAAAAACAATATATATAATTTTTTAACATCAATTTAAGGTAAAAACTACGTTTTATAACAATTTTACCGCACAATGTTATATTATTATTATATTTGCACACCTAAATTAATAACTAAACTTATGAAAAAAATTACGTTTTATTCTACATTATTAATTACCCTTTTATCATTATTCGCATTTAAAAACAGTCTAGTTGATATTGACTTAATAAAAATTCAAGGAGGAACTTTTAAAATGGGTTCAAAAGATTCTGATGGTTTAGCGGATGTCGATGAACAAAAAGAGCATACTGTAAATTTAAATACATTTGAGATTAGCAAATTTGAAGTTACAGTATGGGAATGGAAACAATTCATCAAAGCTAACAAAATGAAAATGCCAGAAAAACCAACTTGGGGATGGCAAGATAATTACCCAATAAACGGTGTAACCTGGAATGAAGCTATTGCTTATTGTAACTGGTTAAGTAAAAAAGAAAAACTACAACCAGCCTACACTAAAAAAGGTCCTAATTTTGTTTGTAATTTCAAGGCAAACGGATACAGACTTCCAACAGAAGCGGAATGGGAATTTGCAGCAAAAGGTGGCGCTTCATCAAAATCCTTTAAATACAGTGGTAGCAATAATTTAGATGAGGTTGCTTGGCACAAAGGAAATAGCAAAGGAACACCACATACAGTAGGAACAAAACTACCTAACGAATTAGGAGTTTACGACATGAGCGGAAATGTTTGGGAATGGTGTTGGGATTGGTACAATAAAGATTTCTACAAATTAGAAAAAGGAGACAATCCTAGAGGTCCCGAAATGGGAGAAAGAAGAAGCGTTAGAGGTGGATCATGGGATAGTCAACAAAACTATGTAAGACCCGCTAATAGAATTTCAACAGAACCTAATAAAACACATGAGTTTTATGGTTTTAGAGTTGTTAGAACTATTACAAAATAATAAAAAAACAATATTGCAAAACCTAATTAAAATGGTACCTTTGCAAAAAATTTAAAAAATGGCAACAAACAGAACTTTTACAATGATTAAACCAGATGCTGTAGAAAACGGACATATTGGTGGTATCTTAAACATGATTACAGAAGGTGGTTTCAAAATTGTTTCTTTGAAATTAACTCAATTAACTATTGCTGATGCTCAAGCGTTTTACGCTGTTCATGCTGCAAGACCATTTTTTGGTGAATTAGTTGAATTTATGACTAGAGGTCCAATTGTAGCTGCTATCTTAGAAAAAGAAAATGCAGTGGAAGATTTCAGAACATTAATTGGAGCAACAAATCCAGCAGATGCAGCTGAAGGAACTATCCGTAAAAAATATGCTACTTCAATTGGAGAAAATGCTGTTCACGGATCTGACTCTGATGAAAATGCAGCTATTGAAAGTGCTTTCCATTTTTCAGGAAGAGAGCAATTCTAATTTTTAGAATTATCATATAAAAAAATCCCGATTCAATGAATCGGGATTTTTTTTACTTATATTTTTCCATTATCTCTTTCACAACCATATCTGTTTGCAAAAAACGAGCTTTTCGTTCCAAATTTTTTGGTGGTGCAACTCTTTCTAAACAATCTGAAATTGAACAAGATTCGCAAGTTACTCCAACTTTTCTTCGTTTAATATTTTCATCTTGCAAAAAAGCTATTCTACTTAAAGAATGTTGATTAATCATAATGCCTAAAGCAATACTTCTATAATAACCTTTTCTAAAAGGATCTTTTGTAGCCGAAGAAATTACAAAATATTCATTATCCGTATGATTATAAGAAGATATCTGACTATCTAATACATGATTTTCAGTTGTTTCTGTCAAATCTTGAATTGTTTTTAAAGATATCCACCTACGACAATAATGTTCATTTCGTTCATTTGCATGTGGTTCTAATAAATTTGTTATGTGTAATTCTTTGGTCAACTGAAAATCACCACGTTCAGGTTTATAACTAAATCGCAAAAAGAATAAATTTTTCAGATTAAAATCTTTTGGTAACACATTCGTTAATCGTTGATAAAAGGTTTCAGGAGAATCTGTAAAACCATCCATCAACATTTGAAAATCGTTAGTAGAAAAAGTTTTCTTATCAAAAAAAGATTTAAGTGATGCTACTAGTGATTTACGCGGAATTAATAAAGCTCCTGCAAAATATGAAGCTATAAAATTATTTAAAACTTGATCAAAACTATCAAATTTTATCCATGAAAAAGTAAACAATCTATCAGTTATATTCAAAAAATTGTAAGCAATTTCTTTTGCATAAATAAACATTCGTTGCGAATCATCAGTTTCAGACGAAACCAAAAGAGTTTTAGAACTTGGCACAAAAACAGAACGTAAATTATTCAATTCCTTATGCTGGGCTAACTCATCATTCTCAATTGTGTAACCGTATTCTTCAACTAAAATTTCTTCAAAATCTTTTGAATTTAACCGTTTATTCAAATCTAGTGAATATGCTTTGGCAAATTTTTCAACCTGTAGCTCAATTTCTTCAAAGTAATTATTATTTGCTTCCTGATATGAACGTAAAGCAGCTAAAAAGAAACTTTCACGTGTTAAATTATAGTGTTTAGCAATTTCAAAAAGTGTACTAATAAAGGCATTAACCTTTACAGGAGCTTCTGCAATAATATCAATTAAATCGCTTTCTTTAATTCCAAAAATATCTAATGGAATCTCTTTTAGAATTCTAGACTGCAAAATCTCTCCAATTGGCGCCAAATTTTTATCCAATTTTAAAGAAACTAATTGATCGTATGTTGTTTCTAAAGCTTCAGATAAAAGTACAATCTTATCTCTTTTAGGATATTTTTTTCCTTTTTCAATTTCGTTTAAATACGATTTAGACAAACCTGTCATTTTTGCCAAACCAAACAACGATAGATTTTTTTCGGTTCTAATTTGTTTCAATTTTAAACCAAAAATCAAACGGATATATTCTTCTTCAATCATCAATCAACTATTTAAAAAAATTAGAAACCTTTAAACTCTTTGCCTCATTTTACAATAAAAAACAAATATAATACATTTTTGCGAAAAATATTTTTTATGCTTTTTTTACATTTTTGCGAACGTTCGCTTGTTTTATGTTTTTTAATTTTATAATATTGTACCAATCAAACAAATAAACTTTCTAATTATGGAAACGAATATCTCACAACTTCAAGTAAAACAACAAGAAAAGTATCCTGAAATCCTTTCAGATGATGCTTTATTATTTATAGAAAAGCTACAAGTAAAATTCAATCCAAAAAGATTAGAATTACTAGAAAAGCGAAAAGAACAACAAAAAAGTTTTGATTTAGGTGAAAAGCCTCATTTTCCAAAAGAAACATTAGAAATAAGAAATAGCAATTGGACTGCTGCACCAATCCCTGAAATTTTGCTAGACAGAAGAGTTGAAATTACAGGACCTGTTGACAGAAAAATGGTTATTAATGCATTAAATTCTGGCGCAAAAGTCTTTATGGCAGATTTTGAAGATAGCTGCTCTCCTACTTGGTCTAACTTATTAGATGGGCAACAAAATTTAAAAGATGCTATAAACAAAACCATTTCAATAGAACAAAATGGAAAAAAATATCAATTAAATAATAATCAAACAGCCACACTTTTAGTCCGTCCAAGAGGCTTGCATTTAGAAGAAAAAAACATTCAATTAGATGGGAAAAATTTTTCTGGCGCATTAGTAGATTTTGGTTTATTCTTTTTCCACAATGCAGAAACTCTAATAAAACAAGAATTAGCTCCATTTTTCTATTTACCAAAATTAGAACATTATGAAGAAGCTCGTTGGTGGAATGATGTTTTTTTATATTCACAAGACTACTTCAAAATTCCAATCGGAACAATAAAAGCAACCGTTTTAATTGAAACAATTACTGCAAGTTTTCAATTAGATGAAATCATATATGAATTAAAAGATCATATGGCAGGATTAAATTGTGGAAGATGGGATTACATTTTTTCATACATCAAAAAACTAAAATTACAGTCTGGTTTTATGATTCCAGACAGAGACCAAGTTACAATGACTAGCCCTTTTATGAGTGCCTATTCGCAAAGAGTAGTTCAAGTTTGCCACAAAAGAAATGTACTAGCAATAGGCGGAATGGCAGCGCAAATTCCTATAAAAAATGACGAACATGCAAATGAAATAGCTTATGAAAAAGTAAAATCAGATAAAGAAAGAGAAGTTAAAAACGGACACGATGGCACTTGGGTAGCTCATCCAGGATTAGTACAGCTAGCAATGAAAGTTTTCAACGAAAATATGCCAACAAAAAACCAAATGCATATTAAAAGAGCTGAATTGAATATAACAGAAGAACAATTGTTAGAACTTCCGAAAGGAACCGTAACAGAAAATGGAGTCCGTAAAAATATCAACGTTGGAATTTTATACATCGAATCTTGGCTAATGGGTGTTGGAGCTGCAGCAATATATAATTTAATGGAAGATGCGGCCACAGCTGAAATCTCAAGAACACAATTATGGCTTTGGTTACATAAAGAAGTTACTCTTGAAAATGGAGAAAAATGTAATCCTGAATTATATCAAAAGTATACCTCTGAAGAGTTAATTAAAATTAAAGCCTATGTTGGAGAAGAACGATTTAATTCAGGAAAATTTGAATTAGCGACAAAACTTTTCACAGATATGATATTAAATTCAGAATTAGACGAATTTTTAACCTTGAAAGCATACGAATATATAGACTAACAAAAAAACTGCCGAATGCTGCAACATCCGACAGTCTATCCATAAATAATTACAAAATAATAACTATCTAAAAACACCACAAAATTATGAAAACTGAAGAAAGAATTCAACAATTAATTACGGATTGGACAACAAATCCAAGATGGAAAGGTATCGAAAGACCTTACACTGCAGAAAAAGTAATAGAACTACAAGGTTCATATCAAATAGAATATTCTATTGCGCGCCGTGGAGCTGAAATTCTTTGGAACAAATTAAACAATCAGGATTGGGTTGCTGGTTTAGGTGCACTAACAGGAAATCAAGCTATTCAAGAAGTAGAAGCTGGATTAGAAGCTATTTATTTGAGTGGCTGGCAAGTAGCTGCAGATGCAAATGTAGCTGGCGAAATGTATCCTGACCAATCGTTATATCCTGCTAACAGTGTTCCATTAGTTGTTAAGCGTATTAACAACGCATTGTTACGCGCCGACCAAATCCAGTCTGTGAACAAAGTTGAAAACAAAAAAGATTATTTAGTTCCAATTGTTGCCGATGCTGAAGCGGGTTTTGGAGGCAACTTAAATGCTTTTGAACTTATGAAAAGCATGATTGAAGCTGGGGCAGCAGGAGTTCACTTTGAAGACCAACTTTCATCTGCAAAAAAATGCGGGCATTTAGGCGGAAAAGTTTTAGTTCCAACACAAGAAGCCATCAATAAATTAATTGCTGCACGATTAGCGGCTGACACAATGGGAGTTCCAACATTAATTGTGGCTCGAACTGATGCTGATGCTGCCAATTTATTAACCAGCGACATTGATGAAAGAGATAGAAAATTTATTACTGGAGAGAGAACTCCTGAAGGATTTTTTTACGTAGAAGCAGGAATTGAACAAGGAATTGACCGAGGATTGTCATATGCTCCTTATGCTGATTTAGTTTGGTTAGAAACTTCTACACCCGATTTGGAAGAAGCAAGAAAATTTGCCGCGGCTATCCATAAACAATATCCTGGAAAATTATTAGCTTATAATTGTTCTCCATCATTCAATTGGGCAGCAAAATTATCAGTTGAGCAAATGGAAACATTCCGTGAAGATATTGCTAAATTGGGATATAAATTTCAATTCATAACATTAGCTGGATTCCATGCTTTAAATACTTCAATGTTTGAATTAGCTTTAGCATACAAACGCAAAGGAATGGCAGGATATTCAGAATTACAAGAGAAAGAGTTTGCTTTACAAGCTGAAGGATTTAGAGCTGTAAAACATCAAAATTTTGTTGGAACAAGTTATTTTGATGAAGTTCAAAATGCTGTGACCGCAGGATTATCTTCAACTGTAGCTATGAAAGATTCTACAGAAACTGCACAATTTTAATCTTATTAATTTTTAATTTTGAGTTTGTTGAAGCCCCATTTGATAAAGATTTGGGGCTTCTTTTTACCTTAAAACTAAATTTGTTACCAAATCTTTTCTGAGTTCTTCATTAATCATCTTGATGATTTTTTCTTTTCCATAACTTAATTCTTCACGCAAAACCGCTGACGATAAAGCTACATACAATGTAGAACCTTTTAATTGAATTTCAGTTGTATAATTATTTACTCCATTTCCCATTAAATTTTTCCAAGCATCACGAACATTTACTACATCCATACCTGCTTCCAGCTTATTTTGAGAAATAAATTGTTTTAATACATCTCCTATCGAACTCTCTTCGTTAAATCGCTTAGCCATTTTATTTTACTGAAAATTTTGCTGGTCTTTTGTAATAATATTCAATTTCTTGTTGATTTTTTACTACTAATTTATCCTTAGTTAACTCGATAATTTCTTCCTTCCAAGAAGCATAAGTAGTTTTGTATTGAAGTGAAGCATCACCATCCTTAATAACCACAACAACATCTTCTTGGATATCATTAGTTAAATACGTTCCATCTAATTGAGGCATTACTTTCTTTCTAAAACCTTTATTAGCTTCTATTTTAAAGAAATCAATAGTTTCATTTACTTTATATTCTTTCTTGTCACCATCGGGAAGCTCCACTTTTTCAATTTCCCAATAACCGTTTAAATTTGAAAGATCAGCCTCGGTAATCTTCTGCTTACACGAAAGAGCTGACACTAAAACAATTAACAAAAGAATTCTTTTCATACTATTATTATCAAATTAAACCATAAAATTACAATTAAAATTTATTTGAATTAAACTATTCTGTATTTTTATTGTCTAACTTTAATAAGTTCTAAAAATAATTTAGCTATGAAAAAAATATCATTACTTTTTATCTTGGTTACTTCATTATGGAGTTGCAATTCAGATGATGGAAATTCATCAAATGAGGAAGCTATGTATTTTCCTCCAATAGGTTCATCAACATGGGAAACCAAAACAGTAGCATCCCTTGGATGGAATGAAACTCAAGTACAACCCTTGCTAGATTATTTAGAATTAAAACACACCAAAGGCTTCATAATTCTTCATAATGGAAAAATAGTTATGGAGAATTACTTTAATGGTCATAGTGCAACAGATCCTTGGTATTGGGCAAGCGCTGGAAAAACATTAACAGCTACTGTTACAGGAATTGCTCAACAAGAAGGCTATTTAAACATCAACGACAAAGTTTCCGATTATCTGGGAACTGGCTGGACAAGTGCTCCGCTCGCAAAAGAGAATTTAATTACCAATAAACACCTTTTAACCATGACATCAGGTTTAAACGATGCTTTAGGTGATGATGTTTCTCCCGCAAACTTACAATATGTTGCTAATGCAGGAACACGATGGGCATACCATAATGTTTATGTTAAATTACAAGATGTTGTAGCTGCTTCTACTGGACAAACTTGGAATAATTATTTCAATACCAAACTGAAAAACAAAATAGGAATGACAGGCTTATGGGCTACCGTTGATGGAAATTTAAGTGTTTATAATAGTAACACAAGAAGTATGGCACGATTTGGACTATTAGCTTTAAACAAAGGAAAATGGGAAAACAATCAAATTGTTCCCGAAAGTTATATGCAAAATGCGACTACAACTTCACAGAATATTAATTTATCATACGGCTATTTATGGTGGCTGAACGGAAAGTCAAGCTATCATTTACCTCAAACACAATTTCAATTTTCAGGAAGTATAATCCCAACCGCTCCATCTGATATGTATTGTGCTTTAGGAAAAGATGATCAAAAGATATATGTAATTCCAAGTAGAAAAATAGTAATTATTAGAATGGGAGATGCTGCCGACGGTTCAAACATGGCGCTATCTGATTTTGATGAAGTATTATGGGAAAAAATAAGTGCTGTTATTAACTAACAGCACTTATTTTATATTTTTTTATTTCTTAACTTTCTTTTTACCGCTGGTAAACTTAATTAAAAGATACATTAATATAGCAAAAGAAGCTAACCGCAATGTAATGAAAACATAATCATAACCTTCAAAAGGAATTGCTACTAAAGCCATAATGATAGCTAGTAAAAGTAGTTGTACTGTTCTGTATTTTAAAAGTTCTTTCACTGTAATAAATCTTATTTAAAAAACGAATCTACAAATTCGTATTTATTAAACACTTGTAAATCCTCGATTCCTTCACCTACTCCAATGTATTTCACTGGAATTTGAAATTGATCTGAAATTCCAATAACAACACCACCTTTAGCAGTTCCGTCTAACTTAGTGACCGCTAAACATGAAACTTCTGTTGCTGCAGTAAATTGCTTAGCTTGCTCAAAAGCATTTTGCCCTGTTGAACCATCTAAAACCAAAAGTACATCATTTGGCGTATTTTCCACCACTTTTTGCATTACTTTTTTCACTTTAGAAAGTTCGTTCATCAAACCAACTTTATTATGCAAACGCCCTGCTGTGTCAATAATTACCACATCTGCATTTTGAGCTACGGCACTTTGCAAAGTATCAAAAGCTACAGATGCAGGATCGCTCCCCATTTGTTGTTTTACGATTAGTACACCAACTCTATCTGCCCAAATTTGCAATTGATCGATAGCAGCTGCTCTAAAAGTATCAGCAGCACCTAAAACCACATTATAACCTGCTTTCTTAAACTGATATGCCAACTTACCAATAGTAGTAGTTTTTCCCACACCATTAACACCAACCACCATAATCACATATGGCTTTGTATTCGCTGGAATTTCAAACTGCGTTGCTTCACCTGAATTAGTTTCCGATAATAAACCTGCAATTTCTTCTCGAAGAATACCATTTAATTCATCGGTTCCTAAATATTTGTCCCTTGAAACACGTTCTTCAATACGCTCGATAATTTTTAATGTTGTATTTACACCAACATCAGAAGAAACAAGAATTTCCTCTAAATTATCTAAAACTTCTGCATCTACTTTCGATTTTCCAGCTACAGCTTTAGTAAGCTTAGAAAAAAAAGACGTTTTCGATTTTTCTAAACCTTTATCTAAAGTTTGTTTTGCCTCTTCGCTAATAGCTTGTTCTTTCTTATCGGAAGAGAATATTTTTTTAAAAAAACTCATACTAAAATCAGGATTTAAGTTTTTACTACCAACAATTTGCCCACAAATCCATTTATCAGACAAATGTAAAAATAAAAAAGCTACTTTCAAACGAAAGTAGCTTATCTATATAATGTAAAATGAATTATTTCTTTTTCAAGAATTCATCAACTTCTTCTGGAGTCATAACTGATTCAACGAAAGTATAAGCACCAGTTTTTGGAGACTTAACCATTTTGATAGCTTTAGTTAATCTTTTAGAAGCTGTTTGTAAAGTTGCTACGGTTTTCTTTGCCATGACTTATCTTATTTAATTTCTTTGTGAACAGTTACTCTTTTTAAGATTGGATTAAATTTTTTAATCTCTAATCTATCTGGAGTGTTTTTTTTATTTTTTGTAGTAATGTAACGAGATGTTCCAGGAACTCCTGAAGTCTTGTGCTCTGTACATTCTAAAATAACTTGGATTCTATTACCTTTCTTTGCCATTTTGATCTATGTTTTAAGGATTATACAGATTTAACAAATCCGTTAGCTTTTGCATTTTTCAATACAGCAGCAATTCCATTTTTATTAATCGTTTTTAAAGCAGCAGTTGAAATTTTCAACGTTACCCATCTATCTTCTTCAGGAATATAAAAACGTTTTTTAACTAAGTTAACAGAGAATTTTCTCTTTGTTTTATTCATAGCGTGAGAAACATTGTTTCCTACCATCGCTCTTTTACCTGTAAGTTCACAAACTCTTGACATTATTTCTAATCTTTATTTCGTTATCTAAAATCAGGGTGCAAAGAAACAAAATCGATTTCATATACACAACTATCTTTTACTATTTTTTTAAAATTTCTTTATAAATGAGTTCCAATGCTTTACTCACCCCTCTATCAATAACCTTTTCACGTGGTTGACCAAAGTTAAATTCTTCAACAAAAACTTCATCAGGCGTAGCAATTCCAATAAAAACCATTCCTAATTCAGCATCTTCATCGCCTTTTGTTGGACCAGCATTTCCTGTTGTTGCAATAGCACAATCAGAATTCATAACTTTTTGAACAGATTTAGCCATTTCAGAAGCTACCTCAGCACTCACCACTCCATGTTTTGCAATCAAATTTTCATCTATACCTAAAATATCAATTTTAGCTTGTGTTGCATAACTCACAACACTTCCTCTAAAATAATTTGAAGCCCCAGGTACAGCCGACAAAGTTGCCGCAATTTTTCCCCCCGTACAACTTTCGGCTGTTGAAATTGTTAGTTTTTTTTCCGTTAACAATCTTCCTAAAACCACCTCAATTGGCTCATCTTCATTATAGCCTACAATAACGTCATGAATTAATAAATCAAGCTTTTCAACTTGATGTTTTATTTCATTTTTCAACAACTCTTCATTCGTACCTCTTGCTGTTAACCTCAAGCGAACTTTTCCCGGACTAGGTAAATAAGCCAATTTTATAAAATCAGGCAAATTATCTTCCCATTCTTCAATTTGTTCTGCAATCATACTTTCTCCTCGACCATACGTCATAATAGTTTGATGCACAATATAAGGACGTTCAAATTTTTGAACTAAATTTGGAATAACTTCGTTATCAATCAAATACTTCATTTCGTATGGAACTCCAGGCAACGAAATAAAAACCGTATTTTCTTTCTCCATCCACATTCCTGGCGCCGTTCCTGCTTGATTAAAAAGTACTTTTGCTTTTGTTGGAACTAAAGCTTGTTCTCTATTAATTTGAGTAATTGGACGCTTATAAAAACCTTCAATTATAGATTTTACATGTGTTAAAACCGCTTCGTTTTCAATCAATTCATCATCAAAATAGTCGCAAAAAGTTTTCTTCGTAATATCATCTTTTGTTGGACCTAATCCACCTGTTACGATAACAACATTCACTTTATTTTGTAACGAATAAAACGTATCTAAAATATGTTGCTTATCATCGGAAATTGACAACATTTCATGCGTTGCAATCCCAATTTTATCTAATGCTTTTGCAATGTAAGAAGAGTTCGTATCAACAATTTGGCCAATAAGTATCTCATCGCCAATGGTAACTATAGCAGCTTTCATTTTAAATATTTAATAGATTTGGGGAGATTTATGAAAAATAACTTTACAGTTTAAAATCTTTCTTGATTTCTTTAACTGCTAAATCAATTCTATCTTTCAATGATTTGAATACTTCTTTAATTTCTTTTCGTTTGCCTTCAGCTTTTGCCCAAGTCATAATTTGGATATTTTCTTCGTAAGCTAAATCCATACCAAGCAAATCCAATGTAGGTTTTATTTTATGACATGAAGAATACGTTCTTGTGTAGTCTTTTTCTTCAATTGCAACTTTAATTGATTTTATTTCAGCGGGAACTTCCTCTAAAAACAAAGTCACAATTTGTAATGCAAATTCAATATCATTTTCTGAAATTTCATACACTTTCGCTAAATTATATTGTAATGCCATAACTACCTAATTTGAATTTTAAACATCGATTTTCCTTCAATAAAACCCTCTAAAACATCACCTTCAGTCACTTTTGCAACACCTTTTGGAGTTCCTGTAAAAATAATATCTCCAATTTTTAATGTAAAATATTGTGAAACATACGAAATTAACTCATCTATTTTCCACAACATTAAACTCGTGTTACCTTCCTGAACGGTGGTTCCATTTGATTTTAACTCAAAGTTAATATTTTCTAACGAAGTATAATTTTTTTTCGATGTAAAGCTTCCAATTACCGCTGAATGGTCAAACGCCTTTGCTTTTTCCCAAGGTAAACCCTTCTCTTTCAACTTACTTTGTACATCTCGAGCTGTAAAATCGATTCCTAATCCAATTTCTTCATAATATTTATGAGCAAATTTAGTATCAATATGTTTCCCGACTTTACAAATCTTAACTAAAATTTCCACCTCGTGATGAATATCATTACTAAAAGCAGGAATTACAAATGGATTCTTATTTGGCAAAATCGACGAATCAGGTTTCATGAAGATAACCGGTTCTGTTGGTCTTTCATTATTTAATTCCGAAATATGGTCAGCGTAGTTACGTCCGATACAGATTATTTTCATAATTCTAGTGATTAGTGATTAGTAAAAAGTAATTAGCAACTATTCACCAATTACTTTTCACTAATCACTTTATTTAGTATTTAACTTTCTTAATTTAATTCCTGTTAGTACTTTTTTAGTATATAATGGAAAATCAGCGTTTTGAATCCAGCCAAAATAACCTGGTTCTTTATCAAAAACTTCTTCAACCAAAGCGCCTTTATGTTTTCCAAAAGTAAAAATTTCTTTTCCATCGTTATTTAATGCGATGAATCCAGCAAAGTCAACCGATTTTTTACGCGTTGTAAATTCAGATAATGATTTCATATCATTTTCTAAATTATCATAACGATCTAATTGCGATTTTAAGATTTCGTAGGTTGCCATCGTATCTGCTTCAGCACTGTGGGCGTTTTCTAAACTTTGTCCGCAATAGAACTTGTAAGCCGCACTTAAAGTTCGTTCTTCCATTTTATGGAAAATCGTTTGCACATCAACCGAAACTCTGTTTTTCATATCAAAATCAACTTCAGCACGAAGTAATTCTTCTGCTAAAAGCGGAATATCAAATCGGTCCGAATTAAATCCAGCCAAATCTGAATCTTTAATCATGTTATGGATTTGAGAAGCCAATTCTTTGAATGTTGGCTCATTCGCTACTTTTTCATCCGTAATTCCATGAACTGCTGTAGTTTGTGGCGGAATTGGAATAGTAGGATTTACCAACCATGTTTTACTTTCTTTATTTCCGTTTGGATATACTTTAAATATTGAGATTTCAACGATTCGGTCTCTTGCTACATCAATTCCTGTAGTTTCAAGGTCGAAAAAGCAGATTGGGCGTGTTAATTTTAATTCCATATTGATTTTATATGTGACAAAGATAGAAAAACCCGATAGCTTTTAAAACTATCGGGTTTACATTTATAATTTATTCTAAGATTAGAAATCTCTATTTACGTCAAACGCTTCTAAATAATCCGCAACACGTTTTACAAAACTTCCTCCTAATGCTCCATCAACAACTCTGTGGTCATACGAGTGCGATAAGAACATTTTTTGACGGATTCCAATGAAATCACCTTCTGGAGTTTCAATAACAGCAGGCACTTTTCTGATAGCTCCTAAAGCCAAAATACCTACTTGTGGTTGGTTAATAATTGGCGTTCCAAAAACAGAACCAAAAGTTCCTACATTCGTTACCGTGTAAGTTCCGCCTTGTGTATCGTCTGGTTTTAATTTTCCTGCTTTTGCACGGTTTCCTAAATCGTTAACCGCTTTTGCCATTCCAACTAAGTTTAATTGGTCTGCGTTTTTAATTACAGGAACGATTAAGTTTCCGTTTGGTAAAGCTGCCGCCATTCCTAAATTAATATTTTTACGTTTGATGATAAACTCACCATCAACCGAAATATTCATTCCTGGGAAATCTTTCAAAGCTTTTGCAACTGCTTCCATGAAAATTGGCGTAAAAGTTAACTTCTCACCTTCTCTCTTTTCGAAAGCATTCTTAACTTTATCTCTCCATTTTACGATGTTAGTAACGTCAACTTCAATGAACGACTGAACGTGAGCCGAAGTTTGTACCGAAGCTACCATGTAACCCGAAATCAACTTACGCATTCTGTCCATTTCCACAATCTCATCACCACCATTTACAGAAACTGGAACAGCTTGAGCTACTGGAGCTGGAGTTGCTTTTGGAGCCGCCGCTGGTGTCGCCACAACTGCAGGCTGACTTCCTCTATTTTTAATGTAATTTAGTAAATCTTCTTTGTTTACACGACCATCTTTACCAGAACCAGCAATAGATTCTAGTTCTGCTAAAGAAATTCCTTCTTCTTTCGCAATGTTTTTAACTAAAGGTGAAAAGAATTTATCTGATGCCGAAAAATCAGCTGGAGCTACAGTTTCCTTTGCAACTTCAACTGCTTTCGCTACTTCTGCAACAGCAACTGGCGCTTCTACTTTAACTTCTGGAGTTGCTGCAACGGCTCCACCTTCCGTTTCGATAATAGCGATTGTTTGTCCCACTTGAACTACATCATCGGTATTAAATAAAATTTCAACAAGTGTTCCTGCAACTTCTGAAGGCACTTCGCTGTCTACTTTATCAGTAGCAATTTCAAGTACTGCTTCGTCCATTTCAATTTTATCACCAACTTTTTTTAACCAGTTAGTAACTGTTGCTTCTGCAACACTTTCACCCATTTTAGGTAATTTCAATTCAAACTTTGCCATATCTTTAAACTAAAGTTGTGTTTTTGTATTTGGTTTGCAAAAATACTAATTTTTCGTTCGATTTTTAAAGAAATCAATAATTTTTTATAACAAAATTATTTGTCCTCTATCGCTCGAATTATTGCTTCCAATTAAGTAATTCGAACTCGAAATGTAATTCTTAAAACTTAGATTTTTACTCTTATTTAACTGCATAAAAGTAATAATTTCAGCAAAACTAAAAGTAGTGGTATCGAATATTATTTCAAGATTTTTTTGGGATTGATTCTCAAATTGATTAAAATCAGACAAATAAGTTGCTTTTTTTGATAGATTCAATTCTAAATTTTCTCTTGAAAAAACGATATATTCATCAATAATCCGAACTTCATTCTTTTGTTGATTCTTCTTCAAAAGACTAAAAGCGAAACTTCCAACTTGCATCATCAGATCAAAAAACCATGATTTCTTGAAATGTTTTTTATAGAAAAACTGCATCGCTTCACGGAAACGTTTCATATACATTCCATCTCGAACAGTACTCTCGCCTTTATAATGAATTACCGAAGTTTCGTGAAAATAATAATTCGATTTTCCCGTTTTCAAAACCAAATAACTCAAATCAATATCATCCGAATACATGAAGCAATTTTCATCAAAACCACCGACTTCAAGATACAATTCGCGCTTCATTACCATAAAAGCTCCTACCAAAATATCTACTTTCCCAGATTCGTTCTCCGATAAATGCTGGGCATAATATTTTCCAAAATAATTGGAAATTTTATACAATCCGAAAATCTTAGTAAAAGCCACCCAAGGTGTTGGAACGCCACGTTTGCTTTCGGGAAGGAAATTTCCTGCACCATCAATTAATTTACAACCGATAATTCCAGTGTTCAGTTGCCAGTTTTTAGTGTTCAGTATTTTTGAAAAAGTATCTTCTGCAACAACGGTATCAGGATTTAAAACGCAAACGTATTCACCTTTGGCTTGAGCAACTCCAATGTTATTTCCTTTTGGGAAACCTAAATTATCTTTATTTTCAATGAGTTTGATGTGCGGAAATTTGGTTTTCATCATCTCACAACTATCATCTGATGATGCGTTGTCAATGACAATAATTTCACCGTCAATGCCTTCCAATGCTTTTTGGACACTTAGCACACACTGCTCTAAAAAATAGCGCACATTGTAGTTGAGAATGATTACGGATAGTTGCATGGATTTAATTTTCAATATTCAATTAGTCAATGTGCCAATTAATTGATAAGTCAAAGTTGCAATATTTATTTATAAAATACAAAAATACGAATTTGAAATAATAAAGCTATTTTTGCAAAACGATTGGCTCAACTTGTTCCGAAAGTTGGAATTGCCATATTGTCTAATTGACAAATTAAAATAATGAATTACCTATCAGTCGAAAATATATCAAAATCTTATGGCGAACGTGTGTTATTTGACAACGTTTCGTTCGGAATTAACAAAGATCAAAAAATAGCTTTTATCGCTAAAAACGGTTCAGGAAAAACCACGATTATGAACATGATTAATGGTTTGGACGAACCTGATACCGGTCAAGTGGTAGTTCGAAAAGAGATTAATATGGCGTTTTTGTCGCAAAACAATAATTTGCAAGACGAATTAACCATTGAGGAAAATATTTTTGCTTCGGATAATGAAATTCTGAAGGTAATTGAACGCTACGAAAAAGCTTTAGAAAATCCGAATGACGAAGAAGCGTATCAAAGAGCTTTTGACGATATGGACCGCCATAACGCTTGGGATTTTGAAACGCAATTCAAGCAAATTCTATACAAGCTAAAGTTGGAAGACTTAAAAATGAAAGTCAAAAACATGTCGGGTGGACAAAAAAAACGTCTTTCGCTAGCCATTATTTTAATTAGTAAACCTGATTTATTAATTTTAGACGAGCCAACCAATCACCTTGATTTAGAAATGATTGAATGGTTAGAAGATTATTTTGCAAAAGAAAACATCACGTTGTTTATGGTAACGCACGACCGTTTCTTTTTGGAACGCGTTTGTAACGAAATTATCGAATTAGACAACGGAAAAATCTACCAATACAAAGGCAATTATTCTTATTATCTAGCCAAAAAAGAAGAACGTTTGGCTTCAGAAAATGCAACAATTGACAAAGCACAAAACTTATTCGTAAAGGAATTGGCATGGATGCGCCGTCAACCAAAAGCTAGAACGACGAAATCAAAATCGCGTCAAGATGATTTTTACAAAATTAAAGAAGTTGCCGAAAGTCGAAGAAAAGAAAATGTTGTAGAGCTCGAAATCAACATGGAACGCATGGGAAGCAAGATTATCGAAATGGTAAAATTGAATAAGAATTTCCCTGACCGAACCATTTTAAAAGATTTCAGCTATTCCTTTCAACGTGGCGAACGCATTGGAATTATTGGTAAAAACGGAACCGGAAAATCGACTTTTTTAAATATTTTAACCCAAACCATTCAACCTGATTCGGGTAAAGTGATTATTGGTGACACGATTAAAATTGGGTATTACACACAAAGTGGTATCAACCCGAAACCAGGACAAAAAGTAATTGATATCATCAAAGAATATGGCGAATATATTCCGTTAACTAAAGGAAAAATTATTTCGGCTTCGCAATTATTGGAACGCTTTTTATTTGATGCCAAAAAACAATACGATTTCGTTGAAAAATTAAGCGGTGGCGAATTGAAACGTTTGTATTTATGTACTGTTTTAATTCAAAATCCGAATTTCTTGATTCTGGATGAGCCAACGAATGATTTGGATATTGTAACATTAAACGTTTTAGAAAGTTTTCTTTTAGATTATCCAGGATGTTTATTAGTCGTAAGTCACGACAGATATTTCATGGATAAAATTGTAGATCACTTATTTGTTTTTAGAGGTGAAGGCGAAATTGAAGATTTCCCAGGAAATTATTCTGATTTTAGAGCGTATGAAGATTCGGCGGAACCAAAAGTTTTAAATTCGGTAAGTACTGAAAAAACAAATTGGAAGGAAAAACAAACGGCTTCAACTGGATTAAGTTTCAACGAACAGAAGGAATTCAATAAAATTGAAAGAGAAATCAAAGATTTAGAAATTCAAAAGAAAACCATCGAACAAGAATTCGCCGACGGAAAAGTTGCTGATGATAAAATTGAAGCAAAAGCGAATGAATTACAAAAAATCATTCAAACTTTAGAAGAAAAAGAAGAACGTTGGTTTGAATTATCGAGCAAAATGGAATAATAATTAGTATTCAGTCGCAGTCGCAGTAAGCAGAGAAAACTGTGACTGAAAACTGTGACTGAAAACTGTGACTGAAAACTGTGACTATAATTAAATCCTACATAAAATTCCTTTTCCATTCCAAAAACGAACATGGAGTGCATTCGCCATTTGTGTTTGATTTAGTTACGAAATGTTTTTATGACAACACCAAATATCCAGAATACGAAACCTTAAAATCGTATAGAAAATCGCTTTTAGAAAATAAAAACACGATTGAAGTAACCGATTTTGGTGCTGGTTCACGAGTTTTTAAATCAAATACCAGAGCAATTTCAAAAATCGCACAAACCGCTGGAATTACTCCAAAAAATGCAGAACTACTTTTTAGAATTGTTCGTTATTTTCAACCAAAAAGCGTTTTAGAAATTGGCACTTCATTAGGATTGGCTACTTCTGCACTTTCATTGGGAAATAAAAATTCGGACATTATCACTTTAGAAGGTTGTCCAAATACGCAAAAGCAAGCGCAAGTTCAATTGCAAGAACAAAATTCAAATTTTCAAAATATTGAATTCGTTAATACCGAATTTTCAAGCTATTTTAAAACCCTTGACCTTTCACCCATAACCCATCACCTAATCTATTTCGATGGCAATCATTCCAAAAAAGCGACTTTAGATTATTTTGAAGCCTTACTTCCTACGATTTCAAATGATTCTGTTTGGATTTTCGATGATATTCATTGGTCAACTGATATGGAAGAAGCTTGGGAAATCATAAAAAATCATCCAAAAGTTTCCGTTACGATTGATACTTTTCAATGGGGAATCATATTCTTTAGAGCCGAACAACAAAAAGAACATTTCATCATCAATCCGAATAAAACGATTAGTTCACACTTGTTTGAAAGAATTCGTTTTTAGTTGTAACAAATTCCTTTCTTTTTCTACTTATAATAGAATCGGAATTTAAAACTTCTGAAATCATAATTCGTTAATCAACATTCGACATTCAACATGGCAAATCCGTTAATCAAAATAACCAATATCAAAAGAGATTTCCCTTTAGGAAACGAAATCGTGTATGTGTTAAAAGGCATCGATTTAGAAATTAATAAAGGGGAATATGTAGCGTTGATGGGACCTTCAGGTTCTGGAAAATCCACTTTGATGAATATTTTAGGTTGTTTGGATACGCCAACTTCAGGAACTTACATTTTGAACGGAAAACACGTAAGTGAAATGCAAGACGATGAATTGGCGGGAATTCGTAATAAAGAAATTGGATTCGTTTTTCAAACGTTTAACTTAATGCCTAGAACAACGGCTTTGGATAATGTAGCTTTACCAATGGTTTATGCAGGTCATTCTAAATCGGAACGCGTGGAACGTGCAACTGAAGTATTGACACAAGTGGGACTTCAAGACCGTATGGATCACAAACCGAATCAGTTATCGGGTGGTCAACGTCAGCGTGTTGCGGTTGCGAGAGCTTTGGTTAACAAGCCTTCTATCATTTTAGCCGATGAGCCAACAGGAAACTTAGACAGTAAAACTTCAGTAGAAATCATGAATTTATTCAACGAAATTCACGCCAACGGAAACACTGTAATTCTTGTAACTCACGAAGAAGATATTGCCGCTTACGCTCACAGAATCATTCGTTTACGCGACGGACTTATTGAAAGTGATTCACAAAATCCGAATATTAAAAAGTAAAGTTACTTTCAATCCTCAATTGCATAAATGAATAATGTAATAAAGATATATTCGGCAGTAAATGTAAAATCATTTGTCACACTTTTTTGGACTATCATTGGACTTGCAGTATCGGTAATTGCTTCAATTTTTGCATATACTTTAATTAAAGATGGATATTGGAAAATATCTTTTTTCACTTTACCCTTTATTTTATTATCACCTTATATAATATTTTTTATTATAAAATCTAAAATAATATTAACTAATGATTCTATAATACGAAAAGTTCCATTTAGCAGAAAAGAATTGAAATATTCTGAAATTAAAACATTTAGAATTTACGATACAATTGGAAATGGATATGGTTCAGTTTCTTATTTTGAAACTAAAAAACCAAATTCAAAAAGTCTATTTACTTTAAAAACAATTTTTGTATCGGATATAGAAAATTCTCATCCAAATAAATTCACAAAGGGAAAACAATTTACTTTTCATGACACAAATGATATTTACTCATTTCTTGAAGAGAAAATTTCTAGTAATCAAGTTCATTAAGTAATATTTTATTATTGAAAAATCTTTTTCAAAATAACTACCTTTGCTCAAAATTGCCAAAATGACTTTTTCCGACTACACAAAAGAATTTTCACAAAACTTAAAACTCGCCTACCCTATTATTTTAGGAATGTTAGGTCATACCATTGTGGGAATTGTGGATAACATCATGGTCGGAAAATTAGGTCCAACAGAATTAGCGGCGGTTTCATTAGGAAACAGTTTTGTCTTCATTGCCATGTCATTAGGAATTGGATTTTCAACAGCCATTACACCTTTAGTAGCCGAATCTGATGGAAAAAATGATGTAGCTGGTGGTCGTTCGGCTTTTCATCATGGGTTGTATTTGTGTACGATTTTGGGTGTCGCTTTATTTACCTTAATTTTCTTTTCGAAACCACTTATTGCATACATGGGGCAACCGGAAGCTGTAGTGGATATGGCAAAACCGTATTTAGATATTGTTGGTTTTTCGTTGATTCCGTTAATTATGTACCAAGCTTACAAACAGTTTGCTGATGGTTTGAGCGAAACTAAATATTCCATGTGGGCTACTATCATTGGAAATATTACCAATGTAGTTATCAACTATTTTTTAATTTACGGAATTTGGATCTTCCCAAAATGGGGCATCGTTGGAGCTGCCGTAGGAACTATCGCTTCTCGTTTTGTGATGTTAGGTTTTATGCATTATATGATGAATTTAAAACCAAAATTTCATCCGTATTTTAAAGGATTTAGCTTGAAAGAAATTAAAAAAGAAGTCAACCAAAAAATCATTAAAATTGGAATGCCTTCTGCTATGCAAATGTTCTTTGAAGTCGCTTTATTTACAGGAGCCATTTGGTTATGTGGAATGATTGGAACTACAAGTCAAGCTGCAAACCAAATTGCGTTGAGTTTGGCTTCGTTAACCTTTATGTTTGCCATGGGATTGAGCGTTACAGCTATGATTCGTATTGGAAACCAAAAAGGATTAGAAGATTATGTTACCTTACGAAAAGTTGCAATTTCCATCTTCTTATTAACGATAATAATTGAAGTAGTTTTCGCCTTGTTATTTGTACTATTACATACGAGTTTACCCTATATTTTCGTAGATATTAACGATTTTAAAAACCTAACCGAAAACTTAGAAGTAATCGCAATTTCGGCTAACTTACTTTTAGTAGCGGCTGTTTTTCAAATTTCCGATGGCTTGCAAGTGGTGGTTTTAGGTGCACTTCGTGGTTTGCAAGATGCGAAAATTCCAATGTATATAACCTTTGTAGCATATTGGGTAATTGGTTTTCCAATATCGATTTACTTAGGATTAGAAACCGAATTAAAAGCCGTTGGCGTTTGGATTGGACTTTTGGCCGGATTAACAGCTGCAGCGATATTTTTGTATATTCGCTTTAATTACTTAACGAAAAAATTGATTAAAAATTAATAACGTACAGACAAGCCATTGACTTGTCTCAACTAAATTTAAAAACATGAACTTACCAAAATTTGTTATCGGAGATAATACCGATTTTCCAGAAGATATTTTCGTAATCCATTTAGAATATCCACGATTCGTAATCAATTTAAAAGATGACGAAGTAGAATTTTTAGAAGATATTGAAGAAGAAGACGAAAAAGAATTAGAATCAGAAATGGAACATTTAATTACCATTGCTGGGGAATTCTACGATAGAGAAATTGAACGTTACGAGCAAGAATAATCTTTGATTATGATTACGTAGGGACAAGTCGCGACTTGATCCCTACCTGTCATTATTAAAATACTGTTCCAACAAACTCATAGCCGCTGCAAAAGGTGAAATTTCATTGTTTTGCACGGCTTTTTTATTTTCTTCTAATAATTGAATGATATTCGGATGATTATAAAAATGTGATTTCAATTGTTCATTAATCGTTTCCATCATCCAAAATTGGTTTTGATTTTGACGTTTTTCTTCGAAATAATGATTTGCTTTTACCAATTCAAAATATTCGGAAATAATGTCCCAAATCGCATCAATTCCTGTTTTCTCATAAGCACTACAAGTCGTCACTTTCGGAATCCAACCTGAAGATTTGGCTGGAAATAAATGTAACGCTCTATTGAATTCGGTTTTCGCTAATTTGGCTTTCGCAACATTATCGCCATCGGCTTTATTGATTACGATAGTGTCTGCCATTTCCATGATGCCGCGTTTGATGCCTTGTAATTCATCACCAGCACCTGAAATTTTAAGCAACAAAAAGAAATCAACCATACTGTGAACAGCCGTTTCGCTTTGTCCTACTCCAACGGTTTCAATAATTATCGTATCGAAACCACAAGCTTCACACAAAATAATAGTTTCACGCGTTTTCCTAGCAACGCCACCTAACGTATCGCCCGAAGCACTTGGTCGGATATAAGCATTTTCATCTTTTACCAATTCTTCCATTCGGGTTTTATCGCCCAAAATACTTCCGTGACTAATAGAAGAACTTGGGTCAACAGCTAAAACAGCCACTTTCTTTCCGATAGAAGTTAGATATTTTCCAAAAGCTTCAATAAATGTACTTTTTCCAACACCAGGAACACCCGTAATTCCTATACGAACAGAGTTATTTGCATGTGGCAAACAACCTTTTATCACTTCATTCGCTTTGGCTAAATGTTCAGGATTCGTACTTTCAACCAAAGTAATAGCGCGACTCAAAGCGGTTTTATCACCATTTAAAATTCCAGCAATTAATTCTTCTGCCGAAGGTTGTTTTCTTCGGAATTGTTGAATTTGATGTGCGACAACCGCACTCAAAGTTTCGGGTTGGGCAACGCCGTGAATTTCTGAAAGTGCCGATTTTTTATTAGGTGTTTTCAAAAGAGTTTTGCTTTGTGTAAAAATACAAAAAATGTAGGAATATGAAACATCGAAATCTCAAGGTTTAATTACCTTTGTATTCTCGATTTTCGACATATGGAAAACATCATTCTTTTATTTTTATGTTTGATTTTAGGCGTTGCGCTTCAAAAAGTGCCGCAATTTCCTAAAAACGCCTATCAAAGTTTGAATCAATACGTGATTTACGTTTCGCTTCCGGCTATGGCGTTGTATTATATTCCGAAAATCACTATTTCATTGGCTCTGCTTTATCCTTTAGGAATTGCATGGTTAGGTTTCGGATTATCGTTCGTATTTTTCTATGCGTTGGGAACCTATTTCAAATGGTCAAAAAAGTTAATTGGTTGTTTGATTTTGACTGGTGGATTGAGCAATACTTCATTCGTAGGATTTCCCATCATTGAAGCTTTATTTGGATCTGAAGGATTGAAAACTGCCATTATCGTAGACCAACCTGGTTCATTCGTAGTAGTAACTACCTTAGGAATATTAGTTGCAGCTAGTTTTTCAAGAGGAAATTTAAGTACTTCTGAAATCGTATTAAAAATTGTAAAATTCCCACCTTTTATTGCGTTTACGATTGCTCTTCTCTGTACCATATTCACTTTAGAATTTCCAGAAGCATTACAAAACTCGTTTTTAAGAATTGGAAACACCGTAACTCCAGTTGCTTTAGTAGCTGTTGGATTGCAATTAAAAATTGATACGCGAAGCAAACATTGGCGTTTTCTAACTTTAGGCTTACTTTTCAAATTGATTTTAATGCCCGCTTTTTTCTTTTTGCTATACAAAATCGTATTAAACGGAAAAGGTTTAGAAATTGATGTTTCTATTATGGAATCTGCCATGGCGCCGATGATTACGGGTGCGATTTTAGCCTCTAACTACGGATTAAAACCGAAATTAAGTAGTATGATGATTGGGATTGGAATTCCATTGTCGTTGATTACTATTGCTATTTGGTATTGGGTTTTAAGTAGTTTTTAATATCTTTACTTTTCAATTTTACACTATGAATCCTGAAATAATACTGGCGCTTGAAAACATTGTAGGTTCGGCTTATATTTTTACTGATGAGGCTACTCGAAAAGCGTATGGACATGATGAAACGGAAGATTTGAGTTTTCCACCTCATGTTGTGGTAAAACCTGCGAATACGGAAGAAGTGGCGCAAATTTTAAAAGTTTCCAACACTTATAAAATTCCCACAACTCCGATTGGTGCGCGTACTGGTTTGAGTGGTGGTGCTTTATCGATTTATGGTGGTATTGCGATTTCGATGGAGAGATTTAATCAAATTATTGAAATTGACGAGCAAAATTTACAAGTTACTACCGAACCTGGCGTAATTACACAAGTTTTACGTGAAGCTGTTGCTGAAAAAAGCTTGTTTTATCCTGTAGATCCAAGTAGCATGGGAAGTTGTTTTATTGGTGGAAATATTGCAGAAAATTCGGGTGGTGCGAGAGCTTTGAAATATGGTGTTACCAAAGATTATGTCTTAAATTTAGAAGTAGTTTTACCAACAGGCGATATCATTTGGACAGGTGCGAATACCTTGAAAAATTCGACTGGTTACAACATTACCCAATTGATGGTGGGTAGCGAAGGAACTTTGGGAATCGTAACTAAAATTGTATTGAAATTATTACCTCAAAACAAACATAACGTATTGCTTTTGGTTCCGTTTTATAAAGCGGAACAAGCGTGTGAAGCGGTTTCAGCCATTTTTAGAGCCGGAATTGTACCAAGTGCTTTAGAGTTTATGGAACGCGATGCGATTGATTGGACATTGAAATTTGTCGATGGTTTAAATGTGAAAGTAAAAGAGATCGTTCAAGCGCATTTGTTGATTGAAGTAGATGGAAATTACCCAGAAATTTTGATGCAAGAAGCTGAACAAATTTTAGCAGTCGTAGAACAATTTGAAATCGACGAAGTTTTGTTTGCTGATACCGAAGAACAAAAAAATGCACTTTGGAAAATGCGTCGTTCTGTGGCAGAAGCAGTAAAAGCGAATTCGATTTATAAAGAAGAAGATACGGTTGTACCAAGATATGAATTACCAAAACTATTAAAAGGTATCAAAGAAATTGGAGCAAAATATGGGTTTCAATCCGTGTGTTATGGCCATGCGGGCGATGGTAATTTACACGTTAACATCATCAAAGGTAACATGAGCGATGACAATTGGAAAACTGAAGTTCCAAAAGGTATTCGCGAGATTTTTGAATTGACGGTTGGTTTAAAAGGAACACTTTCTGGCGAACACGGTATTGGTTTAGTACAAAAAAACTACATGGATATTGCCTTTTCAAAAGTACATTTGGAATTAATGGAACGCATCAAAGCGATTTTTGACCCCAATAATGTGTTGAATCCTGGGAAAATTTTTCCGGATGGGGAATAGATTATAAAGAATATTGACACAGAATTTCTCTTATTTTTGAAAATATGATTCAATAATTAATTCATCTTTTGTAATAATATCTCTAATGCTTGAATTCCATTCAATTAACCATTGTGCAGCATAAGTTCCTGCTCCATCAGAAAAGATACATTTGAGAAGATGATGATTTTCTCCACTATGAATTATTTTAAAAAAATTAACATTTAATTGATCTCCTGTCCAAGGATTATACATATTGTCAACTTGTAAATTATAACTTTTATCTTTAATTTTAAGTGTAGCTTTAATCAATTTATATTTTGGAATTTCACCATCAGAACCGAATAAAGGAGAATCATTAATTCCTAAAACAAAACCGTTCTTTATCTCGAGTTTATTTATTTCAGGATTAAATTTTTCTCTAACAAGATGTAACGAAGTAATGCTATCAATTTTAATATTTGCAGAATTTACTTGCCCATGAGAAAAAAAAGAACAAAACAACAATAAAATTATAGAATAACACTTCATAAGAATTCTATTATTTAACTATAATTATCTATTCAAAAACTCCAATAAATTTGCATCTGCATTTTTAAACGTTGGCGGTTGTTCGATAATACTTGCCACGCGTTTTTTATTTAATTTCATGGTAATATCGGCTTCGGTAGTAAATAACAGAGCAGATAAAAATGGATTATTGATGTGCGGAATTAACTCTGCTTCTAAATCGTCTAATTTACAAATTTTTACCAATTCTTGCTTTTCAGTCGTGTAAATTTTATACGTCATCGACAATTTTAAGATGTTGTCTTCTACGATAGTTTTTACGTAAATATTTTGTAATTCGGGTTTTCCAACGGTTTTGGCTAGCGTTAATTTAGCAAATGTGCCATTCGCAATACTCGCTCTAACTTGGTTGAAAAATTCGGTGTAAGTGATATTATTTTCGTTCATATTACAATCCTAAAGCTTTTAAAATTTTTGCATCAAATAACATCGAAAACATTTTGTTTTCTTTGTCTTTATTTAAAAATTTCCATTGGTTTTTTGTCAAATCATCCGCAACTGCGATTAGTGTAGAACGCATTTCGATACGGAATGTATTGGTTAACTTATCATAGGTAACTTTATCTGCTTCCATAGACGATCTGAAAATATCTACCATAGATTCTGCATCATCCATTGGTTGTTTGAATTTCATCGTCATTACGTTATTGTACGTTACCATACAAAACGATTTTCCTTCTATTTTTTTGATTTCGCCAAATGAAAAATTAGGCTCTACTTCCACTAACTTTATTGAAAATTGTTCATTTTCCATCATTTGACCAAACATTTTTTTCATTTGGTCTTGCGGAATAATATCAAACACTTTTGGATAGGTAGTAGCGAAAATATCGTCAAAATTCATATTTACACTCGCTTTGTATGATTTTAAAGCTTCCGTTTTTAATGAAGCCATATCTTGTGCTAAAACAGCAATAGTTTGAAAAAGAAATAATACGACAAATAGGAATTTAGATTTCATTTTGGGAGATTTATAATTTTACCAAAGATAAAAAATCCCCAACTACTTTTAGCAATTGAGGATTAGTTTATTTTTATGTGTTTTTGATTATTCGTTAACCAAAACCCATTCGCCAGAAGCAATCATGCTTTCTGCTTTTTTGTATTTCATGGTTTCGCTTTTGCCACTCATTACGTGTTTGATAGTAACAGTGTCATTACGATTGATTTTTGGCATTTCTCTAGTAATTGTTTCCGTTACTTGAGGTCTTTGACTTGCCATTTCTCCGGCTCTTCTTGCTTGTGCTGCTGTATCTTCGCTATCTAAATCTTCTTTAGATTCAGTATAGTTTTCTTTTTGTTGCACTTGCTTAGCTTCCTGAATTTCCGATGTATTATGAGAAGGTAAATCACCTTTGAACAAGAACGAAATTACTTCTTTATTCACATCGTCAATCATTTTCTTGAACAAGTTGAACGCTTCAAATTTGTAAATCAATAAAGGATCTTTTTGTTCGTGAACCGCTAACTGAACCGATTGTTTCAATTCGTCCATTTTACGTAAGTGTTTTTTCCAAGCTTCATCCACAATTGCTAATGTGATGTTTTTCTCGAAATCTGCCACTAACGAACGTCCTTCTGAAGTATATGCTTTTTCTAAATCGGTAACCACATTTAATGATTTGATTCCGTCAGAGAAAGGCACAATAATTCTTTGGTACTGACCATTATTGTTTTCGTACACATTTTTGATGATTGGATACGCTTCACGAGCATCTCTCGCAATTTTTTCCTCATAATGAGCTAAAACTGCTTTATATGTTTTTCCAGTAATTTCTCTTGCTGATAATTTTGCAAATTCCGCTGGTGTAACTGGTGCACTGATTGAGAAGTAACGAATCAATTCAAACTCGAAGTTTTTGAAATCATCTGCTAGTTTGTTTTGCTCAACAACTAATTCGCACGTATCGTACATCATGTTCGCAATATCCACTTTCAAACGTTCTCCGTGCAAAGCGTGACGTCTTCTTTTGTATACTACTTCTCTTTGTGCATTCATTACGTCGTCGTATTCTAACAAACGTTTACGAACACCAAAGTTATTTTCTTCTACTTTTTTCTGCGCTCTTTCGATAGATTTTGTCATCATCGAATGTTGAATCACTTCTCCTTCTTTCAGACCAATTCTATCCATAACTTTCGCTACTCTTTCTGAACCGAATAAACGCATTAAGTTATCTTCCAAAGAAACATAGAATTGCGAACTACCCACATCTCCTTGACGACCCGCACGACCACGTAACTGACGGTCAACACGACGTGAATCATGACGTTCTGTTCCGATAATAGCTAAACCACCTGCTTTTTTAACTTCATCAGATAATTTAATATCGGTACCACGACCTGCCATGTTGGTTGCAATCGTAACTACTCCAGGCTTACCTGCTTCTGCTACAATTTCAGCCTCGCTTTTGTGCATTTTAGCATTCAATACATTGTGTTGAATACCTCTTAATTTCAACATTCGGCTTAATAATTCCGAAATCTCTACTGAAGTTGTTCCAATCAATACCGGTCTTCCTGCATTTGATAATTGTACTACATCTTCGATAACAGCGTTGAATTTCTCACGAACAGTTCTATAAATTAAATCGTCTTTATCTTTACGAGCAATTGGACGGTTAGTTGGAATTTCTACTACATCTAATTTGTAGATTTCCCAGAACTCTCCTGCTTCGGTTGAAGCTGTTCCCGTCATACCTCCCAACTTATTATACATACGGAAATAATTCTGTAACGTAATTGTTGCAAAAGTTTGCGTTGCTGCTTCAATTTTTACGTTTTCTTTAGCTTCGATTGCTTGGTGTAAACCATCCGAGTAACGACGACCATCCATGATACGTCCTGTTTGCTCATCTACAATCATTACTTTATTGTCCATGATAACGTATTCTGTATCTTTTTCGAATAACGTATACGCTTTTAATAACTGCGTTAACGTATGAATACGTTCAGATTTTACAGAGAAATCACGGAATAATTCTTCTTTTTTCTCAGCTGCTTCTTCCGGAGATAAATTTTCTTTTTCGATTTGGGCAATTCCTGAACCAATATCAGGTAAAACGAAGAATTGAGAATCCGTATCGGTTGATAAAAACTGAATTCCGTTATCTGTTAATTCAACTTGGTTATTTTTTTCTTCGATAACAAAGTACAACGCCTCATCGATTTTTGGCATTTCTCTGTTGTTATCTTGCATGTAGTAATTCTCTGTTTTTTGAAGTAATTGTTTTACTCCTTCTTCCGATAAGAATTTAATTAACGCTTTACTTTTTGGTAACGCTCTGTATGAACGATATAAGTTGAATCCAGCATCTTTAGTATTTCCTTCTTTGAATAAACGTTTAGCTTCCGTTAAACAATCTGTAGCTAATTTACGTTGTAACGTAACTAAGTTTTCAACTTTTGGCTTTAATTCTAAGAACTCGTGACGATCTCCTTGCGGCACTGGACCAGAAATAATCAATGGCGTTCTAGCATCATCAATTAATACCGAGTCAACCTCATCGACAATTGCATAATTGTGTTTGCGTTGTACCAAATCTTCTGGAGCATGCGCCATGTTATCTCTCAAATAATCGAAGCCAAATTCGTTATTAGTACCATAAGTAATATCCGCTTCGTATGCTTTTCTTCTTTCTGGAGAGTTTGGTTGGTGATTATCAATACAATCAACTGTTAAACCATGGAACTCAAATAAAGGAGCTTTCCACGTACTATCACGTTTTGCTAAGTAGTCATTCACTGTTACTAAATGCACTCCGTTTCCTGTTAAAGCATTTAAGTATAATGGTAATGTTGCTACTAATGTTTTTCCTTCACCTGTTTGCATTTCGGCAATTTTACCTTGATGCAAAACCACTCCACCAATCAACTGAACGTCGTAGTGAATCATATCCCAAGTGATAGCTTTTCCAGCCGCATTCCAAGAGTTTGCCCAAGTAGCATTATCACCTTCAATTGTGATATACGATTTAGTTGCTGATAACTCTCTGTCTTTTGGAGTAGCAGTAACTGTAATCGTTGTATTATCTTTAAAACGACGCGCTGTTTCTTTTACAACTGCAAACGCTTCTGGAAGAATTTCGTTTAATACTTTCTCAGAAATCTCATAAGCTTCTTTCTCAATTTTATCGATTTCAGCATAAATATCTTCACGCGCATCGATGTCTTGAGTTTGTTCTGCGTCTTGTTTTAAAGAAGCAATTTTAGCGTCTTTGTCAGCGCGAGCTTGTTGAATTTTAGCTTTGAATTCGGCTGTTTTAGCACGCAATTCATCATGAGACAATGCTTGTAAAGCACTCTCAAAAGATTTTACTTTGTTAATAAGTGGTTGAATCGCTTTTACATCTTTCTCCGATTTGTCTCCCACAAAAGCTTTCAATATGGAATTTATGATACTCATAATTTTTTATTTTCTAAAAGGTTTGCAAATATAACCACAAAAAAAGTCTCAGTAAAGAGACTTGTTTCTGTTGTGTTTATTTATTTTTTAATATTCATCCTCATTCCAAAGATAATCTTCGTCAGTAGGATAATCAGGCCAAATCTCTTCCATTGATTCATAGATTTCTCCTTCGTCTTCTATAGATTGTAAGTTTTCCACTACTTCTAATGGAGCTCCAGTTCTGATAGCATAGTCGATAAGTTCATCTTTGGTTGCTGGCCAAGGCGCATCACTTAAGTATGACGCTAATTCTAATGTCCAATACATCTTTTATCGATTTAAGTTTATGCAAAAATAAATTTATTACCCAATAAGGCAAGTTTTTTTTTACTTTTTTTATTAAAATTTAAGAACGTTTTTTTTTAAGTACTCAAAACATGACTTTTCATCGCTGTTTTCAGACATAATGAACACTTAAAACTGATTACTGAACACTATTTTCTAGGAATCCATTGTACTTCGTCAGCGTTCAAATCATGGGACAACTTTCGTGCCAACACAAAAAGATAGTCAGAAAGTCGGTTTAGGTACTTAATTACACGTTCATCTGTCGGTTCTATGTCATTCAAATGAACAGCTAAACGCTCGGCTCTACGGCACACACAGCGTGCAATATGACAATATGACACCGTTGTATGACCTCCTGGCAAAACAAAATGTGTCATTGGCGGTAACGCTTCTTCCATGGTATCGATTTCGTTTTCCAAAAATTCAATATCTGATTCCACAATTCCAAGGTTTTGCAAGCGTGGTTGACCGTTTTTAAGAGTTTCTTTTTCGGGTGGTGTGGCTAAAATAGCTCCGACTGTGAATAATCTATCTTGAACTTCGATTAGTACTTTTTTGTATAAATCGCTCATATCTTGGTCGCGAATTAATCCGATATGCGAATTTAATTCATCAACTGTTCCATAACTTTCTATTCGGATATGATGTTTGGGTACACGCGTTCCGCCAAATAATGCTGTGGTTCCGGTGTCACCTGTTTTCGTATATACTTTCATTGTATCAGTTTATTGTTTTTAATTTTAGTTATTCATATAACTTGAAATTGTTCTTGACTCTTTCAAATTTATTGTTCACTTGCCAGTTTATCTCGATACATTTTAATATTATCTTTTATTTCTTGCTCAAGCTCTGGTTCTTTTATATCCGTATATTTTTCTAGTTCTTCTAAGATTGATTTTGCTACTAAATATCGAGCTGTTTCTTTATTATCTGCTGGAATTATATACCAAGGAGCATATGCTTTAGATGTTTTATTGATTGCTTCTTCATAACATCTTTGATATTCATCCCACAATTCCCTTTCGTTTAAATCACTTGGAGAAAATTTCCAATTATGTTTTTCAGTTTCTAATCTTCTAATCAAGCGGTGTCTTTGTTCTTCTTTGCTTAAATGCAAGAAAAACTTCAATATGATAATGCCATTTTGAGAAATATGTTTTTCAAAATTATTAATACTTTCAAAACGATTTTCCCAAAATTCAGTTGTAATGTCTTCTACAGTTGTAATACCTGGAATATTCTCATTTAAAATATAATTAGGATGCACTCTGGTTACCAAAACATTTTCATAATGTGTTCTGTTAAAAACAGAAAATTTGCCTTTTTCTGGTAAAGCTATGTAATGACGCCATAGAAAATCATGCTCTAATTCGTTTGCGTTTGGTGTTTTAAAACTATGTACCACTACTCCACGTGCATTAAATTCTTTAAATACTTCACGAACAAGACTATCTTTTCCGGCAGTATCCATACCTTGTAAACAAATAAGCACACCATATTTATTGTGCGCATAAAGTTTATCTTGTAATTTACTTAATTTAATTCTGATTTTATCGAGTTCTTTTTCCTTTTTCTTTTTCGAAGCCTTAACATTCATATGAGTTGGAATTGAACTCAATTTAATATTTGAAGAAACTTTTAGGTGATCAATTTCGATATTTTTCATTTTTATAGGTAATAATGTGGTAAAGTTAGTATTTTTAAATCTTAAAAAATCGCATTTGTAAAAATATGGAAAATTTTAAACTTACTACTTTCGTAACCATACAAGGCATTTCTTCAGCATCTGGATTGGTGTATTCCCAAAATGTTTTATTTGTTATTTCGGATTCGAGTAACTTTTTGTACCAATTCGACATCGACAAGAAACTTTTGTTGAAATTTCCATTGGTAAAAGAAGCGAGAGAAAACATTGAAAAAGAAAATAAACCTGATTTAGAGAGCATTACCCAATATGGAAATCAACTAATTATGTTAGGTTCGGGTTCAACCCAAAAACGTAATACGATGTTTACTTTAGATTTGGGTTCGGATGCTTTACAAACGCAAGATTTAACCGCATTATACCAAAATTTAAAAACCGTTGGTTCGTTTTCGGATGACCAATTGAATATTGAAGGCGCTATTTATGCGCATCAAACGATGTTGTTGTTCCAAAGAGGAAATTCAAAAAACAGTCAAAATGGCATTTTTATTATTCCAAACAATCAAGAAGACGGTATTCGATTTGTACCGATTTCACTTCCAACGTTAGATGATATTGAAACCACTTTTACTGATGCGATTTTAGTGAACGATAAAATTTATTTCTTGGCTTGCGCCGAAAACACCGAATCTACTTATGAAGATGGCGAAGTCTTAGGAACCGTTTTAGGAATCATGCACGCACCGACATTTGAAATTATTAATGTGCAATTATTATCGGAACATCAGAAATTTGAAGGCATTACGTTTTACAAAGAATCAGAAACCGAATTAGAATTTTTATTGTGCGAAGACAATGATACGGAGACTTTAGAAACTACAATATACCAATTAACATTGAAAAAATAATTTTTTTCACTTCCTTCCCAACCTTTTACCAACTTTTCTGCTCTATATAAAAAAGGAAGTCAAGTTCAAGTACAATGTCAAGTTCAAGTACAAAAAGTAAAAAATTGAACATTGAAGTTGAAATTGAACTTGATTTTTGAAAAAAATACTTTATGGATGTAAAACACATACAAGGCTGCCGAAAACAACACCGCGAAGCGCAACGCATGGTGTATGAAATTATGGCGCCAAAACTTTATCGTTTGTGCAAACGGTATTTAAAAAAGGAGGAAGAAATAGAAGAAGTATTGGCCGATGCTTTTTTTACCCTATTTACAAAAATAGATCAACTAAAAGAAGATTTGGCTTTTGAAGCTTGGGCGCGAAAAATAACCGTAAACAATTGTCTGTTACAAATTAAAAAGAACATCAACTTTAATTTGTATTTGGAAGATGTGAGCTACAATTCGCAACCTTTAGCAGATGAAGTCACTGATTTAGAAGAAGAAGATTTGCTCAATTTACTGAATTATATTCCTGATGGATGCCAAACGATTTTTAATTTGTTTGTGATTGAAGGCTATTCACACAAAGAAATTGCAGAACAACTTGGTATTAGCAAAGGCACATCGAAATCGCAATTGAATGCGGCAAAAAGTAAATTAAAAGAATTGGTAAGAACTTTTTATTATCAAAAAGCAAAATAGTCATGGGAACAGAAGAAAAATTATATAAAAAAATACAACAAGCTACCGAAAACGCCGAGCAAAAAGACTTTCCAGGTATGGAGAAGATTTGGGCTCGAGTGGAAGACAAGCTAGAAACACAAACGCTTCAAAAAGAGAAACATTTGTGGAAAAAATTGGCAGTGGCAGCATCGATAATTTTGGTAGGAACATTAACGCTTTTCTTATTGCAAGAAAAAGAAAATGTAGTTGTTCCTGAAAATACAGTTACTACTATTGATTCATCAAAAAACACGATTCCAACACCAGAATCGGCTAATGGATTTGTAAATACGACTCCGGAAATTAAAAAAGAAGCGGAACAAATTTTACAACAACAAATCGTAATTCAAAACAACATTGTAATTAACGACACCATCAATTACAAATCGAAAAAAGAAGTTGTTCTTTCTGCTCCAATTGCCATGGAAGAAGTTCAAGAAGTGGCTAAAACGAGTTTAGTTCCTAGTTACAATAATAGTATGTCTAATTCAGCTACAACGAATAATTCAGGTTATTTAGCTAAAGTAAAACGTTATGATATTACAATGAAATCGGCAGAGACAACCCAAGAAAAAGATAAAAAAGTAGCAAATGATGATTTATTACTTATTGATGGAAAATTGAGTAAAAAATCGCTAAATAATTTGAATCCAGATGAAATTGAGTCGGTGGTGGAATTAAAAGAACCTATTTATTATATAAATGGTGTTGAATATTCGGAAGAATCACTATTTGGAGAAAATCCTACAAGTCCATATGCACCATTGAGTAAACAAAAAATTGACACCATCATTATTTTAGAACCTGAAAGAGCTATTCCGATTTATGGCGAAAAAGGGAAAAAAGGAGTTGTGATTATTACGATTAAGAAATAACAAGAATAGGTTTAAAACAAATTTAAAAAAAACAAAATAATGGAATCATTAAAAATACTACTGTTTTATCTATTCACGATAACCACCTTTGGACAAGAAAAACCAAACAATGAAGCTCTAATTGTTGTAAACGAAAAAATTGTTCATAAAGATATTTTAAATGCAATTGATCCAAAAAATATTGAATCTGTAAATGTTTTAAAAGATAAAGAGGCAATAGCAATCTATGGACAAATTGGTAAAAACGGTGCCATTCTAATTACTACAAAAGATATTTCTAAACGAGAATTAAAGAAATTATATAAAAAATATTCCCCTGAAAATTCAATAAAAAACGAAAGCGATGTTTTTAAAATTTCTGGAACAGTTTACGATTGCGAGAAACTTCCAATACCTGGAGCCTATATAAAAAATTTAAATTCAAAAGCAGAAACACAAGCCGATTTTGATGGGAAATTTTCTATTGAAGTTAAAATAAATGACATTTTAGAAATTTCATTTTTAGAATTTAAATCACATAAAATTAAAATAGAAAACAATGAGAATCTTGTAGTTAATCTCAAAGCCGACCAACAAATTATGTTGGAAAAACCAGTGATTTATCTTTATCCAACTGAAAAAACAGCAATTGATATAAAACTCGATTTAAAAGGAAAATTACTAACTACTTTTCCTAAATACGATAAAAAGTGGGAAGTAATTGCTGAACCAAACGGACAAATCTTTGACAAGAAAACCAATCGTTATTATAGTTCTTTATTTTGGGACGGAACCATTGATTTTCCTTCAGCACATTATAAATATGAAGATGGTTTTATTGTTCCAAAAGAAAAGTTAACTGAATTTTTCATCGAAAAACTTGAATACATTGGTTTAAACAATCAGGAAACGAATGAATTTATTCAATATTGGTTACACATATTAGAACGAAATAAATATAATTTTATTCATTTCTTAATCAATGAAGAATGTAATGAAATAGCTACTTTAAAGGTAAATCCAAAACCAGAAACTACAATTAGAATTTATATGGATTTTTATGGTTTAGAAAATTTTACTCAAATTAACGAACAACAACTTCCAAAAACCGAAAGAAAAGGTTTTACACTTGTCGAATGGGGAGGTTCAGATGTTTCATCAAAAATTAAAAACAATGAACTTTAAATTAACAACCATAGCATTATTTTTCTCCTTTGCAATCCATGCACAAGAGAAAAAACAAAACGACACGATTAAAATCGAAATCAATTCGAACACCAAAACGATTTATGTTTTAGGCGGAATTGCCTCTGTAATCACAAAAGAAGATTTAGCTTTTGCTAAAAAATACAATATTCAATTTCACGATTTTGGTTGCATTGCTCCAACTAATTTTGAAGAATATGAAGCTAAAAATGAATTGGTTTTTGAATATTTAAACAAAAATTACGGAAATCAATGGCAAAAAGAAATCAAGCCAAGTGTTTTAGGTTTTGAGAAGTGGAAGAAGAAATAAGTTTTGGAATGAAATTTGAAGTAAATATATACAAAACGGCATTATGAAAAGTGTACTAATTTTACTCGCTTCATTTTTAATTTCTTGTAAAAAGGAAATCCAAATGAAAACAAATTTACCTCAACAAGAAAAAGAGAAAAGTGTTGCTGAAATTTTATCAAATCTAAGCAAAACTGATACCATACTAAAATTAGATTTATCCTATAAAAAATTAGACTCACTTCCTGATTTATCTATGTATAAAATTATTGCATTGGATGTATCACACAATAATTTAGACACAATACCACTTAGCAAATTACCTTTGACATTGAGAAAATTGAGATGTACAGATAACACTTTACGAAACTTTTATGTTTTTAACAGTAAAAATTCGTTCTTTGGAATAAAGGAAAAAGAAATAAAAAATAATACTACCATTAATTTTGAAGAAATTGATTTGTCAAATAATAAATTAAAACTCTTCTCATATAGTTTTTTTGATAATAAATCAACCCTAAGAAAGACAGTCCTTTCAAACAATTTAATTGAAAATATTCATTTACATGACAATATCCATTATTTAGACATTTCAAATAATCCAAATATTAATTCCGAAGTTTTATTCGCTGTTGAAAAAATTGACACTTTAATACAAACTAACAATCCAAAGAAATTAAAAACTAAACGAATTCCTCGACCAACAAAACCAATTATTTGTTTTTAAATTAATTTAAACCTTATGAATAAAATCATCGTATTACTTCTACTTTTCCAACTATCAAGCTGCAAAACTTACACAAAATTCAATAGTAATGAATTAAGTCAATCCGATACAATTTATCATCTTGATTTATCGAATAGAAATTTAAAAACACAACCTGATTTATCAAAATTCACGATAATTGAACTTAATATTTCTAAAAATAGAATTACTACTTTCGATGAAAATAAATTACCTAAAGGAATTCAAAAACTAAATTTTAGTCATAATAGAATTTCAAAAAAAGTTGTTTTTAATGAGGTTAGAAATCTTGAAGCTGTTAATTTTTCTGACAATAAAATAGTATCTTTCTATTACACAAATGGAATTATCAAAAATCTGAACTTGTCTAACAATAAATTAGTTAGTATTCAAATGCCTTTATATAATGACAAAAGAGCTGACACTTTGAATGTAGCAAATAATCTAAAATTAGAAACAACAGAAATTAACAATATTGGTTTTCCTAGATTTTACAAAACGTTAATTAATTATTCAATAAGCACTAAAAATTAAAAAGCTCCAATTGGAGCTTTCATTTTATTTTTCAATCTCTTTCAACGATTCCATTTTCTTGTGCGCTAAGAATCCTTTAATATCTTCGAAATGTTCTTTCACACGTTTATTTCCAAATTCAAATACTTTTTCAGCTAAACCATCTAAGAAATCACGATCGTGAGAAACTAAAATTAAAGTTCCATCAAAATCACGCAATGCATCTTTGATGATGTCTTTCGTTTTCATATCTAAATGGTTCGAAGGCTCATCTAAAATTAAAAGATTCACGGGTTCTAACAATAATTTAATCATTGCTAAACGCGTTTTTTCTCCTCCAGAAAGCACTTTCACTTTCTTTTGAATATCATCACCTTGAAACATAAAGGCACCCAAAATATTTTTAATTTGTGTTCGAACATCGCCAACAGCAATTCTATCAATCGTTTCAAAAATAGTTGCATTTTCGTCTAATTGTGCGGCTTGATTTTGAGCAAAATACCCAATTTGTGCATTGTGACCAATTTCTACCGAACCGCCATTAATTTCAATTTCTTTCATAATGGTTTTAATCATAGTTGATTTACCTTCACCATTTTTCCCCACGAAAGCTACTTTTTGACCGCGTTCTATAACTAAATTCGCATCTTTAAAAATTAGTTTATCTCCATACGATTTTTCTAAATCTTTAACAATTACAGGATATTGTCCTGAACGCGCAGATGGTGGAAATTTCAATTTTAAAGCAGAAGTATCTATTTCATCAACCTCAATAGGAACAATTTTTTCTAACATTCGAACACGTGATTGTACTTGCTCCGTTTTAGAAAATGTTCCTCTAAAACGTTCAATAAACGCTTGATTATCTGCAATGAATTTTTGTTGTTCTTCGTATGCTTTTTGCTGGTGAACGCGTCTGTCTTTTCGCAATTCTAAATAATGAGAATATTTGGCTTTATAATCATAAATTCTTCCCATTGTAACTTCGATAGTACGATTTGTGATATTATCAACAAACGCTCTATCGTGCGAAATTACCATAACTGCTTTGGCTTGGGTAATCAAAAATTCTTCCAACCATTCTATACTGTCCATATCCAAGTGATTGGTTGGCTCATCTAGAAGAATTAAATCAGGTTTTGTTAATAGAATTTTTGCCAATTCAATTCGCATTCTCCAACCTCCAGAAAATTCTTTTGTTGGGCGATTGAAATCTTCTCTTTCAAATCCTAATCCTTTTAATATTTTTTCAACTTCGGCTTCATAATTTACTTCTTCAATTGAATAATATTTTTCAGATAATTCCGAAACTTTTTCAATCAATTTCATGTACTCATCGCTTTCATAATCGGTACGAACAGTCAATTGTTCATTGATTTCGTCGATTTCTTTTTTCATGTTCAACACCGAAGCAAATGCTTTTGATGTTTCTTCCATTACAGTGCAATTATCTTCCGTTAGCAAATGCTGCGGTAAATAAGCAATTACAGCATCACTTGGCGCCGAAATAACACCACGAGTTGGTTTATTTACTCCTGCAACAATTTTTAAAAGCGTAGATTTTCCTGCTCCATTTTTACCCATAAGGGCAATTTTATCGGATTCATTAATGGCAAAAGTTACTTCGCTAAAAAGAGTGGTTCCGCCAAATTCTACGGCAATGTCGTTTACTGTAATCATAATGTAAGTTTAAAAGTTTAAGGTTTAAAAAGGTTAAAAGTGTTTCCTTAAATTTTTGAAGGTGCAAAGATAACTTTAAAATTCAGATTTTGGAATGCTGTGAACACATTTCATAAAATATCGTTAAGTTTTAGACTTAGCAATAGAAATCTCTTATTTTTACGTTTTAAATTTCACCAAAATGAAAATCAAAACATTACTTTTATTTTCAGCCTTAACAAGTGCTGTCATAGTTAATTCACAAGACAAAAACAAAACCGTTATGAATCCGTTTTTTGAAACATATACTACGCCTTATCAAGTTCCGCCATTCGATTTAATTAAAAATGAGCATTTTAAACCTGCCATTTTAGAAGGAATAAAAAAACAAGAAGCCGAAATCAATGCGATAGTTTCCAATAAACAAAAACCATCGTTTGACAACACGGTTTTAGCAATGGAAAATTCGGGAAAATTATTAGCTAGAGTAAGCACCGTTTTTTACAATTTAAACAGTGCGAATACCAACGAAGATATTCAGGCAATTGCAAAAGAATTGGCTCCAAAATTATCAGCACATAACGATAATATTTATTTGAATGATGCTTTATTCCAAAGAGTAAAAAGCGTTTGGGACAACCAAAAAAACTTTAAGTTAAATAAAGAACAAGCTAAGATTTTAGAGAATCTTTACAAAAACTTTGTTAGAAGTGGTGCTAATTTATCAGAAGAAAATAAAAAACGCTTAAGAGAAATCAACTCTGAAATGGCGGTTGCTACTTTAAAATACGGACAAAATATCTTAGCCGAAACCAATTCGTATGAATTAATAATTTCTGACGCAAAAGATTTAGCTGGATTACCAAACGAACTTATTGAAACAGCTGCTGCTGATGCTAAAGCGAAAGGAAAAGCTGGAAAATGGGTATTTACGTTATCTAATTCTAGTGTGATGCCATTTTTACAATACAGTTCAAACAGAAACTTACGTAAGGAAATTTGGAATGCTTACCAACTGCGAGCGAACAACAATAACGACAAAGACAACAAAGAATTAGCAATCAAAATTGCAAACTTAAGAAGTGAAAAAGCACGTCTTTTGGGTTATGAAACACACGCAGATTATGTGTTAGAAAAATCGATGGCTAAAAATCCTGAAACCGCTACTAAATTGCTGATGGATTTATGGACTCCAGCTTTAAACATGGCTAACAAAGAAGCAGCTGACATCAAAGAAATGATGTTAAAAGACGGAATCAAAGATGAAGTTCAACCTTATGACTGGAGGTATTACGCTGAAAAAATCAGAAAGGAACGTTTTGATTTGGATGAACAAGAAATGAAACCTTACTTCAGTTTAGAAAAAACAAGAGAAGGTGTTTTTACGGTTTGTAAAAATTTATATGGCTTACAATTCAAACAATTAAATAATGTACCAAAATATCATGAAGACGTAACCGTTTGGGAAGTTATAGAAGCTAACGGAAATCATGTCGGAATTTTATACATGGATTTCCACCCAAGAGCTTCTAAAAGAGGTGGCGCTTGGATGACATCGTATCGTACTCAAAAAATGGAGAACGGAAAACGAATTGCTCCAGTAGTTTCAATCGTTTGTAATTTCACCAAACCAACAGAAAACGCTCCAGCTTTATTAACTTTTGATGAAGTAAGTACGTTCTTCCATGAATTCGGACACGCTTTACACGGATTATTATCAAATGTAAATTATGAAAGCTTAGCAGGAACAAGTGTTCCGAGAGATTTCGTAGAATTACCATCGCAAATTATGGAAAACTGGGCAGCCGAACCAGAAGTAATGAAAATGTATGCAAAACACTATAAAACAGGAGAAGTTATTCCGGATGCGTTAATTGAAAAAATGCAAAAAGCGGGAACTTTTGATCAAGGATTTGCTACTACAGAATATTTAGCGGCTTCACTTTTAGATATGCAATATCACACTCAAAAAGGAAACATTACGGTTAATGCTGAAACTTTTGAAAAAGAAGCGATGAACAAAATTAACTTACCAAGTACCATAATTCCAAGATATAGAAGTACCTATTTCAATCATATTTTTGCGGGCGGTTATTCAGCAGGATATTACAGCTATATTTGGTCTGGAGTTTTAGATACCGATGCGTTTGAAGTATTCAAAATAAACGGATTATTCAACCAAGATTACGCAAAATCATTCCGAAAAAATGTATTAGAAAAAGGAGGAACTGAAGATCCAATGGAACTTTACAAAAGCTTTAGAGGTGCTGAACCAAGTACAGAACCATTACTAAGAAAAAGAGGTTTAGACCAAGCTAAATAATAACAAAAACGCCTGAATTACTTCAGGCGTTTTTTATTTTAATCTTCCATTTCAAAGAAAAGCGGTTCAATCATTATTCTATCAGCTAAAACTTCCACTCTTTCTGTAATTTGGGAACAGAAGAATAAACGTTGGGTTTTTTCTGCACTCATAGAAAGTCTTTGAATGATTGAATCTTCTCGTTTACGCAACATTTCATCCACATCATCTACCACAAACATTTTAATGGTAGTCATATTGAATCCGGCTGATGAAAACATTTCGTTGATACGAATTGGCGTTCCAATCAATACATCCATTCCTAAGGAAATTTGGTTTTTATCGTAATCGATATCCCCTTTTTCGTGAGCACCAAAAACTCTTAAGTTGTTATAACGGTTCAATTTCTTAAAAGTTTCAACTGCTTCAAGTACTTTCTCTTTATCTTGAACTAAAATTAAAGCGCGTGTACTTTCTCCAACCGGCTTTTCCATTTTCTGAATCACATTCATCAAAATAGTAGTGGTTTTTCCAGAACCATTTGGCGCTTGAATAACGGCATCAACACCACTCTTGATGGTTGAAAAAGTCTCTTGTTGCAACTCATTCGCTTCGATTAAATCGTTTTCAATAAGTGCTTTTTGAAGATTGGGATTTATTTTTTTTAATTGCATTTTTTATTTAGTAATTAGTGAATAGTGATGAGTAAATAGCAAACTTATCACTAATTACTTATCACTATTCACTTGATATTATTTACTCGCAAACAGTTTTACATCTTGTTCCGAAATTTCATTTCCTCCTAAAATAATTAAGCGTTCTACTACATTTCGTAATTCACGGATATTTCCTGTCCAATCGTATTCTTGTAATAATTTGATGGCTGATTTTGAAAATGATTTTGGAGAAGTTCCTTGTTCCGAAGCAATCTTAGCAGCAAAATGCTCAATTAATTCTGGAATATCGTCTCTTCTATCATTTAAAGCTGGAACTTTGATTAAAATCACAGCTAAACGATGATATAAATCTTCTCTAAATCTACCTTCTTCGATTTCTTTTTTCAAATCTTTATTGGTTGCAGCAACCACACGAACATTGACTTTAATGTCTTTGTCAGCACCAACACGTTGAATTAAATTTTCTTGTAAAGCACGTAACACTTTGGCTTGAGCCGATAAACTCATGTCGCCAATTTCATCTAAGAAAATGGTTCCGCCATCAGCAGCTTCAAACTTACCAGCTCTGTCTTTCACAGCTGAAGTAAAAGCACCTTTAACGTGACCAAACAATTCGCTTTCAATTAATTCAGATGGAATAGCCGCACAATTCACTTCAATAATAGGAGCTGATGAGCGCTCGCTTCTTTCGTGTAATTGATGCGCTACTAATTCTTTTCCAGTTCCGTTCGGACCTGTGATTAAAACTCGGGCATCGGTTGGAGCGACTTTATCAATCATTGTCTTGATGTGATTGATAGCTTCGCTATTTCCAATCATTTCGTAGTTTTTAGAGACTTTCTTTTTCAAGATTTTGTTCTCTACTACTAATTGCTTTTTATCTAAAGCGTTTCGGACCGTATTCAATAAACGATTTAAATCAGGTGGTTTTGATATGTAATCAAAAGCTCCTAAACGCATCGTATTAATAGCAGTTTCCAAATCACCATGACCTGAAATCATCACCATTGGAATCTCAGGTTTGATTTTTTTAACGGCTTCTAATACCTCAACACCGTCCATTTTTGGCATTTTGATATCACAAAGAATCAAGTCATAATCTTCATTTTTGACTTTTTCAATTCCTTGTAAACCGTCTTCTGCTTCTTCAACTTTATACGAATCATTTTCTTCGGAAAGTATTTTTGTTAATACTCTTCGAATAGCTGCTTCGTCTTCTATGATAAGGATTTTACTCATTTTTTTAGGTAATAGGTTAAGGGTAAAAGGCTAAAGGTTTACTTTTAAACTCCTTAACTTTAAACTTACTTTAATATTTCAACCATTTATATAATTCTTTCCAACTTGGTTTTTTTCCGTACATTAAAATACCTACTCGGTAGATTTTTGCCGCAAACCAGACTACAAAGATAAACGTTCCGTACAATAAAACTACAGAAAGTGCTAATTGCCATAATGGCACTCCAAAAGGAATACGCATCAACATCACAATTGGAGATGTTAATGGGATTAATGAAAAGATTACAGCAACCGTTCCATGAGGATCATTCATAACCGTTAAAAAACCAACATAAACTGCTAACATCAAAGGCATGATGATTGGCATTAAAAACTGTTGGGAATCAGTTTCAGAATCTACTGCAGCTCCAATAGCAGCGTAGAACGAACTGTATAAAAAGTAACCTCCAATAAAGAAAATTACAAATGAAATTAAAATAGAAGCCAATGGAATTTCATGCAAATATAATTGAATTTGACTCATAAAATTAGTTGCCACTACAGCTTGTTCAGCAGTAATTTGTGATGTAGCCACAGCTTCTTGGTTGCCTCCCATAAAAAAAGTAGCCCCAATCATTATAATGCTTCCTAAGATAATCCAAATTAAAAACTGCAAAATTCCGGCTAATGAGGTTCCTATGATTTTTCCCATCATCAATTGGAAAGGTTTTACCGAAGAAATGATAATTTCAATAATACGATTCGTTTTTTCTTCAATAACACTTCGCATTACCATGTTTCCGTAAATAATAATGAACATCATGATTAAATATCCGAAAGCGAAACCAATTCCGATTTTGATTTCATTTAAATATTTTAATCCGTCTTCTCCTGAAAATTTCGCAAATTGAACTTCTGACTTAATTTTTGCTTTTTCAATGGTATCGGCATTAAATCCTAACTTTTCTAAATTCTCTTTGTTTAATTTAGTATCAATAACTTTTTGTAAATTCATTAAGAAATCCATTTTCGGACTATCATCTGAAATATAAGTAGTTTTAGTAGCCAATTCTTCGATATTTTGAACTTCTGGCACATAAATTAAACCCTCAAAAGCGTTACTTGATGAATCTTTTGCCTTATCAAATGACAAACCTGAAAGATTTACATACTTGATATCTTCCGAATTTTTAAAATCGTTTACAAACACATTAGCTCTATCGTGAACTCCAATTGTTTTAACTTCTCCTTTGTTTACACTAGATAAATAAGCAATTAAAAAGGTCATTCCTACAATCAATAACGGACCTAAAAACGTCATTACGATAAATGATTTATTGCGTACTTTTGCAATAAATTCTCTCTTGATAATTAAAGATAATACGCTCATAATTATTGACTAACAGTTTGAATGAATATATCGTTTACACTTGGAATTTTTTCTACAAAATGAGTTACTTGTCCGAATTGAGTTAGAATTGAAAGTAACTCATTTGAATTGTACTGACCTAAATGCACTTCTAATTTTAAATCATCATTTAACGATTTGAAATTGGTTTGATTTAATGTGAATTTATGCGTCAGTTGCAACATTAAACCTTCAATATTATTGGTTACAATTCCTACTTGGAATGTGTTGGTACGATGTTGGCGTTTTACATCTTCTAACTTACCTTCGATTAATTTATTCGATTTGTGAATTAACGCAATATAATCACACATTTCTTCTACCGATTCCATTCTGTGTGTAGAAAAAATTACAGAAGTTCCTTTTTTATTTAGTTCGATGATTTCGTCCTTGATTAAATTCGCATTAACAGGGTCAAAACCTGAAAATGGTTCGTCTAAAATCAGTAATTTAGGTTGGTGCAAAACCGTTACAATAAACTGAATTTTTTGAGCCATACCTTTTGAAAGTTCCTGAATTTTCTTGTCCCACCAACCTTGAATTTCAAATTTTTCAAACCAATATTTTAATTGTTTTTTAGCTTCAGCTTCGGGCATTCCTTTAAGTTGGGCCAAATACAAACATTGCTCGCCAACTTTCATAGTCTTATACAAACCGCGCTCTTCAGGCATGTATCCAATGTGTTTTACATGTTCTGGATTTAACTTTTCGCCATCTAAGAAAACAACCCCACTATCAGGCATTGTAATTTGGTTGATAATTCGAATTAGTGATGTTTTTCCAGCGCCATTCGGACCTAAAAGTCCGTAAATACTACCTTTTGGAACTTGAAGCGAAACATTATTTAAAGCGGTATAATCGCCATATTGTTTCACTACATTTTGTACTTCGAGAATATTGCTCATATATGAAAAGTATGAATTTGTGTTATTTATAAGTAGTAAATATACGGATTTTGTTACAAAAAAAACCCACCCTTTATTGCTAAAGGATGGGAAAAATTGCTATGAAAAAGAAAAACTCACTCTCCTAAGAAAGTGAGTTTCAAATGTATTAATATTTATTTAATTATGAAAACATATCTTTAACTTTTTCAAAAAAAGATTTGTCTGACTTTTCAGGCTTTGGAATAAAGTTTTCATCTGTAAGCATTTTCTCAAAAAATTGCTTTTGTTCTTTGTTTAAAGTTTTTGGAGTCCAAACATTTACATGAACTAACAAATCACCATTTCCGTAAGAATTTAAACTTGGAATTCCTTTTCCTTTTAAACGAAGAATTTTACCTGATTGAATTCCTTCTTCTAATTTAATACGAACTTTTCCTGAAACAGTATCAATTTCTTTAGAAACTCCTAAAGCTGCTTCTGCAAAACTGATGTATAAATCGTAATGTAAATTTTCGCCTTCGCGTTTTAAAGATTCGTGTTCAATTTCTTCAATAGCAACTATTAAATCACCTGGGATACTGTTTGTACCTGGTGCTTCGTTACCTTTTCCGGCAACTTTTAACTGCATTCCATCTACAACTCCAGCTGGAATTTTGATTGAAACAGTATCATCTTCTAACAACATCCCTTGTGCATCAGCTCCAGCAGGTTTTTGATCTAAAATTTGACCAGAACCACTACAAGTATGACAAGTTGTTGCAGTTTGCATTCTACCTAAAATGGTATTAGCAACTTTCATAATTTGTCCAGAACCATTACAAGTTGGACAACTTCTATACGTTACACCAGAAGCTTGAACTTTACGTTTTACTTTGACTTTCTTTTCAACTCCATTAGCAATCTCTTCCAAAGTTAATTTTACTTTGATACGAAGGTTACTTCCTTTTACTCTGCGTTGACCTCCGCCACCGCCAAATCCTGAAAATCCGCCACCACCAAAAGCACCACCAAAAATATCACCAAATTGACTGAAGATATCATCCATGTTCATGTGATGACCACCACCAAATCCACCACCATCAAAAGCTTGGTGACCGTATTGATCGTATTTTGCTTTTTTGTTGGCATCGCTTAAAACTTCATAAGCTTCGGCAGCCTCTTTGAACTTTTCTTCTGCTTCTTTATTACCTGGATTTTTGTCAGGATGAAACTCAATTGCTTTCTTGCGATAGGCTTTCTTTATTTCTTCGGCTGTAGCATTTTTTGAAATGCCTAATATTTCGTAAAAATCTTTTTTCATTTTAAAATATTATAATAATGATTAAAACGCGACGAATCACGTTTCTACAGTAAAATTATTGTCCGATTACCACCTTTGGAAAACGGATAATTTTGTCACCTAATTTGTAACCTTTTTCAATTACATCAACAATTTTACCTTTCAATTTATCGTTTGGTGCTGGAATTTGGGTAATAGCTTCTGCAAAATCAGCATCAAAAGCATCACCCGCTTTAACCTCTACTTCTTCTAATCCTTTAGAAACTAAAGTCGATTTCAATTTATCATGAATCAATTGAACACCTGTTACCAATGCTTCATCTCCCGAATTTGAAATTTGCGCCCAAGCTCTGTCAAAATCATCTAAAACTGGCAACATGGCTTGTAAAACCTCTTGATTAGCAGTTTTAAATAAATCTAAACGTTCTTTAGCAGTTCTTCTTTTATAATTTTCGAATTCAGCAAAAAGACGCAAAAATTTATCTTTTTCATTGCTCAATTCTTCTTGTAATTGCTCTTCTAAAGATAATTCTGGCGTTGGAATTCCTTGAGTTTCTGAAACATTTTCCTCATTAATGTTCTCCTTTTCGATGTTTTCAGTACTTTCTTGACTCATATTTTTGAATATTTTTTTAAACATTTTTACTTTAGTAAATGGGATTGCAAATGTATTGCCAAAAGTTGAAAAATGTCAAATTGTCAGTGAAAAAGTTGACTGAAAATAAAAATAGCAACAATTTACATCGTTGCTATTTTAAATAATTAAGTTTAAACTATTGTTTTACTCCTTTAGCAAATCACATAAAGCTTTGTCTAAAGATGCAAATTTGAATTGGTATTTCAAATCGAGTAATTTTCTACAACTTACATGTTGACTTGAAAATAGAATTTGATGCATTTCGTCAAGAATAAGTTTCATTACAAATTGGGGAATATTTGGCAAAAACAATGGTTTTCCTAAAGTTTTAGCAATCGCTTTTGTTAATTCAGCATTCGTAACAGGGTAAGGCGCAACTCCATTAAAAACTCCGGAAAGTTGATTTTGAATTACAAATTGAAAAATACCTACTAAATCCTGAATATGAATCCAAGATTGATATTGTTCTCCTGAACCAAAAGCAGCTCCAACACCTATTTTAATTGGTTTTGCCATTTCTTGTAGTGCGCCACCATTTTTCGCCAAAACAATTCCAATTCTAATTTTAGCTACCTTAATATGAAGTTTTTCAAATTGGTTCACTTCCTCTTCCCATTGTTGCACTACATTTCCTAAAAATGAATTGTCTACCTTATTATCAGTTTCATGATAAATATAATTTAAATCATCTGGATAAATCCCAATTGCAGAAGCTGAAATAATCTGTTTTACCTGATGCGAATTCTTTTGAAGTGTTTTATAAAGCAATCTTGTAGATAAAACTCTACTTTCAATTATTTCTTCTTTGTAAGAAGATGTCCATTTTTTTGCAACCGAAGCTCCAGCCAAATGCACTATCACCTCAACATCTGTTAAAGCATTTAAATCGATTTCAGATGTTTTGGGATTCCAATAAAAACCTTTGTAATTGTTTTGTGAAACTAGCTTTGATTTTGAAGTAGACAAATAATGAACTGTAAATCCATTTTGAAGTAATAAACCTACCAATTCTTGTCCAACTAATCCTGTAGCCCCTGTAATTAAAACCGTCATTTTCTTTTCCTTTTTCCTCAAATTTACTATCAATTAATTGGTAATGAAAGCAAATTAACTTATGTTTAGGATTAGTTTTAAGTTAGTAACAGAAAGTTTAGAATTAAAACTGCTAAGCTCTTACTTTAATAGTCCACTCAAATTGCATTTCGGAAACTTGTTCGCCTTTTTCGTTTTTACCTATAGAAGTCAACCAAATCGTTTGTCCTTCATTCGAATCAATTGCTTTTTGGATGGTTTCTTTAATTAAATCACCTTGATTACATGTAAAAGTAATTCTTCCAGTTGCTTTTTTTGTAAAGACACTTTTATTTTGAGCTACTAACATTGATATACTTTTTCCACTTTGCTTAATTTGAAACATAACCAAAGCTCCAGTAGTAAACTCGGCTGCCATAGCTTGCACCGCAAAATACATAGAGTTAAATGGATTTTGGTTAAACCAACGATGTTTTACGGTTACTTCACAAACTTCTGGTGAAATTGATTTTACTCTTACCCCACTCCAAAAAGCAGAAGGTAATTTAAAAAACATAAAAGCATTTAATTTTGATGGTGTAAACTGCATATCTTATTGATTTTGTTGTAAAAATACAAAAAATACTATGCATTCCTACTATTTTTTTAAATGTTAATTTTTTGTTAAATATAGGTACTATGCGTAACATAATACCTGCTTTTAGACTTATCTTTGTATAAGAAAATAATAGGTAATCTAATTTTCAATCATCAAATCAATCAATGCGCAAGCAAAAGAATCAAAAAATGAACAGTCTAATTAAAAAAAACAAGGGGAATTATGAACATTGAAAACACTAAAGCACAAATGCGAAAAGGTGTTTTAGAATTCTGTATCTTATCAGTCTTAAAAGAAAAAGATGCATATACTTCTGAAATATTGGATACGCTAAAGAATGCTAAATTACTAGTTGTGGAAGGCACCGTTTACCCACTTCTAACAAGATTAAAAAACGATGGATTATTAAATTATCGTTGGGAAGAATCCACATCGGGTCCACCAAGAAAATATTACGGTTTAACCGATGAAGGCAAAGAATTTTTACAAGAATTAAATGGCACCTGGAAAGAATTATCAGATGCAGTAAACATAATAACAAGTCAAAACTAAAGGTCATGAACAAAACAATAAGTATAAATTTAGGAGGATTTTTCTTTCACATCGACGAAGATGCCTATCAAAAATTATCGCGTTATTTTGATGCGGTGAAACGTTCACTTTCGCCTGATGGAAGAGACGAAATCATGAAAGATATAGAAAGTCGCATCGCCGAATTATTCCAAGAGCGCATACAAAACGAAAAACAAGTCATTGGTTTAGTAGAAATTGATACTGTAATTGCAATCATGGGGCAACCAGAAGATTACAAAATAGATGAAGATGCTACCAAAAGTTCAAGCTTTAGCTCAACAAATAAAATATACACAAGAGCAAAAAGACTATATAGAGATAAAGACAACTCCCTTTTAGGTGGTGTTGCCGCAGGTTTTGGTCACTATTTAAATATCGATCCTTTATGGGTAAGAATTTTATTTATCATCTCTCCGTTTATCAGCTTTGGTACATCAATTATTATCTATTTGATTTTATGGATATTAATTCCTGAAGCAATTACTACTTCTCAAAAATTAGAAATGAAAGGCGAACCTATCAATATTTCCAACATTGAACGAAAAGTAAAAGAAGGAATTGATGAAATTTCAGATAAAATAGGAAGTTTAGACCATCAAAAAATTGCCGATAACGCAAAATATGGAGCTGAAAAAGTGGGAAGTACAATTTCGGATATTTTAGGAACCATTTTTAAATTATTTGCAAAATTTATTGGGGCATTAATTGTAATAATTGCTTCGTTTTCACTTTTGGGATTTTTCATTACTGGTATAATAATGATGTTTTCATCAACAATGCCTGATAATTATATTTTAAATAATATTCAAACTCCTATTGGATTAGAAACTCCACTTTGGGCTCAAGGAATATTGCTTATTTTAGTATTCGGAATTCCGTTCTTTTTCTTACTTTTATTAGGATTAAAATTATTAGTAAACAATTTAAAATCAATAGGAAATATTGCTACATACACATTAATTGCTACATGGGTAATTGCTTCAGGAATTGCAATTTCATTAGGAATTAACGAAGCATCGCAGTTAGCATTTGAAGGAAAAGCGGTTCAAAAAGAAATGATTGCAATTGCGCCAACTGATACTTTAAAAATCAAATTCAAAAACAATGATTTTTATTCGAAAAACAATTACAGAGATCACGATTTTAAGATAACACAAGACGAAGCCGATAATGAAATTATCTATTCAAATAATGTTTCTATCGAAGTTAAATATACAGATGAAGCAACTCCATACATGTTAATTGAGAAATTAGCCAACGGAAAATCAACTTCTCAAGCTAAGAAAAGAGCTGAAAAAATTAAGTATAATTACAAAATTGAAGGAAACACTATTGTTCTTGACAATTATTTGTTAACCGCCGTAGAAAATAAATTCAGAGGTCAAGAAGTAGAAATTTATTTGTACCTACCAAAAGGAACCATCTTCCAAACCGATGAAAGTTATAGCAATTACGATAGAAGCGATTACGACTTTTTTGATGAAAATGAATATGACACGAAAAATCCAATTTATAGAGTGGATTCTGATAAAGTAAAATGCTTAAATTGTTTAACTGATGAGCTTGATGATAGTTTAAGTATAAAAGTTGAAACAGGTGACACTTCGGCAACTATTTACTATGATGAAAATGGTGTTTTGGTAAAAAAAACTGTCACAAATAATGGTGAAAGAAAAATCGAAACAATCGAAAACACACCTCCAGACATACAAAAGAAAGAAGAACCATCTAAAAATAAATAATTATGAAAACGACTCTAAAACTAATCGCTCTCTTTATTACACTTACTTTAGCCTCTTGCAATGCTAACCTAAATTTAGGAGATGGTATTGATGGAAGCGGAAACGTAGTTACAGAAAAAAGAAACATAACTACTCCTTTTAATAAAATTTCTGCCAGTACAGGTGTTGAAGTAATTGTAGATCAAAGTGAAACTACAGAAGTAGAAGTGGAAGTAGATGATAACTTGATGGAACATATTGTTACTAAAGTTGAAAATGGTACATTAATTATAAAAATTGATGGCAACATTAATACAATGGAAAGCGCAATTGTTCGTGTAAGCACGAAAACTATTGAAGGATTAGAATCTTCTAGTGGCGCTAGTATCCGTTCAAAAAGCACATTAAAAGGAGCTAACTTAATGGTTAAAACAAGCAGTGGAGCTACAATTAATACAGATTTAGAATACGAAAAGGTAAGTAGCGAATCAACAAGTGGTAGCGAAATAAAACTATCTGGAAAAGCACTTGCATTAGACACTAAATCATCAAGCGGAAGTGAAATAGATGCAAAAGACTTAGCAGCAAACGAAATTACAGCACAATCAACAAGCGGAAGTAATACAATTGTAAATCCAATTGTATTATTAAACGCGAAAGCTTCAAGTGGAAGTTCAATTGATTACATTAAAGAACCCAAAAAAGTAATCAAGGAAGAAACTTCTGGTGGAAGTGTGAGCCTTAACTAATTAACAAATAATTAGTATTTAATTAACAGCATTATTTTAAGCATTTTATAATTTTACATGCATAAACTAAAATTCAACTCTCATGATTAAGTTAATAATTCAAGTCGTAGAATTTGTTTTTACTTTGATAGTAAATCTTATCGAATCCATCATATAACATTAAAGCATCAGCTAAAACTGGTGCTTTTTTATTTACTAAATTTCATAAAGATTGAACTTCTGATCTTGAAAAAATGAAATTTGGAACAAATTTTGTGTATGTTTGTGATATCAAATCATCATAAAATGACAAAAAAAATAGCATTATTTTTTACTTTTTTATTTCTTACTACAATTGCTGTAGCACAAAAAAAAGAAAAAATCAAAGGTTCAAAAATCGTAACGGTTTCAATCAAAGAAATCCCATCTTTTGAAAACATTGAAATCAATGACAATTTTGAAGTCTTTTTAGTAAAATCAGACAACCCATCCTTAGAAATTGAAGCTGATGACAACCTTCATGAAATCATCAACTATGAAGTAGCAGGTGGAACATTAAGAGTTTCTTCTTTAAGAGAAGCAATTGGTGCCAAAAAATTTGCTTTACGTATCAACTATACTTCCGAATTAAAATTAATTACTGCTAAAAACGAAAGTTCAGTTCATGCTTTGGCAGATTTAGAATTAGAAAACATTACCATAAAAAACTACGATAATTCAAGAGCATTCTTAAATGTAAAGGCAAATTATTTTGCATTGGTTTTAAACGATAAAGCAGAAGCAGAAATTAACGTAAAAGCAGAAAACACTTCTTTAGAATTAAGCAAAAATGCCGAATTAAAAGCATTAGTAACTTCTCCTGAATTGAAACTTGACATGTATCAAAAAAGTCAAGCAACAATAGAAGGAAATGTAAACAATGCTAAAATGAGATTAGATAATTATGCCGTATTAACTGCAAAAAAACTAGTAATTGCTACTTTAGAATTATCTATCGAAAGTTATGCTAAGAGCTTTATTAATGTAACAAACACTCTTAATTTAGCTGCTTCAGGAAAAACAGAAACAGAATTATTAGGGGAATCAAAAATTCAAATTACAAAGTTTATGAATAACGCCACTTTGTATAAAAAAGAAAAATAAACATGTATTTAATACATAAAAAAGGGATAGAATTAACTTCTATCCCTTTTTGTTTAATATAATTTAAATTACGCTTTTCCAGCTGCAATTAAGTTTAAAGCAGAACCAGCCACAAACCAGCCAATTTGGCTATCATTATAAGTGTGATTCGCTAAAATTATATCCTTAGAACCATCAGCGTGAACAAATTCTAACGATAATGGTTTTCCTGGTGCAAATTCTGTTAAATCAAGAAAATTAATCGTGTCGTCTTCTTGAATTTTATCGTAATCCAATTCGTTTGCGAAGGTTAAAGCTAACATTCCTTGTTTTTTTAAATTCGTTTCATGAATACGCGCGAATGATTTTACTAAAACCGCTTTCACACCTAAGAATCGAGGTTCCATAGCCGCGTGCTCACGAGATGAACCTTCTCCGTAGTTATGGTCACCAACAACAATGGAAGGAATCCCAGCAGCTTTGTAAGCTCTTTGTACTTTTGGCACTTCGTCATAAGCGCCAGTTAATTGATTTTTTACTGAATTCGCTTTTCCATTGAATGCATTTTCTGCACCAATTAACATGTTATTCGAAATATTATCCAAATGGCCTCGGAAACGCAACCAAGGTCCAGCCATCGAAATATGATCTGTCGTACATTTCCCGAACGCTTTGATTAACAATTTGGCACCTGTATAGTTTTTACCATCCCAAGCCTCAAAAGGCGCTAATAGCTGTAATCGGTCTGAAGTTGGAGAAACCACAACTTCTACTTTAGAACCATCAGCTGCAGGCGCTTGAAAACCAGGATCTTTTACATCAAAACCTTTAGTTGGTAATTCATCTCCAAAAGGCGGAGTTAATTTTACCGCTTCTCCTTTATCATTTATCAAAGTATCCGTAATTGGATTAAAATCCAAACGACCTGAAATCGCTAACGCCGCTACCATTTCTGGCGAAGTTACAAAAGCATGCGTATTTGGATTTCCATCGGCTCTTTTTGAAAAGTTTCGGTTGAACGAATGCACGATGGTATTTTTTTCTTGTTTGTCCGCTCCTTCTCTATCCCATTGTCCAATACAAGGTCCGCAAGCATTAGTAAATACTTTAGTTCCCATTTTTTCGAAATCAGCAATAATTCCATCTCTTTCAATAGTGTAACGAATTTGTTCCGAACCTGGATTAATTCCGAATTCTGCTTTTGGAGTAATTCCGTGAGCCACCGCTTGTCTTACAATGGAAGCTGCACGCGACATATCTTCGTAAGAAGAATTCGTACACGAACCGATTAATCCCCATTCGACTTTTATTGGCCAACCATTAGCTTGGACTTCAGCTTTCATTTTGGAAACTGGAGTTCCTCTATCCGGAGTAAAAGGTCCATTGATGTGTGGCTCTAATTCAGATAAATTGATTTCGATTAATTGGTCAAAATATTTTTCTGGATTCGCATAAACTTCGGCATCAGCAGTTAAGTAAGACGCTACTTTATCGGCAGCATTTACCACATCTTGACGACCTGTTGCGGTTAAATATCTTCTCATAGAATCATCGTAACCAAATGTTGAAGTCGTAGCTCCAATTTCAGCTCCCATATTACAAATAGTTCCTTTTCCTGTACACGACATCGATTCAGCACCTTCTCCGAAATATTCTACAATTGCGCCGGTTCCACCCTTTACGGTTAAAATATCAGCAACTTTTAGAATAACATCTTTTGGAGCAGTCCAACCATTTAATTTTCCTGTAAGCTTTACTCCGATTAATTTTGGAAATTTCAATTCCCAAGACATGCCTGACATTACGTCAACCGCATCAGCACCACCAACACCGATAGCTAGCATTCCTAAACCACCTGCATTTACGGTATGAGAATCAGTTCCAATCATTAATCCACCAGGAAAAGCGTAGTTTTCTAAAACGATTTGATGAATAATTCCTGAACCCGGTTTCCAAAATCCAATGCCGTATTTATTAGATACTGATGATAAGAAATCGAAGACTTCTTTTGATTGTTTATTGGCTAACTCCAAGTCTTGTTTTGCCCCATTTTTTGCTAAAATTAAGTGGTCACAGTGAACCGTAGTTGGAACTGCTACCGTTTTTTTTCCAGCATGCATAAATTGTAATAATGCCATTTGCGCTGTCGCATCCTGACAAGCTACTCTATCGGGAGCAAAATCAACATAATCTTTTCCTCTTGTGAAGGCTTGGGTTGGCATCCCTTCCCATAAATGCGAATACAAAATTTTCTCGGACAACGTCAATGGATGACCAACTACGTCTCGAGCTTTATCTACTCGTGCTGCCATGTTAGCGTACACTTTCTCAATCATTTCAATATCAAATGCCATAGTAATTTATTTTGTGTGTTATTTAATCCCACTAATTTACAAAAAATTGAACAGATAAAAACAAAAAAGCCCAAGTTAAAACTTGAGCTTTTCATTTTGATATCATAGGTTTAATTATCCTACTAACAATTTATGCGATGGAGCAAATTTAGTTAAGTTGATTCCTTCTACTGCTTTTTTGTATTCTTCAATTGAAGGTGTTCTACCTAAAATAGTAGACAACACTACAACTGGAGTAGATGATAATAATGATTCTCCTTTTTTCTCTGCTGTATCTTCAACTACACGACCTTGGAATAAACGTGTTGATGTTGCCATAACGGTATCTCCTTTAGACGCTTTTTCTTGGTTCCCCATACAAAGGTTACAACCTGGACGCTCTAAATACAACATATTTTCATACTCAGTACGAGCAACAGCTTTTGGTGCATTATCATCAAATTCGAAACCTGAATATTTTTGTAATACTTCCCAATCACCTTCTGCTTTCAATTCGTCAACGATGTTGTATGTTGGAGGAGCCACTACTAATGGTGCTTTGAATTCTACTTTACCTTGTTGTTTTTCGATATTTTTCAACATCTGAGCTAAGATTTTCATATCGCCTTTGTGAACCATACAAGATCCGATGAATCCTAAATCTACTTTTTTGTCACCACCATAGAAAGAAAGTGGGCGAATTGTATCGTGCGTATAACGTTTTGAAACATCTTTATTGTTTACATCTGGATCAGCAATCATTGGCTCAGCGATTTGATCTAAATCAACCACTACTTCTGCATAATATTTTGCATTAGCATCTGGACGTAACGCTGGTTTTTCACCTGAACGGATTTCTGCAATACGTTGGTTTGCTTTGTCGATTAATCCTTGAAGTACATGATTTTTGTTATCCATACCTTTGTCAATCATGATTTGGATTCTTCCTTTTGCAATTTCTAATGACTCGATTAACGTTTCATCTTCCGAAATACAAATTGAAGCTTTTGCTTTCATTTCAGCAGTCCAATCTGTAAATGTGAACGCTTGATCAGCAGTTAATGTTCCAATGTGAACTTCAATAATTCTTCCTTGGAAAACATTTTCACCACCAAATTGGTGCAACATTTGCGCTTGAGTTGCGTGAACTACATCACGGAAATCCATATAATCTGGCATACTTCCTTTGAAAGTCACTTTTACTGATTGCGGAATTGGCATAGAAGCTTCTCCAGTAGCTAAAGCAAGAGCAACTGTTCCTGAATCCGCTCCGAACGCAACACCTTTAGACATACGTGTATGAGAGTCACCACCAATAATAATAGCCCATTCATCAACTGTAATATCATTTAATACTTTGTGAATTACGTCTGTCATGGCATGGTAAACACCTTTAGGATCACGAGCTGTAATCAATCCGAAATCGTTCATGAATTTCATTAATTTCGGGATGTTGGCTTGTGCTTTTTTATCCCAAACCGATGCTGTATGACAACCAGATTGGTAAGCTGCATCAACAATTGGAGAAATCACAGTAGCCGCCATCGATTCTAATTCTTGAGCAGTCATTAAACCTGTAGTATCTTGCGAACCTACAATGTTTACAGTAACACGAACATCAGAACCTGCGTGTAACACATTTTTAGAAAGTGTCCCAACAGCGTTTTTGTTGAAGATTTTTTCAACCGCCGTTAATCCTTGACCTTCGTTATGAATTTCTTTTGAAGGAGCATAAACAAGAGGAGCTTCGATTCCTAAAGTTTTAGCAGCAAATGTTTGTAGTTTTTTACCAAAAACAATAGCGTAAGAACCACCTGCTTTGATAAATTCCATTTTTTGTGGTGTGAATGATCTTGAAATATCAATCAATTCTTTATCACCATTGTATAATTTTTTAGTTTTTGTATTGATAGTTAAAACTGTTCCAGTTGCAACTGAATATACTTGCTCTAAAATTGGCTCTCCATTTTCATCACGAACTAATTCACCGTTTGCGTCTGTTTTTTTAACCCAGTTTTTCAAGTCGATTCCGATACCACCTGTTACGTCAACTGTCGTTAAGAAAATTGGAGAAATTCCGTTAGTTCCTCCTACAATTGGAGCGAAATTTACAAATGGCACATAAGGACTCGCTTGTTTTCCTGTCCAAAGTGCTACGTTATTTACACCCGACATACGAGAAGAACCAACTCCCATCGTACCTTTTTCAGCAATTAACATTACTGATTTATCTGGATGTTGTGCTTGTAAGGCTTTAATTTCTTCTTGCGCTTGAGGCGTAATCATACATTTTCCGTGTAATTCACGGTCAGAACGCGAGTGCGCTTGATTTCCTGGAGATAATAAGTCGGTTGAAATATCACCTTCTCCAGCGATGAAAGTTACTACTTTAATTTCTTCTGCAATTTCAGGAAGTTTAGTGAAGAATTCTGCTTTAGCATAACTTTCTAAAATATTTTTAGCAACAGCATTTCCGTTTTCAAAAGCTTCTTTGATACGAGCCATATCAGCATCGTAAAGATATACTTGTGTTTTTAAAACTTCAGCCGCTTGATTTGCAATATTTGAATCATTTCCTAATGCTAAATCTAAAAGTACTTCAATTGAAGGTCCACCTTTCATGTGAGATAATAACTCAAAAGCAAAAGTTGGAGTGATTTCAGCAACAGCTTCTTGACCAAGGATAATCTCTTTTAAGAATTTTGCTTTAGCACCAGCTGCAGGAGTTGTTCCTGGCAATGTATTATAGATAAAAAACTTCAAACAATCTTGTCTGTTTGCGTTGTTTGTATCTTTGATTTGAGCAATGATTTCGTTTAATAAATCAGCACTATCAATTGGTTTTGGGTGTAACCCTTGACCTTTTCTTTCTTCGATTTCTTTAATATACTCGTTATAAAGATTCATTTCAGTAGCTAACGCCATACTATAAATAGGTTAATTATTGGTTGTTGTATTTTTTTTGTGGTACAAATTTAATAAATCTTAATCAGATTTAAAAATTTTTAATAAAAAGCCTAAATAGAAGAATTATTATTTATAAAGATTCTATTTTAATACTTATTTTTCAATAAAAATGATTAAAACAAGAATATATTGAATAATTCGTAATTTAAAATCAAAGTTTTATTAAATTATCAAAAAACGATATCCAATTTTAAAAGAGTGTCAAAACGAAGGAATTAAATTATCTTTTATCTCTCCAATTCATGATTGGTTTTTCATAGAATCGATATAAAAGATACGATGATAAAAAAGTAATTAAAAGATAAACCACAGTAAAGAAATGACGCTCGAAATCTGACATTTGAGAAGAATCAAAAAAAGCTTTTAAGAGTAATAAAATCACACTGTAATGAAGTAAATAAATAGAATATGAAATTTTACTAATTAATTCAATAGGATATAAAAATGCATTAGTATATGTTTTCCAATTTGAGAAAAAAGGGAGCAAAAATGCGAAAGCGATTGAAGTAATTGGCAAATACAAAACATTCCAAAAAAACGGATTTTGCTCGATTGTTAAATTCAGAGGAAGAATTCCAAACATTAAAAAGAATATAAATCCAAATCCTATCAAAGCAAAAATAGTTTTTGACTTTTTCCAAAACTCACTAAAATTTAATGAAATCCAAGCAGCTAAAACTCCCATCAAAATAGCATCAATTCTGTAAATCAAAACTGATTTTAAATTCAGATTCCATTCTAATAAATTCGAAATGGTATGTTGGGAATGATAATAAAATTTATTCATCCAGAAAACTAAAATTAAAGCTACAACAACAAACAAAAATGCTTTTGATTTGTTTTTAACTTTAATTAATCCGATAAAAAACAATGATAATGGTAAGAGTAAATATGTAAATTCTTCAATAGACAAACTCCAAGATTCTGGGAAAAAAACTGGTGATTTTGATGCAAAATTTTGCAAAAAGAGGAAATAACTTCCCATATTTTCAATCGAAAATCCAAGCAAATAAGCAATCAAAATATTTAAAAGCAATACCAAATAATAGTTAGGTAATGTTCGAAACCAACGTCTTTTTAAAAAATAAAAAACTGATTTTAAAGTAAAACTTTCATTTACAAAAGTTTTGTATAAAATGGAACCTATCAAAAATCCGCTTAAAACAAAGAAAAGTTCTACGCCCCAAAATCCAAAAAGTTCAAATAATGTTGGGATAAACGCATTACTTTTTGGATAAATCCAAAGGATATGCGAGCAAACTACCATGATAATAGCTGTCGCTCTCAAGACATCTAATCCGAAGATTCTTTGTTTTAAATTGGGTTCCAAATTGCAGTAATTGATTTACTAAAGTAATAAAAAAAGCTGTTTAAAACAGCTTTTTAATAATATCATCTTCCGAAATTCCTTCGGCGTCCGCTTTATAATTTTTAACGATTCTGTGTCGAAGAATCCCAACAGCTACTGCTTTTACATCTTCAATATCTGGAGAGAATTTCCCATTAAAAGCAGCATTAGTTTTGGCTGCTAAAATTAAGTTTTGAGAAGCACGAGGACCTGCACCCCAATCAATATAAGTCTTGACAAACTCATTAGATAACGGATTATCGGGACGCGTTTTACTTACTAACGAAACGGCGTATTCAATTACATTATCAGCTACAGGTAACTTACGAATTACGTTTTGAAAATCGATAATTTCCTGAGCTGTAAATAAAGCGTTCACTACAGGTTTAAAATCAGAAGTTGTTGCTTTTACCACATTCACTTCTTCTTGAAAACTTGGGTAATCTAATTTTACCGCAAACATAAAACGGTCTAATTGCGCTTCTGGTAACGGATACGTTCCTTCTTGCTCAATTGGATTTTGTGTTGCCAAAACAAAATATGGCAAATCTAATTTATAATGATGTCCCGCAACGGTTACAGCACGTTCTTGCATGGCTTCTAATAAAGCAGCTTGCGTTTTAGGTGGCGTTCTGTTTATCTCATCTGCTAAGATAATATTGGAAAATATTGGTCCTTTGATGAATTTAAAATGACGATTTTCATCTAAAATTTCACTTCCTAAAATATCCGAAGGCATCAAATCGGGCGTGAACTGAATTCTTTTAAAATTCAATCCTAAAGCTTGTGAAATGGTATTTACCATCAAAGTTTTTGCTAATCCAGGAACACCAATAAGCAAAGCGTGACCTCCAGAAAAAATACTCATCACAATTTGATGTACTACTTCATCTTGACCCACGATTACTTTAGCAATTTCTTGTTTTAATGCTTTTTGTCTTTGAACTAATTCCTGAATGGCTGCTACGTCTGACATATTGAATTTAGAATTTAGAATTCGGAAAATTGATCTTAATTATTAAACCTCTAAAATAATAAAAAACCCTCTGAAAACTCAAAGGGTTAGTCAATTTATTTTTTTAACCAATTATTAGTAAAGTTGCAATCTTTATAATCATCTGAAATCTTAATGTAAGTTTCTTTGATTTTTTCTTCACTCCATTTTGCAATTACTTTAATTTGCTTATCTCTAAGAGCTAATTCTTTAATTTTTAAATAATCTTTAGAAAAATCAGCAGTATGTTCTTCTGTTCTATTGTTTACTGTAATGATTTTATAAAATTTGGCACCTCCTCCTTTTTCTTCATCTAAAATTGGTAAAGAAACATCACCATCTTTTAAAGAAGAAACCTGAGCATACAATGTAGGATCCATTTTTGTTAATTCAAAACGAGGCTCCATGGTTCTTGGGTTTAATAATACCCCACCATTATTTTTAGTTTCTTTTTCATCTGAAGATGATTTAGCAGCATCTGCAAATGTAATTTCTTTGTTTAATACTTTTGTTCGAATAGCTTCAATTTTAGCTTTAGCATCTTTCATTGCTTGAGTTGAAACTTTAGGAGACATCAAAATGTGTCGTAACTCTACTTCTTGACCTTTAATTTTTTCTACCATAATAATATGATATCCAAATTCTGTTTCAAATGGTTCCGAAATTTCTCCTTCAGCTAGGCTAAACGCAACTTCTTTGAATTCTTTAACAAATCCAGTTTTTCTATTAATTTTATAAAAACCTCCATTTGAACTTGACCCTGGATCTTCTGAAAACAAAACAGCTTTACTAAAAAAACTAGAACCATTTAGTACATCTTGACGAATTTCATTCAATTTATCAACAATTCTTTTCTTTTCTTCTTCTGTAATAACTGGTTTAACTACTATTTGAGCTACTTCCATTTCCGCTCCAAAAGTTGGAATTTCATCAGCTGGAATTCCTTTAAAGAAATTTCTAACTTCTTCAGGAGTAATGGTAACTTCATCTACAATTTTCTTTTGCATCTGAGAAGTCAGCTTATTCATTTTGATAATTTCAAAGAAATAAGATTTAAACTCTTCTAAATTTTTTTTCTTATAAAACTTAACTACTTTTTCTAACGAACCTACTTGCTCAACCATAGCGTCAAGTTGTTCATTCATGTAGCTGTTAACTTCTGCATCTGTAACTACAATACTATCCTGAATAGCGTGGTGTGCATATAATTTATCTTCTAATTGTTTACCAAATAATTCACAACGTGTGATATTTTTGGTATCAATTCCTTGTGCTCTTAATTGAATTAATTCTAAATCAATATCGGAATCCAATACTACATAATCTCCCACAACTCCTATTACTCCGTCCACTTTTTCTCGTTTTGTCTGTGCAAAAACGGTGGTTGATACTAAAATGAAAAGGGAAAAAAGGAATTTTTTATTTATAAATTTCATACTTATTGTCTTTGATAGCGTCATTGGTAATCTCTTTTTCTATTGTATTAATTAATTCTAACTTTCTATTATTTATTATAATTTGCTCTATTGTTGGTTTTAAAAACTCTAAAGGTGTTGGACTGTCCTTTGGCAATACTTTATTTACCTTAACCAACCAAACCGTTGTAGAATCTGGATATTGAAAATTTATTCCACTAGAGATGTATTTTTGCTTATTCTCTAAATTAATAAAAGGAATTTTTTCATAAACCTGATTAATATCCACCCAGATAGAATCATTAAAAGCATAACTTTTGAACTGAACCGCAAGCTGTTCTAACTCTTTTCTATCTTTTTTGGTAAAGGAACTAAACTTTGATTTAATTTTTGCGAATTTTGGATTTTCTTTAACTAAATTAATATAGCGAAGTTTTACCAACTCTGAAGAATTTTTAAAATACTGCTTATTTTTTGCATAATACGCTTCAATCTGATCCTCAGTAACAACAGTATCTATTTGTCTTATTACCAAACTTTCAATATAATCTTTTGTATATAAATCAACTTTGTACTGATCTATTAAAGCACTAAATTCTGATATCTTATCTTTTCCTATATTACGTTCCGCTGCTTCAAATAATAATTTTTGAGTAGCCCATCTATCAATAAACGCTTTTACTATCGCAATACTATCTTTTTTTGAAGTTCCCTTAGGTACTAAGTCTACAATATCATCTTGAAATAAATAACTTTCACCTACACGTGCGATGGCTTTTGGTTTCTTAGGTGCTCTAAAATAATCGCACGAAGTAACCATAGTGGTAAGTAAAAATAAGGATATCCAAAATTTCATGTGTTTATTTCGATAATTGTTGTTTTACTTTTGCAAAAACATCTGCATTAACTTTTATTTGGAACTCATTTTTTAATTCGCCAACCCAATTATTCTCTAAATACTGTTGGTAATCGCTAATCACTTTTCCTTTACAATCTGCAAATTCTTTAGGACCTGCTTCTTTTGTACTTTTTACATTAACTACAAAGTAATATTTATCTTTTAAAACCACCGAAGTTACGCCTGTTGCAACATTTGGATATTGTGATAAAACATCATAATCTTCTTCATACAAACCTGATTTTACCATGATATTCACCTTACCATCTTTATTCAATTTCTCTTTGATATAATCGATAGATTTTCCTTTTTTAAGGAAACTTTGTGCTTTTTCAATTGTAACTTTATCCGTTGATGATAAAATATCTACATCATGTCTTTTTTTCCACTGATAGTTTTGAATGTTAGCTTTATGGAAATTCATTAAACCTGTTGTATCGGATTTAGCTCTGTTCCAAATTTCTTTTTCCATCAAATCGAATAACAATAAACCATCACGATATTCATCCATCACATATCTAAACTCAGGAAATTCATTTTCTAAATTTTCATTGTAATAACTAATCAACTGCTCGTCTGTAAATTTCTCGAACAACTCATCAGTTAATTTAGCAATTGGTTTTGTTTTAATATTAGCTTTCTGTTGCGAATACACAAAATTAAGAAATGCTGGTGAAGTTATTTTCTTTGTTTTATCAATAGTTAAAACGGTTACATTTCCTTCTTTTGTATTTGCTGGTACTTGCCAAGTCTGAGAATAAAATTCATCTGTAATTGACTTTTTAACTTGAGCCAATGCTTTAACATCTTTAACAACAGTATATTTTGCTCTTAATTTTTTAGCTAATGAATTTGTAATTAATAAAGAACGCTCGTCTTTTCTAATTTTATCTTCTAATTCCCCTTTCATATCATCAAAAGAACGAACCGGATGTTTCTCAATCAATTTAATAATATGCCATCCAAATTGCGATTGAAATGGTGCCGAAATATCATCTTTTTTAGCCAAACTAAAAGCTACATTTTCAAATTCTTCAGAACTCAATTGTCCTGAACCAAAACGTTGTAAAACACCACCCTTTGGAGCAGAAGATTTATCTTCAGAAAATTGCTGAGCTAAACTCTCAAAATTTTCACCTTGTTGGATTTTTTTATAAATATCTTCAATAGTAGCTTTTGCTTTTTCCTGTTGAGCAGCATCAGAAACATTTGGCTTAACAATCATAATGTGAGCCACCGTAACTTCACCTCTATTTGCTCTTTTATCTACTACTTTTACAATGTGATATCCAAAACGAGTACGAAATGGTTTTGAAATTTTTCCAACATTAGTTTTAAAAGCAGCATTTTCAAACGGATACACCATTCTAAAAGCAGAAAAATAACCTAAATCACCATTATTTTCTTTTACCGATGGATCCTCAGATGTTTGTTTTGCAACAGTTACGAAGTCTTCTCCAGCTTCTAATCTTTTTTTAATATCTAAAATTTTATTGTAAGCTTTTAAAGTATCTTGTGGTGATGCGCCTTCGTCAACTAAAATTAAAATATGTGAAGCTCTAACTTCTTGTTGCATTCTATCATAAGCTTCATGCACCAATTCGTTGGTAACTTTAGAATCGTTTACATAATTCTTAGATAATTGATTTCTATATGATTTCAATTCGTTTTGATACGAAGTTCCGTTTTGCAAACCTATTTTATTCGCTTTTTCAACTTTTAATTTGTACCCTAAAAACAAATCCAAATATTTGTCTAAATCTTTCTGAGAATCATCTTTAACTAAATCTAAATTTTTATTATAAACTCTAATAAATTCATCTGTATAATACGGATGATTATCAATCGTAAATAATACTTCTTTCGTTTGGGCAAACAAAAACGATTGAACAAGTAAAAAACCAAAAATAAGTAGGCGATTAATTTTCATATTAATTTATACATTTTAAGTTGTAATCGACAAAAATAACAATTCGAGACTATTCCACAACATTTATAAGCTACTATTAACAGAAATTTCTGCAAAAAAAGTTACTTTTGCACAAAATTTTGAATAATGAGTTTTATAGAAGAAATAGCAAGAAGACGAACTTTTGGAATTATCTCGCATCCCGATGCTGGTAAAACGACTTTAACCGAGAAATTATTGTTGTTTGGAGGCGCAATTCAAGAGGCTGGAGCTGTAAAAAGTAACAAAATTAAAAAAGGAGCTACTTCCGATTTCATGGAGATTGAAAGACAAAGAGGAATTTCGGTAGCGACTTCTGTCTTAGCTTTTAATTATAAAGATAAAAAAATCAACATCTTAGATACGCCAGGTCACAAAGACTTTGCTGAAGATACTTTCAGAACTTTAACTGCCGTAGATAGTGTTATCGTAGTAATCGACGTTGCAAAAGGGGTTGAGGAACAAACTGAAAAATTAGTGGAAGTTTGTAGAATGCGAAACATTCCGATGATTGTTTTCATTAACAAATTAGACCGTGAAGGTAAAGATGCCTTCGATTTAATGGATGAAGTGGAGAAAAAATTAAAACTTCGCGTTACACCATTAAGTTTTCCTATTGGAATGGGATACGATTTTCAAGGAATTTACAATATTTGGGAAAAGAACATCAACCTTTTCGAAGGTGATAGCCGAAAAAATATTGAAGAAACGATTGCTTTCAACGACATCAATAGTCCTGAATTAGAAGGAATTATTGGAGAAAAACCAGCGAATCGATTAAGAGAAGAATTGGAATTAATCGATGAAGTGTATCCTCCATTTAGTAGAGAAGAATATTTAGAAGGCGATTTACAACCTGTTTTCTTTGGTTCGGCTTTGAACAATTTTGGAGTTCGCGAATTGTTAGACTGTTTCGTTGAAATTGCTCCAACTCCAAGACCAAAAGAATCCGATACTAGATTAGTAAGACCAGAAGAAGAAAAATTAAGCGGATTTGTATTTAAAATTCATGCCAACATGGATCCAAAACACAGAGACCGTTTGGCGTTCATTAAAATTGTATCGGGAACGTTTGAAAAAAACAAACCCTATTTACACGTTCGTTTAGGAAAGAATTTAAAATTCTCGAGTCCGAATGCGTTTTTTGCGGAGAAAAAAGAGATTGTAGATATTTCATATCCTGGTGATATCGTAGGTTTGCACGATACGGGTAACTTCAAAATTGGAGACACCTTAACCGAAGGCGAAATCATGAATTTCAAAGGAATTCCAAGTTTCTCTCCAGAGCATTTTAGATATATCAATAACGCCGATCCATTAAAATCGAAACAACTAGAAAAAGGAGTTGACCAGTTAATGGACGAAGGTGTAGCCCAGTTGTTTACCTTAGAAATGAATGGAAGAAAAGTAATTGGAACCGTAGGAGCGCTTCAATACGAAGTTATCCAATACCGTTTAGAGCATGAATATGGTGCGAAATGTACGTATGAAACTTTCCCTGCGTTTAAAGCGTGTTGGGTAAAACCACAAGATCCAAAAAACACTGAGTTTGCCGAATTTAAACGTGTGAAACAAAAATTCTTAGGACATGACAAATACGGGCAATTGGTGTTCTTAGCCGATAGCGATTTCTCTATCCAAATGACGCAACAAAAATATCCAACAGTAGAGTTATTCTTTACTTCGGATTATCAGAAGAGATAAGCAAAGAAGCCATTTCGTTTGAAATGGCTTTTTAGTTTTTTTGTAATTAACACTTTCATGTAAATTATCAGCATAAAGCACAGTTAATAAACAAACTCAAACTTTACTATTTAATGCTACATAAAGTTAAACGTTTTTTTTCAAACGTTAGATAGCTTGTATCAGTAGCGGTAAATTTTGGCTTATTACAAAAGCGACTTACAGACAAGACCAAAAGCCGCTATTACTAGAAACTGTAGTTGTAAGTAGTTTTACATTTTTGTTAATACGATATTTGTTGGTACTACAAAACTAGTAGGTTCTCCTTCTTTATACCATTTTTCATGAATAGGAGTAACCGTCCATTTTGCCGTTAATGGATTTGTATTATTATTTATGGTTATTTTTAAATCTCCTTCCATACCCATTGCAAAGTTTGGGTTATTATTAGCTCCAACCACGTCATATATTCGACATATAATATTTAAATAGCTTGTTTCAGGGCTTAATGAAAATATTTCCATAGGTCTATTACCTGTCAAATCTTGTGAATTGTATATTTCATTTTCAGTAGGGAGTCCAAAGTCTTCTACTAGACGATAATGTCCATAAATATCATCCATATAATAGGCTATATTATCATTCCAAAAGGCAGCCTCTTTTGTTTTTTTATACAAAGTTACAATGAATGTTTTATTACCTTCAACATACTTCCATGAGCCGATAAAAGGAATAAAATGATTATATGTGTCTTTATAATATACTGGTTGTACAAATAATAAATTATCGCCATAATAATCTTTAGAGTCGGTATAATAACTTTTTAAAGGCTTTATACTTTGTGCTTGTGTTGTTAATGACACAAAGCATATTAATAAATAAAATGTTATTTTTTTCATAAATATTTAACTTTAATTATTCTATGAAAACAAAATTTATAATAAACTACACCGAATAAATAGGTAGAGCTTATTATTTTTAGATTTTACATTTTTATTAATACAATATTTGTTGGCACTACAAAACTATTAGGTTCTCCTTCTTTATACCATTTTTCATAAATAGGAGTAACTGTCCATTGTGCAGTTAATGGACTAGTACTATTATTTATGGTTATCTTTAAATCGCCTGTCATACCCATTGCAAAATTAGGGTTATAATTAACCCCTACAACGTCATATATACGAAATTCAATATTCATATAGGTTGTTGTTGGACTTATAGAATTTATTTCAGCTGGTCTATTACCAGTTAAATCTTGCGAATTGTAAATTTCAGTTTCAGAAGATAATCCGTAATTTTCCACCAATCGATAATATCCAAAAATGTAATCCATATAATATATAACATTGTTATTATGAGTTATAGGCTTTTTTGTAACCTTATATAAAGTTACAATAAATGTTTTATTACCTTCAACATATTTCCATGAACCTATAAAAGGAGTAAAATGATTAAAGGTGTCTTTATAATAGACTGGTTGTATTAATACAGTGTCGTCGTTTGAGTAATTTTGTGTACCTGTATAAAAACTTGATAATGGTTTTATAGTTTGTGCTTGTGCTGTTAATGACACAAAGCATATTAATAAATAAAATGCTATTTTTTTCATAATATTGATTTTTTAGTTACAAGTTTCTCTTTTTATAGTAGTTCCATCACTTTTTAAACTCACTTTTGTATAGGTTGAAAATGATGGGTCAACCTCAAATAAGGTAAAATCTAATTTTAACTCTTTTTGCATTTTTAAAAAGATTATTAAATCATCATTTTTATTACTTGTTAAATGGATTTTGTTTGCTAATGGGGCATTGCTATAATACTTTTTTTCAGGAGCGTCTAACTTGAGAGCTTTGTTATAATCTAGATTAGTTTGGCTTTCAGGTATTCCATAAGTTTTTCTTCTATCAAAATAATCGGCAAACGCAGTTGGCCATTCAGTAGTTAGTGCATATCTTGTGCCATCAGCAGTTGCAAGATAGAAAACAAAATTGTCATTATCAATGTATCCATCATGTATTAACTCTGCTAATCGGGTTAAATCTTGCCACGAAAAAATGGAATATGACCCTGTCCCTAAAGGACCCGCCGCATCATGTATATGAGCAATAACTGTATATTTATTAGGAGCAGTAGGATTTGGCAACCCCACAGCTGTTACCCCTGCTATAGTTACACTTGGAAGATTTTGAACAGGATTTGGTGTTGTTGAAGTTGCGGTATCATAAATAAAAATACCATTTTCTTGAGATCCTGATGTTGTATTAGCCATAGCAACAAGTGCAGGTTTTAATGCAGTATATTTATCTAATTGGTTTTTTGTTTTTTTGCAAGGACTAACTAGCGTATTAGAACCACCACCACCGTGATTAGAATCAATAGGACTAGTTAAAATTCCACCACCACTATTTTCTGCTGAACCTCCCGAATCACCACCTCCACTACCTGTAGAATTCGACCAAAAGCAATATGAACCAATAATTACCCAATCAAAAAAAGGTTCCGAATCTGCACCTACAAGATCGCCTGTATTTTCATATGAATATTCCTCCATACAAATTAATTCCAGAGCACTAAATTTATTAGTAATATTAATGAATATTACATCTGTAGCAATGAGCTCTTCTTTTGTAAGATTGTTTAATTCTGTTTTTAATAAATTATATTTAGCAATTATAACATCATAGTCTCCATTTGTTGTTTTATTGAATACAATATTTGTTACCAAGGAATCTGTTTCGTTTTTATATGCAGGGAATGTGTACGATTCTAAATTATCTTTTTCTATGTAAACACCATTTTCTTCATCAATAAAAAAATCATATTCACTATTAAATTCAAAACGATTTATAGCATTGTTAGATTGGTTTTTAAGTAAATTATCTACGCTTTTCATTAATTTATGATTCTCTTTAAACTTAGTATCATTCATCGAAATTCGCTGAATTTTAATATTTGATTTGTTAATTTGCTCATCAAACAATTCTTCACTGCAACCAAATAACATGAGAATTGTATTAAAGAATAGGAGTTTTAAAATTGTTTTCATTTTTTGCTTCATAGTTGTCATGCTTAAATTAATAAATTTTTCTTGAGTTTGTCCTTAATTATTTAAAATTTCAACAAATAAAAGAAACCTTTATGGATACCTTGCTGTAGTTTTTCTGCACATTTTGTTAAAATTTCAAATAAAAAACCCAAACTCTTTCGAATTTGGGTTTAAAAAATTTTAATCTCAATATTATCTATTTCTCTTCTGTTCTCTTGCTAATAAAGTATTTTTCAACAACATTGCAATTGTCATGGGTCCTACTCCGCCTGGTACTGGCGTAATATAAGATGCTTTTTTAGAAACGTTTTCAAAATCTACATCGCCAACAATACGATACCCTTTTTCAGTAGTTTCGTCTTCTACTCTAGTGATACCAACGTCGATAACAACCACATCGTCTTTTACCATTTCAGCTTTTAGAAAATTTGGAACCCCTAATGCTGAGATAATAATATCGGCTTGAGACGTAATTTGATTAATATTTTTAGAGTGACTGTGCGTAACCGTTACTGTTGAATTTCCAGGAAATCCTTTTCTTCCCATTAAAATCCCCATTGGTCTTCCTACAATGTGACTTCTTCCAATAACTACAGTGTGTTTACCATCGGTTGGCACATTATATCTTTCTAATAATTCTAAAATTCCGAAAGGTGTTGCTGGAATAAAAGTAGACATATCTAAAGCCATTTTTCCAAAGTTTTCAGGATGGAAACCATCTACATCTTTACTTGGATCAATCGCTTCAATGATTTTTTGGGTATCGATTTGTTTTGGTAAAGGTAACTGAACAATGAATCCATCAATATCGTCATTTTCGTTCAATTCTTTGATTTTTTTCAAAAGTTCCGTTTCAGAAGTCGTGCTTGGCATTTTAATCAAAGTCGATTCAAATCCTACACGTTCGCACGATTTTACTTTACTTCCTACGTAGGTTAAACTCGCTCCGTCATTTCCAACAATGATTGCTGCTAAATGAGGTACTTTTTCACCTTTGGCTTTCATTTGCGCTACCTCAGCCGCAATCTCATTTTTAATATCTTCCGATACTTTTTTTCCGTCTAATAATTGCATTTTGTTGTGTTGTTTGTTGTGTTTATGCTATAAAAAAGACGCGATTAATCGCGCCTCTTCTTATTATCTCATACCTTTCATTCCGCCCATGGCTTTCATCAGGTTTTTACCCGCACCACCTTGCATCATTTTCATCATTTTGCTCATTTGGTCGAATTGTTTCATCAATTGATTGACTTGCTCAATTTTTGTCCCCGAACCTTTGGCAATTCTGGTTTTACGTTTTACATCAATTAAAGAAGGTTTACTTCTTTCTGCTGGTGTCATCGACTGAATGATAGCTTCAATATGCTTGAATGCATCGTCTTCAATTTCAACATCTTTTAACGCTTTTCCAGCACCTGGAATCATTCCAACAAGGTCTTTCATGTTCCCCATTTTCTTGATTTGTTGGATTTGCGCTAAGAAATCGTCAAAACCAAATTCGTTTTTAGCGATTTTCTTCTGTAATTTTCTTGCTTCCTCTTCATCGTATTGCTCTTGTGCTCTTTCTACTAAGGAAACAACGTCTCCCATTCCCAAGATTCTATCCGCCATACGATTTGGATAAAACACGTCGATAGCTTCCATTTTTTCACCTGTACCAATGAATTTAATTGGTTTATTCACTACCGATTTAATCGAAATCGCAGCTCCACCACGTGTATCACCATCTAACTTGGTTAAGATAACTCCGTCGAAATTTAATCTATCGTTGAATGCTTTTGCTGTGTTTACTGCATCTTGTCCTGTCATCGCATCCACCACAAATAACGTTTCTTGTGGTTGAATGGCTTTGTGAACATTTGCGATTTCGTTCATCATTTCCTCATCCACAGCCAAACGACCAGCGGTATCGATGATAACTACATTGAAACCATTTGCTTTTGCATGTTTGATTGCGTTTTGAGCAATTTCAACTGGATTTTTATTTTCTGGCTCTGAGTAGACTTCAACACCAATTTGTCCACCCACTACATGCAACTGATTAATTGCAGCAGGACGATAGATATCACAAGCTACCAATAAAGGCTTTTTGTTCTTTTTAGTTTTTAAAAAGTTCGCTAATTTTCCAGAAAAAGTAGTTTTACCAGAACCTTGTAAACCCGACATTAAAATCACAGAAGGATTTCCTGATAGATTTACTCCAGCAGCATCACCACCCATTAATTCAGTCAACTCGTCTTTAACGATTTTAATCATTAACTGACCTGGTTGTAACGTAGTTAATACGTTTTCACCAATTGCTTTTTCTTTTACTCTTGTGGTAAAATCTTTTGCAATTTTAAAATTTACGTCGGCATCTAATAAAGCTCTACGAACTTCTTTAAGAGTATCGGCAACGTTAACATCGGTAATTTTACCGTGTCCTTTTAATATATGAAACGCTTTATCTAACTTATCGCTTAAATTATCAAACATGATTCTGTTTTTGTTTAATGAAGTGCAAAGATAAGATAAAGTTATAAAGTTGCAAAGTGAGAAAATGGGTTTGTTTTAAATAAAAAACCAGCTATAAAAAGCTGGTTTTTTATTGGGACAAAAAGAATACATTCTTAATTTTTTTCAAATGTTAAGTAATCTGTACCACCATTACCTCCACTAACATCTACTAATTCAATTTTTGTAGCAGTGTAACTAACAATATCCCAATCGTCAGATAAATCATCAACAAAACTTGCTGGTGAAGGTGACGTAAATAGGATATTAAAATCTAAATCCTCACTTGGGCTATCATCATTAATATCATCGCTAGTTACTGACCAAGAACCTGTATAAGTATTCGTATTAGCTGCCGTTAAAACATTGTTAGCACCAAATGTAAATATGTAATTTGAATAATTAGTTGTTTCATCAACACCTGAATCTTCATACAAAGTGATTCTCCAAGTTCCTTGATTAACGGTATTGATAATTGGAGTAGGATCTGCTGTGTTAGTCGTATCATCATCGTCGCTACACATGGAAGCTACGTTTAACATAAAGATCAAAGAAAGTAACGGAATTAAGGTTAGTTTTTTCATAATGTATCAATTTTAAATTTATTTGTATTTGTTTTTAAAAATATTATTAATTTTTTGTTAGATATAAATAATCAGTAGTTCCATCACCACCACTTACATCTTTTAGTCGAATTTGAGTTGATGTAAATTCAATTACTTCCCAGTCATCTTCTAATTCATCTAATGTAATGCCATCAAAAGAAAAGGCTACTTTTTCATCTCCACTATCCATGTAATTTGACCAAGTTCCGTTTAATGAAATTGCGTTTTTTACTGCTAATGAAGTTCCGTTTACATTAAATGTAAAATTATAGCCTGCATAATCTGAAGTTTCATCCGTATCATCAAAGAAATAAGATACGTACCAAGTTCCACTACTTAAAATTGCAGAAAGATTAGCATTTCCTCCTCCCGATGGAGAATCATCACAATCATCAATTGAATCTTCAATAACATCTTCTAATTGATTGTTATTCGTAATTGTGATAGTTTGTCCATTAGAGTTTACTAAAGAAATTGGATATTGAATAGCAACATATTCGTTGTCTTCTAAATTTTCCAGAAAATTATATAAATCTGTATTATTATTTAATGTAACTGTATCCGCCAATTGGTTATTAGCATTATAAACATTAATTACAATTGGAAAATTAAAACTAATACAATCTATTTCATCAAAACCGTCATCTTCACCACAAGCATCAATTGCATCATCTAAATCGTCAGAATCTTGCAATACTTGAGTTGAAAAATTTTGATATTGAATTGTTATTGGGTAAACAAAATTTACGATATCATCATCATTTGAAAAAGCATTAATAGCATCTTGAACCGTTTGATAATCTGCTTGTGTGGCAACCACAATATTTTGACCATTTACAATAACTGTGGCAGGCAATACAACGCTAAAACAGCTTGAATTATCCATCACATTATCCCCAGAAGTAGGATTTTGAGTAACTCTAGTTAACAAAGTGGTTAATGGTGAAGTATTCGTTAAATTTTGATTTGCATCTTGAATTACTTCATTTTCTTCACTTTGACAAGACATTAAAAGCAAACCTACTAAGCTTAAATTTAAAAAATGTTTTAGTTTCATGATTAATTTTTTTTTGGGTTTATAATGGTAAAACAATTCAAATTAATTATACCCTACCTAATTTTTAAAAAAAATAATTAAAATCAAAAATGACTATATTTGTTTCAACTATATAACAATTCATTTTTATAAAACCCTTCCTAAGGTTTAATTAATTTTTAGCAATTTATTCAAAGATGCCTGAAAATAATACAATTTGCCAAGAAAACATTTTTTCAACTTTTTTTAAAAGCCATGCAAAAGGATTACGAAATTATCTTTACTACAAATTTGGCAATACAGAACAGGCTGAAGATGCCACACAAGAAGCTTTTATAAAACTGTGGCAGAATTGTAAAGATGTCCCAATTGAAAAAGCTAAATCTTACATTTACACGATTGCAACTAACAATTCTTTAAATGCAATTGCACATAATAAAGTAGTTCTTACCTATGAAAAAAACAATACTTTAATAGATAGAACCAACGAAAACCCAGAACATATATTAGAACAAGAACAATTTGAATCTAAACTATTAAAAGCTATTAATAATATAAATGAAACGCAAAGAATAGCTTTTTTAATGCATCGAATTGATAGTAAAAAATATGCCGAAATTGCCTCTGAATTAAACATTAGTGTAAAAGCTGTTGAAAAACGTATTCACTTGGCTATGATAGAACTAAAAAAAGAAATAGAAAATTTTAAGTAGGGTAAAAAACAATATACTTGTTACATTATTGTAATACGAAAATTATGGACGAAGATTACAAATTAGCCAAATGGCTTAATAACGAATTAACCGCTGAAGAATTAGCCGAATTTAAACAAAATCCGGACTTTGCTTTGTATGAAAAAATCAAAGAAAATTCAGCACGCTTAAAAACTCCAGCATTTGACCAAGATAAAATGTTGAGTAACGTTGTTGCTACTAAAAAAGCAACAAAAGTTGTGAAACTTCAACAAAATTGGTTTACTCGTGTTGCGGCGGTATTAGTTATTGCTTTGGGATTAAGTTTTTTTGTTGTTAATAGTTTTAAAGAAAAATATTACGGTACTGAACTTACACAATCTGTAAGTTTACCAGATAATTCAGAAGTTATAGTGAATAAAAATTCATATATTGAATACAAAACTTTCTTCTGGAAACACAACAGAACAATTGACTTAAAAGGTGAAGCTTATTTTAAAGTGGCAAAAGGAAAAACATTTGAAGTCAACACGAATTTAGGAAAAGTGACCGTTTTAGGGACACAATTCAATGTAAACTCAAAAGACAATACCTTTGAAGTAACTTGCTACGAAGGAAAAGTAAAAGTAAACTACAAAAATCACGAACTTATCCTAACAAAAAGCATGTTAGTTACTTTTGAAAATGATTCTAAAAAAGAAGGAAAAACAACATTATCAATGCCAAAATGGGCATCTGATAAAATGGAAATGAGTTTTACAAATCAAAACTTAAAAACTATTATTACTGATATTGAAAACACCTATAACGTTACAATTAAAACAAATACTATAGCAACAGAACAATTATTCACTGGAAAACTTCCAAGTAATAATTTAGATGTAGCCTTACAAATAATTGCCTCAACCTATCATTTACAAATAAACAAATCAAACGAAACAAGTTTTGAATTAGTAAAAAAGTAAATGAATTACAATCGTTTTTTAATAATGATATTTAGCTTATTTGTCATTGTCTTACCGCTTCGAGCACAAGACAATGGCAAGGCTATTTTATTGAAAAAAATATTAGAAAACATTGGCAAAACTCACGAAGTAAATTTTAATTTTATTGAAGAAGAAATTGCGTTTTTTAAATTAATTCCTCCTTCGAATTCATTAACTCTTCAAGAAAAACTGAACTATATTTCTGAAAAAACACAATTAAAATTTGAATTTATTTCTGAAAAATACATCTCAGTAATCAACAATCAAAAACTTGACAAACCTTTGTGTGGTTATCTTTTGGATAAAGAAACGAAAGAACCCATACAAAATGCAACACTTCTAGTTTCTGGAACAAACTCTTATGCCATTACAAACGAAATTGGGTTTTTTGAACTTAAAACAAAATCTGCGAATACCATAGAAATTTCGCATTTGAATTATAAATCAGAAATCATTCAATCTTCATTTTTATATGTAGAAAATTGTCCAACAATCTACTTAAAAAGCATAATTAATGATTTAGAACCTGTTGTAACCACCTTATATTTAACCAAAGGAATCAGTAAAAAAAGAGATGGCACTTACGAAGTAAAACCAAAAAAAATTGGCCTTCTTCCCGGTTTAACAGAACCCGATGTATTTCAAACTATGCAGCAAATTCCCGGAATTCATGCTACCGATGAAAGCATTTCAAATACAAGTGTAAGAGGCGGAACACACGACCAAAATTTATTTCTTTGGAACGGCATTAGATTATATCAAACAGGGCATTTTTTTGGATTAATTTCTTCTTTAAATCCCAATTTAGCACACAAAATTAATATTGCTAAAAACGGAACTTCTGCATTTTATGGCGATGGAGTTTCAAGTTCGGTCTTAATTTCAACACATACAGATTCTATAGAAAACACAACTGGAGCTGTAGGTTTTAACCTAATTAACGCTGATTTTTATACGAAAGTAAAAACTTCTAAGAAATCAAATATTGAAATTAGCGGAAGACGATCGTATACAGATTTAATCACTTCGCCAACTTATAAAAGTTATTTCAATAAAATATTTCAAAACACTATTGTAACCAATTACTTTGACAATCAAAACATTAAATACAACTCAAAAGAAGATTTCTATTTTTACGATTTTACAGCACAATACCATCAAAAAATAAAGCAAAAAACCGATTTATTTATTGATATTCTAAGTATTAGTAATGTTTTAGATGTGTTACAAACTAAAACAGAAAATAGCATTACAACTTCAAAATACAGTTGCTTAGAACAACAAACTTATGGAGCAAATGCATTGTTAAAAACAAATTGGAATGCAAAAAATAGAAGCGAAATATCAATTTACGCCTCCTATTACAATATTAAATCTGAAAATGAATCAATTGAAAATAATCAGATATTTAATCAAGAAAACACCATTTTAGATACGGGTATAAAATTACAAAATAGTCATATCTTATCTGACAATTTTACCTTTATGAATGGGTATCAATTTAATGAAATTGGAGTTCGAAATGTGGATATTGTAAATACGCCTGTTTTTTCTAGAAAAATCAAAGAAGTTTTAAAAAATCATGCACTAATTGCCGAACTTAACTATTTTTCAGTTAACACTAAATTTAATGGTCGAATTGGTTTCAGACAAAACTATATTCAAGAATTCTCTACTTTTATTTTTGAACCGCGAATTCAGTTAAATTATAAATTCACTCCGTTTTTCCAATTGGAAATTATGGGTGAAAGCAAACATCAAACTACATCACAAATTGTTGATTTACAACAAGATTTTTTAGGCATAGAAAAACGAAGATGGACTTTATCTAACAATGAAGACATTCCAATTGTGAAAAGTAATCAAGCGTCATTAGGATTCTCTTTCAATAAAAACAATTGGTTGCTAACTTTAGAAAATTTCTATAAAAAAGTAGATGGAATTACCAGTATGAGTCAAGGTTTTCAAAACCAATATGAATTTGTAAAAACCAATGGAAATTTCACGGTTTATGGAACAGAATTTTTAATTCAAAAACAATTCAAACCCATTACAACATGGGTAAGTTATACTTTTCAAGAAAATAATTATGAATTTAAAACATTGAATGCAAAAGCATTTCCTAATAATTTTGAAATTAAGCATCACATAAAATCTGCTATTATTTCAGATTTTAAAAACATTAAACTAGCCATTGGTGCTCAGTGGTTTACAGGAAAACCAACAACTTTACCAATAAGCACAACCCCCATCTACACTGACCCAGAAACACCAACTGTTGGTTATCAAGCGCCAAATTCATCTAATTTAGAAGACTATTTTCAAGTGAATTTTTCAGGTTCTTATGCATTTGCTATTGGTACAAAATCAAAACTAAATTTTGGTTTTTCAGTTCAAAATATATTGAATAATAAAACCAGTATCAATCAACATTATCGCATAAACAACAATACAAATATTGTGGAACAGGTAAATACTTTTTCATTAGAAAGAACACCAAATGCCTTTTTAAGATTTACTTTCTAATAAAAAGTCAGGCTTTCACCTGACTTACTATCTTAATCTTGAATCTTAAATACTTTTCTCAAAATATCTTCCATTAAACACCATTTGGTAAAGGATGATTGAAGCAAATTGGCTCCTACAAAAAGGGTAAACCAATACCAATTTTCATTTACATACATTCCTAAAAGAACACTTAAAATAATAAAGGTTCCTGCCACTGCTCTAACAATTCTATTGATCATAATTTTTGATTTTAATTATATTTTTCTACCGATAAAACGGCTAAATGAACTTTTGATATGGATTCAAGTTTTTTATTAAATGCAGCTACTTCTTCGAATAAAGCATCTAAATTTTGTTGTAAAATGAAGGCGTAAAACAGTACCGAATCGGTTTCATTCATTTCAGAACCAAACCAATTATCTTCTACACTTTCTTCTGAAGCATCTCTAAAACCTTTTACATCGCGGTACGAATAGGATTTTACTTTTGCTTCTTTTAGCATTTTTTTGACTTCTTTTTCAAATTCTGCTATAGCGGTGATTAATACTAATTTCATATTTTTTATTTAAACCTGACAGGTTGTTATTTAATTGTTTTTCTCCCATTTTTTACGTTCTGTAATGTAGTAAATCAAAGGCACCACGATTAATGTCAACAATGTTGAAACAATCGCTCCTGCTACTAACGAAATGGCTAATCCTTGGAAAATTGGGTCAAACAAAATGATTGATGCTCCGATTACTACTGCTCCTGTTGTTAATAAAATTGGGGTGGTTCTCACAGCTCCAGCTTCAATAATAGCTTGTTTCATTGGAATTCCATCGTTCAAACGAATTTCGATAAAGTCAATTAGCAAGACCGAATTTCGTACCATAACTCCGGCTAAGGCAATCATTCCAATGAATGAAGTAGCTGTAAAGAAAGCACCTAAAACCCAGTGACCTAATACAATTCCCACCAAAGAAAGTGGAATCGCAACCATCATTACTAAAGGCGTTTTGAAGTTTTGGAACCAACCTACAATCAACATGTAAATCACGATAATTACCACTAAGAAAGCTGCACCTAAATCACGGAACACTTCTAAAGTAATTTGCCATTCTCCATCCCATTTTACAGTGAAATCACTTTCGTCTGAAGGAGAATCCATATACAATTCGTTTACTTTATATCCTTTTGGTAATTGCATTTTTTCCAACTTCTCATTCATTCCCAAAATCGCATACACCGGACTTTCTAATGCTCCCGCCATATCAGCTAAAACATAAACTACACGTTTTTGATCTTTTCTATAAATGGTATTTTGAAGTGTATCTGTAGTAACTTTTACTAAATCACTAACAGGAACTACATTTCCACGACTGCCTTTAATTTTCAAATTTTGAATATCTTGCATCGAAGTTTTGTCTTTGTCCGCTAAGGATAGTGTGATTCCCACAGGATTATTTGAACGTTCATCATACAAGTTGGAAACTGGCATTTCTCTTAACAAATAAGTTAAATTACCTACTACTTGTTGCGGAGCGATTCCATTTAACATCGCTTTTTCTCTATCTACCTCTAATTTATATTCTACTTGAGGTGCTTCCACCATCCAATCGGTATCTACCACATCAGAAGTAGTTTCTAAAATGGTTTTTACTTGATTCGCAACTTTGATTTGTTCTTCATAATTAGGTCCGTAAACCTCAGCCACTAACGTTGATAAAACGGGTGGCCCTGGTGGAACTTCAACAATTTTTACATTCGCACCGTATTTTTTAGCAATTTTTTGTACTTCTGGACGCACTACTTTTGCGATATCGTGACTTTGTAAATCTCTATCTTCTTTGTGCAGTAAATTCACTTGAATATCCGCCATATTGCTTCCGCCACGCATATCGTAATGACGTACCAAACCATTAAAGGTTATTGGAGCAGATGCACCTATATAATTTTGATAATCCACTACCTCAGGAACAGTTGAAAGATATTGCGCAATTTCTTTGGTAACCGCTGCAGTTCGTTCTAACGTAGTTCCTTCTGGCATATCGATTACGACTTGGAATTCGTTTTTGTTATCAAAAGGCAACATTTTTACCGCAACTGATTTCGTAAAAAACATCAAAACCGAACCGATTAACAAAACACCTGTAACCAAAAACATTAGATTACGTTTTTTAGAATTGTCTAAAAGTGGTTGTTCAATTTTTTTATAGATTTTATAAATCCAAGACGTTTCTAAACCTTGTTCTTCTTTGTGTTCTTGCTCGTCTTTTTCATGTAATAAATGGTAGCCCAAATAAGGTGTAACAGTCAAAGCTACAAACAACGATAATATCATCGCAATCGAAGCTCCAATCGGCATCGGACTCATATAAGGTCCCATCATTCCGGATACAAAAGCCATTGGTAAAATAGCTGCAATCACGGTAAATGTTGCTAAAATCGTTGGATTACCTACTTCGTTAATCGCATAAATAGCGGCTTGTTTAAAAGGCAGTCGCTTCATTTTGAAATGGCGGTGCATGTTTTCGGCAATAATAATACTGTCGTCAACCACAATACCAACTACGAATACTAAAGCAAAAAGAGTAATTCGGTTTAGGGTATATCCCAATAAATAGTAACTAAATAAAGTCAAAGCAAACGTTAATGGAACTGAGAAGAAAACTACTAATCCACCTCGCCAACCCATGGCTAACATTACCAAAACCGTTACTGCAATAATAGCAACACCTAAGTGCAACAACAACTCTCCTACTTTGTGCGAAGCGGTTTCTCCGTAATTACGAGTTACTTCTACATGCACATCGGCAGGAATAATATTTTTCTTTAAGCTTTCAACTTTAGTAATGATTTTCTCTGAAATCTGCATCGCATCGGCACCTTTTACTTTCGCTACCGAAATAGTTACAGCCGGATATTCTGAGTTGAATTTTGAGAATTTCTCATTCGCTTTCCCGTAACCAAAAGACACATAATTCTTTGGTGTTTGAGGTCCATCTTGAATCGAAGCTACTTGTTTTAAGTAAACAGGCATGTTGTTATTTACACCTACTACCAAGTTTTCTACATCTTCTGAAGTGGCTAAAAACTTACCAGTAGTTACTAAATACTCCGTATCGTTTTGTACAAAACTTCCCGATTGTGAACTACCATTATTGGCTTGAATCATTTGCATAATGCTCAACGCATCAACACCATTTTCAGCCATTTTATCTTTGTCTAAAACTACTTTTAGTTCGCGAGTTCTTCCACCAATTTCTTTCGTAATAGCAACGTCTTTTACTTTTTCTACTTCCGAAGTAACTTCTTCTGCGATTTGACGTAACTGAAAATCATCATATTTTTCACTCCAAAGCGTTAATCCTAACATCGGAACATCATCAATCGAACGTGTTTTTACGATGGGTTGCATCACGCCTTCTGGGAACATGGTGCGGTTTTTCATTAATTCGTCATATAATTTTACATACGAATCTTCGCTGTTCTCACCCACATAAAATTGGACCACCATCATCGAATAACCATTCATCGCCATACTGTGAATGTGCTCCACTCCTTTGATGTTGCCAATGATTTTTTCTAATGGTTTTACCACTCTATTTTCAATCTCAGACGGACTTGCGCCAGGATACATGACCATAACATCGGCCATAGGAACGTTAATTTGCGGTTCTTCTTCCCTTGGAATTAAGAACGAACTATAAGTACCAATAATCATCAACGCCACCATTAATAAAATGGTTAATTTTGAGTTGATAAAGAAATTGGCTATTTTACCTGATATACCTTCTTGCATTGTTTTTAAGTTTAAATGTTTATAGCATTCTTTTTACTGAACACTAACCTTCGCTCCGTTGAATAATTTCCCTTCTGCTGAAACGATATATTGCTCGTCTGCTGATAATCCTGATAACACTTCTACTTGATTTCCGAATGTTTTTCCAATTCGTAACCATCTTAGAATAGCAACATTACCGCTTCCTACGGTGTAAATTCCAGTTAATTGACCTTGTTTTACCAAAGCACTTTCAGGAACTAGCACTACATCCGATTTTACAGCAGTTGTTGCTTTTTTAGCTGTTGGAAATTGCACGTTTACGAACATTCCAGATAAAATTTCTTTATCCATTTTGTCTAAAGTTACTTTTACCAAATATTGTCCTCCTGTATTTTTTGCGGATAAACTCACTTCCGAAACTTTTCCAGCTACTTCTTTATTTAATGATTTTACATTGATTTTAACTGGCATTCCGTTTTTCACATTCGAAATATCACTTTCCGAAACCATTGCGGTTACTTGTAATCTTGAAGCACCTTCAATACTTACTAAAGGCATCCCTGGATTTGCCATATCACCTTCTTTTACGAAAGTATTCGTTACTGTTCCTGAAAATGGAGCTGTAATATTTGAATAAGAGAATTGTGCCATCACTTCGTTACGCATTTGTTTTGCCGCTTCTAAACCTGCTTTTGCCATTTCGTAGCGAGCCGTCATATCGTCTAATTCTTTTTGAGAAGCCGATTGTTGCGCAAATAAATTCACAAAACGATCATAATCTTTTTTCGCATTGTTGTACGCTGCAGTCGCTTGCGTGATAGAAGCATCCACCTGTGCTTTTTTAGCTTGTAAATCGGTGTTATTGATGCTTACCAAAAGTTGTCCAGCCGAAACATTTTGTCCCACTTTCACATTCACTTTGGTTACATAACCCATCATTCTAGTACTTAAATTAGCACTATTTTCAGATTCAATTTTTCCACTTGCCATTACATATGGACTATTAGAATTTCCAGAATTTCCAGCCACTTTTACTGGAATTGCAGGTAAATCAGCTACATTTTCTTTTTTATCACTTCCACAAGAAGTTAAGATTAGTGAAGACAAAGTGATTATAGTTATTATCTTTTTCATGTTGTTATTTCGTTAAAAATTGTAAGTATTGTTTGGTAAAGTTATATTCGAAAACGGCTTGCAAATGCTCTAATTCTTTTTGGGCCATTTGGGTTTCCGACAGTAATAAATCGGTTGTTTTTTCTAAACCTTGAGTGAATCTATTTTGACGAATTCTAAAAGCTTCTTGCGATTGTTCAAAAGCCAATTGTGATAAGTTCACTTTGTTTTCCGCATCAAGCAATTGACGATTGGTTTTATTCAATTCTAACTGACTTTGTTTTTTGTATTGTTCGGTTTCAATTTCAGCTTTTTCAAAATCTGCTTTTGCTTTTTGCGTTTTTCCGATGTTTTTATAGCCATCAAAAACATTCCATGATAATTGTGCTCCTACTACATATCCTTTAGCTGAAGTTCCGAAAATGTTTTGGTCATATAATTCGTAACTTCCAAAAGCATTTAATCTAGGTAAGAATCCGAATTTAGACGATTGAAACATTTTTTGATACGCTTCTGCAGATTTTTGCATCGCTTGAATATCCTTTCTGGAATCAGAAATTGTTGTATTGATACTTTCGATGGCAATTGCATTATCTAAAACTTCAACTGGTTTATAGGTTTTCCCAGCCAAATCTTCGTTCAATAAAAAGGCTAAATAATCCGAAGCATTTTGCACATTTGATTTGGCATATTGCAATTGATTTGAAATTTCATTCACACGAACTTGTACGTTTAGCAAATCGGTTTTTTGTAGCATTCCGTTTTTGAAATAGTTTTCTACCAATTTTAAATTGCCTTGTGCTGTCGCATTTGCCTTTTCTAAAACTTTCACTGCTTTATAAGCCAATTGCAATTGCATATAGGCTTTTGAAACTTCCAGTACCAAATATTCTTTAGTACGTTCTGTTTGTAATTGAAAGGCATCCATTTTTGCTTTAGCGGCTTGTCTTCCGTATAAACCATCTAAGTTGATAAGTGGTTGTTGGACTTCTATTTTGGTGGCAAAATTTTGCGTTTTATCAGGATTATTTAATAATGCCGGATTAAAATCGGAAGCGGTTAAAATTTCTTGATTTAATTTCGAACCAAAAGCCATTAATGGATTGGTTGTGACTATTCCTGTATGCGAAACATTAATATTGGGCAAAAAGAGTGCATTCGATTGACGATAATCCGCTTTTGCAGACTGAAATGATTTTTCTGCCACTTTAATTTGTAGATTATTTTCAGTGACTTTCTGTAATAAATCATTTTTTGAAATCCTCAAAGTATCTTGCGCAAGAGCAGAAATAGACACCAATCCAAGTACGATTATTAAATTGATTTTTTTCATAGTTAGTTTTATTCTTAATTAACGATACAAATGTACGTTCGTAAAAAAAGGTAGTCGGTAACAAGAGTTACAAAGCTTTGCAATATTTGTTACATATGAAAAGAGCACCTATACAGATGCTCTTTTACTAACCAATAAAACTAAAAACAGTCATTAATTTCTCAATGAATTGTTTCTCAAAATTATGCCTTTTCAAAAACCCAATCAGCAACATTTGTTACATAAAAAAACGCCCCGAAATAATCGAGGCGTCTTTATAAATATTTAGTATAAAACTATTCAGCTTTTTTCTCAGCAGCTTTTTTAGAAGAACAACATCCTCCTGATTTAGCTTCTGAACCACAAGATTTTTTGTCAGCAGTTGAACAAGATTTTTCAGTTTTTGCTGTTTCTTTTTTTGCTTTTTGTTTTGGCTCTTGAGCATTAACATTCATTGAAAACATAAAAGCAGCTACTGCCATAATTGAAACTAATTTTTTCATTTTTTTGTATTTTTAAATTGTTATTTATTCTTTTTTGTTTGTATTGTACCATTACAAATATATATAATTTTAAAAATAGTACTCTTAATTTTTTATTAATTTAACAGTATTACTGTTTTATCACTTTTTGAGACACATAAAATTTGTCGTCAAAAATGAAAGTAATAATTACGAACTCAGTTTTAGCAGAGGCCAAACTAAAGTTCATAGCATTTGTTCCTGCTTTCACATCTTCGATTTCTCCTTCTTCTGCAATTTTACCATCTAAAGTAGTTAGAATATAATTTACTTTAGCCGAATAAGGCATATCAAATTGAATTCTTACAGAATCATTTGACGTTGGATTAGGTGAAACCGTGAATGAAAACGGATTTTTACCATCAATTTGAGGCGAACTCAACAACGGATTTTTAACTAATTTAACTTGGTAAACCGTTGGATCGGCACTAGTCAAACTGGTTTGGTTGTCCGTAAAAGCTGATATTGAAGAACTTTGAATCCCGCCAAATAAATGTCCGATTACAAATTCATCCGCAGTAATATTCGACAATTGAATTACTTCATTTGAATAATGCGGCAAACTCTCATTTGGGATGAATTCAGCACCAGCTCCTTTTAAATTAGTCATCTCGATAGGTAATTGATATTCGAATAAACTTCCATCGGCTAAACGTGTTGTTCTACTAATAGTTTTCACAAAGGGTACGGTATCATCTTGTAATAAAGTACCATTCGAATAATAGTACTGACTCATACCTCCAAAAAACAAATTATGCATTCTGTTATTGGTAGCATCATACAAACATGCTTTTCCGCTGTGATAATTACTCAAATATTGATTGAATTGCGTCTGTGGAAAATAACCTCCTGCTTTAATATCAACTGGATATAAAAACGGTAATTCCACCGCAATTTGAAATACGCCTGACGAAATCGTGTAACCTAATTCTCCATTAGGAAATATTTGAGGCAACAAATTATAATCGCGACGGTGTAAATGAACCGCATCCACAATTTCTTCATAATTGGCATAACTCAAAGAACTTCCCGAGTTATCAATCGTAAATTTTTGGATGGCATTTGAATAGGTTTGTGTAAACGTTGGATTGTTCATCGGATTGTATCGACCATCAAAACGATGTCCGCCCACCAAATAAAATGTATTTCCAATTTTACCCAATTGTCCTCCCGTAATCGCAAAAACATCATTGGAAATTTGCTTGAAATAGGATGTAATTGGAGTTCCCGCCACAATTGCATTTACCAAATTAGGCACATCAACCGAAGTCAAATTATTGAAGGTTTTATGATCGGCAGCTGTTGTTGAAAAAGCATATCCTCCAATAATAAACAAAGCATCACCATCTTGATAAAAATTCATATTCGTAGATTGCAATTGCTCTTTAATTCCTGTTGGAAGTGAATTCACAGAAGCCGACCAAGATTGCTGCGTTGCAATATCTACCACATACATATCCGTATTATTTTGAGCTCCTGGAAAAGCATTAAAAGGCTGACGTGCGTGAACACCATCTTTTCTACCGCCAATAATAAGCCATTTTCCGTTGTGTTGTGCAAAAGCATAGGAATGCAATCCTGGTAGTCCTGAAACGGAAACCGGAGTTAACACCACATCATATTCGAATGTGCTTTGTGCTGTTGTTGACTGAAAAAAAGCCAACAAAAATACGATTAGTATATTTTTCATTTTATTCCATTATAAGTTAAGCTTGTGTAAAAACACAAACATAAAAATCAACTTTTCTAAGTTAAGAAATGGAAACCTTCGGCGGATGCCAAATGGAATGTTGGTATTTAGAAATAAAGATTTTCTCGTAGTTCGATTTTTCTTTTTCGATTTGAAATTCAGGGAAAGTAATTTCAGGTTTAAAATCCAATTCACTTACAAATTGAACAGGACTAAAGTTTAAACTCATGATGATTTTTCCTTTTTCACAACCTGAAGACTCAGAATCCGAATTATGACAAGTTTGTTCACAATTTTCACTTACCAACATTTTCATAGCTCTTACAGACGGCAAAGCCACCAAAAGCAACAGATAAACGCATAATATGTGAACTAAAAATTTCATTCAACAAATATATACAAACTTTAAAAACATTTGGTAACAATTGTTACACAAGAAATTAGGATTTCTTCTTTTTGAAAAAATCACCTATCATATTAAAGAATAATCCACCTAAAACGCCACCATATAAAGTACTATTTAAGGGTTTCGAAGTAATAGAACACGTTCCAGAAATGCAACCTACATAATGATAATAAACATAACCCGAAATTAATCCGACTACAACTCCTATAAGTGTAATTATGATTTCTCTTTTATTCATCTCGTTTTAAAAGAACAAAGTTACAATGCATACAAATGTAAAAGAGTAACAAAAGTTACTAAAACTGAAAATAAATAAATGGTTGCGTATCGGCTGAAGCGGTTGCATACACTACCCAATAAATCAATCCTAGTAAAACAGCTTTTGCAATCAATGGCAATGTCGAAAATGTTTTTTGCATACCAGCTAAAGTTTTCACTGGAATAAAATGCCAAATTACACCAATTGCAATTAGTAAAAAGACATTTTTATATCCTAAAATGATGGTTTGCCATTGATTTAAATCGAAAGTTAACTTGGTAACATTTTCTGCAATTTGAAATGCTGTTGCGAAATCTTTTGCTCTAAAAAACAACCAACAAAACACCACAAAATGGAAAGTCAAGATAACTTGAATCGTTCTTACAAATACATTCTTAGGTAATTTTATAAACTGTCCAAAGAATTTCTCTACTACTAAAGCCAATCCGTGTAAAACTCCCCAAACTACAAATTTCCAGGAAGCGCCGTGCCATAATCCTCCTAGCAACATGGTCATGAATAAGTTGAAATAAGTTCTGATTTTTCCTTTTCGATTTCCGCCCAACGAAATGTATAAATAATCTCGTAACCAACTCGAAAGCGAAATATGCCATCTTCTCCAAAACTCGGTAATAGAAGCCGATTGATATGGCGTTCTAAAGTTATCTGGCAACCAGAATCCCATTAATAAAGCTAATCCAATGGCAATATCTGAATATCCTGAGAAGTCGCAATAAATTTGGATAGCATAACCGTAAGATGCCATTAAATTTTCGAAGGCTGTATAACTATTTGGTGCATCAAAAACACGGTCGACAAAGTTGGATGAAATATAATCTGAAATTACCGCTTTCTTTAATAACCCTCCAATAATCAAGAATAAAGCGCGATTAAAATCTTCTTTCGTAAGTTTTAATTTCTCATAAATCTGAGGAATGAAATCACTCGCTCTAACGATTGGCCCAGCTACTAATTGCGGGAAAAATGAAACGAAAAACAAGAAATCCATGAAACTTTTCGTAGGCTCTAATTCTCTTCGGTAAACGTCAATCGTGTAACTTAAGGTTTGAAACGTGTAAAATGAAATTCCGACAGGAAGAATAATATCTTCAAACTTCATATTTCCGTTGAAAAGTGCGTTGTAATTATCGATGAAAAAATTCGTGTATTTGAAATACGCTAACATTCCAAGGTTAATTAACAAACTCAATATCATGTAAAATTTACGATATCCTTGCTTAGCTTCTTCATAAATTAATCGCGACAAAACATAATCGACTACCGAGGAAAAAATTAACAATCCAAAGTAAATTCCGCTTGATTTGTAATAGAAAAACAAAGAAAATAATACCACATAAGTAATACGGAAATAATGCGTTTTTCTTGATAAAATATAAATAATATAGAATACTAAAAAGAATCCTAAAAAAATGGCACTATTAAATAATAACGGCTGTTTTGGATTGAATAAAAACCAATTTTTAATGGTGGCTAAATCGATATTCCCTACATTTTCAAGAAACCAATTTTGTATGCTAAAAAGTGCTTTCACTACTGCTTTGTCGATTTAAATAATTCGTATGATTGTAAAAAGGCTTCAAAAAATAATTCGCCTTGTTTTTCGTATCCTGCTTTTGAATAATGGACTTTATCTCTTGACATGTAGCCTTTTGACGAATTGCGTTTTATAGATTTATTACCTCCAAAAACATCCAAAAGATTCCAAACCGCATAATTTTTCACTTGAGCATTATTTTCAATGATTTCTGCATACTTTTCAATAAAAGTATTTTTATATTTTCGATGTAAAACCGAAGGCGGCGAAGTCATCACCAAAACACAAGCTTGTGGATTTTTCTCTTTAATTCCCTGAATCATTTGGTCCAAATTCGCAAAATATTGTTCGCCAGATTGTTTATCAAAACTCTCATTCGTTCCCAACGAAATAATCACTAAATCTGGATTCAATACTGGCAATTGCTCATTAAACAATCGGAATTTATTATAATCAGAAGCTTTCGCCCCATTTACTCCTATACTGTGATAAATCACACCCGAATTATCATTTTCTAAAACCAATCCATTCAAAGCAAAATCTTCAATTTCTTGATTGGGAACAATCGCAATTTTATCCAAAGGCGTTTCCGAAATATAATCATTTGAAAATAACGAAGGTTGTAATTCAATTGGAATATATTCTGTTTTGGTTGTAGTTTTCGATTGTGTTCCTTTCGTTGGAATCGTCAAAACTTTCCCATCACGAATGATATCACTTTTTAATCCGTTTGCTTTTTTCAAAGCTTTTAAAGAAACGTTGTATTTATCAGCAATTCCTCCTAAAACTTCACCTGGCTTAACTTTATGTGTGATTTTTTTCGGAACTTTTCGTTCAATGACAATATTTTTATTAGAAATTGATACATCAAATAAATTGACATTCTGAGGCGTGATTACTTTCAATTTCGTGAAATAATATTGTGCATCTTTTACATTCATTTGAATCGCAAAATCTTTTGAAGTAGTTTCCATAGAAAAACCACTCAAGCCAACAGGACGATTAGCATCGGCATATAAATTTCTAAAACTTTGAAAATTTCCTGAAGCGGAATAACGAATCGGAGCGCTATTATTTGTCTTAGCTACGCTATACGGAAAAGTAAATCCAAAACCACCATTCCCATAGACTTTTTGAAACTGAGTACGGATTTTTGCAGTAAACAAATCGGCTTGAATATGCGAATCGCCAATATGAACAATGTTAATCTTTCCCGATTTACTTTGCTCTAATTGGTACATTTTTTCATAAAATGCCAAAAGTGCATTCGGATTATGAATATCATTTCCAGTGAAAGTAACTTCAATAGAATCGACAACAGGAAGATCTACCTCAACAGAATCTATTGGCACCAACAAAGTATCTTGAGCAAATCCAAAAAAAGAAATCCCAAATAAAAGCATCAAAAAACTATTCTTCATAAACCGAATCTTTATTGGTGATTATACTATCTTTTTTCACTGGTGCAGCAGGTTTTTTACGCTTTTTTCTCAATTCTTTATACATTTCATAGCCTTTATTTAATTGGGTAAAAATTAAATTAGCCGCTTCTTTTGCGCCTCTGTGATTGAAATGCGTGTAATCTTTATTGGCTCTTGCTGGCTCTTGTTCTACCCATTGAATCATAGAACCATCACCCCCCATTAATGTGTACATGTTTACAAAACTCGATTCTGATTTAATAGCATAACGCTTTTGAGCTGTATTCAACGGAACAACAGCAGAATCGGTTTTCATTTCTAAATCGTATTTAGTAGATTTATCAGCCGTTGAGACAATTAAAATTGCAACTCCTGGGAAACACTCTTTCAAATGCGCTACCACTTTTGCCATTCGTTTTTCGTACCAAGAATAATTCAACGAACCGTAATTCAACACGTTAGCACCATATTGCAAAACGATTAAATCGTAATCTAATTTCGAATGAAACGCACGCATAGTAGCAACATCAAAACTACCAATTGGTAATCCTGAGTTTCCTCTGTTCGAGAAATTATCTACATGAACGCCTTTTCCGTCATCAAAATTGAATCCGTAAATAGGAATAGAATCGGCTTTTTTGAAATTCACTTTGATGCTTTTCAAATTACTTTCAGAAAGTACAACTGTATTTACTAAAGCATTTGGAGTTAATTTTTTAGAAATAGTATCAGTACCAATAACATATTTAATTTTTCCTTCTTTATTGGATGAACGTCCATAAAATAAAGTTGGATGCGGTAATTCTGATGCAAATCTTGTTTTGTTTGCTTTGTATTTTACCCAAGCTACATTTGCTGTATCATTCGCATAAAACACATGACCATTCACTCCAAAAGGATTCGATGGGCGCTTTACTTTTAAATACGATTGGGTTTTCCAATTTCCTGAAAATTCATGTGTAATCGAACTTCTAGAAGCAGCTGATTCTGATGTAATATTCACAAAACCAACGCCTTGACCTCCGAATTTTTCTTGCAAATACGTTCTAAAATCTTTTACAATTAAGTCACCATCTGTCATCGAATCACCAAAATAGGCAATACGAACATTACCTTCTTTTTTAGTTTCCAATTGAAACAGTTTCTCGAAAAATGTCGCTAAGTATTGATTTCCAGTATATTCTTCGAATGTTTCTGGTGGAAATTTTATTCCATTCACAACTTTATAATCGATAATGGTTTTAGCCATTGAATCTTCGACGATTGCACCTTCGTCTTCGGCAATAGCTTCCAAAAGCAAACTATCGACTACTACATTTTTGGAATCTAATTTACTTTCGGCAAATAATTTCTTAGGCAAAAACGTTTTGAATGCCAAAAAAGACAATCCAGAAACGATTACCACGACTAAGGTTTGAAAAAAATATTTTGATGTGTTCACTTAATTTTATCTCTTATAACTGATTTACTATTTCAAAATTCGTTGTTCCAAGTTCGTTGTTCGATATTTAAACAAGGAATATACAACTTGGAATTGTGAATGTTGAAATATTTTTACATACGCTCAGGAACTTCAATCCCTAATAACTGAAATGCATTTTTGATGGTGTTTCCAACCGATTTAGACAATTGTACTCGAAACACTTTTTTATCGTGATTTTCTTCTCCTAAAATCGAAACTTGTTGATAGAATGAGTTAAATTCTTTCACCAAATCATACGTATAATTCGCAATCAACGCCGGACTGTGATTTTCTGCAGCATTTTGAATTACTTCAGGGAATAACTGCACTTGTTTGATTAATTCTTTCTCTTTTTCGTGTAATTCTAATTCCGAAATTGAAATTGAAGTATCAAAATCTGCTTTTCTCAAAATCGATTGAATACGAGCATACGTATATTGAATGAATGGTCCTGTATTCCCTGCAAAATCAACTGATTCTTCTGGATTGAACATCATTTGTTTTTTAGGATCAACTTTCAACATATAATATTTCAACGCACCTAAACCGATTGTTTTGAATAAAACCGCTTTCTCTTCTTCAGAATATCCATCTAATTTCCCTAATTCTTCCGAAATAGTTTGTGCAGTAGTCGTCATTTCTGCCATTAAATCATCTGCATCTACAACGGTTCCTTCACGCGATTTCATTTTTCCAGAAGGTAATTCTACCATTCCGTATGATAAATGATATAAGCTATCTGCCCAATCAAATCCTAACTTTTTCAAGATTAAGAACAATACTTTGAAATGGTAATCTTGCTCGTTTCCTACCGTATAAACCATTCCACCAACATCTGGAAAATCTTTCACACGTTGGATTGCGGTTCCAATATCTTGCGTCATATAAACCGCTGTTCCATCAGAACGAAGCACGATTTTTCTATCTAAACCATCAGCCGTTAAATCAATCCAAACCGAACCATCAGGGTCTTTCTCGAAAATGCCTTTTTCTAAACCAAATTGCACTACTTCTTTTCCAAGTAAATACGTGTTGGATTCATAATAGTAGCTATCAAAATCAACGCCAAGATTTTTATACGTTTGAGCAAAACCATCATACACCCATTGGTTCATGGTTTTCCAAAGTTCAATAACTTCTGGTTTTCCATTTTCCCAATCTAAAAGCATTTGTTGTGCTTCTAAAATAGATGGCGCTAGTTTTTTTGCTTCGTCTTCGGTTTTACCTTGAGCGATTAATTCTGAAATTTCTTTTTTGTATTGCTTGTCGAATTCCACATAGAAATTTCCAACCAATTTATCCCCTTTCAATCCTGTTGATTCTGGCGTTTGTCCGTTTCCGAATTTCTGCCAAGCCAACATTGATTTACAGATATGAATTCCTCTATCGTTGATGATTTGGGTTTTGTATACTTTTTTTCCTGAAGCTTTTAAAATTTCAGCAACCGAATAACCCAATAAATTATTTCTGATGTGACCTAAATGCAAAGGTTTGTTGGTATTTGGTGAAGAGTATTCTACCATTACCGCTTTTTCTCCTTCTTTTGGAGCTACAAAACCAAAGGTTTCGTTATTTTTTATAGTATTGAAAAATTCCACATAAAAAGCATCCGAAATCACGATATTTAAAAATCCGCCTACTACATTGAACTTAGAAACTTCATTTAAGTTTGCTACTAAGTAATTTCCGATCTGATTTCCGATTTCAACTGGGTTGCCTTTTAATGCTTTTACCAAAGGAAAAACTACCATAGTAATATCACCTTCGAACTCTTTCCTAGTAGCTTGAAATTCAACTTTTTCAATAGAAATATTGAACAATTCAAGAACCGCTTTTTGGATGTGTGTTGTTAATGTGTGATGTAATGTCATTTTACCTTATTTTTTTGAACGTGCAAAGGTAATAAATAGTAGTTTGCGATTAGTAAATAGTGATTAGTTTTTTTTGATTAAAAAAATATTTCAAAAATACTGTAACAATTAACAATTGTTGAAGTCTATTAAACACAATCATCAATCATATAATTAAAAACAAACAAATGAAACTTAAATTAATTATTACCTGTTTTTTGTGTTCCATTGCTTTTGGATTTGCACAAAATTCGGGAACTATCAAAGGAAAGGTTATTGACAAAAAAACTAATGAACCTTTACCGTACGTAAACATTATTCTTAAAGATAATAATAAGATTGTTACAGGAGGTGTAACCACAGAAGACGGAAATTTTGCCATCAACAAATTAGCTATACAAAAATACACTGTCGAAATTCAATTTATTGGATACACAACGGTTGTAAAAAATATTGATTTGACTGCTGATGCTAATCAAAACTTAGGAACAATTGCTATTTCTGAAGACGTATCCGAATTAAAAGATGTTGAAGTGGTTGCAGAGCGTTCAAACATGGTGCAAAAAATTGATAGAAAAGTTATCAATGTGGGAAAAGATTTAATTGCTTCAGGAACTACTGCTTCTGAAATTATGAATAATATTCCAACAGTAAGTATCGACCCTCAAACGAAAGAAATTAGTATGAGAGGAAACAGCAATGTTCGTGTACTTATCGACGGAAAACCCTCGAATGTTTCGGTGGAGCAATTGTTACAACAAATTCCTTCGGCTTCAATCAAACAAATTGAATTGATTACAAATCCTTCAGCAAAATATAATCCAGAAGGAATGAGCGGAATCATCAATATTATTTTGCATAAAAATTCACAAGATGGTTTTAATGGTTCTATCAACACAGGCGTTACTTTCGGAATCACACCAAAAACCAACTCGGCTCTGAACATGAATTACCGTGTAGGAAAAGTCAATTTTTACACCAATTATGGCTTTAATCACGGAATTAACGCAAACAATGGTTATGTAGATAGCGAAAGAACCAATCAAGAAAATCGTCAAGATTTTAATTTCCGAAATAAGAATAATTCACATCTATTAAAACTAGGAATGGATTATTACATTAACGAAAAAAACACATTGTCAGCTTATACCAATCAAAGTTTTACTTATGGTTCTGGTACAGGATTGACAACAGTTGTGTATGATGATGCAATTACAAACCGAAATACAACTCAGCTTTTTGGAAGTAATGGAAACAACAAAAACCAAACCTATGATATGGTTTTCAAACATGATTTTGAAAAGAAAGATGAAAATTTAGAACTTCAATTGAATTACTCACATACTGTAAATGATGAAAACACGCTTTATGATGAAACTATTTTAAACCCATCAGAAAGTTTTGAAAGAAGAAATATTATTAAAGGAACAACTGATTATTTTCAATTTAATGCCGATTATGTAAATCCGTTAACCGAAAGCACGAAATTAGAATTGGGAGTGGAAACGAGAATTCAGAATTCGGGTAATCGTTTTAATGATATTAATCCGAGTTTTACAAGCGCTAATAATTCGTTTGAATTTGGAAGAAATATTTATTCAGCTTATGCTAATGTTGGCAAACAAATTGGAAAATGGAGTGGTCAACTTGGCGTTCGTTTAGAATATTTTGACTTGGATGCTAATTTCGCTATCAACGAAACAAATCCAAACTTTAATGATGCTCAAAATATTTCAGATGACTTATTTACAGCTTATCCATCAGCTTTTTTAACGTATACAGCAAACGATAAAAACTCATTCAATTTCAATTATTCAAGACGTGTTGACCGACCAAGTATTGGACAAATTAGCCCAATTAGAGAATGGACAACGCCTTTAATGGAATCAAGAGGAAATCCAGCTTTAGTACCACAATTCACTAATTCATTCGAAATTAATTATACTAGAACTACAAAAATTGGTTCCATCACAAGTGGTGTTTTCTATAGAAGTATTTCGGATGAGATTTCAAGAACGGTTTATAACGACCCAAACAATCCAAACCGTAATATTTTATCGTATGCCAATTTTGCAAACAATGATGCTTTTGGAATTGAATCTTCTGCAAATTTAAAATTCACAAAATGGTGGGCAGTTAATGCTAGTTCGGATGTATATTTTAAAACCGCTAAAGGAACCGTACAAAATGCAAACACAAACGCATTAGAAAATGCTTCAGTAGATGTAACTACATTTAATGCTAGAATAAATAACACTTTTACAGCAACCAAAGATTTACGTTTTCAATTATTTGGAATGTACCGAGGAAAAGACAAAGGCTTACAATACGATAGAAAACCAATGTATAAAATGGATTTTGGAGCAACCTACAACATTTTAAAAGGAAAAGGTACGATAACAGCTCGTTATAATGACGTTTTCGAAAACATGCGTTTTGCTTTTGATGGAAATATACCTTACAGACAACAAGGTGCTTTCTACTGGGAAAGTCAAACATTTTATGTAGGATTCAATTACATGTTTGGTGGTGGAAAAAATCGTGCTTTAGCAAGAAAACAAAGAGATGCTAACGAAACAAGTGGCGGCGGCGGAATGTTCTAAAACTTCAATATTCGTTGTTCAAATTAAACATTTGTTATTTAATATGATGTTGAATATTCAACTTGGAATTTTCAATAAAGAAGTAAAAAAACGCTCTGAAAATTCAGAGCGTTTTTTTTATTTTCTTTTGTAAAAAACATAATCCGTTATTAAAGGCTTTAATCCTAAACTTTTCAGTTCTGAATTAATCTGCGCTCTATGATAATTTGAATGATTAATTACATGAAATAACAAATCTTGAATGGAATTAGAATAATGTTCACCTGTTGAAGTTATGTAATCTACATTAGCATCTAGTTCTTTTGATTCTAAAATAGACAAAGAAATTTCATAATTCTTTATATCTACTTCAAGCATTTCTTTCCAATTTTGCAATTGCCAAACTCCATATTGTGTTGGAACTTTTAAAATTCTAGTATTCCAAATTTCATGAGCATTTAAAATGTGTGAAATCAGAACGTGTATCTTTTCGCTTAGTTCATTTTCATGCTCAACAAGAAATTGAATCATTTACTGATTCTTATCTAAATTATACTTGAATTTATCTAAATAAAATGCTTTCATTACCATCTAATAATCACACTTCCCCAAGTAAATCCAGAACCAAAAGCAGCTAAAACTACTAAATCGCCTGATTTGATTTTACCTTGTTCCCAAGCTTCGGTTAATGCAATTGGAATAGAGGCTGCAGTGGTATTTCCGTATTTTTGAATGTTGTTGAATACTTGGTCATCTGTTAAACGGAATTTCTGTTGAATGAACTGTGAAATTCTCAAATTCGCTTGATGTGGTACCAACATATTAATATCGGAAACTTGTAAATTATTCGCTTGTAATCCTTCATTGATTACTTCACTAAAACGGACTACTGCATTTTTGAAAACAAATTGTCCGTTCATATATGGATAATAGCTTTCATCGTTTGGATCGTTATCCGCAATGATGTCGGTTACCCAACGTTTGCCCATTCCTGGTGCAACTAAAGATAATTCTTCAGCATGTTGCCCTTCTGAATGTAAATGAGTTGATAAAATTCCTTTAGTCAAATCTTCTTCTCTTGAAAGTACCGCCGCTCCTGCTCCATCTCCAAAAATTACAGAAACTCCTCTTCCGCGAGTCGTCATATCTAAACCTGTTGAATGGAGTTCGGAACCAATAACTAAAACGTTTTTATACATTCCGGTTTTGATGTATTGATCCGCAATTGAAATCGCATAAACAAATCCAGAACATTGATTACGAACATCTAAAGCACCAACAGTTCTTAACCCTAAATCGCGTTGTACTAAAACTCCTGGACCAGGAAAATAATAATCCGGACTCAACGTAGCAAAAATAACAAAATCGATATCTTCTTTGGCTACTCCTGAACGCTCAATAGCAATTTGAGCTGCTTTTACACCCATTGAAGTGGTTGTATCTTCTCCTCTTATAATATGACGACGCTCTTGAATTCCCGTTCTTTCTTGAATCCATTCGTCGTTTGTTTCCATTATTTTTGACAAATCATCATTAGTTACCACATTATCAGGAACGTAATAACCTAAACCCGTAATTTTTGAATGATACATATTTTTCTTTCTAAATTAAGCTACAAAAATACGAAATTATTAATTTGGAATCTTTTTTTTGTGCTTTTGACAAATCATAAAAAAAGTGCCTACTTTTAAGAAGGCACTTTTTAAATCTATTTATTAAAATTATGCTGTTTGATCATCAACCGAAGCGTCTGGAGCATTTTTTGCTACAGAAGCAATTCCGTTGTCTCTTGAAGCAGTGCTTTCATACATTTCGCTAGTTCCTATAATCTGACCATTAGTAGCTTTCAAATTGAAATAAAATTTACCATTTTTTGATTCTAACTTATCAAAACGAGCCTCGTCTTGTGAATTTTTCTTCACAGATTCAACACCGTTTAAACAAGCTGCTTTAGTTGTATATCCTTCACTAGCTAAGATTTCTTGACCATTACCAGCTTTTAAGCTAAATTGAAATTCTCCGTTTTTTCTTGTTGAAATTACAAATTTTCCCATAATTTAAAATGTTTTTATTGTTTTAATGAATCATAAAGATAAGAAAAATTAACAAATAATTGTAAAAAAATTGTAACTAAAAAAATAATTTTAGAGCAAATTATAAAACCAAAAACAATGAAACTAAAACTCCTTTCTTTGTTTGTTTTTGTGGGAACATTCACCTCAATAGCACAAGAAAATGTAACGTATCAAAAGCCATCAGCAGAAATTTTAGCTTTGGCTGATTACGAAAGAGCACCATCGGTAAGTATGGATACTAAAAAAGAATACATGCTTTTAAGTTATCGAAATACTTACAAAACATTAGACGATTTAAATCAGACCGAAATGAAATTAGGTGGATTACGTATTAATCCTGTTACAAACATTTCGAGTACGGTAACGTATATCAACAATCTTAAGATTAGAAAAATCAAGGACAAAAACGAAATTCAAGTTAGTGGATTACCTGCAAATGCTCGAATTACAAATATTTCTTGGTCGCCAAACGAAAAGAAAATTGCTTTTACGAACACTACGAATCAAGGCGTTGAACTTTGGGTAATTGATGTAGCAACAGCAACCGCTAAAAAATTAACTTCTGATAATTTGAATGCGAATCTTGGAAGTCCGTTCAATTGGATGAAGGACAACGAAACTTTATTGGTAAAAGTGTTACCAAAAAATCGTCCAGCTTTAATCGATAGCAATAAGGATTTACCAAAAGGACCAACAGTTTCAACGAGTGATGGTTCAAAATCACAAAACAGAACGTATCAAGACTTATTGAAAAACAAAACAGATGAAGCTAATTTTGATGTTTTAGTTACTTCAGAATTGTATAAAGTTAGTCTTTCTGGAAATACTACTTTATTTAAAGGTGCTGATATTTACGCAGGAGAAAGTTTTTCTCCAGATGGCAATTATTTAATGCTAACCACCATTCAAAAACCATATTCTTATATTGTTCCGATGAGTCGTTTTCCTCAAAAAACTACTGTTTATGACGCCAACGGAAAAGAAGTTAAAATGGTAAACGAAGTACCTTTAACCGAAATCATGCCGAAAGGTTTTTCATCGGTACGTAAAGGAAAAAGAAGCATGGGATGGAGAGCCGACAAAGCAGCAACTTTATATTTTGTTGAAGCTTTAGATGGTGGAGACCAAGCAGTAAAAGCAGATTTCAGAGATGAAGTTTTCTTATGGGAAGCGCCATTTACATCAAATCCTACAAGTTTAATCAAAACGCAACAACGTTATGGTGGTATCATGTGGGCGAATGACAAAATTGCAATTGTAGCGGATTCATGGTACGATACAAGAAATACAAAAGCCTATTTATTTAATCCATCCAATTTAGCTATTGCTCCAAAAATTATTGAAGATAGAAATTCACAAGACATTTATTCAGATCCTGGAAATTTCGAGATGAAAAAGAACGAATTTGGACGTTATGTAATTGCGATAGAAAACAACAAAGGGTATTTAATAGGTGACGGACATACAAAAGAAGGACAATTTCCTTTTATTGACGAGTATGATTTCAATACGTTAAAAAAAACGAGATTGTATACATCGAACATGAAAGACAAAAAAGAAGATTTGATGTCGATTGAAGATTTCAAAAAAGGAGAAGTGTTAGTAATGATTCAATCGAAAAATGAATATCCAAATTACTACTTCAGAAACATCAAATCGAAAAACAAATTAACGCCGATTACCACTTTCAAAAATCCATTCGAAAGTATTAAAAACGTGCACAAAGAAGTAATCAAATACAAGAGAAAAGATGGAGTTGAACTTTCAGGAACTTTGTATTTGCCAGCAGGTTATGACAAAACGAAAAAAGAGAAATTACCTTTGTTAATTTGGGCATATCCAGCAGAATACAAAGACAAAAACTCAGCTGGACAAAGTGATAAAAACCCGAATGAATTTACATTTCCTAATTACGGTTCGTTTGTATATTGGGTAACCAAAGGATATGCAGTTTTAGATGACGCGGCTTTCCCAATTATTGGAGAGGGAACAACAGAACCTAATGACACATTTATTCCACAATTAGTGGCTAATGCAGAAGCAGCAATTGATGCAGTAGATAAATTGGGTTACATCAATCGTAAAAAAGTAGCAATTGGAGGTCACTCATACGGAGCTTTCATGACGGCTAATTTATTAACGCATTCGAATTTATTTGCTTGTGGAATTGCAAGAAGTGGTGCTTATAACAGAACATTAACGCCTTTCGGATTCCAAAGTGAGCAACGTAATTACTGGGATGTTCCAGAAGTATACAATACTATGTCGCCATTTATGAATGCAGAAAAAATGAAAACACCTTTATTATTAGTTCATGGTGAAGCCGATAACAACCCTGGAACTTTTACACTACAATCGGAGCGTTATTTTCAAGCGTTAAAAGGTTTAGGTGGACCTGCTAGATTGGTGATTTTACCTAAAGAAAGTCATGGTTATGTTGCCAAAGAAAACATCTTACATTTGTTATGGGAACAAGATCAATTCTTAGAAAAGTATTTAAAGAATTAGTCCTTCGACAAGCTCAGGATAACATAAAATAAAGAAGATAGGCCTTTGAACAATTGTTTGAAGGTCTATTTTGTTTTCAAACAAACCACTTCCCCATTCTCCAAAATCGTATCATTTTCAAAAAACAGATTTTGATTACCAAATTTTGCTTCTATCAAGTAATGACTTCCTCTGAAATAAGAATTGACAATCTGCACTTTTAAATCGGAATGTAATGTCAATTTCAATTGATGTGGATAAACAAATTTTAGTTCTCCGTTGATTTCAACCTCATTAACATCTCCAAATAATGAAGCTACATATTTGTCTCTTGGATTATCGTAAATGAATTTTGGAATACCACTTTCGATGATTTTTCCTTCTTTAATAATCGCTATCTCATCGGCAAAAGATAGAACATCAGTACTATCGTGAGTAGCAACAACACATGTGATTCCTTTTTCTTTTAAATAACCAAACAGTTTTCTTCTCAAACTATTCTTTCTGAAATTATCGATATGACTAAAAGGCTCGTCCAACAATAAAACTTCCGGTTCAAGAGCCAAAACCCTTGCTAAAGCCACACGTTGCATTTGACCGCCACTTAAATACTTAGCTTTTATATTGGCATATTCTGTCATTTCTACGATTTCAAGTAGCTCGGTGATTCTGGCTTTTTTCTCTTCTGGATAAAAATTAGAAAGATATTTTCCAACATTCTCCGCCACCGTAATAAAAGGCATCAAATCGAAATCTTGTGCCAAATATTTCATGAAAGGCATTCCTGGAATCAAATGATATTTCGGACCCAACACTTCTATATCATTCCAAAAAATCTGACCTTCATCTAAGTCATACAAACCGTAAATCAATTTTAATAAGGTACTTTTTCCACAACCACTTTCTCCAATTAAAGCTAAATTTTTCCCTTTAGTCAAGCTTAGAGAAATAGAATGCAAATTAGGTGAATCGATATAAGAAAAAGTAATATTTTGAACAGACAGCATAACTATTTTTTTTACAAAGATAAGATTAAAAATTATGTCAATTTGTCACCAATTTAAGTTTGGTATTTCTTTTGAAAGAAAGATAATCATCAAATTGTTTAACTTAAAATTTTAAATATGGCATCAGGAAAAATTAATGTTTCAGTAGAAAACATCTTTCCCTTAATCAAAAAGTTTTTGTACAGTGACCACGAAATTTTTCTTCGTGAATTAGTATCGAATGCAACCGACGCTACTTTAAAATTAAAACATTTAACTAGTATTGGCGAGGCAAAAGTGGAGTACGGAAATCCTAAAATCGAAGTAAAAATCGATAAAGAAGGTAAAAAACTACACATCATCGACCAAGGATTAGGAATGACAGCCGATGAAGTGGAAAAATACATCAACCAAATTGCTTTCTCAGGCGCGGAAGAATTCTTAGAAAAATATAAAGATTCCGCCAAAGACTCAGGTGTAATTGGACATTTTGGATTAGGATTTTATTCGGCGTTCATGGTGGCTTCTAAAGTAGAAATCATCACCAAATCATTCAAAGACGAGCCAGCAGCACATTGGACTTGCGATGGTAGTCCGGAATTCACTTTAGTACCTCATGACAAATCGGAAAGAGGAACCGAAATCATCTTACATATTGCAGATGATTCAGTAGAGTTTTTAGAAGAATTCAAAATTCGCGAATTGTTGACCAAATACAACAAATTCATGCCGATTCCGATTAAATTCGGAACTAAAAAAGAGGCACTTCCAAAACCAGAAGATGCTCCGGAAGATTACAAAACAGAATATGTTGATGTAGACAATATCATCAACAATCCAAATCCTGCTTGGACCAAACAACCAAGTGATTTATCGGATGAAGATTATAAAAATTTCTATCGCGAATTGTATCCAATGCAATTTGATGAACCGTTATTCAACATTCACTTAAATGTCGATTATCCGTTCAACTTAACTGGAATTTTATATTTCCCTAAATTATCATCGGATTTACAAATTCAGAAAGACAAAATCCAGTTGTACCAAAATCAGGTTTTCGTAACGGATAACGTAGAAGGAATTGTGCCTGAATTCTTGATGATGTTAAAAGGTGTGGTGGATTCGCCTGATATTCCATTGAACGTATCGCGTTCGTACTTACAAGCCGATGGTAATGTGAAGAAAATTTCAAATTACATCACTCGTAAAGTTGCTGATAAATTGAAATCGTTATTCAACGAAAACCGAGAAGATTTCCAACAAAAATGGAACGACATCAAAGTGGTATTGGAATACGGTATGCTTTCGGAACCAAAATTCTATGAAAAAGCAGGCGATTTTGTATTGTATCCAACAACTGAAGACAAATATTACACATTAGCGGAATTAAAAGAAGCATTAAAAGACAACCAAACCGACAAAAACGGAAAATTAGTGGTGCTTTATGCTTCAAACAAAGACGCACAACATAGTTACATTGATATTGCAAAAGAAAAAGGCTATCAAGTGTTATTGTTAGATTCGCCAATCGTGTCGCATTTGATTCAAAAATTAGAAGCGGATAATGAGAATTTAACTTTTGCTAGAGTTGATGCAGATCATATCGATAAATTAATTCAGAAAGAAGAAGAAACGATTTCGAAATTATCGGATGACGAAAAAGAGAAACTAAAAACGGCTGTTGAAACAGTAGTTCCAAAAGAAAACTACACAGTACAATTAGAAAACTTAGATAGCAATGCTGCACCATTCATTATTACCCAACCTGAATTCATGCGTAGAATGAAAGAAATGAGTGCAACTGGCGGTGGTGGCATGTTTGGCATGGGCAATTTCCCTGATATGTATAATTTAGTGGTTAACACAAATTCAGAATTAGCAACTACTATTTTAAACAGTCCAGAAGACGCACAAAAAGACTTGGTAAAACAAGCTTTAGATTTAGCAAAACTTTCTCAAGGATTACTTAAAGGTGAAGAGTTGACTGCTTTTGTTAAGAGAAGTTTTGAGACGTTGAAGTAAGAAATAAAAGAAAAAAACAATCTAAAAACCTACAAGATTTAAAATTCTTGTAGGTTTTTTTTGTAATATTGTTATTTACAAAAAATATTCAAAATGAAAATCAATCAAACCCTATTAACAGTTTTCTTTCTTATAAGTTATGCAATGTTTTCACAAGAAGACAAACCAAAAATATCATTAAACATATTGGCGAATGATAAAATTTCAGAAGTCAATATTAATGAAGATAAATACATTGCGAGTATCGGAAAAATAATCAAACATTTTGAAATAGAATATAAAACACTCCCAAAAGAAGAAAAAATCGGAGTTTTAATCATTAGTCATAAAACTGGAGATCCAACTATTAAGGTACATTCTGATCCAAAAATTGATGCAATTAAAGAGCAAAAAATAGTAACAGATATAAAAGCATATAAATTAGAAAACACAAAACTTGTTGATTTTCCAGTATTCATTTCTGTCAATACAAAATCAGAAAAAGAAATAACTGACTTTAAAGATTATATAGACCCAATTAAACAGAAATTAGAGGAATATAAAAAAGCTAATTTAGAAACTAAAATACAGCTAAATAAAGATTATGCTATTAATGAAGTTCTTCCTGTTTTAAGTGCTTATCAAGTTATTGTTGATGATAAATTTGCTGGGGTTAAAAATTTTGGCAAACTAATTGAGAAAACCGATTTTACAAAAACTCAAAACATTGCTGAGTTAACGGATAAAAATTCAGACTATTGGAGAGCTTGTATGGAAATGTCGAATGGAAATCTATTGATTCCTATAACAAAAACTTTTATGTTAGTTTCTCAAGGCGAGTTTGATTATGCATACAAATACATTGAAATATTAAAACTTTTTGCAGACAAAGAAAGCATCTCAACTGACTATTTAAAAGAAATTGAGTTTCGATTAGAACTTTTCAACAACGAAATAAATGATGAAATTGCAAAAGGAATTACTGAGCATGACAAAAAAAACTATGACAAAGCAATTGAAATTTATCAAAATATTAAAAAAGTATATCCAAATTCATCATGGAACCTGTATGAATTATATTTTTCACAAAACACAAAAGATCTAAATGATAAAAAAATTGAATCAAACGATAGATCACAATGGGATAAAGCCAAAATAGAGATTTACCAACACAATCCTTTATACAATATGGATGTTAGAGCCAGCAACCCAAAAGAAGGTTATTTATTATTTAGACGACAAGAAATTCAATCTTTATTTAAAAATAAAAATGAAATTCTAAATGACATATACAAATACGCTGACATTGCATTAGATTTAGGTGTTTACGATTTTGCTGCACAGGTATTTTGGCTAACTGCTCCTTATATGAAAAATGATTCTGAAAAAGCAATAAACATATATTTATACAGCTTAGAAAAGTTAGGCGTTAAAAATTTAAAAGAGAATTTTAAAGGAAATTTTACTTCTATTTTCAAAAAAATAGAAAAAGAAAAGGAAAAAGAAATGCAGGAGAATATATTATATAAAAACATGAAAAAATAAAATATGAAAAAACTAGCATTATTATCAATTCTTTTCCTTTTAAATCTTGTGTCAGCACAAGACAATGTAAATTATGAGAAAACAAACCTTTTAAAGGTTGGAGATAAATTACCTATGTTTAGTTATCTAAATGAAAAAGGAGAATCAAAAAACATATCAGAGCATAAAGGAAAAATAATTCTTATTAATTTTTTTGCCACTTGGTGTGGTCCGTGTATGCAAGAAATGCCTCATTTGGAAACTGAAATATGGAATGTTCACAAAAATGATAATTTCATTTTAATGAGTTTTGGTAGAGAGCACAAATTAGAAGAAACCAATGCTTTTATCGCAAAGAAAAAATTCACTTTCCCAATTTATCCTGATGAAGCAAGAGCCATTTATAAACTTTTTGCAACGCAATTTATCCCAAGAAATTATCTAATCGATGAAACTGGAACTATTATTTACACATCAATAGGATTCAAACAAGATGATTTTGAAGAATTGAAAACGAAAATCAAAGCATTGTTAAATAAGTAAAAACAACCTTTAAATATTAATCCTGACAGGTTTTAAAAACCTCTCAGGATTTTTTTGTAATTTTATATTTTATAAAAATAGTATGACACTCTCAATAGAAACTCCAGCTTTATTATTCTCCGCAACCTCGTTAATCCTATTGGCTTATACGAATCGATTTTTAACGATTGCGCAAATCATCCGTAACTTGAAGAAAAACTACGACGATAATCACAATAAAAGCATTTTACTAGAAATTAAAAACTTAAACTTAAGATTAACGCTAATCCGTTACATGCAATTGTTTGGTGTAATGTGTTTGTTCTTATCTGTTTTTGCAATGTTGCTACTTTATGTAAATCAAGGAGATTTTGGCATTTACCTATTTGGAGGTAGCTTATTTTGTTTATTGATTTCATTAGGAATTTCGTTTTGGGAAATAAGTATTTCAGTAAATGCATTAAGAGTTCATTTGAAGGATTTATCTGAAGATGTAGAATAATTTATTCAATAATCCATAACAAAACTGATTTTTCTGATTGTTGTAAACGTTTATCTAACTTTTCCATAAAAGCATCAGAAACTGCTGGGCAACCCCAACTCAACGGACTATATCTTGGATAAATTTCTTGATTTTTAACAGCATTCCAAGAATGCAAAACAACAACTCTTTTTTCCGCATTTCTATTGGAAGACTCTAGTCCGTGTAACCAATATTTCACGTTGATTCCCCACGAACTATAATCGCGAGTTCCTATTTTGTATTTCCCCTTCATCGAGCAATGACTGTCTACTCTATTATCAAATTTTACCTTTTCCCATTTGTCTGGATTCTCTTCAAATTGATCGCAACTGCCATGTGTAACCAAATTTTTATCCAACACTTTCTTCGTTGCAAAATCATAAATAAAAAAACGATTTTTGCCAGAATGCACACTCAAATCAACTAAAAAATAATACGATTCATTATAATTATTTTCTTTACAAAAGGAAGCTGCTTCTTCATGAAAAGAACTGTAATCTTTTACAGCTAAAGGTTCAACTTCCGAATTATTACAACACAAAAAACAAACTGCTATCAATAGTAAAAAATGCTTCATAGAAATGGGATTAGAATAGTATAACTCCACTTTCGAATTTTTATTTAAAACAATAATGTTAAATTCGTACTAAAATTAAACCCTCAAAAAATCTTTCTTCTTTTATCTATTCTCTTTTTTCTTTTTACCCTATCTTTGCGCCCCTTAAAAATTTAGGATATGTCAAACAACAATATTATCAAAGGTGTTTTCTTGGTTGCATTAGGCGCAACGAGTTACGGTATGTTAGCTACTTTCGTTAAACTAGCTTACAAAGAAAATTTTACAACAGCGGAAGTAACTTCATCACAATTTATTTATGGAATCATTGGGATTTTAATCATCAACTTATTCCAACGTACTAAAAACAAAAACACAGCGGTAAAAGCTTCTCCAAAAAATATTTTCCAATTAATGTTGGCCGGAACTTCATTAGGAATGACGAGTGTTTTCTACTATTTAGCAGTAAAATATATTCCTGTTTCTATTGGAATTGTATTGCTAATGCAAACCGTTTGGATGGGTGTTTTATTAGAATGGTTTTTAGACAAAAAAGCGCCTTCATTTCAAAAAATAATTTCAGTTATCATTGTATTAATTGGTACTGCTTTAGCTATCAATATTTTTAAAATCGACTTCAATGACCCAACAATCGATTGGGCAAACGGATTATTTTGGGGATTATTAGCTGCTGCTTCTTTTACTACAACAATGTTTACAGCCAACAAAGTCGCATTGGGAATTTCGTCTGCACAAAGAAGTTTATATATGTTATTAGGTGGGGCTGTTATCGTATTTGGTTTCAGCTTATACACTCAAGTTACGCCTTTTAATTTCGAAATTTTTACAAAATGGGGAATTGTATTAGCCTTATTTGGAACCATCATTCCACCTATGTTATTAAATGCAGGATTTCCTCATACGGGAATTGGATTAGGAAGTATTGTTTCTTCATTAGAATTACCTGTTTCGGTAATGATGGCATTTTTCCTTTTAAACGAGCAAGTGTTATTCATTCAATGGATAGGAATTGTATTAATTATTACAGCAATTGTGATTATGAACATACAATTCAAGAAAAAATAAAGTAAATTAGCGATGTTAATCATCGCTTTTTTTATGCTTGATTTATTTCCAAAAGAAAAAATAATACTTCCGCTACCTGATGCGGTTTTTGAATTCTATCCCAACTTCTTCAATCAGGAAGAAGCGGATTTACTTTGGGATAAATTAATGAACGAAACGCCTTGGCAACAAGATGACATCACCATTTTTGGAAAGAAAATTGCCCAACCCAGATTAACGTGTTTATTCGGAAATGAAGGTAACCCTTACTCTTATTCAGGTTTAACAATGCAACCTCACGCTTGGAATCCAACTTTGATGTTCATTAAAGACAAAGCAGAACAAGTGGCTAATCACAACTTCACCACCGTTTTAGCTAATTTATATCGAAATGAAAAAGATAGCAACGGTTGGCATGCCGATAATGAAAAAGAATTGGGCCGAAATCCTATTATTGCATCCGTTAGTTTTGGCGAAGAACGCAAATTTCAATTGAAACACATTACCAATTCGGAAGCAAAAATGACCTTGAATTTAAACCACGGAAGTTTATTATTGATGAAAGAAGGCAGCCAAATTCACTACAAACATCAAATTCCGAAAGCTACTCAACCTAAAAATGCAAGAATAAATTTAACGTTTAGAACAATTTTATAAATATTCACTAAAAACAACTAGCAACTTTCGAATAATTTTAAAAATTTCAAAAAAAGCAATTGGCATATTTTTTGAATTTATTTTTTTATTAATATTGAATAATAAACCAATAAAAAAAGTAAGAATTAGTATTCATCTGATGAGAAAGAAGAAAATTTCAGAATTCGACAACGAAACATTAGACAGAGTTGTTGCAATGGCTCAAGAGGAAAAAAAGCCTTTTGAAGTATTAAAGGAAGAGTTTGGAGTTTCAGAAAATGAGGTTACCGAATTAATGCGCAAAAGATTATCCAAAGACAATTTTGAACTTTGGAAAAAGAAAGTGACTGCTAGTAAACCAAAACCAAAACCAATAAAGTACAACGAATTGGAAGATGAAGATTTAGATAGCAAATATTACTTCAAAAATAAATTCGACTAAAAACTAAAGCTCTTATCTAATTTAAGAGCTTTTTTATTAGCACTTACTTAAAAAGATTAAAACAATTCGATAAAATTTCCAAACGCGAATTGTAACAATAATTCTATTTTCTCTACTTATAAACAATTCAATCTACACAAAATGAAAAAAATAATGCTTTCCCTTGCTTTCGTGGGATTTTTATGGAGTTGTAGTCCAACGCAAACGACTACCAAACAAAATGATGTTGCCGTTACAATCGATTTAATCAATGTAAAAGACGACAAAGTAATGGTAACCGTTACGGCTCCAACAATTACAACAGAAACGGTAACTTATCATTTCCCTAAAACAGTTCCTGGAACGTATTCAGAAGACGATTATGGGCGTTTTATTGAAAACGTAAAAGCTTTTGATGCTAAAGGAAATGCACTTAAAATTGCGAAAATTGACGAGAATTCATATTCAATTTCAGATGCTACTAAATTAGCTAAAATCACTTACTTGGTTAACGATACTTTTGATACGGAAGGTGGCGCTGGTTTTGGAGAAAGCGAAGATGTATTCTCTCCAGCAGGAACCAACATCAATGCAGGTGCAAATTTCATGTTGAACACGCACGGATTTATTGGATACTTCAAAGGAAAAGAAGAAACACCATACAAATTAACCGTTACACATCCTGAAACGTTAATGGGAGTTTCAGCTATGACAGATGCCGATGCAAGTGCTACATCAGATGTGTTTTACATGCCTAAATATGCGAATTTGGTAGAAATGCCAATCATGTATTCAAAACCAGATTTCACATCGTTTATGGTGGATGATATGGAAATCATCATTAGTGTGTATTCTCCAACAGGAAAATATACCGCAAAACAAATTACGCCTAACATGGAAACGATGATGAAAGCGCAAAAACGTTTCTTAGGACCTATCAACTCTACAAAAAAATACGCTATTTTATTGTACTTGTCTGATATGAAAGCTAAAGACGCTAAAGGATTTGGAGCTTTAGAACACCCAACATCAACAACAGTGGTTATGCCAGAAATGATGGGATTAGAAATGTTACAAGAACAATTAAAAGACGTAGTTTCGCACGAATTCTTCCATATTGTAACTCCATTAACGATTCATTCAAACGAAATCCAATATTTCGACTTCAACAATCCTCAAATGTCAGAACATTTATGGATGTATGAAGGAGTTACCGAATACTTTGCCAACTTATTCCAAGTAAATCAAGGCTTAATTGACGAAAAAGAATTCTTTGAAAGAATGGCAGGTAAAATTGCACAATCACGTCAAATGAATGACAATATGAGTTTTACTAAAATGAGTAAAAACGTATTGAATGCACCTTACAAAGATCAATACTTAAATGTATACCAAAAAGGAGCTTTAATTGCCATGTGTGTTGATATTTTAATTAGAGAAAACAGCAACGGTCAAAAAGGAATTTTAAACCTAATGCAAGAATTAGCTAAAGAATACGGAACTAAAAAAGCATTTAAAGACGATGAGTTATTCGCAAAAATAACGGAATTAACCTATCCAGCGGTTGGTGAGTTCTTAAAAACCCACGTAGCAGGAGAAACTCCAATTCCATACGAGCAATATTTCGCTAAAATGGGAGTTACTGAAGCATCAATTGAAGTAGCAGGAAATCCATTCTTAAAAGGACAAAGAGAGCCTTACATTACGGTAAATCCTAGCACAAAAGAAATCATGATTTTACCTGAAATCGAATTAAACATTTTCATGACCACTTTAGGTTTAAAAAACAATGATACCCTTTTAGCTTTCAACGATAAGAGTTACAACTTAGACAATATCTACGATTTAATCATGGCAAGTATGAACTGGAAAGATGGAGACGCTATTACCGTTAAAATTAAAAGAGACGGCAAAGAGCAAATCGTAAAAGGAAAAGTAGTAATGCCAAAAGAAAAACAAGACGGCTACCAATCAACGGATGCAACTAAAAAAGCAGTTCGCGAAGCTTGGTTAAGAGGCTAAATTTAAGTTTGAAGAGTCACATATCTTGATTCTTGAAATTGATTTTGAAATTGATTTTGAATTTCGCAATTGATATTGCACTTGAAAATCCTCAAAGTACTTAGTATTTTGAGGATTTTTTTATTTACTTTGCGAACACAAATTAAAAATTCACGATGAAGAAGATAGTTTTAGCCGTAATTGCCGTTATCACATTAATAGCTTGTAACAAAGAAAGTGCTTCTGATGCTAATGTTCACATTACAGGAGATGTAAAAGGACTAAGTCAAGGAAAATTATATTTACAAAGAATACAAGATTCAACTTTGGTAATTCTAGACAGTATTATTATTAATGGTGATTCAAAGTTTGAAAGCCACATTAAATTAGATAGTCCAGAAATGTTATATTTATCTTTAGATAGAGGACAAACCAACTCAATTGATAATAGCTTACTATTCTTTGCAGAACCAGGTGACATTAAAATTGAAACTTCTTTAAAAGCGTTTTTCTCAGAAGCAAAAATTACAGGTTCAAAAAATCAGGATTTGTGGATGAAATTTGACAGCATAAACAAGCGTTTTAACGAAGAAAATTTGGTGTTAATAGAGAAACGCTTAAAAAACGAAATAAAACCAAATCCGACTACAGCAGATAGCATTGAGCAAGCCTATCAAAAACTTTTAAAAAGAAAATACCGTTACACAGCCCATTTTGCAGTAACACATGCAGATAAAGAAATTGCGCCTTATTTAGCGCTTTCAGAAATTGCAGATATCAACACCACGTATTTAGACACCATTCAAAAAAGTTTGACACCAGAAGTTGCCAAATCAAAATACGGAAAAATGCTTAACCAGCATATTAAGGAAAGAAAAACTTTAGAAGTTCAGAAATAAAGTAAAGCGGTCAGTAATTGGCCGCTTTTTTTTATGCTATATCTAAAATTGATTTTTTATCTTTATAGAATAATTTATAATCCACACAAAAGTATTCGTGCAAGAGCGAAGAAAACGAAATGATAAAAAATAAAGAAAATTATTACAACTTATTACGTATTCTATTACTATTACTTATAGTTTTAGGTGTGACTTTTTTCTCAATAAGTAGAATAAAAAACCTTAAAGAAAACCACGTAATAGTTATTGGTATCGCAATTAAAAATACCCATGGAACTGGAAACGATGGCGTTGAATATAAGTTTGATTATCAAGGAAAAACATATGAAGAGTGGTGCTTTACAAATACAAACACAATTGAAGGAGGAAAATATTTTGTCTTATGTCATACTGAAAATATAAGTAGAAGTAAATTATTAGAAAAATGTCCTGTACCAGATACAATTGAAAAAGCACCTTTAAATGGATGGCAAAAAATACCAGTTAAAGCTTATCAAAAAAATGTTGATGGGTATTTTAAAACATTCATATCTGACTAGGTAGCGTACCACTAGCGCGAGCATCTTGCTCGTGACTACATATTTTAAACAATCAAAAACCTTTTTCACACTTTTTGTGCACAAGCGTGACGCTTGCGGGAGTGTTTTAAAAGATTCTGAAATCGTAGATTCAACGAAGCTAAACAAGTTCAGAACGACTTAAAATAAAAAAACCACCACATTTCTGTGATGGTTTCTACTTTAGAGCCGATGGAGGGACTCGAACCCACGACCTGCTGATTACAAATCAGCTGCTCTAGCCAGCTGAGCTACACCGGCAACTCTATTGCGGTGCAAATATAGTTCTGAAATTTAAATTTCCAAAAAAAATCTGCACTTTTTTATCGCAATTTTTTAGTTTAATTCGTTTATTTTCGCAACAAATTGATTTGCAGCCGCTTCGTAATCCTTACGGATTTGTTTAAAATGCGCTTTTTTGTTCTCAACGTCTTTTTGATTCGCTCTAGTCATTAAAGTATCAAAAGTTTCGTAGATTTCATCAACTAATTTATCAGATGCTTCAGTTGGTTTTCCAGCTGTAGACATTTCCCAAATGTAAACGATGTTTACAATATCCCCTAAAACGTAGTTGATTTCTTTTTTCAAGTTTTTAACGCTTGCCATTTTGTATAAATTTAAAATTTGAAGCAAAATTACATAATATATTTTGTTCTCAATACATTATATCGAAATTTCTAGCAAAGTAGCCTTTCCTTTAATCGTTAAGTTTTCTATACAAGCCGGAATCAAAATCGTGTCGCCCATTCGGTAACGCAAGATTTCACCATTTACAATCATTTCAAATTGGCCATTAGTACACATGAAAACAGTGAAAGCTTGTTGGGTGCGCTTCCAAATAAAACGATCTTGTAACGCAATAATATTAGTGACAAAATAAGGACAATTTACCACTGAAGTACTTTGATTGGCTTCTTCCTTATATTCAATTTTAGAATGAGTGGCATTGTAATTAATTGCTTCTAAAGCTAAATCTGTATGCAATTCTCTTCCATTTCCATTAGCATCTACTCGATCCCAATCGTAGATTCGATACGTAACATCACTCGTTTGTTGAATTTCCGCTACCACAACTCCAGCTCCAATAGCGTGAATGGTTCCAGTTTCTAAAAAGAAGACATCGCCTTTGGAAACGGGATATTCATTTAATAAATCAATTAGATTTTTATTTTCTAAATGCGCCAAATATTCTTGCTGATTAGAATCCTTTTTTAATCCAACAACCAAACGTGCCGATTCATCTGCTTGCATTACATACCACATTTCGGTTTTCCCGAAAGAATTATGACGTGTTTTAGCCAATTCATCATTCGGATGCAATTGAATCGATAAATCTTCTTTGGCATCAATGAATTTAAAAAGCAATGGAAATTGTTTCCCAAAACGAGAAATAACCGATTTTCCTAAAATTTCTTCTGGATACAAATCGATAATTTCATTGATATTTTTTCCTTTTAAAACGCCATTATTAACTACACTAATGTCGCCAGGCACGGTTGAAATTTCCCAACTCTCGCCTGTAGTTTCAGAAACTATTGGTTTGTTGAGATAAGTTTTTAACTTGGTTCCGCCCCAAATGCGGTCTTTAAGTATTGGTGTAAACGTTAAAGGATAAAACTTCATAGTCAAATAGTGAAGTACAAAGATGCGAAAAAAGTATTAAAATCCTAAAATTTAGAGTTATTGGATTTATTATTTTGCCTTCTGAATGGCTTTTAAAGCTCTTTCAATATGATTTTTCGCACTCATACTATCAAAAATATAAATACAATAGCCTTTAGCATCAAAAACATACGTTACGCGACCAGGTAATAAACCTAAAAGCGCCGTTGGAACTCCAAACAAACGTCGTAACTTTCTATCAGCATCCGAAAGTAAGATGAAAGGTAATTTGTATTTCTGTTGGAAACTTTGATGTGAGCTAGCAGAATCACCACTAACACCAATTACTTCAGCACCTAAATCCTGAAAATCTTGATAGGCGTCTCTAAAACTACATGCTTGCGTAGTACAACCTGGTGTAAAATCTTTTGGATAAAAGTAAATCACAACGGGTTTTTCATGAATTTCATGACTATCAAAAGCAGTTCCATCCTGCTTAGTAGCTTTAAAATTGGGTAATTTATCTCCTATTTGAATCGCCATATTACAAACCTTTATAAGTTACAAAATTGCGTGGTGTTTCGTAAAGTGTAATTTCCAACTCTTTATCAGCAGCAATTAAAACGCGAAGTTTATGCCAAATGATATAAGCGATATGTTCGGCGGTTGGATTTAAATCTCTGAATTCTGGCACATCTTCATTCAAATTTTTATGATCAAACGCTTCTTCGATGTGTTCTTTAATTAAATCAGATAAGATTTTTGTATCAATCACATAACCCGTTTCCTTATCCACTTCACCTGTTACCGAAACAATCAATTCGTAATTGTGCCCATGAAAGTTCGGATTGTTACATTTTCCAAACACTTCCTGATTTTTTTCCATAGACCAATCCTTGCGATACAAACGATGTGCAGCATTAAAATGGGCTTTTCTTGAAACAGTTACTCTCATGGTAATTTAGAATTTAGAAATTTGAATTCAGAATGTTGTTTTTATAAAAATGTTGAGAAATAAGATTTTTAAAATTTATACAATTTCTTCAATCTGTGTTCCTTAAATAAAATTTACAATTTATGATCTTCTAGATAATGATAAAACTCATCAAAAATGATTTTAAACCAAACGGTATAAGCATCAGGATTTTCAATCATATCATCTTTAATAGCTTCAATGGTCAACCATTTCCAACTCTCCACTTCGTCTGGATTAATAATTGGTGCTTCGTTATAATAACCAATCATCACGTGATCCAATTCATGTTCGGTTAAACCGTTATCGAAAGGTGCTTTGTAAATAAAGTGAAATAGTTCTTTCAATTCGGTTTGAAAACCCATTTCTTCAAACAAGCGTCGTTTTCCAGCTTCAATATTGGTTTCACCGGCACGTTGATGACTGCAACAAGTATTCGTCCACAAAAGCGGTGAATGGTATTTGTGATGGGCGCGTTGTTGCAACATCACTTCGTTTTTATCATTCAAAATGAATACCGAGAAAGCTCTGTGCAAAACGGCTTTTTCATGCGCTTCCATTTTATTCATGAGCCCAATTGGCTCATCTTGTTCATTGACTAAAATTACTTGTTCTTCTATCATATAGGTTATAATGCTTGTCAAAAATACAAAAAAAGATAGGATTAAATACTCGTTTTTGAGTTTGTGATAAGTTTAACGTGTGTTGAATAAAGTTTTCTCAAAACCCAAATCATGTATTAAATTATGCATTTTTACAATTGCAACACTTTTTTCACTATCTTTGCACCATTAGTAATGATATGAATTTCTTCTCGCAATACTTTGAATAAAAGTACTTTATAAATTTCTTGTTTATTTCGCTTGTGTGTTTTTATCCTTTTACTTTTAAAACAAATACTAATTTAAATTATTTAAAATTTAATGGCTAGACCACAGGAAACCTTTAACAAAAAAGAACAAGAAAAACTTCGAGCAAAAAAGCGTAAAGAAAAACAAGAAAAAAAAGAAGCTCGTAAAGCCAATCCAAAATTATCTGGAGAGGATTTATATGTCTATGTAGACGAAAACGGGCACTTAACAAGCACTCCTCCAGACCCATCTAAGAGAATTGTAGTAGATGTAGAAAGCATCGAAATTGGTATCTCTAGAAGAACAGAAGCGGAAGAAGCTCCTGCAGAACGTAGAGGAACAATCGATTTTTTCAACGATTCTAAAGGTTTTGGTTTCATTAAAGCTGTTGAAACTGGAGAAAAATACTTCGTACACATCAGTGGTTTAATTGATGATGTAAAAGAAGGTAACTTAGTAACTTACGATTTAGAAAAAGGCGCTAAAGGCATGAATGCTGTAAACGTTAAAAAAATATAATTCCCCTTTTTATCCCAAAAATTAAAATCACAGTGCAAGCTGTGATTTTTTTATTTCGCTAAACTCTCTGCAATTTTCAAAGCACATTTTTCACCATCAATTGCTGCCGAAATAATGCCACCAGCATAACCAGCTCCCTCTCCACAAGGATACAAACCTTTGATTTGAACATGTTCCAATGAGAAATTATCTCTTGGAATTCTAACTGGAGATGAAGTTCTACTTTCTGGCGCGTGTAAAATGGCTTCGTTAGTCATATAACCTCGCATTGATTTTCCAAATTGCACAAAACCTTCGCGCATGATTTGAGTTAAAAATCCAGGAAAAACTTGACCTAATTCTACCGAAGTAGTTCCAGGAACATAGGATGTTTTTGGAATGTCTTTTGAAACTTTATTTTGAGTAAAATCAACCATTCGTTGCGCAGGAACTTTTTGAGTTTCTCCCGCCAAATGCCATGCTTTTTGTTCGATAGCTTTTTGAAATTCCATTCCCGCTAAAGGTCCAAACTTTTCATAAGGTTTGAAATCTTCCAACTTTAATTCTACAACAATTCCAGAATTCGCTGTCGCTTGATCACGCTTTGAAGGCGACCAACCATTGGTAACTACTTCACCAGGAGCTGTAGCACAAGGCGCAATGACACCACCGGGACACATACAAAACGAATACATCCCACGACCATTCACTTGTTTTACAATTGAATACGGTGCTGGAGGCAAATAATCACCTCTAAAATCACACGAATATTGAATTTGATCTATTAATTCTTGTGGATGTTCTGCACGAACGCCTAAAGCAAAGGGTTTCGCTTCAATGTGAACGCCTTTTTTATGTAACAATTCAAAAATATCACGAGCGGAATGTCCAGTTGCTAAAATAACTTTGTTAGCCGAAATCACATCGCCATTTTGAATGACAACGCCTTGCATTTCGTTATTTTTGATTACGAAATCAGTCACACGAGTTTCAAACAAAACTTGTCCGCCACATGCGATGATTTTTTCTCGAATATCCTGAATAATTTGAGGTAATTTGTTGGTTCCTATGTGCGGATGTGCTTCTACCATAATTTCTGGTGTGGCTCCAAAGCCCACCAAAAGTTCGAGAATTCGATCCACATCGCCGCGTTTTTTTGAACGGGTATATAATTTCCCATCGGAATACGTTCCGGCTCCACCTTCTCCAAAACAATAATTGGAATCTTCATTTACGATACCATCACGATTAATTGCTTTTAAATCGCGACGACGACCACGAACATCTTTTCCACGTTCTAAAACGATTGGTTTTAAGCCTAATTCAATTAATTGCAAAGCCGCAAACAACCCAGCCGGACCTGCTCCAACTACAATCACTTCTTGTTTGTTGGCAACATTAGGATAATTGGGTAATTCGATTTTTGAATCAATATACTCTTCTCCAACCAAAAATACATTCGCCTTAATATTCATTTTAATGGATTTCTGACGCGCATCAATAGAACGTTTTAAAACATCCACTTTTTGAATTTCTTTTGGGCTAACCTGAAATAACTTGGCTACATGTTGGGCTAACAAACTTTCGTTGGCAGCTACTTCGGGTGAAACTTGAAATTGAAATTCGCGTGGCATATCATAAATTTAAGAGTGCAAATTTAATTCTTTCCACACAATTAAATAATTTATTTATCAAATTCATTTAATTATTTCAAACGGAATTCAAAAAATTCTTACATTTGTAAACAACTAAAAATTAATTCATTACGTCTAACTCTCAAACTTAAAATTATGAAAAAAAAACTACTCTCAATTTTTATTTTCATTTGCTTAACTTCTAATTCACAAACCTTTACTTCTGGAATGATTGAGCAAGGAAATGGATCTTCAAATATCTTTAGCACAACATCAATTGGGTCTGATGGTAAATTTTATTGCTTTTTTAATGATGGAACTGTAACGCATGCATCAAACAATGTAAATCCAGTTTATCGTTTGGTAAGGTGGGAATCTGGTAGTTCTAGCTGGGTTTCTGTCTCTAATTTAGACGCCGCAAATATTCCAGGTGTAATAATTACATCTGGCACTACTATGTTTAATGATGGCATTGCATTAGAAGTTGACTCATCTGGAGGTTTTCACATATTAATGAATGTTTACACAAGTAATGGTAGTGAATTAAAATACGCATATAGTAGCAATGGAGCAAGTTGGACTTACACAACCGTAGACCATTCAAACAATCAAACAAACTATAGTTTCACTAATTTACAATTGAAATTAGATAATACGAATTATCCTCATGTGTATTATGTTATAAAAAATATTGGCTCTGGAGGCATTTCTACTAGAGTATATTCTGTTATACATAAATTTTATAATGGAAGTACTTGGACAACCGAAACCACATATTCACAAACGGGAGGAAATGGAACTGGTGCTAACGATATTAACATGATGGCCGCCAGTATAGATAGCAATAACAAATCTCACATAGGGTTCGTAGCTGAAACAAATGGAAGTGGAACGGACGGAAGCTTATTGTATATTAATAATATTTCAGGAAGTTGGACTGCACCTACTTTTATTGTTACTGGAGCAACAGGAGCACCTGCTGCTGATAGAGTTAATATTTTATCTGACACCAACAACAAACAACATATAATTTACAGAGAAAACAACACTACTTTTAAACTTATCTACACAACCAATAAAACAGGTTCATGGGTGGGAAGTCAAATAAATTCAAGTTTAACTTCTGGAATAATTTCAGCTACAGATAGCTATAATGCATTTACTAGAAACAGTTCAAATGATTTGTTTTTAGCATATAATGCTTCCCCAAACACTACAAATAATGGACAAGTAAATTATGCTTGTTTATTCAATGGATATAGCACTTGGCAAACGGGAAGTGTATTTACAGGTAATTTAAGAACAGGACAATTTATTTCTGCTGAATTTAATAATAGTAAAAATGCAATGATTACTTTTGATCATTTTACTGACCCTGCAGCTACAGGAGGCAATCCAAGTTATGGCCCTCCAAACAATCCAAGACAATTACAATACGCAACCACTATCGTAAACAATTTATCTTCCAGTGATTTTATAAAAAATAATTTTAACATTTATCCTAATCCTACAAATTCATTATTATTCATAGATTTTGCAGAATTTTTAGATATTTCTTTACAAGTTTTAGACTTGAATGGAAGAATAATAATTTCTAAATCAGCATCAAACTCTACGACCTTAGATACATCAGATTTGTCATCAGGAGTATACCTTCTTAAAATTGATTCAGAAAAAGGAACTGGAACAATGAAAATCATTAAAAACTAACTTAAATACAAAATAAGCTTCACGGATAAAACCGTGAAGCTATTTATCAAAAAAATGTCAAGAAAAATAAAACTAATTTGGGATTTTAGAGGTGAAGCCGCAGCCAAAACAGCGGAACATCATGATATTCATCTAAATGAATACTTAGAAAAAGAGAAAATCACATTAGAAAAAACAGGCTTTGAAGTTATCAATGAAATGCATGCGATTGCTTTCATTGTGGTAGATGAAAAAGATATGATTACTTTTAGAGATATTTTAAAACCTCACAGAGGCGAAATTTATCAGAATTAATTTTTAAGTTGATTTATAAATTCTGTTGGAGTTACGCCTACACTTTTCTTAAACAATTTTGAAAAATAAGAATAATTAGAATAGCCTAATTCATCTGCAATTTGAGCAATTGTTTTGTTTTGGTCTACCATAATACGCTTGCTTTCTAAAATTACTCTTCTGGTAATTAATTCTGTTATGGTAATATTCAATATATTTTTTGAAATTCTATTGAGATGTTTTAAGGTAATTGCCATTTTATCTGCATAAAACGAAGGCGACTTTTCGGTTCTATAATATTGCTCTAACAACAATTCAAATTCTTTTAACTTATGATTGTAGGTAGAAGTTAAATGATTAGAATCGACATTATAAATTCTTAAAATTTCAATCAGAATGCAATCTAACAAGTTGAGCATTTTGTCTTTTTTATGCAATTCGTCTTGTTCACTTTCAATTACCATTAAATCAAAATAAGGCTGAATTTGCCTCATTTCATTACCCTTCAATTGCAATTCGGGATTATTTTTAGACGATTGAAAAAACAAATATTCTTCGATTTTCTTATCTCGAAAATGCAAATTATAAATCTCTTTGGAAAAGAAAACAATGTATCCATCAATATCTGAAGAAAGTTCCCAAAGGTGAATTTGCCCAGGTTGCATTAGAAAAAAGCTTCCTTTTGTAATAACAAATTCGTCAAAATCTATTTTATGTAAACCCGTTCCTTGGGTAAACAAAACCAAAACATAAAAATCATGTCGATGTAAAGATTCAATAAAACGATGCTCTTTTAAATGATTTTGAAACGTATTGACATATAAATTGTGATGAAAGAAATTGCGTTTAAACTTCTTAATTTCGTAAACTTCGTTTTTCTTCATGTCAAAAATGTCTTTTTTGTGCTATAATATGCGAAAATACAAAACCTCTTTTAAATTATAATCGCTTAAATTTGCTAAAAATAAAAAGCAATGTTAAAAACCGTTATAAATATGTTGGGAAACAAATGTCCCAATTGCAACAAAGGGAAGATTTTTGAAAAAGGATTATTGCATTTTAGCTTTAGTTTTCCAAAAATGCATGAAAATTGCTCTAATTGCGGAACAAAATTTGAAAAAGAACCTGGTTTTTTCTTTGGAGCAATGTTTGTAAGCTACGGACTTGGCGTTGCTGAAGCGTTAATTACTTACTTCATTTGCATGCCTTTCTTTGAAGAAACATTCGATTTGCGAATTATTCCGATTATTGGAGTTGTAATTTTAAGTTTAACCTTGGTCAACATTAAACTATCGCGAATTATTTGGATTTATATGTTTAAGGAATATTCGATGTAAAAAGAAAATCCAAATTCTATTTAAAGAATTTGGATTTTTTATTTTTAGAATTTCTCAAATTATTTCAATAGGTGTTCCTTATTTCAAAAATTGAGAATTAATTCGCTACTTCGCTAATAAACTTAATTCGCATTAAACGAAGTTCTTCGATATCGTAATCGCCGTCAAATTCTTTTAAAGCATCTTTGATATTATCGGATTCCGAATCCATGAAATAATCGTGAATTTCTTCTTGTTGATCTTCGTCTAAAATCTCATCAATCCAATAGCGAATATTCAATTTCGTTCCTGAATATACAATCTGTTCCATTTCTTTCAACAAACCATCCATATCCAAGCCTTTGGCTTTCGCAATATCGTCTAAGCCTAGTTTTCGATCCACATTTTGAATGATATACAACTTCAATCCAGAATTAGCTCCAGTAGATTTCACTACCAAATCATCTGGACGAATAATATCGTTATCTTCTACATATCGATTGATTAAATCAACGAATGGTTTTCCATATTTTTTAGCTTTTCCTTCTCCTACTCCATGAACATTACTTAATTCATCAATAGAAATTGGATATTTTAACGCCATATCTTCCAAAGAAGGATCTTGGAAAATTACAAACGGTGGAACACCTAATTTTTTAGCTTCTTTTTTACGTAAATCGCGCAACATGGTCATTAAAGCTTCATCAGCCGTTCCTGTAGATTTTGCTGCAGTTACTATTGCCTCATCTTCTTCTTCATTATATTCATGGTCTTCTGACATCATAAAAGAAACAGGCTTTTTAATAAAAGCTTCTCCTTTTTCTGACATCTTTAACACACCATAGGTCTCAATATCTTTCGTTAATAACCCATCTACTAACACTTGACGAATTAAAGCCATCCAATATTTTTCATCAAAACCAGAACCACTACCAAAATAAGGTTGTGCATCTATTTTTTGTGCTTTAATAATTGCATTTACTTTACCTACAAGTGCTAAAACCACTTCTTTAGACTTAAATAATTGCTTGGTATCGCGAACTACTTTTAACAAGGTAACCACTTGGTCTTGTGCTTCGACTTTTTTCTTTGGATTACGAACGTTGTCATCCATATCAGCACCTTCTCCGTTGACATCATCGAATTCTTCACCGAAATAGTGTAATAAGAATTTACGACGCGACATCGAAGTTTCGGCATAAGCAACGACTTCTTGCAGCAACGCAAAACCAATTTCTTGTTCAGCAACCGGTTTTCCTGAAAGGAATTTTTCCAACTTTTCAATGTCTTTATACGAATAGTAAGCCAAACAATGTCCTTCGCCACCATCACGACCAGCACGACCCGTTTCTTGATAATAACTTTCTAATGATTTTGGAATATCATGGTGAATTACAAAACGAACATCGGGTTTATCGATTCCCATACCAAAAGCGATAGTTGCTACTACGACTTCTACATCTTCCATTAAGAACATGTCTTGATGTTTTGCTCTCGTTTTAGCATCTAAACCAGCATGATACGGAACCGCACTAATACCATTAACTTGTAAAACCTGTGCAATTTCTTCCACTTTTTTACGACTCAAACAGTAAATAACACCCGATTTTCCTTTATGTTGTTTGATGAATCGAATAATATCCGATTCTACATTTTTAGTTTTAGTACGTACTTCGTAATATAAGTTTGGACGATTAAACGAAGCTTTGAAGGTGTTTGCATCTGGCATATCCAAGTTTTTCAAGATATCTTCTTGTACTTTTGGAGTAGCTGTTGCGGTTAAACCAATCATGGGCACATCGCCTAGTAGGCGAACGATATTTCTTAAGTTACGATATTCAGGACGAAAATCATGCCCCCATTCTGAAATACAGTGTGCTTCGTCAATAGCTACAAATGATATTTTAACACTGTTTAAAAACTCAATATATTCTTCTTTTGTTAACGATTCAGGGGCTACGTATAACAATTTCGTGATGCCCGAAGTAATGTCTTTTTTTACTTTGGCAATCTCAGTTTTATTCAATGAAGAATTCAAAACATGGGCAATTCCTTGTTCTGAACTTAAACTTCGAATGGCATCTACTTGGTTTTTCATTAGGGCAATCAGCGGAGAAACCACAATTGCAGTTCCTTCCAATACCAAGGCTGGTAACTGATAACAAAGCGACTTTCCACCACCAGTAGGCATAATCACAAAGGTATTATTTCCTGTGATGATACTTTTAACTACTTGTTCCTGAAGCCCTTTGAATTGGTTAAAACCAAAATATTTCTTTAATTCTTTATGTAAATCAATTTCGTGTGGATTCATTCTCTATTAATATGATTTTACCTAAATTTGCAAACATAAAGATACGATTTTCTTTTATACACACAAATTTTTTAATATTTCTATTTTGAGCACAACTGAAACGATTTTAGCTACCGCAAAACGAACTTTACTTTCGGAAAGTAAAAGCATCGCAGATCTAGTGAATTATCTTGACGAGGATTTTGCAAAAAGTGTTACCGCAATCTACAACACCAAAGGAAGACTAGTTATAACTGGAATTGGCAAAAGCGCTTTAATCGCTCAAAAGATTGTAGCTACTTTAAATTCAACAGGAACGCCATCTATGTTTTTACATGCAGCCGAAGCGGTTCATGGCGATTTAGGAATGGTACAACCAGAGGATATTATCATTTGTATTTCAAAAAGCGGTAATAGTCCAGAAATTAAAGTATTGGCGCCGTTATTAAAACGTTTTGGCAATACCTTGATTGGGATGACGGCTGATAAAAATTCGTTTCTAGGGAAAGAATCACACTACATTTTACATGCTTATGTGGAAAGTGAAGCGTGTCCAAACAACTTAGCGCCAACCAACAGTACTACTGCTCAATTAGTATTAGGTGATGCTTTAGCAGTTTGTTTGATGGAAATGCGCAACTTTAAAAGTGAAGATTTTGCCGTGTATCATCCAGGTGGTGCTTTAGGAAAAAAATTATTATTGCGCGTAAAAGATATGTTAGATACTACTCACAAACCAATGGTAACTCCAGATGCTTCTATCAAAAAAGTGATTATGGAAATTTCCGAAAAACGTTTGGGTGTAACAGCGGTTATTGAAAACAATCAAGTAATTGGAATTGTAACAGATGGGGATATTCGTCGTATGTTGAACAATCGAGACACTTTTACAGATTTAACAGCGCAAGATATCATGACGAAAAATCCAAAAAACATCAATTCTAGCATTTTAGTTTCGGAAGCGTTGAATATTTTGGAAAACAATTCGATTACACAATTAGTTGTAATTGACAATAACGAATACAAAGGAATACTTCACTTACACGATATTTTAAAAGAAGGAATCGTATAATGGCAAATAAAAACATAAAAGAGATGTCATTTTTAGACCATCTCGAAGAATTACGTTGGTTATTAGTAAGAAGTTCAGCTGCCATTCTAATTTGCGGAATTGTAGCTTTCTTTTTCAGTGATTTTATTTTCAATGAAATTATTTTCGGCCCTAAAAATCCAGACTTTGTTACATACCAATTCTTTTGTGATTTAGGAAAACAATTTGATATGGGCGATACGATGTGTATTACCGAAATCAATCTTCCCATTCAAAACAGAGAAATGGGCGGACAATTTTCAATGCACATGTGGACCTCCATTACGGTAGGGTTTATTTTCGCCTTCCCTTTTATTCTTTGGGAAATTTGGAAATTTATTAGTCCGGCTTTATATGAAAAAGAGAAGAAATACGCGGCATCATTTATTATCATCTCTTCTATATTATTTTTTATCGGAGTTTTGTTTGGCTATTATTTAATTGCACCATTATCCGTTCAATTCTTCGCCAGTTACATTGTGAGTCCAGAAATTAGCAATTCAATTGATATTGATTCCTACATGAGTTTGATGAAAACATCCGCTATTGCAAGTGGATTGTTATTTGAATTACCAATCATCATTTTCTTCTTAACCAAGATTGGACTAGTCACTCCAGAATTTTTAAGAAAATACAGAAAATACACTTTAGTTGTCGTATTAATTGTAGCCGCTGTCATTACACCACCCGATGTTTTGAGCCAAATTATCGTTACAATTCCAATTATGATATTATACGAAGCAAGTATTTTAATTAGTGTTTTGGTAGTAAAAAGTCAAGAAAAAGAAAAATTAAAAGCATAAAAAAATGGCAGATTTAGTAAAAGAATTCAACGATTATCGTTCAAAAATGAACGAAAAATTATTAGCCGACAACAACAAAGTCATCAAAAGAATTTTTAATGTAGACACGAATGCCTACATGGAAGGTGCTTTAGATGTAAAAACTAAAGAACTATTAGGTTTAGTAGCTTCAGCAGTATTACGTTGCGATGATTGTATCAAATATCATTTAGAAACGGCTTATAAAAACGGCGTTACTAAAGAAGAAATGATGGAAAGTATGGGAATTGCCACTTTAGTAGGCGGAACCATTGTAATTCCACATTTAAGAAGAGCATATGAGTTTTGGGAAGCCCTAGAAGAGCAAACTAAATAATTGTTAAAAGATAAATTGTTAAATTGTTTATTCGTTTATTTGTAAATCGATTAAACAATTCAACTTCTAAACAAGTAAACCTTAGAATGAAATTAAGAGCAGAAAATTTAGTCAAAACCTACAAAAAAAGAAGTGTAGTAAAAGGGATTTCCGTTGAAGTAAACCAAGGTGAAATTGTAGGTTTATTAGGTCCAAATGGTGCCGGAAAAACCACTTCGTTCTACATGATTGTAGGTTTAGTAAAACCAAATAGTGGCCATATCTATTTAGATGATATGGACATTACCAATTTCCCTATGTACAAACGAGCACAAAACGGAATTGGCTATTTGGCACAAGAAGCTTCTGTGTTTAGAAAATTGAGTATTGAAGATAACATATTGAGTGTACTGCAATTAACCACACTTTCAAAAGCCGAACAAGAAGCTAAAATGGAAGAATTAATTGCAGAATTCGCATTAGAACACATTCGTACCAATCGTGGAGATTTACTTTCAGGAGGAGAACGTCGTCGTACAGAAATTGCTCGTGCTTTAGCAACCGATCCAAAATTCATTCTGTTAGACGAACCTTTTGCAGGAGTTGACCCTGTAGCAGTTGAGGATATTCAAAGAATTGTTGCCCAATTAAAAAACAAAAACATCGGAATTTTAATTACCGACCACAACGTTCAAGAAACCTTAGCGATTACCGACAAAACCTACTTAATGTTTGAAGGTGGAATTCTAAAAGCTGGAAAACCAGAAGAGCTAGCTGCCGACGAAGTTGTAAGACGTGTTTATTTAGGACAAAATTTCGAATTAAGAAAAACCAAAATCGATTTTGAAGCGCCTAAAACCACAATCATTCACGGCAAAGGAGAATTGAATTTAAATAAAGAAGAATAAAAAAAATCCCTCAATCTATCTATTTGAGGGATTTTTTTTATATAATTTAATCATCGAATACACTTTAACAACAACTTATTTTTATCGCCATTAAAAATATTGATATCCACCATGCCTTCTATACCTGCAATTTGAGCTTTTTCGGTGAATTGCCAAAACGACCAATCGTCTTCTAAATGATTACGCCAAAAATTATAGTTGGCAATCCAAAGCGGATATTCTGAAAATTCTTCTTTTAAAAAATCGGTATAATAACTCTCGCCTGAATAAATGATTGGCTTAACTTTATAATGCTTTTCTACTTTTTTCAACCAACGACGTAATCCTACTTTAAGGCTATCAATCGATTGTGATTTGGGTAATTTTTCAATATCTAAAACAGGAGGCAAATCGCCTTTTTGCAACTTTACAGTTTTGATAAAATTTTCGGCTTGTTCAATCGAATTTTCATTAGGACGATAATAATGATATGCGCCTCGAATAATTTCTCTTTCTTTAGATGCTTTCCAGTTTTCTTTGAATCTTTTATCTACTTTATTTTTTCCAGCGGTAGCACGAATAAAAACAAACGATAACTCAAACGATTCGTCAAGGTGATAGGTTTGTTCCCAATCGATTTCACTTTGGTATTCCGAAACATCAAAACCTATGGCTTTGTCATCATGTTTATGCAAGACTTCGTAAATGCGGATATCGGCTAACTTTCGTTCTTCTTTCGATAAAGTTTCAATATTTTTATCGGTTTTAAAACCTAAATAATAAAGAAAACCATCGCGAAATTTATAAATTCCAATCGCAACAAATAGAAATAACACAAAAGAAATCAGATAGAAAATCCATTTACTTGTAGCGTTGGATTTTCGTTTTGTAGTAGGTTTTCGTCTATAATTTTTAGACGCCATTATGCCTTAGCCGTCATTTTATTACTGATTACAGAAATCAGCACATAACTAATAATAATCAATGGAATTGCAACAAATCCTAAAATGAAAAAAGACAACAAAGAACCAATTAAAAACAAGATTTGCTTTTTATACTTCGCCCAAGTAAACTCTTTAATTTTCAAAGAAAATAACGGAATTTCAGCGTTTAAAATATATGAGCTCAAAATCGTGACAAACAACAACACATAAGGATTGTATAAAATAGTAGTCAATCCTTCAAAGTCATTTGCATATTGAATCATCGGAATACTCATAATTACCAAAGCGTTGGCTGGAGTTGGCAAACCAATAAAAGAATCGGTTTGACGTGTATCGATATTAAAATTTGCCAAACGATAGCAAGAAGCCAACGTGATTAAGAAACCTAAATAAGGCACAAATCCCATATAAAAATACTCTTCTGTAAGATAGTAAACCGAAGTAGAATCTTCCTGAATATTTTGAAACAAGACAAACATCATTAAACCTGGCACTACGCCACAAGTCACCATATCTGCTAAAGAATCTAATTGTACTCCTAAAGGCCCGGCAACATTGAATTTTCTGGCTAAAAATCCGTCCCAAAAATCAAAGAAAATACCCAAACAAACAAAAATAAACGCTTCATCGTAGTATCCTTTAAAAATAGCGATGATAGCTAATAATCCTGCTGCTAAGTTTAGCAAAGTGATCAGATTGGGAATGTGTTTTTTGATATTCATATAACGTGACTTTAAAACTCTTTACTTAATTTATTACTGCTTTTGCAACTAAAATAATTACAAAATTACAACTAAAAAAGACCTAAAAACAAGCCTTTGCTAATTTACAGCAAATGTAATACAATAAGTTAATACTTTTAGAGTTTACTATTTGAGAAATTTATTTCATCTTTGTAAAAAAATTGGCATTGAAAAAGACCATTTTACTACTTTTAATTTGTTTTTGTGGGACAACCTATGGGCAAACCGTACGAAAATATTCTAATGAATTTATGAATATTGGCGTTGACGCTGCTGCTTTGGGAATGTCTAATGCTGTTGTGTCGCATACTGGCGATGTAAATTCAGGCTATTGGAATCCTGCGGGATTATTAAAATTAGAAGACAAACAGTTTTCATTAATGCATGCCAATTATTTTGCGAATATTGCCCAATATGACTACGCTGGTTTTGCGATGCCAATCGACGACAGAAGTGCGATTGGGATTTCCTTAATTCGTTTTGGAGTTGATGATATTTTAAATACCACACAATTAATTGATAGTGAAGGAAATATCGATTACAACAGAATTTCACTTTTTTCTACTGCTGATTATGGTTTAACAGTTTCTTATGCCAGAAGTTTACCTATTGAAGGTTTAAATTATGGAGTAAACGCGAAAGTAATACGAAGAGTAATTGGAGATTTTGCTAATTCGTGGGGATTTGGATTGGATTTAGGAATTCAGTACATCAGTGATGACGAGGATTGGAAATTTGGCTTAATGATTCGCGATATTACTACAACTTACAATACTTGGACAATTGATGAAGAAAAGTTTCAAGAAATTGCAGATGCCATTCCTGGTGAAAATCAAGAATTACCCGAAACTAGCGAAATTACATTACCAAAAGCGCAATTGGGAATGTCGAAAAAATGGATTATTCGTTATGACTATAGCTTGTTAGCGGCAACTAATTTAAACATGCAATTTGCACGAACGAATGATATCATTTCTACTAATGCGGTAAGTATTGACCCAGCATTAGGTCTAGAATTTGGCTATATTGATTTGGTTTATTTAAGAGCAGGCGTTGGAAATTTTCAGCAAATAACTCAAATTGATAATTCAAAGAAATTGAGTTTTCAACCAAACATTGGATTGGGATTCAAATACAAAGGTATTCAAGTAGATTATGCTTTAACCGATTTAGGAGATCAGAGTGCTGCTTTATATTCCAACATTTTTTCCTTAAAAGTAGATTGGGAATTGTTTAGATAATTTTAGAAGCAAGAGAAAAGAAACAAGAAGAAAGACTTTATATAAAATGACAAAAAAACTACTTTTCGCTTTACTTATTTTAATTTCTTTTTGTGGGTTTTCCCAAAATATTTCACTTTCCGAAAAAGCAAAAGTCAGCATTTTAACTTGTGGTTTAGGTCCAGAATCGTATGCTATGTATGGTCATACAGGAATTCGTATTCAAGACAGTATCCATGGAATTGATGTAGTTTACAATTATGGTGCATTTGATTTTAGCACACCTAATTTTATTGGCAGATTCATAAAAGGCGATTTACAATATTTTGTCACCAACGGTAGTTTTATCGATTTCTATTACAATTACCAAGCGGAAAATAGAGAAATCATTGAACAAGAATTAGACCTCAAACCATCTCAAATTAACACCCTGTTTCAACAATTAAATCAATCGGTTTATAGTGAGGACCGATTTTATACCTATAAGTTCATCGACAGAAATTGTACTACTATGGTAGTAGATAAAATCAATGGGGTTTTAGGAAAAGAAGCTATCAAATCAGATACTTCCAATCAATCCTATAGAGAAATTCTGTATCCCTATATGAGTGATTTTTATATGAAATTAGGAATTCAATTGATTTTTGGAACAAAAGTAGATGAACCAGCAACTCGCTTATTTTTACCTTACGAATTCAAAGATGCTATTTCAACTGCAAAAATAAATGGAAATAAAATTGAAAAGAGTAATTCAAAAATTTTGCAAGTAACCAAAGCCGAAACTCCATTTAATTGGTTAAACTCAATTTATTCTTTACTTACAGCACTTTTAATCTTAGTATTTTTAAACAAAAAATGGATAAAAATTAGCTACTTTATATTTGCGGGAATATTAGGACTTTTCTTCTCTTTGGTAGGATTATACTCATTGCACGAAGAAATCTTATGGAATTATAATATTTTACTATTTAATCCGCTTTTATTAGTATTCGCTTGGTATCTTAAAAAAGGAATTAAAGAAAAAATAGTTTTGTTTGGACAAATTATTTTAGCAATGTTATTGGTTTATCTAGCCTACATGACCACTAAAATTCATTTAGAAATCGTTTGGCCTTTTATAGCCTTACATTTTTATTGGATAGGATGTAAATCGTCAGCAAAAAGTGGACTGATTTAGTTCAAAACTAAGAGAGTGTTTTCAAAAATTATTAACTTTGAAATAGTATGAAAACACCTAA
>NZ_JMLU01000001.1 GCF_000686885.1 Flavobacterium sasangense DSM 21067 | reverse complement strand
ACTAATATAACCGCAATAAGTAAATCGTGAACTACCGCATCTGCTGCTTCTAAAGTAAAAATCGTACTGTCTTTTGCGATTTCTAATTGTAATCCTTTTGATTTATAATCGTTTTCTAATTTGTTGATGGTTTTTACTAATTCTTCACTTACCGCTACAGCATTCGCATCAGATTGTTTTACAATTTGTAAAAGAATAGCACTTTTTTGATCTACACGAGCAACTTTTTCAGCAATCTTTTGAGTGTCTTGAACATCAGCAATATCACCTAAACGAACTTGAATTCCGTTTTTAGAAGATACAATTAAGTTTCTTAATTCTTCAACATTCTTATATTTTCCAGCTAAACGGATTAATATTTTTTGGTCACGCGTTTGAATGTTTCCTGTAGGGAAATCCAAATTTGACGATAAAATATTTTGTTGCACTTGCGGAATCGAAAGTCCGTAACCTTGCATTTTTACTGCATCAAGATTTACTTGAATTTCTCTCTCTTGTCCACCAATAATGTTTACTTGCGCGACACCTTGAACACGAGATAAAATTGGAGCTAATTTTTTATCAATTAAGTCGTAAAAAGCAACTTCGTCCATTTTTCCGTTGGCACCAATTGTCATAATTGGTAAATCACTCAAGGAGAATTTAGTTAACGAAGGTGTTTCTGCATCATCTGGTAAATCACTAATGATGGCGTTAATTTTACGTTGCGCATCGTTCATCGAAACATTTACATCAGCATTTGAAGTTAATGTAATGGATACGGTTGATAAACTTTCGTACGATTTGGCATCAATTTTTTTGATGTTTTCTAAAGAAGCTACGGCATCTTCAATTTTTTTGGTTACCGTGTTTTCAATTTCACTTGGTGATGCACCAGGATAAATTGTGGCAATTGTAATTACGTTGGTTTCAAATTTAGGAATCAATTCGTAACCTAAATTGCTATAACTGAACAGTCCACCAAGTGTTAGAATTGTAAACAATACAATTACTAACGACGGACGTTTGATCGATATTTCTGCTAATTTCATATGTTTTTATTATTTAATAACTTCAACAGCGTTTCCGTCTTGTAAGTTGATTTGTCCGGTTACAATTACAATTTCTCCGTTAGATAATCCGTCTAAGATTTCTACTTTGTCTCCTAAAATTCTACCTGCTGTTACTTTTTTAAGTTTTGCAGTTCCGTTTTCAATTACAAAAATTTCGTTGCTGCTAACACTTCCAACAAATGCATTTCTTGGTACAATTTTCAACGTTTGTTTTTGTTGGTTTGAAGCAAATTTTGCTGTTCCATACATACCTGCTTTTAAATCATTTGAAGTATTGTTTGTGATTTCAATTTCAACAGGGAAGTTTAAACTTGCATCTGCTTTTGGAGCAATAAAAGTAATTTTTCCTGTAAATTCTTTGTCAGGATAAACATTTGACCCCACTTTAATTACACTTCCTACTTTTAAGCTCGCCACTTGACTTTCGTTAACCGTAACTTTTAATTTTAATTTAGATACGTTTACAATTTCGAACAATTCTGTTGGTGGCATTCCAGATAAAATAGAACCTGGTTCAATGAATTTTTTATTGATAAAACCACTAATTGGTGCTTTAATTCTAGTGTCACCTACGTTGATATTAGCTTGAGTTAAATTCGCTTTTGCATTTACCATTGCTAATCTTGCTTGGTCTAATTGTTGTTTCGTTACACCACCTGTTTTAAAAGCATTTTCAAATCTTGTATAATCTGCAACAGCGTTTTGATATACCGCATTTGCGTTTTGCGCATTTACGTTAATAACATCGCTTCTAACGATAGCAAGTGTTTGTCCTGCTTTTACATAATCTCCTTCTTTAACTAAAACTTGAGTAACTTTTCCAGATTTTTCAGCAGAAAATTTTAACTCTTGAATTGGTTCAAAGTTTCCGTTTGATACGAAATCTAATGAAACTTCTTCTGTTTTTACCGTATCAACTTTTACAGAAACTGATGCGTTTTTTTCAGCTACGATTGCTGTTTTAGCTTCGTTTTCTGTTTTATTTTTAGTTAATATAAATCCGATTAAACCTAATGAGGCTAAAATGATTACTATGGTTATGATTGTCTTTTTCATTTTAATTATTTATTGGTTAGTGTTTTAAGTTCGCCTTTTGATTTTATGAATTGAATTTCTGCTAATTTATATTCTAAAATAGCACTGGTATAATTGTTTTGTGCTTCAACCAATGCATTTTCAGCATCTAATAAATCGGTTAATGCAGCTAATCCTTGTGTGTAATTGTTGTTGGTATTATCAAAAACTTCTTGAGCAAGTTGCGCGTTTTCTTTTTGATTGTTGATGGTAATCAAACTGTTTTCAAGTTGTTTTTTTGCATTATCAAACGCTAAATCCAAAGCTAATTTTGTGTCATCAAGATCTACTTTTATCGAACTTAATGCGTTGTTTGCTTGTCTTACTTTTGCTCTTGTTCCAAATCCTGTAAATAATGGAACTCTTAAACTTAATCCAATAGAAGAAAAGTCTGACCAATAAACGCCATCAGCTGGTTTTGCAAATAATGGCATTTCCGGACCTTGACCAATGTAATTGTAACTTCCAGTTAATGAAAGTGTTGGGTAATAAGCTGCTTGAGCTGCCTTTTTTTGGTATGTTAATAATTGCTCTTGTTTTTTAAGTAACAAATATTCGGTTCTTCCTGTAACATCAGCTGTTGATGATAAGTCTTGTGGTGTAACTTCAAAAGCAGTATTAGGAATGATAATTTTGTTTTCCATTGGCATTCCCATATAAAATTTCAATGCATTTTCTTGCAGCGAAATCGCATTTAAAATTTGCTGACGAAGTGAATTGATATTGTTCACACGAACCGTAATTCTGTCGTAATCAATTTTTTTAGCCAAACCATTTTCAAATTGCCCTTTGATGATGTCTTTTACCTTGTTTGTGTTTTTCAAGTTATTATCAACCACAATAAGTTTTTGTTGTTGCACATATACTTGATAATACGCATTTGCAACACGTTCGATAACTTGTTCTTCAGTTAATTGCGCGTTTATTTGGTAAAATTCTCTGGTAGATTTTGCCGCTTTTAAACCTGTAAAAACCGATTGGTCAAACAAAGCTTGATTTAAAGAAACTCCAGCCACAGAATTCCATTTTTGTCCAAGTGGTGCTAGAATTGTAGTTCCTGGAGCTCCAAAGAAATCGCCTGGTAAAGCGTTTAATTGAAGAATAGGATTGTATGTCATGCTTCCATTAGCTGAAATTTGCGGTAAAGCTCTCGAACGAACTTCTTGAATTTTATACTCGCTATTTTCTACTTCTAATTTAGCTTTCTTAGCTTCTGCTTTGTTTTCAAGTGCAAAAGTGATGGCATCTTTTAATGTTAGTGGTGCCACTTCTTGTGCACTTACCGACAGTGTAAAAGTTAATAATGTTATGAGGATTGTATTCTTCATTGTTTATATAATTGGGTTTTTAAGGTGTTTTTCTAATTCAATAATTCCAGCTAATGTTGCCATTGCTCTAATGTGATATTCCAAAGCTTTTACTTCTAACTCTTCAGCTTCAATACCTGAAGCTGTATTTTCATTGATGTTGAAGATTAGTGTATAGTAAAATTTTATATAATTATTTACGTCTAAATTTTCTCGGTATAAACCTTCATTGATGCCTTTTAGAATGTTATCTCTAAAACAGGTTTCGCATACTTCAATTTGAGAACTTAAAGCTTTTGCATAAACCTCAGGATAGTGTTTCTTTAGCTGATATATTGGTGATGATTCAGCTGATTTAAACATTTCTTTAAACATTCTCTTGATTTCGAAATTTTCTTCTATAGCATTAAAGTTTTTAGATACAATTTGTTTAATTGTTTCATGAACTTCTTTGTGAACCATTTGGATGCTTTCCTCAATTAATACGTCTTTATTGCTGAAATATTTGTAAATCGTTTTTTTTGAAATACACATTTCGCAAGCAATATCATCCATAGTAATGCTCTTGAAACCAAGTCTCAAAAACATTTCTTTCGCCTTATTTATAATTTTTTCTTTCATCATTTCTCTAAAATCAACTTTGATGGATTTTATTTTCAGGTACAAATGTATGCTGGAAACTTTTAACACCAAAATAGTTTCCAATGTTTTTACATAAATTTAACATTTGATATATTCGTTTCGTTTCAGAATATTGAAGTATTTTAGCAAAAAATTCAAGCAATGCATTCTATATCGTACTATCAAGAAAAAATGGGCAATCATTTTTCGCAAATTGTTTCCAATAAAGAACCTAAAAATTTATACGAACCTATCGAGTATATTTTATCGCTTGGTGGAAAAAGAATGCGTCCGGTTTTGACATTAATGGCAACCGAAGTTTTTAATGTTGATTGCGAGAAAGCGATTCCTGCGGCTACTGCGGTTGAGGTGTTTCATAATTTTTCATTAATTCACGATGATATTATGGACGATGCGCCTTTACGAAGAGGCAACCAAACCGTTCATGAAAAATGGGATTTGAATACCGGCATTTTATCAGGTGATGCGATGTTGATTTTAGCATATCAGTTTTTTGAAAATTATGAGCCAGCAACTTTCCAAAAGCTAGCCAAATTATTCAGTAAAACGGCTTTAGAAGTTTGCGAAGGACAACAATATGATGTAGATTTTGAAATGCGTGACGATGTTACCATTCCAGAATATCTAAAAATGATTGAATACAAAACCGCTGTTTTAGTTGGTGCTGCAATGAAAATGGGAGCAATTGTAGCCGAAACTTCAGATGAAAATGCGGATTTGATTTATGATTTCGGATTGAATTTAGGAATAGCTTTCCAATTACAAGACGATTATTTAGATGCTTTTGGAAATCCAGAAACTTTTGGAAAACAAGTGGGTGGCGATATTATTGAAAACAAAAAAACCTATTTATACTTAAAAGCAATTGAGTTTTCAAAACCAGAAGAAAAACAACAATTGTTGCATTTGTTTTCGATTCAACCATCAGACAATAGCGACAAAATTGAATCTGTCAAAGCCATTTTTAACACTTCAGGAGCAAGCGAAGCTACTAAAAAAGCGATTCAAGATTTCACTTATAAAGCATTTGAAACGCTAGAAAAAATGGATATCGAAACCGAAAAGAAAGCCATTTTAAAAGCTTTTGGCGAAAATTTAATGGGAAGAAATGTATAATCAAGAACAATGGCAAAAATCAAGTTCAAAATTCGATTTTAAAACTTGTAATTGATATTGATTTTTCTAATTGAACTTGACTTTTGAACTTGTAATTGAACTTGAAAATGTATAATCCGCCAGCAAATATTGATGCTTTAATTTCGCAAGCCGAAGAAGAACATTTATACTTTAAATTGATTGAGCAAGTAAACAAAGATTTTGCTTTGGCAAATGAATCTTTAGATGTGCCATCAAGTATTTTTCCGTTTGAATTTAAAAATTTGGTTCAAGAAAAAATTTACAAGCTCATTCAATACAAATTTGCTGAATACCTAAATTTACTATACATAATAGATGTTCCAGAAGAGCAAATTAAAAAACTTGACGGTTCTGACTTAGTAGAATTATCGGAGCAAGTTGCTTTTTTGGTGTTAAAAAGAGAGTGGCAAAAAGTTTGGTTTCGTAATAAGTATTAAAAATAAATTCTCACAAAAGGCATAAACGCCTCAGCATAAATATTATCTCTATCTCGGTGTAAAACATTATATCGAATACCTAAAGTTATATTATCATTGCGATATCCTGCTCCTAAAAACAAAGCCGTATTCCAAAAATCTTGAGAATCGTTTCCGAAAGAATCATTAAAAGTTCTATTCACTCTTAATTGTTCTAATTCAGTTGAAATTTGAATTTCTTCGATGGGATTGAATAAAGCAATTAAATTCCCTCCATATATGTTGGCATTATAAAAATCACGTTGTTTTACATAACTGTATTGTGCTCCTAAACCTAATGCTACATATTGATTAAAGTTGTAAATAGCGCTTGGTGCCACCATAATATCGGCATAGCCATTGCCAACTCCTAAACCAAGTCCACCACCAAATTGCACATGTTTCCAAAAATCACTTTTTGTTTTATTTTCGGTATTTTCTTGTGCATAAATTTCAGGTTTAAAACTAAATAAAACCACAATAGTTAACAAAAATGTTAAATTTATTACGAAATTCTTTTTCATAATTCCATTTTGAAAAAATTAATGTTATAAAAGTATAAAAATCCTTGAAAGATTATCATAAAATGTTTTACTTTTGCGTAAATTTTTAATTAAAAGGTCTTTTAGACAACACACTATGGATAGGTTTTCCTTTTTAAACGCTGCACATACGGCTTTCTTTGCCGATTTATACGATCAATATTTACAAAATCCAGATAGCGTTGAGCCAAGCTGGAGAAGTTTTTTTCAAGGATTTGACTTTGCACAAGCAGGTTATGGTTCTGAAGAATTTGCCGCACAAGTAGTTCAAGTAGCTTCGGGTGATTCAGGTGAAATTTCTGAAAAAATGCAAAAAGAGTTCAATGTTCTTAAATTAATTGAAGGATATAGAACCCGTGGTCATTTATTCACAAAAACAAATCCGGTTAGAGATAGAAGAGTTCACGGACCTTCATTAGCTCTTGAAAATTTTGGATTATCACAAGCTGATTTGAATACGGTTTTTGATGCGGCAAAAATCGTGAACATGAAACCAAGTACTTTGGCAGATATTATCAAACATTTAGATAATGTTTATTGTCAATCGATCGGTGTTGAGTTCATGTATATTCGTGATTCTAAAGTACAAGATTGGATTAAAAATCGTTTAGATATCAACGATAATCAGCCTAATTTTTCGGCTGACCAAAAGAAACACATTCTTAAGAAATTAAATGAAGCGGTTTCTTTTGAAAACTTCTTACATACTAAATATGTAGGTCAAAAACGTTTCTCATTAGAAGGTTGTGAGGCTGCAATTCCAGCTTTAGATGCATTAATTGAAGGTGCTGCTGATAGAGGTGTAGAGCAATTCGTAATGGGAATGGCGCACAGAGGTCGTTTGAATGTTTTGGCAAACATCTTTGGAAAAAACACTCAAAATATTTTCTCTGAATTTGACGGGAAAGACTACGATGAAGACGCTAACTTTGATGGTGACGTAAAATATCACTTAGGTTTAACTTCAGATAGACTAACCGATTCAGGTAAAAAAATCAACTTAAATTTAGCTCCAAATCCTTCGCACTTAGAAACAGTAGGTGCCGTTATTGAAGGAATCACAAGAGCAAAACAAGATAGATATTTCGCAGACGATTTTTCAAAAGTTTTACCAATTGCTGTTCACGGTGATGCCGCGGTTGCAGGTCAAGGTATTGTGTATGAAATTATCCAAATGGCGAAATTAGATGGTTATAAAACAGGTGGAACAATTCACTTAGTAATCAATAATCAAGTCGGATTTACAACAAACTATTTAGATGCACGTTCGTCAACGTATTGTACGGATATTGCTAAAGTAACATTATCACCAGTTTTACATGTTAATGCAGACGATGCAGAAGCTGTAGTTCATGCGATGTTGTTTGCTTTAGATTACCGTATGGAATTTGGGGGAGACGTTTTCATCGATTTATTAGGATATAGAAAATACGGTCACAACGAAGGGGATGAGCCTCGTTTCACACAACCAATTTTATACAAAGCCATTTCAAAACACAAAAATCCGAGAGATTTATACGCTGGAAAATTAATTCAGGAAAATGTAATTTCTACTGGATATGTAAAAGAATTGGAAGAAGCATACAAAGCAAAATTAGATGAGAATTTAGAAGCCTCTCGTAAGAAAGACTTAACTGTAATTACACCGTTCATGGAGAACGAGTGGGAAGGTTACAAACAAGTTTCGGATGATGTAATGCTACAAAAATTCGACACTAAGTTTGATAAAAATCAATTAGCAGAAATTGCTAAAACTATTACTGAACTTCCTGCTGATAAAAAATTCATCAGTAAGATTACGAAGTTAATTGGGGATAGAAAGAACATGGTTGAAACCAATAAATTAGATTGGGCAATGGGCGAATTATTAGCTTATGGTTCCTTAATGTCTGAAGGTTTCGATGTTCGTATTTCTGGGCAAGATGTGGAGCGTGGAACATTTTCACACCGTCATGCTGTTGTTAAAGTAGAAGATTCAGAAGAAGAAGTAATTCTTTTAGATAAAATAAAAGATAAAAAAGGAAACTTTTATATCTACAATTCACATCTTTCAGAATATGGTGTTTTAGGTTTTGAATACGGTTATGCATTAGCATCACCAAAAACCTTAGTCATTTGGGAAGCACAGTTTGGGGATTTCTCTAACGGAGCCCAAATTATGATTGACCAATACATTTCGGCAGGTGAAGACAAGTGGAACAACCAAAACGGATTGGTAATGTTATTGCCTCATGGTTATGAAAACCAAGGAGCAGAACACTCATCAGCTCGTATGGAGCGTTACTTACAATTATGTGCAAAACACAACATGTACATTGCCGATGTAACTACGCCAGCCAACTTCTTTCACTTAATGAGAAGACAATTAAAAACAGAATTCCGTAAGCCATTAGTAGTATTCTCTCCGAAGAGTTTATTACGTCATCCAGATGTAGTTTCTTCAATGGATGATTTAGCAAACGGACAATTCCAAGAAGTATTAGATGATCCAAATGTAACAGATAAAAAAGCAATTAAAACCTTGGTTTTCTGTACAGGTAAATTCTATTATGATATCATTGCAAAACGTGCTGAATTAGGTAGAAACGATGTGGCGGTTGTTCGTTTAGAGCAATTGTTCCCATTAGCAGTTGACCAAATCAAAGCGATTATCGACAGTTATCCAAATGTGGATGATTACGTTTGGGCACAAGAAGAACCTAAAAACATGGGAGCTTACAGTTATATGTTGATGAATTTTGATTTAGTGAAACTACGTTTAGCATCACCAAAAGCATATAGTGCACCAGCAGCAGGAAGTTATGAGCGTTCTAAAAAACGTCATGCAAACGCGATTGCTATGGTTTTTGATAAAAAATTATTTCAATAAAAAACAACTCAATTATCACCCTAAGCAAGTCGAAGGGTAAACTTTTTAAATAAAAAGATATGATTTTAGAAATGAAAGTCCCTTCTCCAGGGGAATCAATTAAAGAAGTAGAAATTGCTACATGGTTAGTAAAAGATGGTGATTATGTAGAAAAAGACCAAGCGATTGCTGAGGTTGATTCAGATAAAGCTACATTAGAATTACCAGCTGAAGCAAGTGGAATCATTACATTAAAAGCAGAAGAAGGTGATGCAGTAGCAGTAGGTGCAGTAGTTTGTTTAATCGATACAGGTGCAGCAAAACCAGAAGGTGGTGCAGCTCCAGCTAAAGAAGAAGCAAAAGCAGTTGAAACTCCAAAAGCTGAGGCTCCAAAAGCAGCTCCAGTAGCAGAAAAAACGTATGCAACGCAAGCGCCATCTCCGGCAGCTAGAAAAATATTAGAAGAAAAAAACATCGAACCTTCTGCAATTGTTGGAACAGGTAAAGGTGGAAGAATCACTAAAGATGACGCTGTAAATGCAGTACCATCAATGGGAACTCCAACAGGAGGAAACCGTGGTTCAGAAAGAACTAAATTATCAATGTTACGTAGAAAAGTAGCAGAGCGTTTAGTATCTGCTAAAAACGAAACTGCTATGTTAACTACTTTCAATGAAGTAGATATGTCAGCAATTTATGCAATTCGTGACCAATATAAAGAAGAGTTCAAAGCGAAACACGGTTTAGGATTAGGCTTCATGTCGTTCTTTACTAAAGCAGTAACTCGTGCTTTACAATTATATCCAGATGTAAACTCTATGATTGACGGTCAAGAGAAAATTTCTTACGATTTCTGTGATATTTCGGTAGCGGTTTCGGGTCCAAAAGGATTAATGGTTCCAGTTATGAGAAATGCAGAAACATTATCGTTCAGAGGTGTTGAAGCAGAAATCAAAAGATTAGCTTTAAGAGCTCGTGACGGACAAATCACTGTAGACGAAATGACAGGTGGAACATTCACAATTTCTAATGGTGGTGTTTTCGGAAGTATGTTATCTACACCGATCATCAATCCACCACAATCAGGTATTTTAGGAATGCACAATGTGGTAGAAAGAGCTATCGTTAAAAACGGTCAAATCGTAATTGCTCCAGTAATGTACGTAGCCTTATCATACGACCACAGAATAATCGATGGACGTGAGTCAGTTGGATTCTTAGTAGCGGTTAAAGAAGCATTAGAAAACCCAGCAGAAATTTTAATGGGTGGTAATGTGAAAAAAGCATTAGAATTATAGAAATATAAATCCCAAATAAAAAAAATCCCAAATTCAATTAGAGTTTGGGATTTTTTTTTATTTGGGTAATATTTAAAAATAGTAAAAGTTAATCTTGGGAATAATCTACAAAATAATATAGTTTTATTCTTATTTTAGCGGACTATAATTTTCAGGTTGAGCCACCATTTTTTCATGATGCACAAATTTACTTTTTCTGTTATGCTACTATTATTTATTAATTTGATGCTTGCTCAAGAATTGAGTGAATCAGAAATTAGTAGAACCAGAAGTATTCAGGAAAATCTCATTTCAAATCCTGAAAAAGCATATGCAGAAGCTTTGGAAATTAGTAATTCTAAAAACGAGTTATTTCGTTTTTATGGCAAATATTACATAGCCAATTATTTTTACAATAAGTCAGAGTTTACTTATTCAAAGAAACTGCTTGTCATACTTATAGATAGTATTGAAAAAAGTAAGATGGATAAATCAAGCAAAGTGTATCAAGATTTGCTTGGAATGTGTGTAAACAAACTGTTTTATATCCATAAAAATTTAGGAGAATACAATTTAGCATTGTTTTATCTTGATAAATATAAAAACAGTGTGCCTAATAATCATTTTAACGAACAATACGGTTCCATAAAAGTGGCTATGGGCGATTATGTTAATGGAATTGCTTTGTTAAAGAGAGAATTAAAAACGTCGCATCACTTAAAATTGGGAATAGGTGAAAAAAAAGTAATGAACAAGAAATTGTTTGCTGATAAATATAATATTATTGGTGAAGCTTATCAAAAGTATTACATTCAGTCGAAGAAAAAAGTGTTGTTAGATTCTGCAAATCATTATTTTAATGTAGCAGCTACAATGATGTTGCAAGATAATTTTCAGCCTGAGTACACCAAAGCATTGTTGAGTATGCGTGAAGCAAAAAGCGCAGCCTTAGCTGGAAATTACGAGAAATCATTGTCGTTATATAGAAAGAGAAAAAAGTATCCTGTTATTCAGGATAATATAAGAACAGAGCAGTTGTTTGATTTAGGGATGGCCGATTGTTTTTATCATTTAAAACAAGTTGATTCCGCACTTTTTTATTGTAATAAATATGTTGAAAGTTATCAAATTACTAAGGTTTCCAAAGAAAATTTATTAATGACTTATAACATTATGACACAGTGTTATAATGAGAAAAATGATTCTAAAAACGCGTATCGCTACGCCCAAAAAAGTTTAGAGTTAATTCAGTCAATAGAAGGAATAAAAAGTAAATCTTTAAATTTTCTTCACAACTATGATTTAAACAAAATAAAGGAGGAATCTAATAAAGTTATTGCGTCTAAGAATTATTTTAAAATTTCACTTTTTGGTATTTTGATTCTTTTTGCTGTAGTGGTTTATGTTTTTTATTATTATTACAAAAATCAGAAAGAAAAGCATTATCGATTTTTAAAGATTATTCAAAATCTAAAAGAATTTAGAACTTCAGAAATTGGTATTCTGCAAATTGATAAAACCGAAACGCAACCAAAACAAACACTCGATGAAGAGCTTATTGAAAAAATTGCATTAGGTCTAAAAAAGTTAGAGCAAAAGGAAACTTTTTTAGATCCTAACTTCAAGTTGGCTTTTGTTGCAAAAAAATTAAATACAAATACTGCTTATTTATCACAATATTTCAATCAGGTTATACAAAAAAGCTTTTCAGAATATACTCAAGAATTACGAATTCATTATGTACTTCAAAAGCTGAAAGATGCTCCTTATTTCCGTAAATATACTTTGCAGGCAATAGCAGAAGAAGTAGGTTATAAAGATGCCAATACGCTTGTTCGCGTTTTTAAAAAGCAAACCGGACTTTCTCCTAATTATTACATTGAAAAATTAGAAAATACAGATTAAGTGTTTGTTAGTCAGGTAAATAATAATTGTTAAATCTTCTGATTATTTATAAATAGTCCAATATATAAATTGGACTAGTACTTCTTATCATATAGTTTTGATGGAAATTTAATCTAATTAAGCTTCAAATCATCAAAAACTGAAAATGAAAAAAAAAATTACTTTATTCTGCCTATTGGCATTTTTGAATTTCATTCCTAATGCTGTTGCGCAATGTACTACTGCAACATATGGATTGTTTCCAGCTAGTACCTATACACCAAACTGTAGTGGAAATTACGAGACATTAACTAGTCAAGGTTATGCAGGCGAGTACAGCAATGTGAATGTAATCGCAAACAAACAATATTCGTTCTCAAGCTCAGTAACAACGGATTATATTACAATTACAAATGCAACAGGAACTGTTGTTTATGCAAGTGGAGTTCAACCTGTAATCTGGGATTCGGGAAGTACTTCAGGTGTTATTCGTTATTACCTTCATTCAAATGCTAGTTGTGGTAGTCAACAAGTGGATAGAACTCGCTACATTCGATGTGCTGACGCATCAAACTGCACACCTCCTTCAAATTTGATGGTATCCAATATAACATCCAATTCCTGTAAAATGACTTGGACAGCGGCATCACCAGTACCTTCTTCTCATTATGATATTTATATTGTTACAACCAATAGTGCTCCTACTGCAAATTCTACTCCTACCTTATTTAGTACAACTAACTTAAATACTACTCTCTATTTAAATGTTGCGGCAGGTACTACTTATTACTACTGGGTACGCTCTAACTGTGGAGCTACAACTGGAGCTTGGATTTCTGGAGGTAGTTTTACTACACCACCTGCGTTAATTTGCAACGGTGCAATTTATGGTTTATATCCTGATGCAACTTTCACACCTGCTTGTACTGGAAGTTCAGAACAAATCGTTGCAGATGCTTATGCGGGAGAATATTCAAATGTAAATGTCTTGTCAAATAAACAATATACTTTTAGAAGTTCAGTTTCTACAGATTTTATTACCATAACTAATGCAACAGGAACAGCGGTTTTAGCCAGTGGTTTAACTCCTTTAACTTGGTTATCTGGTACAACTTCTGGAGTAGTTAGATACCATTTGAATGCCAATTCTAGTTGTGGAACTCAAAACACAAACAGAGTAAGATCAATTACATGTGCTGCAATAGCAAGCTGTAATGTTCCAACGCAACTATTTTATGATGGTTTAACTTCGACTTCAAATAATATTGCATGGACGGCACCAAATCCAGCACCAAGCAATGGTTATACTTATTGTTATAGCACAGTAAACGATCCATTTTCTGCAAATGCAATCACAGGAACTACGACAAATACTTTTGCGACTTTAAATAGTTTATCACCAAATACTACGTATTATTTTTGGGTAAAATCAAATTGTGGCGCAACACAATCTAATTGGGCTTCGGGTGGTTCGTTTACCACATATCCAGCATCTGGATGTAACGCACCATCGCAAATATATTATGATGGTTTAACCTCCACAACAAATACTATTGCATGGATAGAAGGTGTACCTACACCAAGCAATGGTTATGTTTATTGTTATAGCACTGTAAATGATCCGTTTTCTACAAATGCAATTACAGGAACAACGACAGAGTCTTATGTGAATTTAACGAATTTAACGACAAATACTACCTATTATTTTTGGGTAAAATCTATTTGTGGAAACACACAAACCGATTGGGCTTCGGGAGGCTCATTTACCACATATCCAGCATCTCAATGTAATGCTCCAACACAGTTATTTACAGATCCTGAATCGGCAACAGTTGTAAATATTGCATGGGTAGAAGCTACACCTACACCAAGCAATGGTTATGTTTATTGTTATAGTACTGTTAATGATCCATTTTCTGCAAATGCAATCACAGGGACAACGACAGATACTTTTGCTGTTTTGAATAATTTAACACCAAACACGACTTATTATTTTTGGGTAAAATCTATTTGTGGTAACACACAAACCGATTGGGCATCAGGAGGTTCGTTTACAACCCAAATGCTTTCTGCGGGATCATTCTCAATAAAAAACTTGAAGCTTTATCCAAATCCTGTAAAAGACATTTTAAACCTTTCATTAGATAAAGAAATTACAACTGTTTCAATTTATAATTTATTAGGACAAGAAGTTGTTTCAAAATCTATAAATAGCAACGAAAGTTCAATAAATGTTGCAAGTTTATCTGCTGAGACTTATTTGGTAAAAGTAACTTCTAACAATGAAGTGAAAACAGTAAAAATTGTAAAAGAGTAAATTCTATATTTTAAAAATAAACATAAAACTTTAACATTAACATGAAGAAACAAGTATTATTATTTGGATTATTACTAATGTCATTTGGTAGTAGTAACGCACAACTATTAAACAAAATTAGCAAAGCAAAAAATCAAGCTTCTGATGCATCAGAAGTTGTTGAAAAAGGGAAAGAAGTTACTAAAGGAGGTAAAAAGAAAAAAGGAGGTGAACCTGCAGCATTAAAGTTAGATTGGAATACTTTTAAGCAAACTCCAGCTATTACTTTTAATTCATTACTTTATGGAACTGGAAGTAGCACAGGAAGAATTGATAACTATACAGCTACTTTTATTCCTCATAAAACGGCAGACGGTAAAGAAGTTCATGCCTTCGCTGATCAATCTGGATATTTGAAGATTAAGATATATAAAGATAATCAATACATGAATTATTTTGAATATTCAGGAGATCAAGTTTTTGACGATGGTAAAAAAACAAAATTAAATTGGCCAAGTAGTCGTTATCAACGTGACGGTGAATGGGTAGGATGGTCAGAATCATTTATTACAGATTGGGGTGTTGGAAATTACAGATTAGACTTTTATGCGGGAGATAAAATGTTTTATACTTTTGATTTTGAATTAGCTAAAATAGTAAGCGATGATCCTTATGCAAAAACAAATGAAATTTTTGTTACTCGTGGACCTTGGAGCAACTACGCATTTATGCAACATGCTGAATCAGGAAACTTAATCTTTGGATTTTATTTAAATCATGAAATATTACAACCAAATCCTTCTAATGCTAATAAAACAAACATAAGTGTAGATTGGACTTTGAAAATGTTTAAAGATGGAAAGCCATTCGCAAAACAATACGATCCAAACAAAAACGTAGCAATTGTTGAACGTGCTGATTGGAAAGAATTCAATTGTGCATTAAGACCAATCGATAAACCAAATGGAGAAGCGATTAAATTTAGTGATTTGAAAGATGGTAACTATAAAATTGAAGTAACTCTTTCAAATGAAAAAAAACCAAGAGTTTACAATTTTACGGTTCAAAACAATAAAATTGTTCCGATAGAAGAACAAGACAGAACTAAAATGAAAGATCCTACAAGACTTATAGAAGGATGGAATGATTTCATTTGGTTGAAATTAGTTAAGTAATAAGAAATAAACAATATTAAATCCCAAATTCCAAAAGAGTTTGGGATTTTTCTTTACTTTGTAAGTCAAAATTTAGCTATGAAAAAATCTAAGAAACAAGCAGCCGTTGGTTTCATCTTTATTACCGTTTTGTTAGATGTTATTGGATGGGGAATTATTATTCCTGTAATTCCAAATTTAATCAAAGAACTAATCAATGGCGATATTAGCGAAGCTGCAAAATATGGAGGTTGGTTAACTTTCGCTTATGCGATTACCCAATTCATTTTTGCGCCCGTGATAGGAAATTTAAGTGATAAATATGGGAGACGCCCCGTTTTGTTAACTTCTTTGTTCGCCTTTTCGTTAGATTTTTTATTGTTAGCCTTTGCGCCAACAATAACATGGTTATTCATTGGTAGAATTTTATCTGGAATTACCGGAGCAAGTTTCACCACTGCATCTGCTTATATTGCTGATGTAAGTACACATGAAAACAGAGCTAAGAATTTTGGATTGATGGGAGCAGCTTTTGGATTAGGTTTTATAATTGGTCCGGTTTTAGGTGGTTTATTAGGAGATTTTGGCACTAGAGTTCCTTTCATTGCAGCTGCTATTTTGTGTATGCTAAACTTTTTATATGGCTATTTTATTCTTCCAGAATCTTTAGATAAGGACAAAAGAAGAGCATTCGAATTAAAAAGAGCCAATCCAATCGGAGCTTTATTACATTTGAAAAAATATCCAAATTTGATTGGTTTAGTTCTAGCTATTTTTGTTCTCTATGTTGGTTCTCATGCGGTACAAAGTAACTGGAATTACTTCACCATGTACCAATTTAATTGGACGGAAAAGATGGTAGGAATTTCTCTAGGTGTCATCGGATTATTAGTAGGAATTGTTCAAGGAGGTTTAATTCGTTGGATCAATCCAAAAATCGGAAATGTAAAAAGTATCTATTTCGGATTAGCGTTATATACAATCGGAATGTTCTTATTTGCTTTTGCAACTGAAAGTTGGATGATGTTTGTTTTCTTAATACCCTACTGTTTGGGAGGAATTGCAGGGCCAGCCTTGCAAGCCGTAGTTTCGGAACAAGTACCTCCGTCAGAACAAGGCGAAATTCAAGGAACTTTAACTAGTTTAATGAGTGCTTCTTCAATTGTAGGTCCACCGATGATGGCATCTGTTTTTTATTATTTTACTCACGATGAAGCACCTTTTTTATTTCCAGGAGCACCCTTTATTTTGGGAGGAATTTTTATGTTGATTAGCACGATTTTAGCTTATCGAACACTGAAGAAAAACCATTCAAACTAAGTTATTTCAAATACAAACAATGATTGCTATAATCAATAATTGCTTTTCCTTTTAGTAAAATATCAGCGCCAATAATACCATCAACCGGTTTGGTTTTGTAATGACGAAGCGCATCATTTACGTGACTCATATCAAATACAATTAAGTGGAATTTGTGGTTTTTCCATCTACCTAATTGAATTTCATTATTCTTTGCCAATTGTGTTTCAATTCCAGTAGCACCAGCACCAGCAGCTTTAGTTTCTGAAAATTGGGCATCTAATTTGAAGTGTTCAATACTTTCAAATCCTACACAACTGTTGCTCGCTCCGGTGTCTAAAATAAAGTTACCTTTTACGCCATTTATCTTTCCTTTGATTAATAAATGTTGGGTTTTTAACACCGTAAACTTTATCTTTTTATATTTTTTGCCTTTTAAAAAGTCTTGTAAATCTTCCATGACTCAAAAATAGAAAAATTTCAGTCTTAATACTTAATTCTTTAATCTTACTACTTTTATTTTAACTTTGCACTTTGTAACCCAATCGACAAATGATACTTACCGATACTCACACTCATCTATATTCAGAAGAATTTGATCAAGACCGCAACGAAATGATGCAAAGAGCCATTAGTGCTGGTGTTTCTCGTTTTTTTGTTCCTGCTATCGATTCTAATTACACAGCTAAAATGTATGAATTAGAAAAGCAATATCCCGAAAATGTGTTTCTAATGATGGGTTTGCATCCAACGTATGTCAAGGAAAATTATTTGGAAGAGTTGGTGCATGTAGAAAAAGAATTGGCTTCTAGAAAATTTTATGCCGTTGGTGAAATCGGAATTGATTTGTTTTGGGATAAAACTTTTTTGAAAGAACAACAACACGCTTTCAAACACCAAATTCAACTAGCAAAAAAGTATAAACTAGGAATCAATATTCACTGTCGTGATGCTTTTGATGAGGTTTTTGAGGTTTTAGAAAGTGAAAAATCGGATGATTTATTCGGAATTTTTCATTGCTTTACGGGTGATTTGGGTCAAGCCCAAAGAGCGATTTCTTTAGGAATGAAACTTGGAATTGGAGGAGTTGCCACATTCAAAAACGGAAAAATCGACCAATTTTTGAATGAAATAGATTTAAAACACATTGTTTTAGAAACCGATTCGCCATATTTAGCGCCAGTTCCTTATCGTGGAAAACGAAACGAAAGTAGTTATACTTTGTTGGTAGCGCAAAAGTTAGCTGAAATCTACCAACTGCCAGTTGAAGAAATTGCAAAAATTACCACTGAAAATTCAAAACAAATTTTCGGAATTTAACCTAAAATAAATTTTCAATTCATAAAATTTTTGTTCTTTTGTGAATTGTTTTTAAAATAAATATGACAAAATTCGATTCTATTCGCCCTTATTATGATTCTGAAGTAAACGAAGCTTTGAAGTCTTTGTTGCATCATCCTATGATGAAGGCTATGATGGATTTTACGTTTCCAGAATTAGAAGATGAAGTATGGAAAGAACAATTGAGTAGAACGCATTCTATTCGCGATTTCCAAGTAAATTTTGTTTATCAATCGATCCAAAGAGTTTTAGAAAGAAGTTCAGAAGGACTTACGACTTCTGGTTTTGAGAAATTAGAACCTAATACTTCGTATTTATTTATTTCCAATCACCGTGATATTATTTTAGATACTTCTTTGTTGAATGTTTCTCTGATTGATCATGGTTTGGTGATGACAGCTTCTGCTATTGGAGATAATTTGGTCAAGAAAGATTTTCTTTTAAAACTTTCAAAATTAAACCGAAACTTCCTTGTTCAACGTGGTTTATCGCCAAGAGAGTTATTGCAAAGCTCTAAATTGATGTCGGAATATATGTATCATTTATTGTCTAAAGAAAATCGTTCGGTTTGGATTGCCCAACGAGAAGGAAGAACCAAAGATGGTAACGATGCCACACATCAAGGTGTTCTGAAAATGGTAGGAATGGCAAATGATGAGGCTAGAATTATGGACTTTTTCAAGAAATTAAAAATTGTTCCTGTTTCTATTTCTTATGAATACGATCCAACAGATGCTTTGAAAATGCCACAATTAATTGCGCTTTCTAAAGACGAAGTTTATATTAAGGAGAAAAACGAAGATTTTATTACGTTGTTAAGTGGAATCATCGGACAAAAAAAACGCATTCACATTCATGTAGGCGATGTTTTAGAAAACGAATACGAAAAAATTATTGCCGAAAACGATAACAACAACAAGCAAATTCAAGCTTTGGCACAAGTAATTGACGATTCTATTTTACAATCGTATAAATTGTGGCCAACGAACTTTATTGCTTACGATATTTTATACAAAACAACTCGATTTGCACATTTGTACAACGAAAAAGAACGTCAATTGTTTGAAAGAAGATTAGAAATGCGAATTGATGCCGATAATGAAACTATGAGAGAAGGGTTTTTGGCGATGTACGCAAATCCGGTTGTGAATAAATTGAAATACACTGATGACATCTCATAAACCAAAAATACTTTTAATTTACACCGGTGGAACCATCGGAATGGTAAAAGATTTTGAAACAGGAGCTTTGAAAGCTTTTGATTTTAATGAGTTGTTAAGTAGAATTCCCGAATTACATTTATTAGACTGTCAAATCGAAACCATTTCATTTGATATCCCTATTGATTCATCGAATATGAATATTTCCAATTGGCAAAAAATGGCCAAAATTATCGAGGAAAATTATTCAAAATTTGATGGATTTGTGGTTTTACATGGTTCTGATACTATGTCGTACAGTGCTTCTGCATTAAGCTTTATGTTGGAAGACTTAGCAAAACCAGTGATTTTCACGGGTTCGCAGTTACCAATAGGTGATTTAAGAACCGATGCTAAAGAAAATTTAATCACAGCAATTCAAGTCGCCTCGCTTCAAGAAAATAAAAAACCAGTAATTCAAGAAGTATGTTTGTATTTCGAGTACAAATTATACAGAGGAAATCGCACGACAAAAATCAGCGCCGAACATTTTAATGCTTTTACGTCACCTAATTTTCCAGAACTAGCGGAATCTGGTGTACACTTGAAAGTAAATTATGACGTTATTCTGAAGCAAAAAGCAAATAAACAGCTAAAAGTGCATACTGATTTTGATGATAATGTGGCAATTTTAAAGATTTTTCCAGGTATCAATCAGAAGGTTTTGACTACTTTTTTTGCAATACCGAATTTAAAAGGAATAGTTTTAGAAACTTATGGTTCTGGAAACGCTCCAACTGAAGATTGGTTTGTGCAGACTTTAGAGCAAGCAATTCACAATAATATTCACATTATCAACGTTACACAATGTAGCGGAGGTAGTGTTTCGATGGGGAATTATGAAACTAGTACACAGTTAAAAAATATAGGTGTTATATCAGGTAAAGATATTACCACTGAAGCTGCAATTACAAAATTGATGTATCTTTTAGGACAAAATGTATCTCATAATGTGTTTAAGACCATTTTTGAAACTGGAATCAGAGGAGAAATGTTGTAAAAATAACATATAAAATTTTTATACATGAGAATTTTTACGTTATTTAGCACCCTTAAAATCGAGTGTCGTTTCGATAGAGAGGTGGCCGAGTGGTCGAAGGCGCACGCCTGGAAAGTGTGTATACTCCACAAGGGTATCGAGGGTTCGAATCCCTTCCTCTCTGCAGAATGATATTAATTTTAAAAAATTTTATAATTATTTTATATCTTTAAACCCAATTAACTAATTAAATTTAAGAACAAAAGCGATGAAAAGATTATTTTCTATTTTAGCAATCACGGGGCTTATGACTTTTGGAAATGTTCAAGCTCAAGATTCAACTCAAGCAGCAGCTCCTGCTACAGAACAAGTAGCTGATACAACTGCTACTGAAGCAACAACTGATGAGGCTACAGCAACAACTGACGATGCTGCGGCTGCTGAAGAAGTTACTTTTACTCAATCAATGAAAAAACGTTTCATTGAAGGAGATCCAATTTGGATGTCTCCAGTATTATTGTGTTTAATTCTTGGTTTGGCTATTGCTATTGAAAGAATTATTTACTTAAATCTTTCTACTATCAATACAAAAAAATTCGTTTCTGAAGTAGAAAATGCATTAAATTCAGGTGGTATTGAAGCTGCTAAAGAAGTTGCTAAAAATACAGCTGGTCCAGTTGCATCTATTTTCTATCAAGGTTTAGAGCGTTCTTCTCATGGTTTAGAGTCTGCTGAAAAATCTATCGTTGCTTACGGTGGTGTTCAAATGGGTCAATTAGAGAAAAACGTATCTTGGGTTTCTTTATTTATTGCACTTGCACCGATGTTAGGATTCTTAGGAACAGTAATTGGTATGATTGTTGCGTTTGACCAAATTGAGTCTGCTGGATCTATGGAGCCATCATTAGTAGCTGGAGGTATTAAAGTAGCGTTATTAACAACGGTATTTGGACTTATTGTTGCGATGATTCTTCAAGTATTCTATAACTATATCACGGCTAAAATCGACTCTATCGTTAACGATATGGAAGATGCTTCTATCAGCTTAGTTGATATGTTATCAGATTATTTCAAAGAGAAATTAAACAAATAATACATTAACAAATTATTGTTATGAACGTATACAAAATTTCAAAAATTTTAGTAATCATACTAGGTATTATTGCTTCTATATTATTCGTATCTACTTTAGGTGTGGAGGTTTCTATGGACAATAATTCTTATATTGTAGATTACTTTATCTATATTTCCTATATAGCAATGGCAGTTGCTTTCTTTTCTGTTGTATATTTCGTTTTCAAAAACTTAATTACACACAAAGAACAATTGAAAAGAGCACTTATTTCATTAGGAATTTTTGCAGCTATCATTTTAGTTGCTTTCATACTAGCAGATAGTACAGAAGTGAAATTGAAAGATGGAGGAGTTATTACTTCTACAGCTTCTAAATTAATTAGTACTAGTTTAAACACTTTTTATATTCTTGCTATTATTTCAGTTGGAGTATTGGGTTGGACTGGTTTTTCAAAAATTAAAAGATAATAAATCATGGGTAAAAAAAGAGGTGCACCGCCAGAAGTGAATGCAGGTTCTATGGCAGATATTGCATTCTTACTTTTAATTTTCTTTTTAGTTACTACCACTATTGGAGTAGATCAAGGGATTAATAGACTCTTACCTCGTTATGAAGAGAACCCACCTGTTCCGCCAATTAATGAAAGAAATATTCTAACAGTTTTAGTTAATAAAGACAATCAGTTGCTTGTTGAAGAGAAATTGGTTGACCTTAAAGACTTAAGACAAACTGCTATCGATTTTCTTGAAAATAATGGAAAAGGAGCTTGTACTTATTGTAATGGAAAAAGAGATCCAAATTCGTCAGACGGTCCTGATGATGCGGTTATTTCATTAAACAATGATGGGCAAACTACTTATGAAACTTATATTGCGGTTCAAAATGAACTTGTAGCAGCATATAATTTTTTAAGAGATAGAGAATGTAAGATGCGTTACGGTATGACTTTTACAGAAATGGAATACATTTACAATGATCCAGCTTCTAAAGCAACCGAAGGTTTGGTTGAAGATTTAGAACCAAAAGTAAAAAAGATTCAAGAATTGTTTCCTATGAGACTTTCTGAAGCTGAGCCAAAAAAATAATAATATAATATTAAGAAAGTATGTCTAAATTCAAAAAGAAAAATACGGAGGGAACTCCTGCAATTTCAACAGCGTCTTTACCTGATATTGTATTTATGCTTTTGTTCTTCTTCATGACGGCTACAACCATGAAAGATACTGATTTAAAGATTGATAATACATTACCTAAAGCTAATCAAACTGCAAAATTGCACAAGAAAGAGTATGTAATGTATATTTACGCAGGAAAACCAAGTGAGCGATATAGAGCGACTCTTGGAGGTTCTGATCGTATTCAATTAGCTGATAAAATGGCTTCGCCTGCAGATATCAGAAACTTCATTATCACGGAAAGAGCGCAACGTAACTCTGACGATGAAAAATATCTTACTGCTTCCCTTAAAATTGACAGAAATGTGAAGATGGGATTAGTAAGTGCTATCAAATTAGAATTGCGTAAAATTGAACAATTAAAAGTAAATTATACTACTGCAAAAGGAAATCCTGTTGAGTAATATTTATTTAATATAATTTAAAGGCACGCTTTTGCGTGCCTTTTTTTATTATTTTTATAAAAAAATATAATGCGACTATTTGTATCCCTTTTTTTTCTACATTTTATATCTTTTGTTTACTCACAAAAAGAGACTGAAACTATTGCTGATTCTTTATTTAGAGAAGATCAATTCTATGTTTCGATTTCATATAATATTTTACAGAAAACACCTGATAATTTTAACCAGTATTCATTTTCCACAGGTTTATCAGCTGGTTTTTTGAGAGATTTTCCTATTTCAGAAAATAGACATTGGGCAATTGCTCCAGGTATTGGTTATTCGTTTAATGATTTAAAGCAGAATATCGATTTTTCATCTATATCTAACGGTTCAGAAACTGAAATCGTCAAAAGTAGAATTTTATTGCATTATATTGATTTACCTTTAGAAATACGTTGGCGAAATGCAACGCCAGATAGCCATAAATTTTGGAGAATTTACGGTGGTTTTATGGCAAGTTATTTAATCAATGGTAAGTTTAAATATGAGGGAAGTTTTGGTTCCGGAACTGAAAATATAAATGATTTATTAAATAAGATTCAATACGCAACGTACTTAACTTTCGGATTTAATACTTGGAATGCTTATATTCATTACGGATTAAATCCTTTCTTTGATAAAGATAAAACGACTACTGAGAACAATGTAACTACATTAAAAATTGGTTTGATGTTTTATATTTTATAACCAATATTGATACAAAAACAACTGTGGTCCAGCTCCAATTATTATTCCTGCAATAAGTTCTGGATACGTATGTGCTTTCATATATAAACGTGAAGAGGCTACTAAACCAATACTAACAATACAAAATGCCACAAGATTTATAAAAGGGAGTTGGTAATACATGCACAGACCAAAAATAAAGCACGTTAACGCACTAATTCCAATCATATGCAAACTGGCTTTGAATTTTAAAATAACGCTGGCTAAAACGATTACACTACTTAAAAAGCCACCAAGAAAAAAAAAATACAATTCTGCCACAGTATCTTTTGAAACACTGAATTTTATTAAAATAAATAATAAAATAGCTTGAACAGCTATTGGCATTTTTCTCTCGCTAATGCTGGCTTCGGTAAAAGAGGAAACAACTCCTAATGATCGAAATAAAAAATACATCGATAAAGGTAATAACAAAGTCAAAATCGTTACTTGAATTAACGTTACGATGATTTGCGAGTTATAAAAGAAAGAATTGGTAATTAAAAAGAAAAACAAAGTCCCATATAAAGACACAAATATGGGATGAAAAATATAAGAGAAAACAGGTAATATTTTTTTTAAATCCATTTTCTTAGATTTTCTTTCTTAGTCGTGCCACTGGAATGTCTAATTGTTCGCGGTATTTTGCGATGGTTCTTCTGGCAATTGGATAACCTCTTTCCTTTAAAATTTCAGCTAATTGATCATCTGGTAATGGTCTTCTCTTATCTTCTTCCGAAATTACTTGCTGTAAAATATTCTTAATTTCGATAGTTGAAACTTCTTCCCCTTGATCGTTGGTCATCGCTTCGCTAAAGAATTCTTTAATCAATTTAGTGCCATAAGGCGTATCAACATATTTGCTGTTGGCTACACGCGAAACTGTTGAAATATCTAATCCTACCATATCAGCAATATCTTTTAGAATCATCGGACGAAGTTTGGTTTCTTCTCCTTCTAAAAAATATTCTTTTTGATAATGCATAATGGCATTCATCGTTACATATAAAGTTTCCTGACGCTGTTTAATCGCATCAATAAACCATTTTGCCGAATCTAATTTTTGTTTGATAAATTGAACGGCATCTTTCTGAGAACTCGATTTTTCAGAAGTGTCTTTATAACTCTGCAGCATTTCCTGATAATCTTTAGAAACGTGCAATTCTGGAGCGTTTCTACCGTTTAACGAAAGTTCTAATTCGCCATCTACAATTCGAATGGTAAAATCCGGAACAATGTGTTCTACAGCTTTTTGATTACCGTCGAAACTACCTCCTGGTTTTGGATTTAGTTTTTCAATTTCATCAATAGCTTTGCGTAATTGCTGTTGGGAAACATCGAATTTTTGTAGTAATTTATCGTAATGTTTTTTGGTAAAAGCATCAAATTGTTGTTCAATCACATTAATTGCTAAAGCAATAGAATCCGAAGGCGTTTTGTGTTTCAATTGCAACAACAAACATTCTTGTAAATCGCGAGCACCAACACCAGCCGGCTCTAAATCTTGAACCAAATGCAAAATGCGTTCAACAGTCGGTTCATCCGTATAAATTCCTTGTGTAAAAGCTAAATCATCCACAATATCTTGAATGCTTCTTCTGATGTAGCCCATGTCATCGATACTTCCCACTAAAAATTCAGCAATATCGCGTTCTTCATCGGTTAAAATAAACGTATTTAACTGATTAATTAAATCCTGATGAAAACTTACTGGAGCCGCAAATGGCATAGTTTTGTCTTCATCATCATCGCTATAATTGTTGGTTTGGTATTTGTAATCTGGCGTTTCATCATTGCTTAAATATTCGTCAATATTGATGTCGCCTGTATCGATGTGTTCGTTATCGTAATCGTCGTAATCATCAGTATCACTTCCATAATCATCTAAATCATAATTATCTTCCTTGCTACTTTCTTCCAAAGCAGGATTCTCTACTAATTCTTCTTGAAGACGTTGCTCAAAAGCTTGCGTAGGCAATTGAATTAACTTCATCAACTGAATTTGTTGAGGCGATAATTTTTGAGATAATTTGAATTGTAAACTGTGTTTTAACATTAATGTTTGTTTAATTGATTTAATCGTTTAACTGTTGAGTTGTTTATCAAATTTACGATTTAACAATCAACAGTTAAACAATTTAACAAGATTCTAAAATTCTGCGTTTTGTGGTGTTCTTGGGAACGGAATTACGTCTCTAATGTTACTCATTCCTGTTACAAAAAGTACTAATCTTTCAAAACCTAATCCGAAACCTGAATGAACTGCCGAACCAAATCTTCTCGTATCTAAATACCACCAAAGTTCTTCTTCGTCGATTCCTAAGGCTTTCATTTTTTCTACTAATACATCGTAACGTTCTTCTCTTTGCGAACCTCCAACGATTTCACCAATTCCAGGGAATAAGATATCCATTGCTCTAACGGTTTCTTTTCCAGGTTCAGTATTGTCATTCAAACGCATATAAAACGCTTTAATTTTTGCTGGATAATCAAATAAAATTACCGGACATTTAAAGTGTTTTTCTACTAAGAAACGTTCGTGCTCACTTTGTAAATCAGCACCCCATTCGTTGATGATGTATTGGAATTTTTTCTTTTTATTTGGTGTTGAATCTTTTAAAATATCAATAGCTTCCGTATAAGAAACACGTTTGAAGTTGTTATCAAGTACAAAACTTAATTTTTCTAACAACGTCATTTCGCTTCTTTCTGCTTGTGGTTTTGATTTTTCTTCTTCTAACAATCTGTTTTCTAGGAATTTTAAATCATCGCCACATTTATCGACGGTATATTTGATAACGTATTTGATGAAATCTTCCGCCAAATCCATGTTATCTGCTAAATCATTGAAAGCAACTTCTGGCTCAATCATCCAAAACTCAGCTAAGTGACGAGAAGTGTTTGAATTTTCTGCACGGAAAGTTGGTCCAAACGTATAAATTTGACCTAATGCCATTGCAAAAGTTTCACCTTCTAGCTGTCCAGAAACAGTTAAATTCGTTTGTTTTCCGAAGAAATCTTCTTTGTAGTTGATGCTTCCATCTTCGTTTCTTGGAGCAGAACCGTCGATTGGTAAAGAAGTTACTTGGAACATTTCTCCAGCACCTTCAGCATCAGAACCTGTGATGATAGGCGTGTTTACATAGAAAAATCCTTTTTCTTGAAAATATTGATGTACTGCAAACGCTAAAGTTGAACGCACACGCATAATTGCTCCAAAAGCATTGGTTCTTACACGTAAATGTGCATTTTCGCGTAAAAATTCTAACGAGTGTTTTTTAGGTTGCATTGGGAATTTCTCTGCATCGCTATCGCCTAAAATCTCTAATTTCGTTACTTGAATTTCTACTTTTTGTCCAGCACCACGGCTTTCTGCCAAAGTTCCTGTAACGCAAATAGCAGCTCCAGTTGTTATTCTTTTTAAAGTTTCATCTGGTGTGTTTTCAAAATCTACTACACACTGAATATTATGAATGGTTGAACCATCGTTCAACGCAATAAATTGATTGTTTCTAAATGTTCTAACCCAACCTTTTGCTGTTACTTCATGTAATGTTTTCGTGCTGTTTAAAAGGTCTATTACTTTTGAGTGTTTCATTTCGATTTATGATTTATAATGCAAATATACTATTTCTCGTTTGAATTTTCTTCTTCAATATCTTCTGCTAAAATATCTAATGTTGGTTCTAAAAATTCTTGTTGGTTAGCAATCGTTTTATCTAACGAAAGTAATAATGCTGGTAACAAGATTAGGTTTGAAATCATTGCAAAAAGTAATGTTGTAGCAACTAATCCTCCTAATGCTACAGTTCCGCCAAAGCTAGATAATGTGAATACAGAGAATCCAAAGAACAATACCACTGAAGTGTAAAACATACTAATTCCTGCTTCTTTTAAAGTGGCGTAAACGGATCGTTTTATTTTCCAATCGTTAGCTTTTAACTCTTGACGGTATTTCGCCAAAAAGTGAATGGTATCATCCACCGATATTCCAAACGCAATACTAAATACTAATATGGTAGATGGTTTAATTGGAATTCCAAAATATCCCATCAATCCAGCGGTCATAACCAAAGGTAAAATATTTGGTAATAATGATACAACTATCATCTTGAAAGAACGGAACATGTATGCCATTAATAGCGAAATTAAAACAATAGCAAAAATTAGCGATTGTACTAAATTATCAATTAAATAATGGGTTCCTTTTTCAAAAACATAAGCTTTTCCTGTTAGTGAAACTTCGTAGCGTTCTTTTGGGAAAATGTGATTGATTTTGTCTTGTAAACGTTCTTCAATTTTTTGCATTTTATCCGTACCAATATCTCGCATAAAAGTAGTGATGCGTGCATATTGCCCAGTACTATCAATATAGCTTTTCAGCATATTCTCGTTTCCTTTTTTAGTCGAATTTTTTATGTACGATAAAATGAAAGCTTCTTCTTGTTTGGTAGGTAATTCGTAATATTCAGGATTTCCGTTATAGTAAGCTTGTTTTGAATATTTGACTAAATTAACAATAGAAACAGGTTTTGATAATTCAGGAATTTCTTCAATGGTTTCTTGAAGTTCTTCTATTCGTCGTAAAGTAACCGATTTTAAAGCGCCTTTTGGTTTTTTAGTGTCAATAACAATTTCTAATGGCATAACACCATCAAATTCTTTTTCATAGAATAAGATGTCTTTATAAAAAGGTGCCTTTTTAGGCATATCTTCAATAATACTTCCTGAAATTTTAATTTGAAAAATACCAATAATTCCCATCACTAAAATTCCAATTGCTGTTGAAAAAACGGCAACTCGGTGATGTCTAATCGTGTTTTCAATCCAATTCATGAAAGTAGCCATGTAGTTTTTGCCAAGATGAGCTAAATGTTTTTCCTTAGGCATTGGCATGTAACTATAAACAATCGGAATGATAATTAAACAAAGTATAAATAAGAAAACAATGTTTAATGAAGCTACAATTCCAAATTCTTTCAATAATTTACTATCTGTAAAAATGAAGGTTCCAAAACCAGCAGCAGTAGTTAAATTCGTCATTAAAGTAGCATTCCCTACTTTAGAGATTACCCGTTGTAAGGATTTGGCTTTATTTCCGTGATTTTTAATTTCTTGCTGGTATTTGTTGATAAGGAAAATACAGTTAGGAATTCCGATAACAATGATTAATGGAGGAATAATTGCTGTTAAAACGGTTATTTCATAATGTAACAAACCTAGCGTTCCAAACGACCACATTACGCCAATAATTACCACAAACATGGAAACCATGGTTGCTCTAAAACTTCTAAAGAAGAAGAAGAATAGTAATGAAGTAATTCCAAGTGCAGCACCAACGAACAATCCAATTTCACTAATAATGCTATTAGCATTCAGTGTTCTAATGTATGGCATTCCGGAAACACGAAGATCTAATCCGGTTTCTTTTTCGAAGGCGTCAATTCTGTCTTGGTTAAGATGTTTTTCAATAAATTGTTTTCTTGCAGGTGTGTTTACAATTTTTTTATCCATGTAAATGGCAAAACGCACTGCACCACTTTCTTTATTGAACAGCATGCCTTCATAGAAAGGTAAATCGTTGAAAAACTCTTTTTCCTTTTCTTTTAAATAGGTGTCAGAAATACTATCATTATTGATGAAAGAAACTAATTTGAATTTTTGTTCTAATGTATCTTTCTCAAGTACTTTTAAATCTTCAATAGATAAGGTAAGTTCAACTGCTTTATCCTTTTTTATTTCGGCAATGAATTTTTCCCAAGCTTTAATGTTTTTTTCATTAAAAAAGGTTTTGTCTTTAAATCCTAAGACAACTAGATTTCCTTCTTCACCAAATTTTTCTAAAAAAGAATTGTATTGAATGTTTACTTCATGATCATCGGGTAATAGATTAGCTTCAGTAAAGGTAAAACGCATGTTTTTCCACTGAAAACTCATGAAAATAGTAAAAAGTAAAACAAGAACTAATAAAAAAACGCGGTTTCTTAAAATTCTACTGGCAATATAATCCCAAAAACTGGTGCTTAACCACTTTAACATCTCTCAAAAATTAGGGTGCAAAGGTAAGGATTATTGCTTAAAATATTGGTGTTGAGCGGAATTTTTAAGTTAAAATTAAAAACCTAAATCAAGATAGTAAGAAACTTTTATGGCGATGTTGTCATCAAAATTAGGTAATTGGTTGGGGCCATATCTGTAAAAGGCAACCAAACCAAAACCTTTGAAAATTTTGTTACACTCAACACCACTTTCAAAAAATCCATCCTCAAGTGTCTTGTAGCCTATTCCCATGTGCTGGTTATTTTTGTTGTTTGAACCAACTGCCATTCGGGTTACAACTGTGAATTCAGGATTAATCTTGTATCCAAGACGAATTTTATTAAAAGTATGTTTTAACTGTAAAGAAGCGTATTTATTGGAGAAAAACTCGTTGAAATACATGGTTTCAAAACTATTTTTTCCTGCAAAAGTAATTCGTTGTAGAATTGCATCTCTGTTTAAGTTATTAGGAACAATACTGTATAAATGTGTAATTGGAACATCGCCAAATGCTATACCAGTTTGCAATAAAATCGAACTTTTTTGACCTGATAAAAAAGGCAATTCATAATAAGTTTTGAAATCTAGTTTTGAGAAAACGAAATCATTTTCAAGTAAATTTGGCACTGTTTGGGTATACTGAATTGAAAATTTTGGATGTCTTTTTTCATATTCAATTTTCCCAACAGGCGTTTGCATGTAATTACTAAACGGATTCCATTGAACAGCTAATTGTAAAGCAGTAATGGTATAATTGGTATATGATTTTCCGTCATTTATAAAGGTGTAATCAAAAAGAGGCTGAATTTGATTATGAGAAATTCCAAAATAGCTGGAGGTTTTTGGTAAAAACTTACTCTCAATAAAAGCCGAACTCATTTTGTTATTATAAAATGTGGAAATATTTATTGGTCGAGGATCATAGATTTTGAATCTTCGTGAATCAGTTACAAAGTTAGTTTGAGCAATTTCGTAAATGTCTTCAGAATAAGATGCACTTATCCAAGTTTCAGAATTTTTATCTGCTAAGTAAGAAGGAGTAATCCCGAATTTGAATTCCTCATCTTTTAAACCATATGCACCATAAAAAGCTACTTTGTATTTTTCTGAAAGTTTAGAGTTGGTTACAGTACCAATACCTAATCTAAAACCTTCGAAGTTGTTATATTTTGCAATACTACGTAAATCAATGTCAAAAATAGATACAGGAAAATAGCCATTGAAAATTTTTCTACCTAAAAATAATTTATGTTCAATTTTTTCTGAGAGCGATAAACTATCAATCGATGTGTACGTTCTAAGCTTTCTCTTATCAATAGTGTCTTTTTTGAAAACATTCCAGTAGTTGCTTTCTTGTTCTAAACTTGATTTTGGTACTTCAATTTTAACTCTTGGTTTTGAAATAGAAATAGGTTTGTTAATTTCAATATCAAATGGAGTTGATTCTATTGAAACATAAGCTTGATCAGTGGCATTTTTACTTTCTGTTAAATCTAAATCAGAACTAAATTTTATAGTACCGCCTAAGATTTTTATATCCTCATGATTGTTGCCTTTAGAGACTTTGAATTTTCTGTTTTTTGGAAACCAAATATCAATATCTTTTTTATAATCAAATGTGTAGGTAGCATTGATGTTTACAACACCATAAATTCTAAAATAAGCTTTACAAATAGCAAAATTAATAGTGTCAATATACAGCAAACCTCTCAAACGATTCGTGTTGAGTTTTTTGGGTTCAAAGTAAATTCTGTAAGCGCTTCTTCCGTCAATTTTTACCGTATCAATTAGTTTGTAGTTGTATAATTTTCGTCCAAAATTTGAAATCGGGTTTTGAACTGGAATTTCTAAGATTTCAAATGGATTCTCATAAACAGAATAAGAAATTAGTTTAAGACCAAGATATTCGTAAATAGGTTGTTTAAATCCAGCCATTCTAGTGGCTAAAACGGTTTCTTTGTATTCAGAGTGATTAAGTTGAATTAAATTTACTTTCTCTGTTTGATATAAATGCTGTTTCTCAGAAAATTTTTTAAACTTGTAATTTGTTGAATCCAATTTCATTAAAGGCTTTCTTAAAAACCTATTTTTATAAATAGTATCAATTTTTGAAGAGATACTATCTGGATTTGCCGTTACCTGAAGGTATTCATAGTTTTTATATTGAAAACTCGATAGGCCTTTTTCTGGATCATTTAATTTTCGATTTTCAATAACTTTTTTAATGATGTTATTGACATTGTTCTCGGTGTAGATTTCCGCTTTTTTTTCGTTTAAATCGTTAATTAATTTAATCGTTAAATTATTAACTTTTGGTTGTGGATAGGTTATTTTTTCATAATACCCTTTAAAGTTAACTTTGATAGGAAGTTTATAATCTTTGACTTCAATAGAAAATTTTCCTTCCCAATCGGCGTTGAATTTGATGTTGTTATATGTAATAGTGGCAAAAGCAATAGGAACTTTTGAATCAAAGTCGATAACTTGTCCTTTAATTTTGGTTTGTGCTACAAAACTAGTAGTAAAGATAAAGCACAAAAAAAGCCAAAAATATTTCATGAAAAGAAGATTTTATACAAATATATTCAAAATAAAAAATCCCGAGTGTTAATCGGGATTTAAAATTTATACTTTCATAATTTCAGCTTCTTTAACTGCTAAAATTTCATCAATTTTTTTAATGAAATTATCAGTTAGTTTCTGAACATCATCTTCTGCTTTTTTACAAATATCTTCTGCTGTTCCGTTTTTCTCTTCTTTTTTGATATCGGTATTAGCATCTTTTCGGTGATTTCTAATTCCAATTTTTGCTTCTTCCGCTTCGTGTTTTGCTTGTTTTACTAAATCACGTCTTCTTTCCTCTGTTAAAGCTGGAATATTGATGATAATGTTTTCACCATTGTTCATTGGGTTTAACCCTAAATTAGCAATCATAATTGCTTTTTCAATTGGACCCAGCATATTTTTTTCCCAAGGCGTAACTGTTAATGTTCTCGCATCAGGAGCATTAATGTTTGCTACTTGTGAAATAGGTGTTTGAGAACCATAATAATCCACAAAAACACCACCTAACATTTGAGGCGAAGCTTTTCCAGCTCTAATATTTAAGAATTCTTTTTCTAAATGAGCAATCGAACCATTCATGGCTTCTTTTGCACTGTCTAAAATAAAATTAATTTCTTCTGTCATTTTTTTGTTTCAAGTTTAAGGTTTCAGGTTTCAAGTTAAGAACAATAACAACATGAAACATGAAACAAAATTATATTGTTACTGTTGTTCCGATAGTTTCACCTTCGCAAACTTTTAACAAGTTACCATCTTTATTCATATCGAATACAATAATAGGCAATTTATTTTCTTGACTCAATGTAAAAGCAGTAGTGTCCATTACATTTAATCCTTTTGCTAATACATCTTCAAAAGAAATGAAATCAAATTTAACTGCATCCGCATTTTTTTCTGGATCTGAAGTGTAAACACCATCTACACGAGTTCCTTTTAAAATTACATCAGCACCTACTTCAATTCCTCTTAAAACTGCTGCTGTATCTGTTGTAAAGTATGGATTTCCTGTTCCAGCACCAAAAATAACAATTCTTCCTTTTTCTAAATGGCGAGTTGCTCTTCTTTTGATATAAGGCTCAGCGATAGCTTCAATTTTTAAAGCGGTTTGTAAACGCGTTTGCATTCCAGCTTCTTCTAAAGCGCCTTGTAACGCCATTCCGTTGATTACTGTTGCTAACATTCCCATGTAATCTCCTTGCACTCTGTCCATTCCGTTGCTCGCACCAGCTACACCTCTAAAAATGTTTCCACCACCAATAACTATTGCAATTTCTACACCTTTATCGTGAATTTGTTTTATTTCGGCAGCGTACTCAGCTAAGCGTTGTGGGTCAATTCCATATTGTCTATCACCCATTAAAGCTTCACCGCTTAATTTTAGAAGAATTCTTTTGTACTTCATCGTGTGTTGTATTATTTGTGGTGCAAATATAGTTAAATAGCTTTTTTTAGAAAAAAATGTTTTAACAATTATATATCTAAATTTTGAAATGATTTTTTAGCCTCGTTGTATCCAATCTCAAAAATGGCATCCATTTTAGTTTTATTGGTTTCAAATGTACTAAAATTAGCCAATTCCTTAGGCTCAATAACCCAATCGCATAAATTAAACTTCTGATAATTATAATTGGCATATAATAAATCGAAAGCTCTACTTGTAACGGATTTTATGGATTTTAAATCTTTTGATTCTATATTTTGAATTGGACTCACATAAACTCCAATCAAATAGTCACATCTTCCTTGTAAAATATCGGTGGGGAAATGATTCAAAATACCACCATCGCTATACAATTTGTTATTGATTTCATAAGGTGATAACATTCCTGGAAAAGAGGAAGAAGCTAAAATGGCATCGATAAGTTTTGTTTCGGAATTAAAAATTTTGAGTTTTCCTTTGACCAAGTCGGTCGCTGTGATGTAGGCCGGAATTTTTAATTCGCCAATAGTGATATCACCGAAAATTTCAGCAAAATAACTTTTGAAGGATTCTGAATCAATCAATCCTGCTTTTTTAAAGGTAAAATGTTTCCAATGAAAAAAGTAAATCGATTTAAAAAATTCTAGAATTTCTTCAGGCGTTTTTCCAAATGCATACAAACCGCCAACGATGGCACCAGCACTTGTTCCAGCAATACAAGAGGGTTGAAAACCTTGCTCGTTTAAAAATTGTAAAGCGCCAGCATGTGCAATTCCTTTAGAACCACCACCTGACAATACGATTCCGATAGATTTAGAAGGATTTTCCATATGTAACATTTCTTACAGATAATTACCAAAATTAGAATTAAATTTGCCAAATAAAGTTAAGAAGATGATAAATACTATAAAACAAGCACTAGAAAACAGTTTTTCTTATGCCGATTACAGAAAAAAGATAACTAGTTTAATCACTGAAGGAAAATCTACTGGTCACGAACAATCAGCCGATTTACTTCATTATTCAGAATTGAACGAAACGAGAATGCATCGTTTAGATAAAACTATTGAAGTAACTCCAGAGGTAAAAGCTAAATTACAAAATTTAGACAAAAAGTACATTTGGTTGGTATTAAGCGAAGGTTGGTGTGGCGATGCGGCTCAAATCGTTCCTGTAATTCACAAAATGGCAGAAGTTGCAGAAAATGTTGAATTAAAAATTGCTTTGCGTGATGATAACGATGCTTTAATGCAACATTTCTTAACGAATGGAGGAAAAGCAATTCCAAAATTAATTCTTTTAGATGCTGAAACTTTAGAAGTTTTGGCGGATTGGGGTCCAAGACCAGCAGGAGCAAAACAACTTATTTTAGATTACAAAGCAACACACGGAGTTGTAGATGAAACTGCTAAAATAGAATTACAAAAATGGTATTTACACGATAAAGGGGTTTCGATTCAGAATGAAATCGTGGAACTGCATGAAAATATCTTAGCGTAAAGTTCCAATAATTTTCAACTTATCAGAAGTGGAAATTCCACCAGGGTTGCAACCTAGTTGGCCTTCTGGGATTTCCATTTTTAGTTTCTTGTAATAGTCTGCCCAAACTTCAAAATACTGATTTGATTTTGGTGATTTGAATGTCATCGGAAATAAATCAAACAGTGGTTTTTTGTATGAATGCAAAAACGCATCATAAATTAATTCCGAACAATAATATTTTCCGTTACTGTACAAATATTCGTCATCATAAGGAACACCAACTTGTTGTAACGAAAAAGTGATAGCTTCAGGAATGTATTTTCGGTATTTTCTTTTTAATCTTCCTACAAACATTTCTTCTTTTGTGTAGGTTTTAAATGTTTCATAAGGTGTTACTTTTACAGCTTTTCCTGCAGCTTCAATTACGAAAACCGAATCGTTTTTGATGTAAACCATTCCCAAATGACTAAAATCTTTTCCCTGATAACCTTCAGTAACTTCGTTAATAGCTTCGCAAAGTGGTCCGCAGTTCATCGATTGAAATAAAAGGTCACCTGTTTTTAGTTTTATATTTTGGGAAAAACCAAATTGGAATAAAAGAAATAATAGAAGTAAAGTTTTATTTTTCATCTTCATGCAATTGTGCAAAATCATCAGGAGTAATTGCGTTTTCAACTGAATAATCTCCAATTTTAGTTCTTCGAAGCGCGGTTAAATGTCCGCCTGATTGTAAGGCTAAACCAAAGTCGTAAGCTAACGAACGAATGTAAGTTCCTTTGCTACATTTGACTCTAAAATCGATTTCTGGTAATTGAATTCTTTTGATTTCAAATTCGTAAATAGTAGTTTTTCTCGATTGAATTTCAACTTCTTCACCAGCACGAGCATGTTCGTACAAGCGTTTTCCATCTTTTTTAATGGCAGAAAAAACAGGTGGTTTTTGGTCGATTTCGCCAATGAATTGTTTTGTTGTTTCTAAGATTAATTCTTCAGTAATATGTTCGGTTGGAAAAGTAGCGTCAATTTCAGTTTCTAAATCATACGATGGAGTAGTAGCTCCAACCAGTATAGTTCCAGTATATTCTTTAGCTTGTGCTTGAATTTCGGTAATACTCTTGGTGAATTTTCCTGTGCAAATAATTAATAAACCAGTTGCTAACGGATCTAATGTGCCAGCGTGACCAATTTTGAATTTTTTAGGTAAATCGTATTTGCGTTTTAAAATGTATTTCAATTTATTCACCGCTTGAAAAGAAGACCAAGTCAAAGGTTTGTCGATTAAAAGTACTTTTCCTGCTAAAAATTCTTCGGCACTCATTTTATTTATATAAATTAAAGTACGCTAATAATAGAATTCCAGCTACAATACGATACCATCCCCAAGGTTTGAAACCGTATTTTTTGATGATTTCTATAAAAAACTTAATAGCTAAAACCGCTACAATAAAAGCCACAACATTTCCGACGATGAACATTTTTGTGTTTTCGGGTGTTTTTAAAATCAATTCATATCCTTTCAAACCACTCGCTTCATACGATTTTAAAAAGATAGAATAACAAGTAACCGCTAACATGGTTGGTACTGCCAAAAAGAACGAAAATTCAGCTGCTGCTTGTCGTGATAATCCTTGTTGCATACCACCAATAATACTTGCGGCACTTCGGCTTGTGCCAGGCATCATAGCTAAGCATTGCCAAAAACCAATAGTTACTGCTTTTTTTATGGTAATATCTTCTTCTTTAAAGATGGTAGGATTTTTAAAAAATCTATCAACAAATAACAGAATTACTCCACCAATGATAAGTACAATTGCAATTGGTGTTGGGTGTTCTAAAACCGCTTCAATTTTATCGTCAAATAACTTTCCTAAGATTAAGGCTGGAATAACGGCAAAAGCTAATTTAATAAAGAATTGAAATTTTGAGAAATCGAAAAACTTCTTCCAATACAAAACTACAACTGCTAAAATAGCTCCAAATTGAATAGAAACTTGAAACAGTTTGGTGAATTCCTCTTTTTCAATTCCAAAATAAGAACTCGTAAAAATCATGTGTCCCGTTGAAGAAACGGGTAAATATTCCGTTAGACCTTCAATGATTGCAATAATGATAGCTTGTAAAATATCCATAAAGTGTTACTTCTTCGGATTTTTTAAAATCGAATAAATTGTAATTCCAAATCCAATTAAAACTACGGTTGGAGCTAAACGAATTCTTCTAAAACTAAATAATTCTTCACCATTGAAAACGTTAGGATCTTCGCTGCCGCCACCACTCATTAAAAGAAATCCTAAGCCAATTACAGCCAATCCAACTAAAAGAATTTTATAGTTTACTTTATCAAAAAGAAATTCGGGTTTGTTATTTTCGTTGTTCATATATTTTATTTTTTTATTGATTAAGTTAAATTATTGAGAGAAAACAGTTTTTTTCATCCATCTTCCATCATCCAACTTCCATCAATTAATATAAATCGTCTGTTTTTAAATTCAAGAAACGTTGTGTAGCAAAGAAGGTACTAATCCAAGTGATTAGAATTCCAATTCCTAAAACACCTGTAATTACTATTCCAAGTGAAACGTAATCTTTAGCAATGCCTAAACTTGGGAATATGCCATCTACATAAATAGCTAAAGCGATAATTCCTATGATAGCTAATCCAGAACCAATTAATCCTAGTTTAATACTTCTCCAAATAAAAGGTTTTCTAATAAACGATTTTGTTGCTCCCACCATTTGCATGGTTTTAATAGTAAAACGGTGAGAATAAATCGATAATCGCATAGAGCTATTGATTAACAACATCGCTACAACCGTTAAAATTCCGCTGATGATTAAAATCCAAAACGTGATTTTTGTTACGTTTTCGTTTACCATGTCAACCAATTCTTTATCGTAGATAATTTCCGAAACCATTTCGTTTTTACGAATGTTACGCTCAATTTTCTTGATACTATCTGCATTAACGTAATCTCCTTTTAAGTGAATATCAAATGAATTTTGAAGTGGATTGAATCCTAAAAACTCCATAAAATCTTTTCCAACGATGTCCACATTGTTTTTAGCAGCACTATCCTTGTGAACAAAAGCATATTCTTTGATGAATTTGGCGTTTTTTAATTCCGTGTCAAAAGCGCTAATAGTGGAGTCTTTTGCATCGTTATCAAAGAAAACGGTCATAGGTATGTTTTCTTTAAAATCGTTGGTTATCTTTTTCGAATTAATTACAAAAAGTCCTAAAGCTCCTAAAAGGAACAATACTAAAAAGATACTCAATACTACCGAAAAGTAAGAAGATATCAAACGTCGTTTGTTGTAATTTTCAAAAGATGATGCCATATAATTTTATTTAAGCCGTAAAAATAGTAAAGAAATTTTGTTTACATAGAATATAACAACAAAGTTTTAACTTTAGTATTTATAATCAGTAAATTTGAAGTTTTAAATTCATAAAAATGACATTACGATTTAAGATTTCGGCACTTTTATTCTTTTTTGCACTAACATTAATGGCGCAAGAAAATATTTTCCCTTATCGAGAAGGAAATTTATGGGGATTGTGTGATGAAAATGCTAAGGTTTTGGTGACTCCTAAATACGATGCGATACGAAAAGCTTCAAGTAATGAAAAGTTTTTCTTTGAAGTCACTTCAGGAAATAACTCAGGTGTTTACATAGGTTCAAAAAATGTAATTCCTGTTGAATTTCAAAAATTGCAGTATGTGTCAACTAATTTGATAATTGCAGTTAAAAAAGGAGCTGATAAAAAAGAAATCAACTATTTATACAACACAAAAGGGGAATTACTAATTAATCAACCGCTTTCTTATTTAAAAGGAATTAAAGGAAATGATAAGCGTTATGATACTACTTTTATTATTGGTTTTTACATAAAGGATTTAGAAGGAAGAGAATCGTTAGTAAATTTGGATTATTACAATGATAACAAGCTAAGTTATGTGTTAAAAGACGTTTTTTCGATAGAATTAGACAATAAAAAATCAAAAGAAGAATTAGCAATTGCTTATGTAAAACAAACTGCAACAAGTGCTGTTGAAACTAAATATTTTAGAGTAGAAGAAAGTCGAATCATTCTTTTAGATAACAAAAAAGATAGTCAGTATATTCAAGAAAATACAGGGACAAAAAAGAAAAAAGAAGGATATAACAATTACGAAGATAATATTGTAGTTCCAAATATGGATAGTGAAATGGTTGTTGAAGAGCCTAGAGGTTATTCAGGAACTGGTTCTGGAAGTGGAGATGGACCAGGAAGAGGGAATACTACCAGAAAAACGCCAAAAGGAACTTCTTACTACAAATATGTTTTAAAAGAAAACCAAATAGAAGTTGAGGTTTCAAACAATGTCAAAAAAAATGTAAAGCTTATAAAGTTTCCAATTAAAGCAGATAAAATAGAAATTTTTAAATCAAAAGGACTTGTAGTAGACGAAAAATCATTTTCTGATTCCACACAATCATACTTTAATTATATTATTTACCAAAAGAAAAACAAATACGGTTTAGTATACCAATTCCCATTTCAAAAAAGTGTGGAATATGATTTCTTAGAACCTATGAAGTCTGAAAAAAAATATGATTCGGGTTTTAAAAATTATTTTAAAGTTGGGATGTTAGATAAAAAAACCAAAATCATGAAATATGGTGTTATTGATGTTAATCATGCTTTTATTCTGCCTGCTGAATATGACGAAATTAAAATGGGCTACACCATAACATCATCGTTTAAAGAGCAAGTGTTTTTGGTTAAGAAAAACAACTTGTTTGGATTGGTTTCCGAAAAGAAAGAAATTAAATTGCCGATTGAATTTGAAAGTATCACATTTAATTCAGAAAATCAAAGTTTCTTGAGAGTAAAAAAAGGAAACCAACATTCGGCATACATTAGTTACTACAGTAATTCGGATTATGTATTGACGTTACTTCCTAATTATTATCCGTATCCTGTTAGAGAAATTAAATACTCTATTAGTAGTAGTAAAAAAGGAATTTCCTTGTTGGAAGCAATAGAATACATCGCATTAGAAGACGAAAACAAAAACTTCAAAGGCTATGCTAATCCAAACGGAACACTATATTTTAAAGATTAGTTTTATAAAAGTTTTATAAAACGTATTTTTGCACCGATTTTTAAGCGTTAAATGATTTAGAAGAAATTCTTTTAAACATTTAAACTTTAAACATTTAAACAAACTCATGAAATACCACCACGAAAAAATCGAAGCCAAATGGCAACAATATTGGGCAGAAAACCAAACTTTTGCTGCTAAAAACAATTCAGATAAACCTAAGTATTATGTATTAGACATGTTTCCTTATCCTTCTGGAGCTGGGTTGCACGTAGGGCATCCGCTAGGTTACATTGCTTCTGATATTGTGGCACGTTATAAAAGACATCAAGGTTTTAATGTGTTGCATCCTCAAGGGTACGATTCGTTTGGTTTGCCAGCGGAACAATATGCGATTCAGACTGGACAACATCCTGAAAAAACAACTCGTGAGAATATTGCACGCTACCGTGAACAATTGGACAAAATCGGATTTTCATTTGATTGGAGCAGAGAAGTACGTACTTCAAATCCTGATTATTACAAACATACACAGTGGATTTTCATTCAATTATTCGAATCTTGGTACAATAAAGCTACCGATAAAGCAGAAAGCATTTGCACGTTAATTCAAGAATTTGAGAAAAATGGAAACGCGAATGTAAATGCGGTTTGTGATGATAACATCATACCATTTTCAGCAGAGGATTGGAAATCCTTTTCATTAGAACAACAACAAAAAATCTTATTACAATATAGATTAACCTATTTAGCCGAAACCGAAGTGAACTGGTGTCCAGCATTAGGAACGGTTTTAGCTAATGACGAAATCGTAAACGGAGTTTCTGAACGTGGGGGACATCCAGTTGTTCGTAAAAAAATGACCCAATGGTCGATGCGAATTTCAGCTTATGCCGAGCGTTTGTTACAAGGTTTAGAAACCATCGATTGGAGTGAATCGATCAAAGAATCACAAAGAAACTGGATTGGGAAAAGTGTAGGAGCTTCTGTAACTTTCAATGTAAAAAATCATGATGCAGTAATCGAAGTTTTCACAACGCGTCCTGATACCATTTTCGGAGTAACATTTATGACGTTAGCGCCAGAGCACGAATTGGTTGCACAAATCACAACTCCAGAACAAAAAGCAGCGGTTGATGCTTACATTGAAGCTACTGCAAAACGTTCGGAAAGAGAAAGAATGGCAGATGTTAAGACAATTTCAGGAGTTTTCACTGGAGCGTATGCTGAACATCCATTTACAAAAGAACCAATTCCAGTTTGGATTGGCGATTACGTATTAGCAGGTTACGGAACTGGAGCTGTTATGGCAGTTCCATGTGGCGATGAGCGTGATTATGCTTTCGCGAATTTCTTTAAAGGAACTCACGGAATGCCAGAAATTAAAAATATTTTCAATCAAGATATTTCAGAAGCAGCTTACGGAGAAAAAGGCGGTTTCGAATTAGTCAATTCTGATTTCTTAAACGGATTAGATTACAAAACCGGAACGAAAAAAGTAATCGAAGAATTAGAAAAAATAGGCGCAGGAAAAGCAAAAGTAAATTACCGTTTACGTGATGCGGTTTTCTCTCGTCAACGCTATTGGGGCGAACCTTTTCCAGTATATTACGTGAATGGTTTACCACAAATGATTGACAAAAAACATTTGCCAATCGTGTTGCCAGAAGTGGAAAAATACTTACCAACTGAAGACGGTCAACCACCATTAGGAAATGCAACAGTTTGGGCATGGGATAGTGTTCAGTGTTCAGTGGTTAGTAATCAGTTAATGGATAACGTGAATATTTTCCCGTTAGAATTAAACACTATGCCTGGTTGGGCAGGTTCTTCTTGGTATTGGATGCGTTATATGGATGCTCAAAACGAAAACGATTTTGCAAGCGAAGACGCATTAAAATATTGGGAAAACGTAGATTTATATATTGGAGGAAGCGAGCACGCCACCGGACATTTATTATATTCTCGTTTTTGGAATAAATTCTTAAAAGACAGAGGTTATGCTCCAACCGAAGAACCATTCAAAAAATTGATTAATCAAGGAATGATTTTGGGAATGAGTGCTTTTGTGTATAGAAGTGAAGATTCTAAAACTTTATATTCAAAAGGATTAATAAAAGATAAAAATGTTCATCCAATCCATGTTGATTTATCCGTAATCAACGACATCACTAATGAATTGGATATCGAAAAATTCAAAAATCATCCTTTATATTCTGATTATGCCAATGCAGAATTTATTTTAGAAGATGGAAAATACATCGTAGGTCGTGAAGTAGAAAAAATGTCGAAATCGAAATACAATGTAGTTTCGCCAGATGATATTTGTGAAGAATATGGTGCAGATACGTTACGTTTATACGAAATGTTCTTAGGTCCATTAGAGCAATCTAAACCTTGGAATACAGCTGGAATTACTGGGGTTTCTGGTTTCTTGAAAAAATTGTGGAGATTATATTTTGATGACAACGGTTCAGTAATTGTTAACGATGAACCAACCGCAGAAATGTACAAATCGCTTCACAAAACCATCAAAAAAGTTACAGAAGATATCGAGAATTTCTCTTTCAATACTTCGGTTTCGCAATTTATGATTTGCGTGAATGAGTTGGCTCAACAAAAATGCCATCACCACGCGATTTTAGAACCATTAGCGGTCTTAGTTTCGCCTTACGCACCTCATATTGCAGAAGAATTATGGAGCGCTTTAGGTCACGAAGGTTCTGTAGCAACAGTTGGTTTTCCAAAATTTGAAGAAAAATATTTAATAGAATCAGAAAAAGAATATCCAGTTTCATTCAACGGAAAAATGCGTTTCACGATTAAATTGCCTTTAGATTTAACAGCAGTTCAAATCGAAGAAATCGTAATGGCTGATGAAAGAACACAAAACCAATTACAAGGAAGAACACCAAACAAAGTGATTATCGTTCCAGGTAAGATTATTAATTTGGTGGGGTAATTTCGGCACATTTTTGTCATTACGTAAAAGTCTAACGCAAACTTTGTAGAAATTCTTTCACAGTGACAAACTAGGTGTATAATATTAAACCGCAGATTCGCAGATTAATTTGAAATCTGAGAATCTGCGGTTTTTTCTATTCGTTTTTGTAACATTTTTCATTTTTTACGTATAATAGGTAAACTAAAAAACTATAAAAATGGAAAAAAGAAACGTTGGAAAACTAATTGCTGGAGTTGTAATCATTGCATTTGTATTTATTGCAGCATTAATGTTCGGTTTGCCAAGATATAATGTTTGGCAACAAGAAATGGCAGGAAAAGCAGAAATGGCAAAGGCCGAACAAAATCGAAGAATTTTAGTAGAAGAAGCTAAAGCCAAATTAGAAGCTGAAAAATTAAACGCGCAAGCCGAAATCGAACGCGCAAGAGGTATGGCAGAAGCAATGCGAGTTGAAAACGGAACTTTGAGCGAAACCTATAACCAATATTTATTCATTAGAACCTTAGAAAAGCTAGCTGATAAAGGCGATTTGCCTCAAATTATCTATGTGCCAACAAACGGAATGGTTCCAGTGATGGATGTTTCGAAGAAATCTCCTGTAAAACAAATGCAAGAATAATTGTTTTTTGAAATATTTAACGAATGCCAAATTGTCATTTTGTAACTTTGGCTTGTAATTTGTTATTGATTTTACTAAATTTAGAAATTAAAAAAATAGATATGTTAGGATATTATATTATGATTGGAGCGATAGCTCTAGTAAGTTGGTTAGTAAGCTCGCGTTTGAAGAGCAAGTTTGAATATTATTCAAAAGTGTCGTTAAGAAACGGAATGAGTGGTGCAGAAATCGCAGAGAAAATGCTTCACGATCACGGAATTTTTGATGTAAAAGTCATTTCAACACCAGGAAGATTAACGGATCATTACAATCCGATGGATAAAACTGTAAACTTGTCAGAAGCAGTTTACAATCAAAGAAATGCGGCTGCGGCTGCTGTTGCGGCTCACGAAGTTGGGCATGCAGTACAACATGCTCATGCTTATAGTTGGTTAACAATGCGTTCAAAAATGGTTCCAGTGGTAAACATTTCTTCAAGTATGTCTCAATGGTTAATTATGGGTGGTTTGATTTTAGGTTTCGCTTCAAAATCTAGTATTGGTTTTTATGTAGCGGTTGCTGGTTTGATTTTAATGGCAATTGCAACAACGTTTAGTTTTGTAACACTACCAGTAGAATACGATGCAAGTAACAGAGCTTTGGCTTGGTTAAAAAATAAAAATATGGTGAGCCAACAAGAATATGCAGGTGCCGAAGATTCATTAAAATGGGCAGCAAGAACTTATGTGGTGGCGGCTTTAGGAGCATTAGCGTCTTTATTATATTGGGCTTTTCAAATTTTAGGTTCGAGAGAGTAATTAGTTTGATATTATATTTTAAACCCAAATTCATTCAGAGTTTGGGTTTTTTATTGATTTTTGAAATTGTAATTAAACTTTACAACTGAATTTGTCTTTCAATTTGCTGTTCCAAAGAAATATAAGTTTCTGTTCGTGAAACGCCATCAATGGGTTGGATTTTCTTGTTGAGTAATTGCATCAAATGTTCGTTATCTCGGCAAATGATTTTGATTAAAATACTCCAATTCCCAGTAGTATAATGACATTCCAAAACTTCTGGAATTTTTTTTAATTCTTTAACTACTTCTGGATTACTCGATGCTTTTTCCAAATATATTCCAATGAAAGCCATCGTGCTATAACCCAAAACTTTTGTGTCTACAATAAATTTTGAACCCGAAATTACACCAGCTTGTTCCAATTTACGTAAACGTTGATGAATCGCAGCGCCTGAAATTCCAATTTTATTTGCAATCTGTAAAATAGGTTTACGCGCATCTTCCATTAAATCACGAAGGATTTCTTTGTCGATTCCGTCGATTTCAATTTGTAAGTGATTTATCTTCATTTTTAATTGATTTGAAAGTAAAAGTACAAAATCAATTTCAAACCAAATAAAAAAATCCGAAACCAGTTACGATTTCGGATTTTCAAATCTTGAATTAAGGTTTAATTTTTCACATTCAATGGATTATAACCTAAATAAGGCACTTCCATTTCTTTGAAAATTACGCCATAATCTTCTAATTCTTTCAGGATTGGATTGTATACTTCTTTTGTAATTGGTAGTTGTACACCTGGAGTAGTAATTTCTTTATTTAGGATTTTCAACGTAGCTATTGCAACTGGAAGTCCAACCGTTTTTGCCATTGAAGTATAGGTTTGGTCGTCACCAATGCAAACCATGGTAGAATCAATTTGTTTTTTCTCACCGTTTAGTTCGTAACCAAATTTGTGATACATCACAATCATATCTTTGTCATTTGGTTCTAAAGCCCATTTTTCAGATAAGATTTTTTCTAAAATTTGTGCTGGAGTTGCTTTTATTAAACCAATTTTTTTGTTCGGATTAAATAAATCAATTTCCACTAATTTATCCCAAATGATATCATCTTGATCAATTTTTTGCGCGTGACGCAATTTAATTTCCACAGTATCGGTTGGGTGATAAGGTAAAAACGAATTGGTGAATTCACGATACGTCATGTTTTCCGAATTGTCAATTGTGTATGAATCGTCAGTCATTCCTAGTTGTACTAAAATATCCCAAGCTCTTGAATACCCAACTCTTCTAATTGTTCCTCGGTAACAAGTTAAGGCATTATCTAAACCGTAAACGCTTCTGTATTTTAGAGAATCTCTGTTGGCATATGCTTCAAATCTTCCGTAACCTTCTACTTCTAAAAACTCGGTTCTTCTGAATAATTTAGTGTATGGGATGTATTTATAAGTGCCTTCTTGAATAAATTTGGCAGCACCACCTTGTCCAGCTAATACTACATTTCTAGGATTCCAAGTAAATTTGTAATTCCATAAATTGGTATCGCTTTCAGGAGCCACTAAACCACCACAGAACGATTCGAATAAAATGATGTTTCCGCCTTTTTCGCGAATTTCATCCAATACTTTCATCGCACTCATGTGGTCGATTCCTGGGTCAAGCCCAATTTCATTCATAAAAACCAAACCATTTTCTTTAGCTGCAGCATCTAATTCTTGCATTGCTGGACTAATATAAGATGCGGTTACCATATGTTTTTTGTAAGTAATACAATCTTTAGCTACTTCTAAATGCAAATGTGCAGGTAACATCGAAACAACCACATCTGCTTTTTGAATTTCTTCTTTTCGTTGCGCTTCATTGAAAATATCAAAAGCAATTGATCTGGCGTTTTTATGATTGTTGGTCTTTTGTTTTGCCAATTCTTCTGACAAATCACCAATAGTAACTTGAAGATTTTCAGCTTCTGAATGGTCTAAAAGGTATTTTATAAGAGATGAAGCAGAACGTCCTGCTCCAATGACTAAAATATGTCTCATCTTTGGATGTGTTGTAAAAATATCACACGAAGATAGTAAAATGTTATATTTATGAAAACATTTTCTTGATTTATGTCATAATTTAACATAAAAACTTTTGCTATCTTTGGTCTCAAATTTTATAAAATGGATAAGAAAATACTGTTGGTTGCTGCTATTTTAGGAGTTACAGCTATAATTTTAGGAGCTTTTGGAGCTCATGGATTAAAGAAAGTACTTTCGGTGGAGCAATTGGCAACATTTGAAGTTGGAGTGCGTTATCAAATGTATCATGCATTGTTTTTACTTTTTATTGGAACTTTTACTTTTTTAGGAGAGAAAGAACGTTCTATTATTTTTTATTTGACAATCATTGGTGTTTTGTTTTTTTCAGGCTCGATTTATTTTTTAGCAACAAATACAATCACTAATTTAAAGACGAAATTTTTAGGACCAATAACGCCAATTGGAGGTTTGTTCTTAGTTTCGGCTTGGGGATACTTATTTTATGCGGTTTTATCTAAAAAACACTAAATTAAAATGCTATCTCAAATTTAATTTATAATTTTGCACTTTATTTTAAACACAACATAACCTAATTTTATGGATACGAATGCTCAAACTACGAAATCGATTTCGTTAGAAAAGTACGGAATCGTTAATGTATCAGAAATAATATACAATCCTTCATACGACTATTTATATAATGAAGAATTAAACCCAGCTTTAGAAGGTTTTGAAAGAGGTCAGTTGTCAGAACTTGGCGCGGTAAACGTAATGACGGGTGAATTCACAGGTCGTTCTCCTAAAGACAAATATATTGTTAAAGATAGCGTTACAGAAAACACAATTTGGTGGAATTCTGATAAAGCGGCTAACGATAACAAACCAATTTCTCAAGATACTTGGAATGCTTTAAAAGAAACTACGGTAAAGCAATTATCTAATAAAAAATTATACGTTGTTGACGCTTTTTGTGGTGCAAACGAAAACACAAGATTGAAAGTTCGTTTCATCATGGAAGTAGCATGGCAAGCACACTTTGTGAAAAACATGTTCATTCGTCCAACAGAAGCTGAATTAGAAAACTTTGGTGAGCCAGATTTCGTTGTAATGAATGGTTCAAAAACAAGTTTTAAAGATTACGCAGCTCACGGATTAAATTCTGAAGTATATGTAGCATTTAACTTAACTGAGAAAATCCAATTAATTGGAGGAACTTGGTACGGTGGTGAAATGAAAAAAGGATTGTTCTCAATGATGAACTATTACTTACCATTACAAGGAATTGCTTCTATGCACTGTTCAGCTAACAAAGGAAAAGATGGCGATGTTGCTGTTTTCTTCGGATTATCTGGAACAGGAAAAACTACGTTATCAACAGATCCAAAACGTGAATTAATCGGAGACGACGAGCACGGATGGGATAATGATGGTGTTTTCAACTTTGAAGGTGGATGTTATGCAAAAACTATCGATTTAAGTAAAGAAAACGAACCGGATATCTTCGGAGCTATCAAAAGAGATGCGTTATTAGAAAACGTAACGGTTGATGCTAACGGAAAAATTGATTTCAAAGATGGTTCAGTTACACAAAACACACGTGTTTCTTACCCAATTAATCATATTGAAAATATTGTAAGACCCGTTTCTAAAGCAGGTCACGCTACTAAAGTTATTTTCTTAACAGCAGATGCATTCGGAGTAATGCCTCCAGTTTCTAAATTAACTCCAGAGCAAACTAAATATTACTTCTTATCAGGATTTACAGCTAAATTAGCCGGAACTGAAAGAGGAGTAACTCAACCAGAACCAACATTCTCAGCTTGTTTCGGAAAAGCATTCTTATCATTACACCCAACAAAATACGGTGAAGAATTAGTTAAGAAGATGGAACAACATAATGCTACAGCTTACATGGTTAACACAGGTTGGAATGGTACTGGAAAACGTATTTCAATTAAAGATACTCGTGCAATTATCGATGCTATTTTAGATGGTTCTATCGAAAATGCAGAAACTAAAACAGTTCCAGTATTTAATTTTGTAGTTCCTACTGCTTTACCAAATGTTGATACGAACATTTTAGATCCAAGAAACACCTATGCTGATGCAGCTGAATGGAATGCAAAAGCTGAAGACTTAGCTTCAAGATTTATCAAAAACTTCGTTCAATATACAGACAATGAAGAAGGGAAATCTTTAGTGGCAGCTGGTCCTCAATTGTAATTAAAGAAATTTATATAGTAAAAAAGTCCCGAAATTTTCGGGACTTTTTATTTTTAACAATAACGATTTTAAAATAATTATTGTTGGACGACTATATATTATTTACATCTCTTCTAGAAAGTTAATTTTTACTTCTATTGCTTTATATTTATTGTCTTTTTTAGTCTTTGTATCAATTAAATATATGACACAATTATAAAATTTATCAATAATATTTTTATATCCTATCTTTTGCATTTTTTTAATACAATAGATTTTTTCATCATTTTTCCTGATAAATTTTTTATCAATCGATTTAACATCTGCTTTATTATCAAAATCAATCATATCATCAACATAAATAGGAATTGATAGACTGTTATTTTGCGAATCATTAAAGTAATAAGTATATAAATAACTAAAAGGTTCTTTGTTTTTATATGCAGTAACTTTAATTGACATATCTTTTTTGTGGTTATAATATAAGTAAATAGTATCTTTTTTGGTTTGTCCTATTATTATAGAATTAAATAATAAAAAGAAAAATATTAAAATTTGTTTTTTCATAATTTATAAACAGTTTTTAGTAACTTGGTTTTCATAAAGAGAATATTTTTGATAAAAATAGTTTTCAATTGGATTATTTGTAGTTGTGTTTAAAAATTACATAATTTTTTCTTGATTTGTTCTTCATGTTTAATTGTTTTAAAATTTCAACAAATTTTAGAAAGTTTTTCAAATGCATTGCTGTAGTTTTTCTTCATATTTTCAATAACAAACAAAAAACCCAAACTCTTTCGAATTTGGGTTCTATATATTTTTGTTTGTTTTTATTTTCCTTTGTTAGCTTCAGCTACATATTTTTCTAAAGCTCCTGTCATCGATGGTGTTCCAGGGCTTGGTGCCATAATGTCTACACGTAAACCGTGTTCTAAAGCTTCTTTTTTTGTGGTTTCTCCAAAAACAGCAATTCTAGTGTTGTTTTGTTGGAAATCAGGGAAGTTTTTAAATAACGATTTAATTCCTGTTGGACTAAAAAACGCTAAAATGTCGTAATAAACATCTTTCAAGTCTGATAAATCACTCATTACCGTTCTGTAGAAAATACCTTGTTTCCATTCTACTTTTAAACCATCTAATGTTTGTGGAACATCGGCGTTTAATTGGTCGGTATTTGGTAATAAGAATTTTTCGTCTTTATATTTTTTAATTAGCGGAGCTAAATCAGCGAAGTCTTTTTGACCTACATAAATTTTTCTCTTTCTATATACTACATAACGTTGTAAGTAAAAAGCAACCGCTTCAGATTGACAGAAATATTTTAAATCTTCTGGTACTTTGTAGCGCATTTCTTCAGCTACTCTAAAAAAGTGATCTACAGCATTTCTACTTGTTAATATGATGGCAGTATAATTATTTAAGTCGATTTTTTGAGCGCGAACTTCTTTAGCCGGAACACCTTCTACATGGATGAAAGGTCGAAAATCAACCTTTACTTTCAGTTTATTTTGAAGCTCAAAATACGGAGAATTTTCTACTTTAGGCTCTGGTTGTGAAACTAATATTGTTTTCACTTTCAAATTTGACATATTTCTCTCTAATTTTTTGTAAACCAATTATAAATAAAATAGTAAGGTGCTATTTCAAGGGTGCAAAGATATAAAATAAAATAAAATATTTTACGTAATAGTAAATTTTGATACAATTTCAATGCAACCAAGTAAGTAGTGATGTTTATTGTGATTAGGGTAATCAATAATGTCCAAAAAAACCAATCCGAATCAAACGAATTGTAAAATAAAATGATATTAACAGGTAATAAAATGAATCCAAAATAAGCTCTATAATTGACTTTCAATAAGTTAAATTGCTCGTTAAACTCCTCAATTTTAAATGCTGTTGCAATAATTTTTTCAATTAAGAATTTAGATAGAATAAAAACACTCAAAAAAGTAAAGATTTGAATGTAAATAATAAAATCGGTTTTTTCAGCTCTATTGAATTGGTTTAAAACCAATAGCGTAAAAAACGAAAATGAAATTAACTGTAAAACAAACATTGAAATCGTAAAACCACTCATCAAGTTACTACTATCGCGATAAATCTTGGTGTATTTATCGGAATAAGCCAATCGAACAAACTCGTTAAAGCGAACAGAAGATATGGTTTTGTTAATGGCAATTATAGCCACGCAGATAATAAACAAGATGGTTGCCCAATCTTTGCTTTCGATGATTCTGTCGTGTAATTGAATTGCTAACATAATTGGCGCAAAATTACAAAAAATAGTGTCACTTTCATTATTATAAAATTATTAAGAATTGTCAGCTAGAAATACCTTATTTTTGCAGTTGAAATACAAGATTTTTTATGGCTCAGGGTATTGTTGTAATTCCAACTTTTAACGAAATTGAAAATATTGAAGCAATTGTAAAGGCAGTTTTGTCTTTGCCTACTCCTTTTCATGTTTTAATCGTAGATGACAATTCGCCTGATGGTACAGCGGCAAAAGTGAAAGAAATGCAAGAAGAATTTCCAACACGATTGCATTTAAAAGTACGCATGAAAAAATCGGGTTTAGGTACGGCTTATGTGGCTGGATTTAAATGGGCGCTTTCTCACGGATACGACTATATTTTTGAAATGGATGCCGATTTTTCTCACAATCCAAACGATTTAGAAAAGTTGTTAGCTGCTTGTGAAAATGGTGCAGATGTTGCCATTGGTTCCCGATATTCTAACGGAGTGAATGTGGTAAATTGGCCTTTGAGTCGTGTTTTACTATCTTATTTTGCTTCTGTTTACGTTCGAATGATAACAGGCATGAAAATTGCTGATGCTACTGCAGGATTTAAATGTTACAGAAGACAAGTTTTAGAAGCTATCAATTTGGATAAAATAAAATTTGTGGGTTATGCGTTTCAGATTGAAATGAAATATCGCGCTTTCGTAAAGAATTTTAAAATTGTTGAAGTGCCTATCATTTTTACCGATAGAACAAAAGGACAATCAAAAATGAGTGGAGGAATTATCCGCGAAGCCGTAGTAGGAGTAATAATGTTGAGGTTAAGAAAAATATTTAATAGATTATAATGAGTACTGTTTTAATTCGAAATGCCAAAATTGTTAATGAAGGAGTTATTTTTGAAGGTGATATTTTAATTGAGAATGAATTCATTAAAGAGATTGCCGAAAAAATAAGTCCTAAATCGTCTGATTGCGTTATTATTGATGCGGAAGGAAGTTATGTAATGCCTGGAGCAATTGACGATCAAGTGCATTTTAGAGAGCCAGGGCTTACACATAAAGGAAATATAGAAACAGAAAGTAGAGCAGCGGTTGCTGGCGGAATAACTTCGTTCATAGAACAGCCAAATACAGTTCCAAATGCTGTTACTCAAGAACTTTTAGAAGATAAATATCAAATTGCCTCTCAAAAATCGTATGCGAATTATTCGTTTATGATGGGAGGAACCAACGATAATTTAGAGGAAGTTTTAAAAACAAATCCAAGAAATGTTGCAGGAATCAAATTATTTTTGGGTTCTTCAACAGGAAATATGTTGGTAGATAATCCAGAAGTTTTAGAAAAGATTTTCTCCTCAACAAAAATGCTAATCGCGGTTCACTGTGAAGATGAAGCAACTATAAAAGCTAATACTGAAAAGTATAGAGAGGAATTCGGAGATGATATTCCAATGAAATACCATCACTTAATTAGAAGTGCAGAAGCTTGTTATTTGTCTTCGTCAAAAGCGATTGAATTAGCTAAAAAAACAGGTGCTCGTTTACATGTTTTTCATTTATCAACGGCAAAAGAAATGGAGTTGTTTACCAATAAAATTCCATTAGAACAAAAACAAATTACTGCCGAAGTTTGTGTGCATCATTTATGGTTTACCGATGCTGATTATGAAACGAAAGGTTCATTAATCAAATGGAATCCAGCTGTAAAAACACAAGAAGATAAAGACGCGTTATGGAAAGCGTTATTAGATGATAGAATTGATGTGATTGCAACCGATCACGCCCCACATACTTTAGAAGAAAAAATCAATCCCTATATGACATGCCCTTCTGGTGGACCGTTAGTTCAGCACGCAGTTGTGGCTATGTTTGAAGCGCATCATCAAGGAAAAATTTCGGTAGAAAAGATTGTAGAGAAAATGTGTCACAATCCGGCAAAAATTTTCAAAATTGAAAAGCGAGGTTTTATTAAGGAAGGATATTATGCTGATATTGCCATTGTAAATGCTTATTTACCTTGGAATGTAAAAAAAGAAAATATTTTATATAAATGTGGTTGGTCGCCTTTTGAAGGATATAACTTCAAATCGAGAGTAACACATACTTTTGTTAATGGAAAATTAGTTTATCACAATGGTAAAGTAAAAGATGTAAAAGTAGGCCAACGATTATTATTTGAAAGAGAAGTGTAATGAAGCAAATACTGTTTTTATTGGTAAGTTTATTGGTGCTTTCTTGTACCAATAATCCCGTTCCTAAACCGGATAATTTACTGGACGAGGAAGTGATGGTAGATATTATTTTTGATATTTCAATTCTTCAAGCTGCAGATGGGTCTATGCCTTACAAGTTGATGGAATATAATGTTGAAATGGATAAATATATTTTAGATAAATATAAAATAGACAGTACTACTTATCGTCAAAATCAAAAATATTATGCGGCTAATGCCCGAAAATACAAAAAGATTTATAAAAAAGTAATTGAAAGATTGGAGCAAGAAAAAATTAAAGTTGAGCAAGATGCTAGTAAGGTAAATGGAACTAATGGTGAGAAACAAATTTATGTTCCTGTAGAATAGTCTTTAGATACGTTTCTTTTTTTTGAAAAATAATATCCAATTCCGATTCAATTTTTGAAGTATCAAAAGTAGTCTCAGAATGTGATGAGTGGGCAATGCTTTGTGTTAATCTTCTTTTTCGATTTAGTAATTTTGAAATCAACCAATCCATTCGCCAAGCAATAGAAGTCATTAATTTTGTTGCTTCAATAGAAGGTTTTTTTACTTTTAATTCCTCTGCAATAAAATCAAGTAAAGCTTTTGTGGAAATATTTTCGCCAACTAAAGTATAACGCTCTCCGTTTATTGAACTTTTCATAAGTTGAATCATGCATTTTGTTACATCTTCAACAGAAACAATTCCAATATTACCATTGGTATAGAAAGACAATCCTTTTTTTACCGATTGAATAATCACATCGCTCCCTTTTTTTGGGAAACCGTAACCAAAAATCACACCTGGATTCACAATTACAACTTCTAAACCTTCTTGATGTCCACGCCAAACTTCCATTTCAGCGCCATATTTTGTAATCGCATAATCACTATGTAATTCTTCTGGATTCCATTCGGTTTCTTCTGTAATGGTAGTTTCGTGTTCTTTTGGAGTTCCTAAAGCGGCAATCGAACTTACATGACAGAGTTTTTTTACTCCAAAATCAATACAGCAATTCACCACATTAGCTGTTCCTTCGATATTGATTTTTCGAAGTTCGTCTTCGTCGCTTGGGTCAAACGAAATCAAAGCAGCACAATGATAAACATGAGTGACATTTTCAAAAGCAATTTCTAAGGACGGAATATCAGTAATATCGCCTTTTACCCAATTGATTTTATCAAAAAGCCTAGTTTGATTATAAAAAGCAAAAACATTTTTCACTTTTTCAATTTGTTTTTCAGAACGGAATAAGGCTTTGACTTCCTCATTTTCTTGAAGAAGTTGCACTAATAAATGCGAACCTACTAATCCTGTTGCTCCTGTGACTAAAATCATGTTGTAAAGATAATATTTTTTGAGAAGATAGAATATAGGTATTAGAAGTTAGAAAACAGACTTGACTTTATTATTGATTTTTGCATTTGAAATTGAACTTGAAATTGCCCTTGAATTTTGAATAAAACTTTTAAACTTTTAAACTAAAAACTATCTTTGCTCAAATTATTTAAGAATCATGAAAAATTTTATTGAAGAAGTGACTTGGAGAGGAATGCTCCACGACGTAATGCCAGGCACAGAAGAACATTTGATGGAGCAGATGCGTGTGGCGTATGTGGGTATTGATCCAACCGCCGATTCATTGCATATAGGACATTTAGTTGGAGTTATGTTGTTGAGACATTTCCAATTGAGTGGTCATAAACCATTAGCGCTTGTAGGTGGAGCAACCGGAATGATTGGTGATCCATCAGGAAAATCTAATGAAAGAAATTTATTAGACGAAGCTACTTTGCGTCATAATCAAGAAGCGATTAAAGGACAATTGGCTCGCTTTTTAGATTTTACTTCAGCCGAAGCAAATGCTGCAGAGTTAGTAAACAACTACGATTGGATGAAAGAATTCTCTTTCTTAGATTTCATTCGTGATGTTGGAAAGCACATTACCGTGAATTACATGATGGCGAAAGATTCGGTTAAAAAACGTTTGACTGGAGAAACTTCAGAAGGAATGTCGTTTACTGAATTTACATACCAATTAGTTCAAGGTTACGACTTTTTACATTTATACCGTGCTAAAAAATGTACGCTACAAATGGGAGGAAGTGATCAATGGGGTAATATTACTACAGGAACTGAATTAGTTCGTAGAATTGAATCTGGGAAAGCGTATGCGTTAACTTGTCCATTAATTACAAAAGCAGATGGAACGAAATTCGGAAAATCAGAAGGTGGAAATATTTGGTTGGATGCTGAGAGAACTTCGCCTTACAAATTTTACCAATACTGGTTAAATACTTCGGATGTTGATGCTGAAAAATACATTAAGATTTTCACCTTCTTAGATAAAGAAACAATTGAAAAGTTAATCGCTGAACATAACGAAGCGCCTCATTTAAGAACATTACAAAAACGTTTAGCAGAAGAAATTACGATAATGGTTCATTCTGCAGCAGATTTAGAAAATGCAATTGCTGCTTCAAATGCGTTCTTTAGTCCATCTATGGATGAGTTGAAAAAGTTAGATGAAAAAACGTTTTTAGAAGTGTTTGATGGTGTGCCTCAAGCTGAGATTTCTATGGAAGATTTGAATGCAGGTTTGGATATGATTGCAGCTTTAGCAGCAAAAACAAACTTCTTAGCTTCAAATAGTGATGCGCGTAGAGAATTGAAACAAAACTCGATTTCCTTAAACAAGGAAAAAGTAGGGGAAGATAAAATCATTACAAAAGAGGATTTAATCAACAATCAATTCTTGTTATTGCAAAAAGGAAAGAAAAATTATTACGTGATAAAAATTGTTTAATCGTTAAATTGTTAAGTTGTAGAATCGATTAAACAAATCATCAGATTAACACTTAAACAATCATCAGGTTACAACCACGAATATCTGAATTATCAAAACGTCCCAACACTTCGAAAGAATGGTTGGGATATTTTTTTCCCAAATCCTGCGTAGCAATAAACGAACACGAATTAATATTGGCCAAATCAATAACGTTAATTCCGCCAGTTTTTCCTTCGGAAACATAAGTCAAAGCATCTTCAGTGTCGCGAACTAAAATTTGCATCCATGGCGGGCATTCGAAAATACCATCACCTAAAGAATACGCTTGCGATAGTAATTCGGTCATGCCATATTCGGAGTGGATTTTTGAAACACCAAATCCCTTGCATAAAATGGAATGTAATTCTTCACGGATCATTTCTTTGCGTTTGCCTTTCATGCCGCCGGTTTCCATTATGATAGTGTTTTTTAATTGGAATTTTTGCTTCTCAATTAAATCCAACAAAGCATACGTAACTCCAATTAAAATCACATTCTGACCTGAATCATCCAATTCAATCAATTTTGAAATCAATTCATCATAATTGTTTAAATAAAATCCAGAATCTTCATGATTGCTACTTTGAATTAAATCTTCTACCATATAAATTAATGAAGAACCTTCACGCTCTAAATAGGATGGGAGTAAGGCTAAAACGCAATAATCTTCAATATTACCATAGAATTCTGAAAAACCTAAACGATAACTCATTTCATACCAACTTACATCGGTAACTAAATGTTTGCTGGTTTGCATTCCTGTTGTACCGCTACTGGTAAACGTTTGTTGAATAGTTTCTGGAGAACTTAAAACGTTATGACTTTTAAAAAACTGAATGGGTAAAAATGGAATTTCGGTTAACGATTTCACATTGGTTTTGTCTTTCTTTAAGAAGTTGCAAAATTGTTGGTACACCAAATTGTTATCGTACTGATGACGAAATACTTTTAAAGTAATTTTTTCAAATTCTTTTTTAGAGCCAATTTGGAAAATATCTTCTTGTGGAATCATGGTGCAAAAATAGGAAACAAATTTATCATAACTAAAAAAGCACCAACTTTCGTTGATGCTTTTCAATATGTTTTAAAAACTAATTATTGGATAACTAATTTTCTTGTAGCAGTTTTGCCTTCTTCAGTAACTTTTACAATGTAAACACCTGAAGCTAGGTTGCTTACGTCAACTGAAGTATTGTTAACTTTAGTTGATAAAACTTCTTTGCCTAAGACATTGTAGATTTTTACATTCATTTCAGCATTAGCAGTTGAAGTAATAAATAATGTATTTCCTTTTAATGGGTTTGGATACATTGTTAAACCTGAAATTGAATTTGAATTTGTGCTAGCTGGAGCTTCTGGAGTAACGCTTGCCCAAGTTTCACCAACTCTTATTTCATCAATTTCAGCTTTTGGAGTAGCAGAAGCATTTCTTATAGCAACAGAAGCGAATGCAGTAACAGCAGCTGTCCCTGAATTGTTTGTAATAGTTGAAGTTGGCTCAGTTCCTCCTAAGTTAGAAGGGTTTACCCACATCGTAGCAACTGTAGGCGCTGCACTTCTATCATATTTTACAACTACTAGGTAAGTTGTTCCAAAATTAAGATCAACTGGATTTTCAGTATACGTTAATGTACCTGTTGATGTGTTAGAAATTGAAAGTCTGAAATTAGCTCCTGAATTTGTTGTTGTTGCAGCAACTCTACCGAATAAACTTGAAACACTAGTTCCTGTAGTTCCGCCTAAACTTATAAAGTAATTGTTAGTGCCAGAAATCGTAGCCGTAAGTTGAGTATTGTCTACAATGTTTAATAAAAATGAGTAATAAATTGTTGTAGCTGTAGTTGTGAATCCTCTATTAATATCTCTAGGTACTGTTGTATTATTTCCAGGTAATAAAATCTTATTACCGTTTGAGTTTGCTAGACCTGGATATGTTAAATTTCCTGAAATAACATCAATAGTTCCAATTTGTGAGTTACTGTGGGTAGACCAATTATTGGAACCAGTCGCATCGGTAGTGTTAGTGTTGCCGCCAACAAAACCAGGTACAGTGTAATTAAAATCTTCATACAAAGCAACCTGACCAAAAGAAATCCCAGTTAAAGCAACAAATAATAAAGTGTAAAGTTTTTTCATTTTTTCATTTTTTAATTAATGGTACAAAGATAGAAACAAATTAAATTTCTTACTAATAAAAAGATGTTAAGTTTAAATTAATTTTATTTAATTAAAAATATAACTAATTGATAATTAACTTTCTTGTTGCGGTAGCTTCACCTTCTTTAATTTTGATGATATAAACACCGGCGGCAAGATTGCTCACATTTACTTCTTTTGAAGTAATAACCGTCTCTAGTACTTTTTTTCCAAGTACATTAAAAATTTCCACCTTTTTGTCTAATGACGATTTGGTAGTAATGTAAATTTTATCAGAGTTTACGGGGTTTGGATAAATAGCTAAGCCCTCAATTGTGGGTTCTTGAGTTTTAGTTGCAATAGCAGATTTGTTCTCTTGTGCCTGAAGGCTAAAAGAAAACAAAAACATAAGAAGAAAAATATAAAAGTAATTTTTTTTCATGTACAACTATTATTGAGTGTAAAGATAATAATTTTTTTAATTGCAAATACAATGCCAAATAAAAAATCCCTCACGAAGAGGGATTATGTAATACAATTTTGTTTTTAATTAAAAACCAGTTGTCCAGCCAGTTGCCCAAGTTGGTGTTGCACCACTATTTCCAGCTCCAGTGTTTGTTCCTACAGTTAAGTAAGTTGTATTTGTACCAGCGTATTCAGAATTCGTTGTTATAGTTGCTCCAAAATAAATAGGATTGAAAGTAACAAAACCATTATCAACGTTTAAGTTTGAATTAGCATCAGCTGTTGATGAATTGATTTTTAAACCTTTAGTAAATCCATCAATATAGATGTTTTGACAGTTCCATTTACCAGTACCTTCTTTTAAATACATTCCGTGCTCAGAACCAGCTAAACTTCCTTTTAAGATTGTAAAGTTTTTTAATGTTGCGTTTGTTGTTGGAGTTGCAGCTCCATTGTCTCCATTGTTTGAACCTTCAACTCCTGCTTTAGCTACATCTTTGATAAACACATAATCAATTGTTCCAGAGAAACCATCAGCAAAGTCAACCGCATCATCTTCACTATGTAATGCAATTAAATATCTTGGATTGACAGCTCCACCAAAAAATTCAATTCCATCATCACCACTTTTGTAAGCTTGAACATATTCGAAAACCGTACCGCTACCTACACCAAATAATGATACACCATTAAATTCTTTAGTTGCGTTAAATGCAGCACCTGTGTATTCAACTCTTAAGTAACGAATAACACCTGAACTATCTGTGTTTTCTGTGCCTCCATAAGTTAAATCTCCTACCTCTGAAGTAGCAGTTTGACCAGTTGAACCTCCTTTGTTTGTGTTTGCTCTACCACAAATTACTAATCCACCCCAATCTCCTGTAGCTTTAACAGCGTTACCACTTGTCATTACTACTGGATTAGTAGATGTTCCATTCACATAAAGTAACCCGTCTTGAGCGATTGCAATGTAAGAAGCAGTTCCTCCAGTAGCTTCAATTCTTGTTCCAGCTGGAATAGTTAAAGTTGCACCACCTCTAACGATAAATGAACCTGTTAAGTTGTATACTTGTGTAGGGTCTAATGTAGCAGATTGTCCTGCTAACAATTCTCCTTTAAAATCTGCTGGATTAATAGTCACAGCATTATTGTTGTTATCAGATTCTTCATCTCTTGAGCAAGAAGTGAAAGTTAAAACAGCTATAGCTAAAGCTGATAATAGTAAATTTTTCATTTTTGTGTTATTTAATTTATTGAAGCAAATGTAGACCTGAATTGTTTTTTAGTGTTTATCCTAATGTTATTAGTTTATTAAAAAAGAAGGCAGATTTTGAAATAAAATCTGCCAAATATTTAATTATTGTTAACTAATTGTTTTAGAAAGAATATTTCATCGAAATACTAAAGTTTCTCCCCTTCTTGTAAGAGTCAACTACAACATTTTGAATATCTTGTGTTCTTTCGATAGTTGGGTTGGTTAAGTTCTTTGCACTAAATCCAAACCCAATATTTTTGTTTATTTTATATTTTAATACAAAATCTAAAGTAATAACTTCACTATCTACTAAATCCCCTTTTCCGGTAACACCAAGCGCATAAATTCTGTCTGAAAAGTAACCTCCAGCTAAAGTTGCCGTTAGCGATTTATCATTTTTAAAATCTTTGTTGAAACTGATATCAGAGTTTACTAATAAATCAGAAGCTCCTGTAAGTCTTGAATCTTTATTTGTAAATGCCACACTAATTCCTGGATTTTCTTCAATTACTTTTTGAGTATCTAAATCTTGATTAGTAAATAAATAAGAAACATTTAATCCAAAACCTAAATTAGTTTTTTCACCTGTTGTACTATTTTCTCTTGAAATAATGTTTTTTCTCCATTCCCCTTCAATCCCTAAACCGATTGCTTTTTCTCCTGTATTTACCCAAGAAATATCATTTGTAGCAGAAGCAACTGTAACTTGATTGATTGGGTTTTGAATATATTTACCAAATCCTGTAAATGATATAACTTCACCATTTTTAGGATACATTTCCCATTTTAGATCAAAGTTATAATCAGTAGAGTTGTATAAGTTTTCATTTCCAAAGAAACTTTGTCCTACTTCTTCAAATAAGAAAGGTGCTCTTTCTTTAAACTGAGGTAAAGTATAAGTTTTACTAGCTGCAAATTTTATATTTTGTTTTTCGCTTATTTCATATTTTGCAGTTAATGAAGGTAAATATTCCATGGTATCAGATAATTTTTTCCCAGACTTTAATGAAGTGCTGTAAAAAATATCTTGGATAATATATTCAGAACGGAAACCAGCAATTACGAATAATTTTGGTGTAAACTGATATTCAATAGCTCCAAAACCTGCAGAAATAATTTGTTGACCATTAAAATTTTGAGGATCTAATGCATTTGGAGCACTTAAACCACCTCTAAATGTTTGAATATCGAAATATCCTAAATTGAAGCTATTTTGATTAAAATATCCATCAATGTTATTCAAATCTATAATTTGTTGCGAGTTAATTTTGAAGTTAAATTGAGTTGCATCAAAATTAATTTCTTTATATCTGGCGCTATATCCTGCGATAAATTTCCCTTTATATTTGTCTTCAGCTGTTTTCCCAAATTTATATGACAAAGTAAAATTCCCAGCTAATTCATCATCAGTCATTTCTTGAAAATATCTATGATTATCCGATTTGTTTAAGTTTGAAACAATTAGTGGAGATGTTGTTGGGTTGTCATTATCTGATGGTACGAATGTGTTTTGCATACGATCAGGAATTACGTTTGTCATCATGTTGTATGAAAGTCCCCAATCAAAGTTGATACGATTACTCAAAGTGTGATTACCTAATAACTGATTAATAAGTAATGAAGTTCTTTCAAATGTTGAACGTGTTAAATATCCTCCGCCATTAGGAGCTGCATCAAAAATATCAATTACACCTGTAAACTCTTCGTGTTTTTGAGATGTAGAATTAATATACATCGTATTTAATTTGATGTTATGATTACTGTTTATTTTATAGTTAATATTAGCCATAGCATTTGAACTTGTTTGGTATTCATATGCTTTTCTAAATAAATCTTTATAAGCTACACCTTGACTAGCTTCAACACCACCTCTTCTTACACCTTCTTTGTAATTATAATTATTATCAAATGAAGTGTTTAAAAAGAAGCTTAATTTCCCGTTAGAACCTACTGAGTAAGAATCGCCTCCTCTTAAGTAAAATGAACTTCCTATTGGAGTTGCAGCTTGTTTGTCCCAACTTGTAGTAAAATTATAACTAGCTAATGGATTATTTGGTATAGGTTGATTACTAAAACCATTAAAACTTGGTCCGTCTTGCAAATAAAATTTGTTTTGTGAAATTGCATTTGAATTTGCATTCATACCACTTCCTACTTCAATCATTCCGCTTCCTTTGTATGTTTTAGAAACAATATCAACGTTTGCTCCTGCAAAGTCTCCATAGTTTTTATAATTGAATGTTTTATCAATTCCAATGTATTCCACAATGTCAGTTGAGAAAACATCTAAAGACATATTTTTAGTAGAAGGATTATTTGATGGTAATGGTAATCCATTCATTGTAGTAGAATTGTATCGATCACCTAAACCTCTAACAAAAATATCGCTTGAACCCTCTTGTTTAGAAATACCCGATGTTTTTGCAACTGCTGCTGCTACATCTCCAATTCCTTTTTTAGAAATTTCTTCAGCACCAATACTTTGTTTGATCTCAACTGCTTTTTGTTGTTCTTGTAATAAAGCACTTTCTTTTTCTTTAGAAACCACTTGAATAATTTCAATATCAGCTAACTGAACGCCACTAGCTTCTAAAGTGTGATTGATTACTTTTTTCTCATTGGCTTTTAAGGTAAATGGTATTTCTTTAGTTTCGTATCCTAAATATCCAATTACTAAAGTATAATTTCCTGGTTTTAATGAAATGGAATATTTACCATTTTCATCTGTAGAAGTTCCTTGTTTTGTTCCTTTAATTACTATGTTAGCAAAAGGTAAAGGTTCGTTGTTAAATTCTTTATCTAAAATAGTTCCAGTTACAGTTCCATTTTGAGCAAACATTGCTACTGAAAAGAATAATGATAATAATAGATAACGTAGTTTCATTTTGTGTTGTTAAATTTTGGTGCAAAGGAACTGCCAGAGTGTTATAGTAAAGTTACTTGCCTGTTATGAATTAGTTGTGAATGCGTTACCGAATTGTTAATAGATTAAATAATTGTAAACTCCTTTGAACATTTTATTTTATCTTTACCTTTACAAACCAAAACATAACAAATTTTGTAATGAAGAAAAAAGACATTAAGATCTTATTGGTTGATGATGAGCAAGATATCTTAGAAATTGTTGGATATAATCTTTCTCAAGAAGGCTATCAAATTGTTACGGCTTCTAATGGAAAAGAAGCTATCGCAAAAGCAAAGAAAGAGCACCCTCATTTAATAATTATGGATGTAATGATGCCCGAAATGGACGGAATGGAAGCTTGTGAAAACATCAGAAAAATTCCAGAACTTCAAGATACGATTATTACTTTTTTAACTGCTCGTTCCGAAGATTATTCGCAAGTAGCAGGTTTTGATGCTGGGGCTGATGATTACATTGCAAAACCAATCAAACCAAAAGTTTTGGTAAGTAAAGTGCAAGCATTGTTAAGAAGATTGAAAGGAGTAGAAGGCGTTTCGTCAACTACAACTTTAACAGTAGGTAATATCGAAATCAACAGAGAAGAATACAAAATCATTAAAGATGGTGAAGAAATTATCTTGCCTCGTAAAGAATTTGAATTGTTCTATTTACTAGCTACAAAACCGGGAAAAGTATTTACTCGCGAAGAAATTTTAGACAAAGTTTGGGGTAACGAAGTAGTAGTGGGTGGAAGAACCATCGATGTTCACATCAGAAAATTAAGAGAAAAAATTGGAGATAGCTTCTTTAAAACCATTAAAGGAGTGGGATATAAAATCGAATTTTAATGCAATTAAAATTTAAAAAATCTTATAAGTTCGCTTTAAAGTCATCGTTATACGTAACCTTGTTCTTTTTAGCGACTATTTTTTTATATCATTATTTTGTTCAGTCATTAAATTTACTGGTTGTTTTAGGTTTTTCGCTAATTTTTTATGCGGCGACATTCTTTTTAATTCAATTTAGAGTGGAGCATTTTATCTATAAAAGAGTAAAGAAAATTTATGACGACGTTTCGCTTTTAGAAACTACTTCTTATGTAAATCAACCTGTGACAACCGATATGGCAACGTTGACGAAAGAAGTAAAAAAGTTTGCCCGAGATAAAAAATTAGAAATCGAAACCTTAAAAATTAGAGAAGAATACCGAAAAGAATTTTTAGGAAACGTTTCGCACGAATTAAAAACACCACTTTTTACGATTCAAGGTTATTTGCTTACGCTTCTTGATGGCGCGATGGAAGACAAAAATATCCGAACGAAATATCTAGAACGTGCCGAAAAAGGAGTGGAACGTTTGATTTACATCGTGAAAGATTTAGATATGATTACCAAATTAGAAGTTGGTGAAATTAATCTAGACGTAACTCGTTTTAATATTGTTGAGGTAATTCAGAATGTATTTGATTTGTTCGAAATGAAAGCCGCAAACAAAAACATTACCTTGACTTTTGACACCAAATACGCTAAACCAATTTGGGTAATGGCCGATCAAGAGAAAATCCAACAAGTAGTGACGAACTTGGTAGTAAATTCTATCAAATACGGTAAAAAAGGGGGAACAACTGAAGTAGGAATAGAAGATTTAACCAAAAATAAAGTCATCATAAGAATTACCGATAACGGTGAAGGTATCGAAAAACAAAACATTCCACGTTTATTTGAACGTTTTTACCGAGTAGATAAAAGTGGTGCAAGAAGCGAAGGCGGTTCAGGTTTAGGATTAGCTATCGTGAAACACATCATTGAAGGTCACGATGAAAAAATCTATGTAGAAAGTCAAATCGGAGTTGGTTCAGAATTTTCATTTACTTTGGAAAAGACGAAATAATTCTTTCCAATTCGGGTCAACCGAAAAATCCTTAAATCCTTTGTAAAAGTGAATTTTTTCTAATTTGGAAGCTTTGAATTTCTCTTGCTTGCAACTTGGAGCCACAATTTCCGATTTAAACTTTTTAGCCAAATATTCTTGTTCGTATTGCCCAGGCGTCGGAATAAAAAATGCTTTTTTCTCCAATTTTGCCAAATCCATAACCGTTGTATAACCCGAACGACAAACTATAAATTCACTTTCGTTAAAAGCGGTACTTAATTGTTCCGAATTCATGAAATTGTAATAGGTAATCGAATTTACTTTCTCCATTTGTTGTTGCGATTCCACAATACCTTTTACAAAAAGAATTTCCTTTGAACTGTTTTCTAATTCTTTGATAAGTTTCTTTTCCAATAAAGTACGCTGTGGTTCTGGTCCTGATAATAAAACCATAATATCGTACTTGATTGGGAGTGATTTTTTTTCAATTCGACTTAAAGGTCCAATGTAATTGATTTTATCCACTATTTTTTCGGGATGACCTAATTTTCCTGATAAATTTTCCGCGCCAGCTACATCAGGAACCCAGCAAGCATCAAATTTAGAAATATAACGCGAATGCAATTTGGTAGTCAACCAAGAGGTTTTTCCAGAAAGTACATTCAATTGATGTGTAATGAAAACCGAAGGGACTTTTGAAGAATAAACACCCAATCGATTATCGCTAATAATTCCATCAATTTCATAGTTTTCGATAATCTTATTGATTTTTGATTTCTCTTTTTTGATGGCCAACATCATTTTTGGCATTTGAAGCGCTAATTTCCACTTAAAGTTTTTGCCTTTTTCTGCATATTGAATGTTGTAGGCAGGCAATTCAATACTCAAAAGATTTGGGAATTCTTTTTTCAACAAAGCTAAAGCTACTCCGTCAGAAGCAATAATGGGTTCAAAACCATTTTCTTCCAATGCTTTTATAATAGGAATACATCTTGTGGCATGTCCTAAACCCCAATTGAGTGGCGCAATAAGTATTTTTTTCTTCATTACTTTTTCAAAACCGCAATAAATTGTTCGGCTAATTTATTTTCATCTTCAAAATTATACTCATTTTCTTCCGAACTAAAATTTCTATCGTGTTGGTATAATTTCCACTTTTTGTTGTTGTATTCTAATGCGGTTAAATTTTCTACCCAATCGCCCGAATTCAAATAGAAAACTTCTCCTTTTTCATTTTCCATAAACTCAATTTTGGGCTCGTGAATATGCCCGCAAATTACATAATCGTAGTCGTTTTCTATCGCCAATTCCACACAAACATTTTCAAAGTTAGTGATAAATTTAACAGCAGATTTTACATTGTTTTTAATTTTCTTAGAAAGCGAATACGGTTCTTTGTTAAATCGGGCTAAAACCCAATTGATAAATCGGTTAATTAAAATGAGGATGTCGTAACCCCAACCGCCTAATTTTGCTAACCATTTTGCTTGAGTAATCGAAGCATCAAAAACATCACCATGAAAAATCCAAGCTCTTTTATGGTCTAATTCTAATACGAGTTTATCAATTAAACTGATGTTTCCCATATGTAAATCGGTAAATTTTCTAAGAAATTCATCGTGATTTCCGGTAATGTAGTACACTTTTGTACCTTTGGTACTCATAGAAATAATTTTCTTAATTACTTCTAAGTGTTTCGATGGAAAATAGGATTTTCTAAATTGCCAAATATCAATAATATCGCCATTTAGAATTAAAATTTTAGGTTTTATCGAAGATAAATAATCCAATAATTCTTTCGCATGGCAACCATACGTTCCAAGATGAACATCGGAAATAACAGCCACTTCAACTTTACGTTTCTTCAAAATAAAAGTTTTATGCAAAAAACGAAAACGTATCTAATGTTAAGGTTATTGAAACATTATTAAAAGTTTATTTGTGTTGCTAATTATTTGATTAATTTTGCCCAAAATTATTTAGAAGTGGGAAGTAAAAATAAATTAAAAAGATTCAGTGAGAACGAAACGTTTTCTAATGTTTTTCAACCAACAAGAGAAGAAGTTGTAGGGAATGAATTTCCGTTAAGAGGTAAATGGAATAGTGAATTCTTTAAAAACGATAACCCAATTGTATTAGAATTAGGTTGTGGAAAAGGTGAATACTCTGTTGGGTTAGCCGAAAGATTTCCAGAAAAAAACTTCATTGGAATTGATATCAAAGGAGCGAGATTTTGGCGTGGTGCAAAAACTGCGGTAGAATCGTGTATGAATAACGTAGCTTTTGTAAGAACGCAAATCGAGTTAATCAATCATATTTTCGCTGAAAATGAAGTGTCTGAAATTTGGATTACTTTCCCAGATCCACAAATCAAATACAAAAGAACGAAGCACAGAATGACCAATGCGGAGTTTTTAGAACGCTACAAAAAAATCCTAAAGCCAAGCGGATTGATGCATTTAAAAACCGATTCAGAATTTATGCATGGTTATACATTAGGGTTGTTACATGGTTTGGGTCATGAAGTAATCTATGCGAATCACAATATTTACAAAAACGAAGGAGCACCAGCTGAAGTGACCGGAATTCAAACGTTTTACGAAAGTCAGTATTTGGAAGTAAACAAACCTATTACCTATATCAAGTTCCGAATTAAGTAATTTTTGTTACATTCATTTCAATATTCTTCCTTAATTTTGATAAAAATCAATTTATGACATTTCTTTTAGCTATTTTTTTAGGTTTGATAATTTCCATTGGCGGTATCATTATTCCAGGTATGTTGAATATGACGATTGCTAAAATCAGCATCAAAGAAAGTCAAAAACAAGCCTTAAATTTTGCTTTAGGAGCAGTTGTAGTGGTTTTTATCCAAAGTTTTTTGGGGACGTATTTTGCAAAATTCTTAGATGCGAATCCAGTTTTCAGTGAAGGATTGAAAAAAATAGGAACTTTTATTTTCATTGGGTTAACCATTGCTTTTACCATAATGGGATTCAATGCCAAAAAGAAAAAAGAAATTGAAGTGAAGATCGATAAAAAAAGAAATCGTTTCCTTTATGGAATGGCGTTATCTTCCTTTAATATGTTTGCAATTCCTTGGTATGCGCTAACTACTTTAATGATGTCTTCAAAAGAATTGTTTCAATATGATATTGTTTCAATTCTTTTGTTTTCATTAGCAGCAGCTTCAGGAACTTATTTTGTGTTTTATTTATATGCCAAATTCTTCAAGAAAATCGAACATAAACTTACTTTTATAGTTCAGAACATAAATTTTTTAATTGCAACACTAACAGGGATTGTTGCAGTTTCATCACTTTATAAAATGTTTTTTTAATTTTTTGACGAAATTAAAATCAAATAACGACAACTTTTTTGAACGCGTTTATGAAATCGTTCGCCAAATTCCCGAAGGGAAGGTAACTTCTTATGGCACCATTGCAAAAGCACTTGGTGCAGCACGTTCAGCACGAATGGTGGGTTGGGCTATGAATGCTTCTCACAATTTAGAAGATGTCCCAGCGCATCGCGTTGTAAATAGAATTGGAATGCTTTCTGGAAAACATCATTTTGAAGGCACAAATCTGATGCAACAACTTTTAGAAAACGAAGGAATAAAAGTGATAGATAATCAAATTATCGATTTTGACAAACATTTTTGGGAGCCAAATTTTTAGTTTTCGGAAAAATATTTGATTTTTTTGTGAATACAATTAATATTCAGTACACAATAAATTTTAACAATTCAATTATAAGAAAACTTTAAACATCTAAACTTTTAAACTCCTAAACTTCTTATTATCTTTGCAATCTAAAATCAGTCTGAATAAAAACGTAAATTATTCTGCTTTAAACTGATTTGTTAAAAATTTAAAAAAATGAAATTAGATAGAAAAGAAATTTTAGCTGCATTAGAAACTATTTCGGTAGCTGGTGAAGGAAAAAATATGGTGGAAAGTGGTGCAGTTCAAAATGTAATTACTTTCGGCGATGAGGTTGTAGTAGATTTACTTTTATCAACACCTGCTTTGCATATTAAAAAACGTGCTGAAGTAGATATTATCAAGGTAATTCACGAGAAAGTATACGAAAAAGCGAAAGTAAAAGTAAACATCAAAGTAGAAGCACCAGAAAAACCAGAAAATCCTAATTTGATTCGCGGAAAACAAATCCCTGGAATTTCAAATATTATTGCAGTTGCTTCAGGAAAAGGTGGTGTTGGTAAATCTACAATTACAGCAAATTTAGCTGTTTCATTAGCTAAAATGGGATTCAAAGTTGGGGTTTTAGATGCTGATATTTATGGACCTTCAATGCCCATAATGTTTGATGTTGAAAATTCGAAACCTATTTCAGTTGAGGTAGATGGAAAATCAAAAATGCAACCTGTTGCAAGTTATGGAGTAGAAATTCTATCTATCGGATTTTTCACAAAACCAGATCAAGCGGTGATTTGGAGAGGTCCAATGGCAGCCAAAGCATTAAACCAAATGATTTTTGATGCCAACTGGGGAGAATTAGATTTCATGTTAATCGATTTACCACCAGGAACAGGGGATATTCACTTATCAATTATGCAATCGTTGCCAATTACAGGAGCTGTTGTAGTAAGTACGCCACAAGCAGTTGCTCTAGCTGATGCTAAAAAAGGGGTTTCAATGTTTATGTCAGAATCGATTAATGTTCCGGTTTTAGGAATTATCGAAAACATGGCATATTTCACTCCAGAAGAACTTCCTGAAAATAAATATTATATCTTTGGTAAGGAAGGTGCTAAAAACTTAGCAGAAGATTTACAAGTACCTTTATTAGGAGAAGTGCCATTAGTACAAAGTATTCGTGAGGCAGGAGATTACGGTCGCCCAGCAGCATTGCAAACGGCTTCAGTTTTAGAAGGTGTTTTCGAAAATATTACAAGAAATGTAGTGCAAGAAACGGTAAATCGTAACGAAACATTACCACCAACAGAAGCTATCAAAATAACAACAATGGCAGGTTGTTCTGCTGTAAAAAAATAATTATCAATTAGTCTATATGTCAATTAGCCAATTTAGAAATTGAAACATATTGATACATCGACACATTGAAAAATTGACACATCAAAAATATGACTACACTAGAAATAAAGGAGAATGTTGAAAAAGCACTAGACGAAATTCGTCCGTTTTTGAATTCAGATGGTGGAAACATCTCATTAGTAGAAATTATTGAAGACAAACATGTAAAAGTTCGTTTAGAAGGAGCGTGTACGAATTGTAGCTTAAGTATCAGCACCATGAAAGCTGGTGTGGAAACAACAATTAAAAAATACGTGCCTCAAATTGAAACGGTAGAAAATATTGCCTAGTAAAGCAATAGTATGACATAAATCATATTTCTACATTATACTAGTTTGTTACTTTGCTACTTTCAAAATTAAAAAAATGATTCAAACAGATATTCTTATAATCGGTGCTGGTCCTACGGGACTTTTTGCCGTTTTCGAAGCAGGACTTTTACAACTTAAATGTCATATCATTGATGCTTTGCCACAACCTGGCGGGCAATTAGCAGAATTGTATCCTAAAAAACCAATCTTCGATATTCCTGGTTATCCTTCAGTTTTAGCTGGAGAACTAGTGAATAATTTGATGGAACAAATCAAACAGTTTCAACCTGGATTTACTTTAGGAGAAACAGCAGAAACCATCCAAAAATTAGAAGACGGAACTTTTATAGTAACCACTAATGAAGGAACAGAGCATCATGCAAAAGCAGTAGCTATTGCAGGCGGTTTAGGAACTTTTGAGCCAAGAAAACCTATTTTAAAAGATATCGAATTCTACGAAAAAGAAGATCGTGGAGTAGATTACTTTGTAAAAGATCCAGAAAAATATCGTGGAAAAAATATCGTTATCGCAGGTGGAGGTGACTCGGCTTTAGATTGGAGTATTTTCTTGTCCAATGTTGCAAATTCAGTAACATTGGTACACAGAAGAAACGAATTTCGAGGTGCTTTAGATTCAGTTGAAAAAGTACAAGAATTAAAGAACGCTGGAAAAATTAAATTAGTTACTCCTGCAGAAGTTGTTGGGTTTAATGGTAGTGAAAGAATTACCGCTGTTGATATTGAAGTTAACGGAGCCAGAATGAAAGCAGAATGTGATTATTTTATTCCACTTTTCGGATTAACGCCAAAATTAGGACCAATTGCTAACTGGGGATTGGAAATCGAAAAGAACGCCATAAAAGTAAATAACGCGTTAGATTATCAAACCAATATCGACGGAATTTACGCTATTGGTGACGTAAATATCTATCCAGGAAAATTAAAACTGATTTTATGTGGTTTCCACGAAGCTACTTTAATGTGCCAAAGTGTTTACAACAGAATCAATCCAGGAAAACGTTACGTATTGAAATACACCACCGTTTCAGGAGTAGATGGTTTTGATGGGACAAGAAAAGAAGCAGAAAAAGCCGTTGTAAAATCAATTGATTAATATGAGAAATTTAATTACAATTCTTTTCTTTTTTATAAGTATTTGTTCTTTTGCTCAATTTCCAATTTTATCAGATACTTTGATAAAACCCGGAATTTATAAAAGTTTTGAAGAGTTTAGGGATAATAATCCATCTCAGAAATTGGCTGGAGAAATTAAATCTCACAATGTAAAATACAATACTAATTTTTCTTTTGAATATTTGAAAGTGTATTTTCAAGATGTTGAAAAAGAAGAAGTAAAAAGTATTGGAAAGGTATTTGGTTTTTCTGATGGTAAAAATATATATATCGTTGATGGTTATAAGTCAAAGATTAATGATTATGCTTTTTATAAATTAGAATTCGTTAATAAATTGTGTTATTTTTATTCTACTGAGTCTGCTCAAGTTATGGATATTTATATGGTGACACGAGTTGAGAAAGTGCTTGATCTTCAAACTGCTGAAGTTAAGAAACTGACAAATGCAGTTGTTAAAAATATAATTTCTGATAATAAAGAATTGTTAGAAAAGTTTAAAAATCAAAGCAAGAAGCACTTATATTATAAAGAATATATCATAAATTATTTGAAATAGCATGCCACAAGACGTAACCATTTTTATAACCGACAGAAACGGAGTTAAACATGAAGTGTTAGCTCCAACCGACATGAACATGAACATTATGGAGTTAATTCGTTCTTATGAATTAGCCGAAGAGGGAACCGTTGGTGTTTGTGGAGGAATGGCTATGTGCGCCTCTTGTCAGTGTTATATTTTAAATGATGTAGTTTCTTTAGAACGCAACCCAGATGAGGAAGCGATGCTTTGGGAAGCCTATCACGTAAAGGATAATTCACGGTTAGGTTGTCAAATTCCAATCACAGAAGATTTAGAAGGCTTAGAAATTGAAATAGCACCAGAACAATAAAGCGAGATTTTTCTCGCTTTTTTTATTTTTTATTGTAACATTTGTAGAAATGAAACGTATAAAGAATAGGTTTACTTTTAAATAATGGAAAAACAAAGCAATCTTTTAGGATTACATCAATTATTAACGCTCGAGGTTTCAAATAGTAATAAATTAATAGATTTATTAGGTTTTGTGTCTTTTACCGACAAACTTTTGGTTCAAAACCAATTAGAAAAAGTTGGAAATACTTCATTTGTTTTTGAAAACGGAAGTTTTACGATTGCTTATTGTTTAAAAGAATCTCATATTTGTATTCATACCTGGCCAGAAATTAATACGTTAACTATGGATGTTTATCTCTGTAATTATTCCCAAGATAATTCTAATAAAGTTAGAAGTGTTGCAAAAGATTTTATAGCTTATTTTGAAGCAAGTATTGTTAAACAAATAGAAGTGGAAAGATAATTATGGAGTTTACTTGTCCTAAATGTAATCAAAGTACAGCTATTGAATCAAGTTTTGAAATTAAAAGCTTTGGTTGTTCGCATTGTAATAGTTTTTTTTCCTACGATAATTCGAAGTTAAAATTTGAAAAGTCATACGATTATAATCCTAAAGATACCATTCTAAAGATTGGGACAAAAGGAATCATTGATGGAGAAACTTATGAAATTGTTGGATTAATTATAAAAAGAGCTCATGCTATTTATTATTGGCGTGAATATACATTAATGTCAAAATCGGGTAAAGTAAAATATCTTTCTGAAACAGATGGACATTGGATTTTATTGGAAGAAGTTCCAGAATCGTATGATGTTTCTCGTAAATATAAAAAACTTACACACAAAGAAATATCCTATAATCTTTATGAATATACTGATGCTTTTGTTGCAAGAGTTTATGGTTTTTATGAATTTGAAATAAGCAATAGGCCAGTTAAAATGGTTGAATACATTAATCCGCCATTTATAATTTCTATTGAGGAATTTGATAAGGATGATACAACTTATTTAGGAAAGCATTTTTCTTCAAATGAAGTAAAAAAGATCTTTAATGTGTCGCAACTTCCTTATAAATCAGGAGTAGGACTTGTTCAGCCATTTTTATTTAATATTTATAACACACTTCTTGTTTTTGTGTCATTTGCGATATTAATTTTAGCCACTTATATCTTTTTTAATATTGGTAGAACGGAGAAAAACGTGTTGTATACGTCTTTGAATTTTGAAGAATTTAAAAATAAAGAATTCATTTCGTCTTCTTTTGAATTAAAAGGAAGCCCAGCACCTTTGATTGTTTCAGCCAGTTCTGATGTAAACAATTCATGGGCAAACGCTCAAGTTTCTTTAGTGAATGAAACAACTAATGAAGAAGAATACGCTCAAAAAGATATAGAATACTACAGTGGTTATACTGATGGAGAAAGTTGGACAGAAGGAAGTACAAGTACGACTTTTAATTTTTGTGGTGTGGCTCAAGGAAAGTATCACTTGGTAATAATACCTTCAAAACAAGATACGGACACTTCTAATCAAAACATGAATATAAAAGCCGTTTGGAACGAATCTTCGGTTTGGAACTTTATGCTGAGTTTAGTTTTTCTAGGTGGAATATTTGCAATAATTTTCTATTTTAAGAAAAATTTCGAACAAAGAAGATGGGAAAATAGTGATTTCACACCTTATGAAGAATAATATGACACAGTTTATAAAAGATAATAAATGGGCTATAGCATTTGGACTTTTTGTTTATATGCTATTTTTAGGATATTCCTTCACAGGAAGTAGAATTTGTGATTGCGAATCTACAGAAAAATATAATTCAGGAGGTTCTAGTGGACATAGTACAGTAAATCGATTTTATCATAAATAATTTAATATGGAATATATTGCATTAAAAGGCATAATAAATGCGTTAATTTTCTCAGTTGTTGGAGTTGTTGTTTTAATAATCAGTTATTATATAATTGAAAAAATAACACCAGAAAACACATGGAAAGAAATTGTTCAAAATAAAAACACGGCACTGGCTATCGTTTTTGCAGCATTAATTATCGGAATTTCTCTTATTATTAGCGCAGCAATTCATGGGTAAATTTTTTAGGTTTGAATACCTATTACTATTTGCAGTTTTTGTTATCGCAACTTGTGGCTTAATTTATGAATTAGTCGCGGGAACGTTAGCGAGTTATCTTTTGGGAGATTCTGTAAAGCAATTTTCATTCATCATAGGAGTATATTTATTTTCTATGGGAATAGGCTCATATTTTGCAAAATTTATCAAAAGAAATCAACTCAATACCTTTATCGAAATTGAAATCGTAGTTGGAATTGTTGGCGGATTAAGTTCGGTTATATTATTCTTGCTTTTTGAAAAAGTGGCTTACTTTCAATTTATTCTTTATTTTTTAGTATTCATTACAGGCTGTTTAGTCGGATTAGAAATTCCGCTTTTAATGAATATTCTTAAAGATAGAGTAAAGTTTAGCGACTTGGTTTCTAACGTTTTTACCTTTGATTATATTGGTGCTTTACTTGCTTCAGTATTATTTCCTTTGGTTTTTATTCCGCAATTAGGAATTATAAGAACTTCCTTGTTTTTTGGAATGATTAATCTAAGTGTTGCTATTGCGCTTTGTTTTATATTGGAAAAAGAAATCAAGAAAGTGTATTTTTTGAAAGCTAAAGCGATAATCTCTTTTCTAATTTTAGTAGGGTTTTTCATTTTTTCCGAAAAAATTCTCTCTTTTTCTGAAGAGAAATTATATGGTGAGAATATTGTTTTTACAAAAACCACTTCATACCAACGAATCGTGTTGACGCATTTGAAAAATGACTATAAATTGTATTTGAATAATAATTTACAATTCAGTTCAGCCGACGAATATCGTTATCATGAAGCATTGGTACATCCTGCTATGTCAAGTGCAAACTCTGTTGAAGAGGTTTTAGTTCTTGGTGGTGGAGACGGTTTGGCAGTGAGGGAAATTTTAAAATACGATGACGTAAAAAAAATTACGTTAGTAGATTTAGATGACGGAATGACCAAATTATTTAAAACCAATCCTGTACTTAAAAATTTGAATAATCATTCCTTTGAAAATAAGAAAGTAAGCGTTTTTAACAATGATGCTTTTCTTTGGGTTAAAGAAGCTCAAAAAAAATATAATGTTGTAATAATTGATTTTCCTGACCCATCCAATTATAGTTTGGGAAAATTATATTCGGTTAATTTTTATCAATCGCTTTCCAAAATTTTAGCACCAAATGCTGTTGTAGTGATTCAAACAACTTCGCCTTATTTTGCACCTAAATCATTTTGGTGCATCAATAAAACTGTAAAGACGTCTTTTTCAAATACAGATGCTTATCATGTTTATGTGCCATCTTTTGGCGAATGGGGTTTTACCATTACTTCAAACAACCCAAGTTTTGATTTTAATTCCGTAAATAGAAAAGTCAAAAACCTTCGTTTTTATAATTACCAATACAATTCATTGAATCAATTTACAAATGATATGAAAGCTAGTGACATTGAAGTAAATCGATTGGATAACCAAATTTTAGTACGCTATTTTGATGAAGAGTGGGGGAAATTATAATTCACGAAGAACCTTTATCAAAAGAATAGCAGCTTTATCCATTATAGCTGCCGTACCCAGTTTGTTGGTTTCTTGCAAAGATAAATTAATTGAAATTACACTAAAACTTACTGGAACCAATCATATTTTAGGACATCGACTGTGGTTGAAGAATTTTCCAAAACCAACGAAAGAAATTCAAATCCCTTATTTAATTGTTGGTGGTGGTATTACTGGACTTTCAGCAGCGCGACAATTTAAGAAAAAAGGAATTGAAGATTTTTTAGTTTTAGAACTAGAAAATAAATTAGGCGGAAATTCTGCAAATGGAGAAAATCAGTATTCTAAATTTCCTTTAGCAGCACATTATTTACCTTTACCTAATGTAAGAGATAAAGAACTTTTAAACTTTTTAGAAGAATCAAAAATCATAGTATCTTACAAAGATAATTTACCTGTTTTTGATGAAACGCAATTGTGCTTTGATCCAAACGAACGATTATTTATTCGTAATTCTTGGCAAACGGATTTAATTCCAAGATATGGAAACTCCAAAGAAGTTGATAATCAAATAGATTTGTTTCTTCAAAAAATGACTGAGTTTCGTGAGAGAAAAGGTAATGATAAAAAGTACTTTTTTGATATTCCAATGTCTTTTTGCTCCTCGGATGAATCTTTAAATTCACTGGATGAAATAACGATGAAAAAATGGTTGTTAGACAATAATTTCATTGCGGAAGAAATTTTAGAATATGTAGATTATTGTTGTAAAGATGATTTTGGTCTAGGAATCGAATTTGTTTCGGCTTGGGCTGGGATTCACTATTTTGCTGCTAGAAAACACGAAAACAAAAAATATGACGATACGGTCTTAACTTGGCCAGAAGGGAATGGTAGATTGGTAAAACATTTAAAATCAGCTATTGAAAATAAAGTATTGAAAAATCATTTAGTATATGATATCCAACTTAATTCAGATGGAGTTAAAGTGTTAGTTTTTAATGCTAAATCTAATGAATCAATAACTATTTTAGCCGAAAAAGTAATTTTGGCCACACCACAATATATCACAAAGTATTTGGTTTCTGAAAGAAAAAATACGGCAAATAATTTTCATTACGCCCCTTGGTTTACGGCTTCTATCACATTGACCGATATTCCAGATAATGGAAGTTTTCCTCTGTCTTGGGATAATGTAATTTACAAAGCAAAAGGTCTTGGATACGTTTATAATCAACATCAAAATTTGGAGCAAATTATTGATAAAAAGGTCATTACATATTATTACAGCTTTAGTTCAAATGACATAAAGAAAGATAGAAAAGAGTTGTTAAAAAGACCAATCGAACATTGGAAAGAATTAGTCTTATCCGATTTAAAAATAGCACATCCTGATATAGATCAATATATAAGTACGATTGAAATTCACAGAATTGGTCACGGAATGATAAGTCCTGTTCCTAATTTTTTAAAAAGTAAATCGCTCAAAGAAGCTTCAAAAAATATAGAAAATAAAATATTTTTCGCCCACAGTGATTTAGCTGGAATTTCTATTTTTGAAGAAGCTTTTCATCAAGGAATTAATGTAGTTAATAATATTGTAGATGGAACAACCTTGGATTCATAAATCAAAAACCGATTTTTGGTTGATACTTTTTCCAGCATTTTTTGTTTTGGGAATTGTATTTGTTTTCCAGGATTGGTTGTCGCAAATTCAAGAAGATTACTCCTTTTACACTTGGTTGTTTTTGATTGTTTTTATTGATGTGGCGCACGTTTATGCGACTCTCTTCAAAACTTACTTTGTAAAATCAGAATTTCAAAGGAGAAAAAAACTGTACATTGGATTGCCAATAATTTGTTTACTAATAGGTTTGTTTTTATTTGGTTTTGGAAGTTCTGTTTTTTGGTCAGTTTTAGCTTATGTGGCTGTTTTTCATTTTATTAGACAGCAATATGGATTTGTTAGGTTGTATGCAAGAAAAGAAGAAAAAACAAAAATTAATCGATATTCAGATGCATTAATAATCTACACAGCAACTATTTATCCTATGTTGTATTGGTTTTTTTCTTCGCCAAGAGCTTTTAATTGGTTTGTAGAAAAAGAGTTTTTTAGATACGAAAGCCAGTTTTTAATTCAAGTTTCAACTGTAATTTATGTTCTTGTTGTGGCATATTATTTATGTCGAACACTTTATCTTTATTTGAAAATCAGCTATTTTAATATTCCAAAAAACCTGATAATTATTGGAACTTTACTATCATGGTTTTTTGGAATTGTATATTTTAATAATGATTTAGTTTTTACACTTTTAAATGTAGTTTCTCACGGAATTCCTTACATGGCATTAATATATTTAAAAGAAATCGATTCAAAACCTAAAGAAGAAATGGGCGAATTATTTCATTTTAAAAACAGTAAAGGAGTCATTTTCTTCGTTTTAATTCTAATCGGAATTGCTTTTACCGAAGAATATTTGTGGGAAATTTTTGTTTGGAACGAAAATTTTAATGTAGGAATTAATGCTTTTAATTGGCAATTCCTTTTAGTTCCATTACTTACGATTCCACAATTTACTCACTATCTACTAGATGGTTTTATTTGGAAGAACAACAAGTAAAATTATACTAATTCATGTTTATGTTCCACTTGTTCTTCAATAGCATTCCAAAGTCCGATTCTTTTTTCTAAAGCTGTAATCGAAACTTCTTGAACTTCTTTCCATTTTTGTTCAGAATCACCACAAAGTTCAGTAATCATTTGCATTGCCATTGGACCGTGCTCGTCGGCGTCTAATTCAATATGTCTTTCGAAATAATAAATTAGTTTTGGTAAATCCGTTTCTGGGAAGTTTTGCTGAAAGTTTTTCAAGATTTCAGTAAACATATTCGGAATCAGATCTTCTCGTCCAAAAGTAAAAGCAGCAGCAATTTCATGTGGTTTTCCTTGTTCAATCACACGGAAAGTAAAATCCAAAAACGCTTTCACACTCGGATGTAAATCACTTTGTTTTATCGATACAAATATGTTTTTCGTTTCTTCTACATTTTTCAAAAACGCATTAATTTGATTTGTTGAAGCACCACATTGTGTCATCGCATCCAAATACATCTCAAAATGACTTTGACGCGTTCCGTCCAATGTTAAATCGGTTTCTTCGGCGATAACAATTTCATTAATTAAATAACGAATTTCAGGATTTCCAATGGGTAACCACGGAGTTGTAGTACAAGTTAGTTTATTCTGCAAGGCTTTTAGTAATGACATAAAATCCCAAACCGCATAAATGTGGTTTTCTAAGAAACAATGTAAATCGTCAATCGTTTTAACTTTGTTGTATAACGAATGATTTAATAATTGTTCTTTCTGATTTTGAATCGATTGGTTTATGGTTTGAATATTCATAGGGTAATTTTTATTTCTATATACGAAATTCTAACTTCTTTTGGTTTCGAATCTGTACACTACAAATGTAAAAATGCTTCCCTAAAAAGAGAAGCATTTTGTATCAATTTTATCTATTGTTCAATTATTTGAATGCAGGGAAACCTGTAACATCCATACCTGTAATTAACAAGTGAATATCGTGAGTTCCTTCGTAGGTCACTACAGATTCTAAATTCATCATGTGTCTCATGATTGAATATTCACCTGTAATTCCCATTCCACCTAGCATTTGACGTGCATCACGAGCAATAGTTAACGCCATATCAACGTTGTTTCTTTTTGCCATCGAAATTTGAGCTGTAGTAGCTTTTCCTTCGTTACGTAAAACTCCAAGTCTCCAAGTTAATAATTGCGCTTTAGTGATTTCAGTAATCATTTCAGCTAATTTCTTTTGTTGTAATTGAGTAGCTCCAATTGGTTTATCAAACTGAATTCTTTCTTTTGAATATCTCAAAGCAGTATCATAGCAATCCATTGCTGCTCCAATCGCTCCCCAAGCAATCCCATAACGTGCTGAATCTAAACATCCTAGTGGTGCTCCTAATCCAGATTTGTTTGGTAATAAGTTTTCTTTTGGAACTTTTACGTTGTCAAAAATAAGCTCTCCAGTTGCAGAAGCTCTTAACGACCATTTATTGTGTGTTTCAGGAGTTGAGAAACCTTCCATTCCTCTTTCCACGATTAAACCGTGAATTCTTCCTTCTTCGTTTTTAGCCCAAACTACTGCAATATCAGCAAAAGGTGCATTCGAAATCCACATTTTAGCACCATTTAAAAGATAATGATCACCCATATCTTTAAAATTAGTTACCATTCCACCTGGATTTGAACCAAAATCTGGCTCAGTTAAACCAAAACAACCAATGAATTCCCCAGTAGCTAATTTTGGTAAATATTTCATTCTTTGTTCTTCATTTCCGTATTTCCAAATTGGATACATTACCAATGAAGACTGAACAGATGAAGTCGAACGTACACCCGAATCTCCTCTTTCAATTTCTTGCATGATTAATCCATAAGAAATTTGGTCTAATCCAGCACCACCATATTCCACTGGAATATACGGACCAAATCCACCAATTTCTCCCAAACCTTTTACGATTTGTTTTGGAAATTCTGCTCTTTGCGCGAAGTCTTCAATAATTGGAGATACTTCTTTTTTTACCCAAGCACGTGCAGCATCACGCACCATTTTATGTTCGTCAGATAATAATTCGTCTAATAAATAATAATCTGGAGATTGAAATAAGTCTGGTCTCATAGTTTTTGATTTGAAAGTCACAAAAGTAAGTAAAGATTTTTAACAAATCAACGAACAAGTGTTATAATTTTTTAAGAAGCTTTTTCCAGCTGTCCGCTCTATCTTTTTGTTTTATCGAATTCTAAAAACAAATCGCTATTTCATTATAAAAGAAATGCTTGAAAAACAAAAAGGATGCCACTACCATCTGGGCTAGGGCTACATCTTCAAATAGAAATCCTTCGTTAATTCGATATATTCCGAAGTATAATTATGTCTAGAAATTTCAATGACTAACTCATCAATTAAAGGAGTTTGTTCCATTCTGCAAAAAGCCAATAAACTTCTTTTGATTTCCGATGTTGGAGTGCCTTTTACACGTGTAATTTTTAAAGGAAATAAATCCAATTCTTTACACATAGCAACAAATCGTTCTTCTTCTTTATAAGGAATAATCACTGAAAAAATTCCATTATCCGAAAGTAATAAAGCAGCTGCTTCAATCAATTCTTCAAAAGGTAAAGCATCTTCAAAACGCGCTAAATCTCTCGAAGTGTTATCCGATTTGTAATCATCTGTATAAAAAGGCGGATTGGAAATTATCAAATCGTATTCATCTTCAGGTTCGTCTACAAATTCATCTAAACCCGCATGAAAACAAAATAATTTATCACTCCAAGGAGAAGTTTCAAAATTTTCAACACATTGTTCGTAAGCGTCTTCGTCAATTTCAATGGCGTCGATTTGTTCAGCGTTACTTCTTTGGGCTAACATTAAAGATAAAATCCCAGTTCCAGCACCAATATCCAAAACATTATAGGGATTATTGATTAACGGAGTCCAAGCGCCAAGTAAAACACCATCCGTGCCAATTTTCATAGCACAACGATCTTGATTAACGTGAAATTGTTTGAATGTAAAAGTCATTGGAATTATCCAAGATATAAATCAACCAAACCTTCAGGAGTTTCTAAAGTAATGGTTTTCTTAGCTCTGTCAAGTGCAATGATGAAATCATCAATAAGCGGAATTAAAATTTCGGTTCCGTCTTTGTCAATTTCAAAAAGAGGTTGAGCACCACTATCATTAATAGCGGCAATTTTTCCAATATTTCCTAAACGGGTATCAATTACATCAAATCCAATTACTTCGTGGTAGTAAAATTGAGTTCCTTCTAATTTTGGTAACATAGAAAGTGGAAGATAAATTTCGCTTCCCATGATTTCGTCTGCTTCTTCTTCAGTTTGAATGTCTTCAAAACGAATACGTAAGAATTTTTCTTTATGAAGCGAACTACTTTCAATAAAAAATGGAACCAGACTTTTGTTGATTTCAACAAAAACTGATTCCAAATTTTGATACAATTCGGGTTCGTCGGTGTCTAAATACGCCAATACTTCCCCTTTGAAACTAAATTTTTTCGCGATTTTACCTAAATAGAAACAATCTTCTTTACGCATGGAATCGCTATAAAATTATGCTTGAGTTTCTTCGTTGTTTTCTTCAACAGCAGGAGCTTCTTCAGTAGCAGCCTCAACTACTTCTTCAGCAACTTCTTCTGTAGCTTCAGCAGCTTTTGCAGCCTCAGCTTGAGCAGCAATACGTTTTGCGTTTGCTTCTTGTTCTGCTTTAAATGCTTTTGCTTTTGCATCAGCCTCTGCTTTAGATAAACCAGATTTTTTTGCATCAACTTTACCAGCTTTCTCTTCTAACCAAGTAGCTAATTTAGCATCAGCTTGTTCTTGAGTTAAAGCACCTTTACGAACTCCTCCATCTAAGTGGTGTTTTAATAAAGCACCTGTATAAGATAAAATTGCTCTTGCAGTGTCAGTTGGCTGAGCACCATTGTGTAACCATTGTGCAGCTTTTTCGATGTTTAAATCGATAGTTGCAGGGTTAGTGTTTGGATTGTAAGTTCCGATTTTTTCTAAGAATTTACCATCTCTTTTTGATCTTGCATCTGCTGCAACAACCCAATAAAAAGGTTTCCCTTTTTTTCCGTGTCTTTGTAATCTAATTTTTACTGACATAATCTTGTGATTAATTTGAGGTTCTCGACCTCGGTTATTTAAGGGTGCAAATATATAAAACTTTGCAATACAAATGTATAAGTTGTTTGAAAATATTTTTTCTGATAAAATGTGTTTGTTTCAATAAAAAAGTTATTTTTGTTACCTACTTATAATATATAGGATAAATAAAATGAAAAAATTACTTTCTTTAATAGCTGCTACAGTTTTATTTACTTCTTGTCAAGAAGATATTCAGACTAATACTCCTGCTTTTCAGGCTAATTTTAACAATAATGCGTGGAGAGCAAATTATTCTGCTGCTTCAATTGACGCAGGTGGAGCGTTGACGATTACGGCTTTTACAGAATATGAAACTGTAATGTTGAAAACAAGTACTGCTACTGTAGGGACATATATTTTGGGAACTGCTAATACAAATGACTTCGCATCTTATGATTTAGACAGCCCTGAATTATCAAAATCGTATGATTCTAGAGTTTATTCTGGTCCTGCATACAAGTTGTCAGCTATTCAAAATCCGGGTAGTGGTTATACAAATAATGCGGCTGGGGCTCAAACTACTGGTGGTTCTGGTTCTGGTATTAGAGTTGCAACAACAACTACTAATGGAGCGGTTACTTCTATTACTTTAGTTTCAAGAGGTAATGGATATAGAGCTGGTGATTTAATTACTATTGTAGGAGGTAATAATAATGCTAAATTCAAAGTAGTTAATGTGCAACAAAGTAACGGAGAAATTACGATTACTGAAGTTTTAGACGGGAAATATACTGGGAAATTTAAATTCAATGTTGTGGATGAACTTGGAGATGTTGTTACTTTTTCAGAAGGTTGGTTTTATAAAGTACCTTTAGCTACATTTTAATAATAACAGCTAATTAAAATAAAAAAACCATCTGGAGTAATTCAGATGGTTTTTTGTTTTTGTTGATAACTTAAATTGGCATTCAATAACTTAAAATGTATTTTTGTTTTTATTCAAAATCAGCTTTTAATTTTTTCTAAAGCTTAATTATCAGATAGATGTACTTAATTTTCGATACAGAAACCACAGGATTACCTCGCAGTTGGTCGGCACCTATTACCGATACCGATAACTGGCCTCGTTGTATACAAATTGCTTGGCAGTTGCATGACGAAATGGGAAATTTAATCGAGCACCAAGATTATTTGGTTAAGCCCGAAGGTTTCAATATTCCTTATGATGCCGAAAGAATTCATGGTATTTCTACCGAGTTAGCAATGGAGCAAGGAATTCTACTATCAGAAGTTTTAGAGAAATTCAATATCGCACTTTCAAAAGCAAAATTCATTGTTGGTCAAAATGTAGGATTTGATGTTAATATCATGGGATGTGAATTCCATCGTATGAATATTGGTTCCGATATGACTAAAATGCCAGTTTTGGATACCTGTACTGAAATCACTGCCAACTTATTAAAATTACCAGGCGGTCGTGGTGGGAAATTCAAATTACCAACACTTACCGAATTACATCAATATCTTTTCAATCAACCTTTTGCAGAAGCGCACAATGCTACTGCCGATGTGGAAGCAACTACTCGTTGTTTTCTTGAGTTAATTAAAAGAGAAGTTTTCACCAAAGAAGAATTAGATGTAACGCCAGAATATTTCAGAAGTTTCCGAGAAAAAAATTTGGGCGAAATCCAATTAATCGGATTAAAGCATATCAACCTGAAACAAGCCTCTGACGAAATTAGAGCGCGTTTGAAAAAAATCGAACAAGAGGAAGTTCAAACCACAATTTCAGAAGAAGTAAAATCGGATTTAAAAGACGCTGCCTTTGCACATTTGCACAATCATACGCAGTTTTCGGTGTTACAATCCACTATTGCGATTAATGATTTAGTAAAAGCTTCGGCAAAATTTAAAATGCCAGCGGTTGCCATGACCGATACTGGAAACATGATGGGTGCTTTTCATTTTGTAAGTGCCGTTTTAAATCACAACAAAGCCGCTGAAGCAAAAAATAAAGAATTAGTCGAAAAAGGAGAAGAGCCAACCGAAACCGTTATCAAACCGATTGTAGGGTGCGAGTTCAATATCTGTGACGATCATAAAGATAAGACCAAAAAAGACAATGGTTATCAAGTAGTTTTGTTGGCAAAAAATAAAAAAGGCTATCACAATTTAGCCAAAATGTCTTCAATTGCTTACACCGATGGTTTCTATTACGTTCCTCGTATCGATAGAAAAATCGTGGAGCAATACAAAGAAGACATCATTGTGCTTTCTGGAAATTTATATGGTGAAATTCCAAGTAAAATTCTAAATGTCGGTGAAAGTCAAGCCGAAGAAGCTTTGATTTGGTGGAAAAACCAATTTGGTGCTGATTTCTATTTGGAAGTCATGCGTCACAAACAAGAAGACGAAAATCGTGTGAACCAAACATTGATAGCTTTCTCAAAAAAGCATAATGTGAAGTTAGTTGCGACCAATAATACGTATTACGTTAATAAAGAAGATGCTAACGCTCACGATATTTTATTGTGTGTAAAAGATGGTGAGAAACAAGCAACACCAATTGGTCGCGGACGTGGCTATCGTTACGGTTTACCAAATCAAGAATATTATTTCAAATCGGGTGACGAAATGAAGCAACTTTTTGTTGATTTACCCGAAGCGATAATCAATATTCAAGAAATCATCGATAAAACAGAACCGTATTCTTTATATCGTGATGTATTACTTCCCAAATTTAAAATTCCTGACGAATTTGAAGTAGAGGAAGATAAAATTGATGGTGGCGTTCGTGGCGAAAATGCGTATTTACGTCATCTAACCATGGAAGGTGCTAAAAAACGCTATGGCGAAATTACACCAGATATTCAAGAACGTTTGGATTTTGAGTTACTTACGATTTCCAATTCAGGTTATCCAGGTTATTTCTTAATTGTACAAGATTTCATCGCCGAAGCTAGAAAAATGGATGTTTCCGTTGGGCCAGGTCGTGGTTCTGCTGCGGGTTCGGCCGTGGCGTATTGTTTAGGAATTACGAACATCGACCCGATTAAATACGATTTGCTTTTTGAGCGTTTCTTAAATCCCGACCGTGTTTCCATGCCCGATATCGATATTGACTTCGATGATGAAGGTCGTGGTCGTGTTATGGATTACGTAATCAATAAATACGGTTCTAATCAGGTGGCGCAAATTATTACCTATGGTAAAATGGCTACGAAATCAGCGATTCGAGATACCGCCCGTGTATTGGATTTGCCCTTGTTTGAAGCCGATAGAATTGCCAAATTAATTCCAGGCATGATGCCATCAAAATGGAATTTAGCTAGATTTTTAGCCGAAGACGAAAGTGAAGTCAAAAAAGCATTACGTTCGGAAGAATTTGACCGAGTTAAAGAATTAATCGAAATTGCAAATTCAGAAGATTTAGCTGGAGAAACCATTCAACAAGCAAAAGTGTTAGAAGGTTCGATGCGAAATACCGGAATTCACGCTTGTGGTGTGATTATTACTCCTGATGATATTACAAATTTCGTTCCTGTAACTACTGCAAAAGATTCGGATTTATATGTAACCCAATTTGACAACTCGGTAGCGGAAAGCGCTGGTTTGTTGAAGATGGACTTCTTAGGGTTAAAAACCCTAACCTTAATTAAAGACACAGTGAAATTGGTAAAATATCGTTTAGGAATCGATTTGAATCCTGACGAATTCCCAATTGACGATACCAAAACATATGAGTTATTCCAAAGAGGTGAAACGGTTGGAGTTTTTCAATACGAATCGCCTGGAATGCAAAAATATATGAAGGACTTAAAACCAACAGTTTTTGCCGATTTAATTGCCATGAATGCATTATATCGTCCTGGACCATTGGAATACATTCCTTCTTTTGTTCGTAGAAAAAATGGCGAAGAACCTATTACTTACGATTTAGATGCTTGCGAAGAATATTTAGGAGAAACTTACGGAATTACCGTTTATCAAGAACAGGTGATGCTTTTGTCGCAAAAATTAGCGAATTTCTCTAAAGGTGATGCCGACGTACTTCGTAAAGCGATGGGTAAAAAGCAGAAAGATGTCTTGGATAAAATGAAATCTAAGTTCATCGATCAAGCAAAAGCGAATGGTCATGACGAGCAAAAATTAGATAAAATTTGGACCGACTGGGAAGCATTTGCGAGTTATGCCTTCAATAAATCGCATTCGACTTGTTATGCATGGATTGCTTATCAAACAGCTTATTTAAAAGCACATTATCCTGCAGAATATATGGCTGCTGTGCTTTCGAATAACATGAACGATATCAAACAAGTTTCGTTCTTTATGGAAGAATGTAAACGTATGGGATTAGCTGTTTTAGGTCCAGATGTGAATGAATCGTACTATAAATTTACGGTTAACGAAAACTACGCCGTTCGTTTCGGAATGGGAGCGATTAAAGGTGTTGGCGCAGGAGCAGTTCAAACTATTGTTGAGAATAGAAAAGATGGAAATTACAAGTCTATTTTCGATTTAGCCAAACGAATCGATTTGCGCGCTGCTAATAAAAAAGCATTTGAAAACTTAGCATTAGCAGGCGGTTTTGATGGTTTTTCCGAAACTCATCGTGCACAATATTTTCATCATGATGGCGACGGAATTACGTTCTTAGAAAAGGCGATTCGTTATGGTTCGAAATTCCAAGAAAACGAAAATTCATCGCAAGTAAGCTTGTTTGGTGATGCTTCGGAAGTTCAAATTGCAGAACCTCAAGTGCCACCATGTGAAGAATGGAGCACCATGGAAAAATTAGCCAAAGAAAAAGAAGTAGTCGGAATTTATATCTCGGGACATCCTTTGGATGATTATAAGTTTGAGATGAAATATTTCTGTACGGCTAAATTGGAATCGCTTAAAAATTTGGAGCAGCATTTAGGTAAAAATCTTTCTTTTGGAGGAATTGTAACCAATGTCCAACATCGAACTGCCAAAAACGGAAAAGGCTGGGCTACCTTTGTGTTAGAAGGTTATGACGAAAGTTATGAGTTTCGAATTTTTGATGAAGAATATTTAAAATACCGTCATTTCTTGTTGCAAAACCAATTTGTGTATTTTAAAATCAATGTGAAAGAAGGTTGGGTAAATCGCGAAACGGGTAAAAAATCGGATCCAAGAATTCAGTTTTTAGATGCTAAAATGTTGGCTGATGTATTGCCTACATTTGCTAAAAAATTGATTTTAATGTTCCCAATTAACGATGTAAAAGAAAATGTGATAACCGAATTAAATCGAATATTCTCTGAAAACAAAGGTGATAATTCTGTGACTTTTGAAGTGATGGAATTGGAACGAATAAAGCGAATTGTGGAAGATATTCCAGTTTCAAGTCCCGTTGATGTGGAAGACGAAATTTCGGAAGATTCTAATGAAGAAATGGAAATGAATATTGAAGTTCCGGTTGAAAAAGAAGAAATCATCGTAAAAACAAAACTTTCAATGCCAAGCCGAAAATTGAAAGTTAAGATTTCATCCGAATTGCTTCAAGAATTGGAACGCATGCAAGTAAATTTTAAATTGAATTAAAGTATAAGCTATTGCAATGTAGGTATAATCAAAACTAATTTTAAAAGATACTTTTGTTCGTAATTAATTCCTAAATTTGCAATTCAAATAAGTATAAAACTAAAAAAAAATAATATGGCATTAGCAATAACAGATGCTACTTTTGACGAAGTAGTATTAAAATCAGACAAACCAGTAGTAGTAGATTTTTGGGCAGCTTGGTGTGGTCCATGTAGAATGGTTGGTCCAGTTATCGACGAAATTTCTGCTGAGTACGAAGGAAAAGCAGTAGTAGGAAAAGTAGATGTTGACGCAAACCAAGAATTTGCTGCAAAATACGGAGTTAGAAATATCCCAACAGTTTTAGTATTCCAAAACGGAGAAGTGGTAGGAAGACAAGTTGGTGTTGCTCCAAAGAAAACGTATACTGATGCAATTGATGCATTACTATAATATTTGAAAAAGAAATTCAAGGCTCAACGAAAGTTGAGTCTTTTTTGTTTTAAAACACATAGTTAGATTGTTTTTCTTTATTGAAGTTTTAATTATTTCAATTTGTAGCGTTCATTTAAGAAATCCGTTTTTAACCGCGTTTCGCCTTAGCGAACCCGTTTCATCCGTGTTCCAAAATTTAAAATCTTTTTCTATCTTTACGATATGAATTTAGAGCAGCAAATAGAAAAAATTTCCAGTTTTGAGCATTTAGAACTTTTGGCCAACCAAATTGTCGAAGGTTTTATTTCCGGTATGCACAAATCGCCTTTTCATGGATTTTCGGCAGAGTTTGCGGAACATAAAATCTACAATCCAGGAGAAAGCACTAAGCATATCGATTGGAAATTATACGCTAAAACCGATAGATTATACACCAAACGCTACGAAGAAGAAACCAATTTACGTTGTCATTTGATTTTAGACAACTCGTCTTCGATGCATTATCCGAAATTAAAGGAAAATCAGCCGTTTTATGAGAGTAAAATTGGATTTTCGGTATTGGCTTCTGCGGTTTTGATGAATTTGCTTAAAAAGCAGCGCGATGCGGTTGGATTGAGTGTTTATTCCGATACGTATGAATATTATTCACCAGAAAAAGGAAGTGAGCGTCATCATCGTATGATTTTAAACAAGCTGGAAGAGGTTTTATCACAAAACAAAACCACACGAAAAACCGACACGGTAACTTTTTTGCATCAAATTGCTGAAAACATTCATCGTCGTTCTATGGTGATTTTGTTTACTGATATGTTTCAAAACGAAGACAACGATAAAATTTTCAAAGCACTTCAGCATTTAAAACACAACAAACATAAAGTAGTAGTTTTTCATGTTTACGATGAAAAAACCGAGTTAAATTTCAGTTTCGACAATGCGCCACGTAAATTTATTGATGTAGAATCGGGAGAAGAAATCAATTTATTTGCCGAAAATACGCAAGAATCGTATCAAAAAGTGGTGCATGATTATTTCAAAACGATAGAAGCAACGTGTATGCAGTATCAAATTCGTTATGTACCCGTTTCTGTAGGTGAAAATTTTGAAAAAATTTTACTAACGTATTTGGTTGAAAAACAAAAGTTTGGCTGAAAACACTGAAAAAAGTTTAATTTTTTTTGCAAAAATATTTGCAGGAATGAAAAAGCGTAGTATATTTGCACTCGCAATCAAGCACTGGTTTGGTAGTTCAGTTGGTTAGAATACATGCCTGTCACGCATGGGGTCGCGGGTTCGAGTCCCGTCCAGACCGCCAGTAAAGAGGAAGCCTTTCGTAAAAGAAAGGCTTTTTTGCCCTCTTAAAATATTTAAAATAGTTGTGTTGTTTAGGTACGAAAGTACCAAAAAGGTTTAGTAGTTAGACCAATGGAAAGCTTTGCATTTATGCAGAGCTTTTTTGATTTTTATACTTCTCGTTAAAACCAAATTCCTCTATTCTGCCAAACCAAAACACAGAATAATCCAAAAAAAAGTAAACTCACCAATAGTTTCATGAAGGTTCCTGCTAAAAATCCAATAAATGAACCAGCAGCAGCTTTAAATGCTCGTCCTTTTTCTTGAGAGTTATATATAAGTTCTCCCACGAGTGCTCCAACAAAAGGTCCAATTAAAAAACCAAAAGGAATAGGTGCGAAAATTCCAATAACCAAACCTATATTCGTTCCCCAAATTCCGTATTTACTTCCGCCAAAATATTTTGTTCCTTGAGCTGGAATTACATAATCTAAAATACCGATCACAACGGCAATTACTAAAGTTGTTCCTAGTAACCAATAATTGGTTTCCATTCCTGAACAAAAATAAAGCAATAAAATCCCAACCCAACTAATAGGCGGACCTGGTAAAGCAGGAAGTAAACTTCCAATAATCCCAACTATCATTAAAAGCAAACCCAGAATCAATAAAAAGTATTCCATAAGATTTTAGTTATTGTCTAACAAATTTATAACTTTGTTTCTTACTTTTTTAAATAATTGATTTCTATGCGATTTGTTTTTTTATTTTTTGTTTCTTTTATAATTGTTAATAGTGCTATTGCACAAGATAAAAAAATGTCTACTCAAGAACGTTTAAATGAACTGGCAAAAACAAAAAGGGAATATGAAGAAATTAGAAAAAAAGAATGGGATGCTTATTTAGTTCGTGTTGAAGAAAGTCAAATTGCAAAAAAGCAAAAAAAACAAGCCGATTCTATTGAGAAATCAAAACTAGCTGATAATGTCAAAAAAGAGGTAGGAGATCTTCCTATATGTAATAATCAAGAATCGCCTTATTACGTTAGAAAAAACCCAACAACAGGTTTTGAAGAAAAAATTGCTTTTACAGATTATATAAGAAAGCATATCTATAACAAGTTTAGATATCCAGAATTTGCAATGGATTACGAATTAGAAGGAAGAGTTTTGGTACAATTTTATATTGATAAAGAAGGAAATCCGCAAATAAAAGAAGCTAATGGTCCAAAAAATGGATTGATTTTAGAGGAAGAAGCTATACGCATAATTAAATCGTTGCCAACAGCTATTCCAGCTACTTGCGATGGAAAACCAATAAATATTATGTTTGCAATACCAATAACCTTTCAGATGCAAGAGTAATATGAGAAAATTAATTCAAGTGGTTTTTTTAGTTTTTTCAATAATTTCATTTTCTCAAGAAAAAGAGAAGACAGTTATTATTAATGATGTTCAGATTATTGACTCAAATTCTGAAATTATACCTTTGACAATAGTTGAACAAGCACCTGCATTTCCAAATTGTAAAGGAATTGCTGTTGAAAAATCTCAAGAGTGTTTTCAAACCGAATTAATGAATCATATTAAAAAGAATTTTGTATTTCCAGAGGATGTAATTGAGAAAAGAATTACTGTGAAATTACTTGCAAAGTTTATAATTGATGAGAATGGGATAGCAGTTGTTCAAGAAATTATTGGACCACCTCAAGCGGAGTCGATAAAAGAAGAATTAAGAAAAACAATATTAAAATTACCAAAATTTGAACCAGCAAAACATAAAGGGAAAGTGGTTAAGGTAAAACATGCATTTCCTTTGATGTATTCATTACAATAATTTTATGAGTAAAAAAACAGCTATTTTTATATTGTTTATTTCATTAGTTTCTTGTCAGTACTTTGAAAAAGAAGTTCCTAATGAGAAAGAATTGCTAGAACAAGAATTGAAAAAAATCAATTGGGACGAAGTCGATGAATTTCCATCGGTTTTGCAATGCGATACCATAAAAGATGCGGAAATCAAAAGACAATGTTTCTTCGATTATATGGCGCAAACCATTCAAGAGCGAATAGGAATTGACACGTTACGTATTGAATATCCAGAAATCGACACCATCAACGTAAAAATTACCGTAAATCCCGATTCGAGTTTGCAATTCGAAACCCTATATCCAAATGACAGCATTGCTTTGGCAGATAAAACAAAAATCGATAGTATTTTAACCTCAAGATTATCCGATTTCCCAAAAGTAGAACCTGCCATAAAAAGAGGCGTGAAAGTAAAAACGCAATTTGTGCTTCCGGTCATTATTAAAATGGAGAAGTAAGCAAGGGCAAAATCAAGAGCAAATTCAAGTACAAGTTCAAAAATCAAACTCAAAAATTTAATTTTTAACATAAAAGAGATGCTTTCAGCATGACAAGTTTGCGGTTGAAAAAATCTGTGAATATCAGTTTTATCCTCTCATCCGCGTTCCAAATAAATCGTCTTTGCGAGTTATTTATTTACTAAATTTTCTCCCTTTCCAATTATATTTCCCAAACAAAGAATACACCGCCACCGAAACACTAAAAAACGGATACAGCAAACTACTCGCTAACACATATTGCAATTTCGATTCAAAGAAGTTTGCTGTTTTGTATATTAAGATAAAATCGATTAGGAATTTTAAAGCGACAAAAAGCATGAAAATGTTTTGGTCTAATACACTTGTCAACCAAAGTAAAAAACTTAAAATCCAGACTAAATTCCCGCCAAAAACTACTAAAGCTAGCAACTTACCATAAAACGAAGAATAACCCGTACTTTTCGAAGCCCAGCGAACCCGTTGCTGAAATAATTCAGACCAATTCTCTACTGGTTTTGTAGCGACAATACTTTCTTTAGCCAACAAAAATCCAACTTTCTTCGGAGCATATGATACTGCTTTTTGTAATAAAAAAACATCGTCTCCGCTGGCAATCATTTCATTTCCTTGGAATCCATTTAATTCCTTGAAAAATACTTTGGAATACGCAAAATTTGCACCATTACACATAAAAGGTTGATTCATTCCAAAACTTCCAATTGTAGCGCCTTGTAAACTTAGAAAATCTAAATTCTGGAAAGCGGATAAAAAGCCACTTTTTGGAACATAACAAACGCCAGAAGCCACCATTTCCACTTCATTTTCCTGAATATATTGGTCATAAATTTTCAACCAATCTTTCTGAACCAAGCAATCTGCATCGGTAGTTATAATCCAATCGTTTTTGGCTATTTGAATAGCTGTTTCAATCGCATCTTTCTTTGGTGAATTAGATTTCCGTTCGTTTTTAATTACTTTCAAACTGAACACTAAATCCTGAACACTGAACACTTCTTCAGAGTCATCATCCACTAAAATCACTTCCACTAATTCTTTCGGATAATGCAACAAAGAAATAGAATGTAATAAATTCGGGAGATTCTCTTTTTCATTTCGGAACGGAACTACAATGGTAAAAGATGTTTTTGGAGTGAATTCCTTTCTCGAAAAGCGTTTCATGCGATTACATCCATAAATCAGTTGCCCGATGAACAGGATGTAAATTAGAAAAACAATTCCGAGAATTAATTCCAACATAAAGAATTTATTTTGAAGTATTCAACTTAAATCGCATCACATAATAACTTCCAATTACCACGGGTAAAACTACGTTTAAAAACCACATTAACGTACTAATGAAAATTACTATCCATTCGTTAACACCATATTTTCCGAAGAAAAACATCGCCACACTTCCTTTTACAGCAAAATCTAAAAATTGAAAACTCGGCAACGAAGAAGCTAAAAAGTAAACCGCAGCAATCGAGCTAATCAAAGTCAGATAAGGTAAATCCACATCAAAAACCAAAAACAAAATATAATATTGATGCGAAAAAACCAAGTAACGACAAATGCCCAATAAAATATTTTTTCGATGAATCTTCTTCGGAATTTCGTTGATTTTGTGGAGCAATTTCTGAATGGAATAACCTTTAATAGTGATATTTTTCGAAAGAATTGAAGCGAAAAATAACACGATTGCCATTCCAATTATCGCTAACGCCCATTTCCAATACCCAATTAAAATCAATCCAATAGCTCCGAAAATGATTGTCAAAATCATTTGAATTCCGTTGCAAATCAAGTTTAAAAATACCACTTTTTTAGTTTGTTCTTTCTTGAAAAACATGGCTTTTCCGGCATATTCTCCCAAACCATTTGGTGTGAAAATTCCAGCAGTTAAAGCTCCCAAAACTTGTTTACTTGCTTCGCCAACCGAAATCGGTTTGATGAAATCAACTAAATTTTGCCATTTTAAAATCTCAAAATAGCGATTCGCAACACTAAATAATAAAATGAAAATGATAGTTGTAATTGAAGTTTTTTCCAAAACTAAAGTCTGGAACTTACTCCATTCTAACTTTGAATTACTAGCAATTTGGTCATAAATAAAATAAAACGCACCAATTACAATCAAAAGTTTGATGGTAAAAACAAGGAATTGCTTAGCTTTGTGAGGAATTGAAATCATGTTGCAAAGAAACAAAACTTTCAACTTGAAACCTTAAACTTGAAACTAAATAATTGGCAAACGAACGCATCATATTAGGAATTGACCCAGGAACTACGATTATGGGTTTTGGATTAATCAAAGTAGTCAACAAGAAAATGGAATTTCTACAGTTGAACGAACTCATTTTATCCAAATACGACAACCATTATCAGAAATTAAGAGTCATTTTTGAGCGAACCATTGAGTTAATCGACACACACAATCCAGATGAAATTGCTATTGAAGCGCCTTTCTTTGGTAAAAACGTACAATCGATGTTAAAATTAGGAAGAGCACAAGGAGTTGCCATGGCAGCCGGACTTTCGAGAGATATTCCTATTACAGAATACGAACCCAAAAAAATTAAAATGGCCATCACCGGAAATGGAAACGCCAGCAAAGAACAAGTTGCTAAAATGCTTCAACAATTATTAGGTTTAAAAGAATTACCAAAAAACCTCGACTCAACAGATGGTTTGGCTGCAGCAGTTTGTCATTTTTTCAATTCAGGAAGAGTGGAAGTGGGAAAAAGTTATTCGGGTTGGGATGCTTTTGTAAAACAGAATGAATCGAGAGTTAAAAAATAGTGCTCAGTGTTCAGTTTTTAGTGTTCAGTATAATATCGTGTAAATAAACAATATGAGATTTCAAGATTTATTAGCTTATAAAAAAGGATTTGATGTTGCAATGGAAGTTTTTGAAATATCAAAAAGTTTTCCAAAAGAAGAAACTTATTCTTTAACAGATCAAATTAGAAGAAGTTCAAGAAGTGTAACAATCACAATAGCTGAAGCTTACCGTAAAAGGGAATATCCAAAATATTTTCACAGCAAATTAACTGATGCAGATGCAGAAAATTCCGAAACGCAAGGTTGGTTAGAATATGCTTTAGCTTGTAAATATATTACTCAAGAGACATTTGACTATTTGACTGAAAAATCAAAAGAAGTCGGAAGATTAATAAATTACATGATTTTAAACCCGGGAAAATTCGGTTCAAAATCTGAAAACTAAATAAAACTGTAACTAGTACTGAACACTAAAAACTGAACACTGAGCACTTAAATATGAGCGGAATTTACATCCACATACCATTCTGCAAACAGGCTTGTCACTATTGCGATTTTCATTTTTCTACTAATTTGAAGAAGAAAGAGGAGATGGTTTTGGCATTGGCTAAAGAAATTGAATTACGTAAAAACGAGTTTAAGGATGAGATTGTAGAAACGATTTATTTTGGTGGTGGAACGCCTTCGATATTGCAGATTGCAGATTTGAGATTTTTAATTGATGAAGTGTATCGAAACTATAAAGTAGTCGAAAATCCAGAAATTACGGTAGAAGCCAATCCAGATGATTTAACAGAGAATCGAATAATTGAACTTTCAAAAAATAAAGTCAACCGATTATCAATCGGAATTCAATCGTTTTTTGAAGACGATTTGAAGATGATGAATCGTGCGCACAATGCTGAAGAAGCTAAAAAATGTTTGGAAACAGCTATTCAATATTTTGATAATATTTCTATTGATTTGATTTATGGTGTTCCCGAAATGAGTAATGAAAAATGGTTGCAAAACATCGAAACGGCTTTGTCTTTTGGTGTGCCGCATATTTCGAGTTATGCTTTAACAGTCGAACCTAAAACAGCTTTGCATTCGTTTATTCAAAAAGGAATTATTCCACAACCTGATGATGAAGTGGCGCAAGAACATTTTCATATTTTGGTTGACAAACTTTCGGAAAACGGATTCATTCATTATGAATTATCGAACTTTGGAAAGGAAAACTATTTCTCCAAAAACAATTCTAGTTATTGGTTAGGTAAAAAATACATCGGAATTGGTCCGTCTGCTCACAGTTATGATGGAAAAAATAGAGGTTGGAATGTTTCGAATAATTCACTTTATATCAAATCCATTCAAGAAAATAAATTACCAATAGAAATTGAAACCTTAACCAAAACCGATTGTTACAACGAATATATCATGACGGGGTTGCGCACAATTTGGGGTGTTTCATTAGAAAGAGTCGAGCAAGAATTTGGTAAAACCTATTTAGATTATTTGAACCGTCAAGCAGCAAAATTCATAGAAGACCATTTGTTGTTTGTAGATGAAAACATTTTACGAACTACTAAAAAAGGAAAGTTTTTAAGCGATGGAATTGCCAGTGATTTATTTCTGTTGAATTTATAATTTTATTTCGATTGAAATAATTGTTCGGCTAAATTTAAAACACCCATGAAAAGGGTACTTCCAAATTCATCTGTTCCGCTGGGATTGAACGAATCAATTTTAGAATTAAACAACATGTTTTGTGGAATTAAATGGAATTCTTGTATTCAAATTGGCCATTATAAATCGAATAATTATCATTCATCATCGTGGTTCTATTGTAAATAGAAAAATCATTTTTTGTGTAGAAATTTAGTTGATTGAATGTGAAAAAATGTTTGTTCGAATTCAAATTAACATCGATTTTAATTGGTTGTAAAATCGGTTGAATCGTATCAGTTTTGGTTTGAGAGAACAAACAAAACGTAGATAAAAGCGATAAAATTATGAAAAATTTCTTCATTTTGTCTATCTTTAAAATCTGAATATCATTGTAAATTTAATCAATAATTGCTTTGAAAACAACAATCACTCACAATAATTCTACATTTCAAATCGACTTATCAAAACCGATTGATATTTCGATTCCACTAACCAATGACGATCAAAATCCAATTGCTTGGTATCAAAATGCCCCTGAAATCGAACCCGTAAAAATGGGCGATTGGATAGGAAAAGTTTCGGAAGAAAAATCATCTACTAATTTCAATAATATTTTTTTCAATCCGCACGCACATGGTACGCATACGGAATGTTTGGGACATATTACCCGCCATTTTTATTCAATAAATCAATGTTTGAAACAGTTTTTCTTTACTGCAGAATTGATTTCAGTGGAACCAAAAGCTGTTGGAGAAGATTTAGTTATTACAAAAGAGCAAATTGAATCAGCATTGGGAGGAAATTCGCCAGAAGCAATCATCATCAGAACATTGCCAAATTCAGAAAGCAAAAAGCATCTGAATTATTCCAATACAAATCCTCCTTATTTGGAAGAAGCTGCTGCGATTTTTATTAAAGAAAAAGGAATTCAACATTTGCTTGTCGATTTGCCAAGTGTCGACAAAGAACACGACGAAGGAAAATTATTAGCACATAAAGCGTTTTGGAATGTAAAAGATGTGAATCAAGTCAATCAAGATGCTCGATTCAATTGTACGATTACGGAAATGATTTACGTTAATGAAGAAATAAAAGACGGGAGTTATTTATTGAATTTACAATTCGCTTCGTTTGAAAATGATGCTTCACCATCAAAACCTATTTTGTATAAAATTGAAAAGTAATCATCAAAATGGACATCCAACAACTATACGAATTCTGCCAATCTAAAAAAGGTGTCACTGAACATTTTCCGTTTGATGAAGATACTTTGGTATTTAAAGTAGGTGGAAAAATGTTTTGCTTAACCTCATTATCCGAATGGGAAAAAGGAACGCCATCGTTAAATTTAAAATGCGATCCAAAACGAGCTTTGGAACTTCGAGCGGAATATGAAGCCATTGAACCAGGCTATCACATGAGTAAAATACATTGGAATACCGTTCGTTTTCATGGTGATGTTTCCGATAAAATGATGTGCGAATTGATTAATCATTCCTACGAACTTGTTTTCAAAAGTTTAACGAAAAAAGTCCAACAAGAAATTCAAGAATAGAAAATTAGGCATTACTTTTGTGAATGATTTCTGTGAGGTTTTTAAAATCTTGTAGGTAAAAAAGTAAATGTTGAATATTCAATTTTGAATAAAGAATTTTGAAATAAATTATGATAGACAACTTAAAAAAAATATTAAACGAAGATCAAGATCCAAAAGCTATTGAGAAAATCACGGCTAAATTGGAAAATCTTTTAATGTCGAACGAAGAAGTAGGCTACATTGCCGTTCAGAAAAAACCTGCAGTAACTATTTTTCCAGATAGCATTGTGGTGACCAACAAACGTATCATTTTATGTAAGCCTAAAAATTTAGGTTTGTCAATGGAATTCATTGATTATGATTGGGATGATATCGCAGGTTCGTTTGTAAAAGAAGGTATTTTAGGAGCAGATTTTACCTTTACAACTAATTCAGATTTAACACACACAGTTGATTATTTACCAAAAAATCAAGCTCGAAAATTATACACTTACGCGAAAGAGCAATTGGATTTGTTGAAAAATCCGAAAATAACAACTCCAATTATAGAAGAAGTTAAATCGGAAACTCTAGTTCAAGAAGAAGCTATTGAGGAAACTCCAACAGAGGAAGTAACTAATTATGCTGAAATTATACCAACTCCAAATGATGTAATTCGCGATACGGAAGTTGAAGCTCCAATTTCGGAAGAAAAAGGGTTAGCGCAATTAACACAAGACGAGTTGTTTGCGAAACTTCAGAATTATAAAAAATTATTGGATAACGGTTTAATCCTTCAAGGTGAATATGACCGATTAAAATCGGAGATTTTGAAATATCTATAATAAAATAGTAATATTGTTTAAAGCCTGAAATTTACGTTTCGGGCTTTTTTGTTATTATAAAGATAGCTATTTAAAGACAGCTTACAATGATTTATATCATAAATATCATTTTTTTATACTTTTAACTTTGTATAGAAATTTTAAAAAACGATATCATGAAAAATGTCATATTTAATTTTAGCTTACTTTTTGTTTCAAGTTTTTTATATGCTCAAACAGGTCATATTATGCAAGGTGTTGGAGCTTCTAATATGTCTATGGGAGGCGCTTCAACAGCACAACCATTAGAAATATCAGGTGCACTACAATGGAATCCAGCAGCAATATCTGTATTTGATAGTAAAATAATTAAGTTTGATTTAGGCTTTTTTTATTCTTCTCCTGAATTATATTCAACTGTTCCAGAGTTTGATTCTTTTGGAAATCCAACAGGAAATTTTTATAGTGGAAACACAAAAGACGACAGAGGTGTTTCTCCTATGCCTGCATTAGCTATGGTTTGGGGTAAAGAAAACAGTAAGCATACTTTTGGAGCTTCTGCATTTGGAATTAGTGGATTTGGAGTTACATTTCCTCAAAGCACAATAAATCCAATAAATATGCCTCAAAGCATGGGCGGATTTGGTAAAATTGAATCAGATTATATGTTACTACAAGTTGGATTTACTTGGGCTTATAAAATTTCAAATAAATTGTCAATTGGACTAGCTCCAACGTTTAATTATGCAAGTTTAGAATTAATGCCAAATCCTACAGCCAGTCCTTCAATGGCTGGTTATCCTTCAACAAATAAAGCTTCTGCAACTGGATTCGGAGGTCAATTAGGATTATTTTATGATTCTGCAACTGGATTTAAAGCAGGCGCTTCGTATAAAACCCAACAGTTTTTTAGCGCATTTGATTTCGAAAATACATATTTAGATAATTCAACAGGAACAAATGAATTTAAAATGAATTACCCAGCAATTATTTCTTTTGGATTAGGTTATTCAAAAAACAAATTTGACTTGGCTTTAGATTACAGAATGGTTGATTATGAAAATACTGATGGTTTTTCAAATACAGGTTGGACATCAACAGCATCTGTAGCTGGATTTGGATGGAAAAATGTTTCCATTTTATCAGCAGGGATTCAATATAAAGGAATAGAAAAATTACCTTTACGATTTGGTTATACCTATAGTTCAAATCCCATTGATAGTGATGTAACTATGTTTAATATTCCAGCTACTGCAATTATTGAAAATGCTTTTCAGTTTGGATTCAGCTATAAAGCTACTAATAATTTAGTTCTCGATGCTGTATATCACCACGGAATAAGTAATGGTAAAACTTCAGGTCAATTATTAAATCCAATGTTTGCTTCAAGTTCAAATCCGTATGGTGCAATTCCAGGAAGTGAGGTTGCTTATGATATGACAACTGATTTAATAATGTTTGGTGTTTCTTACAAAATTAATTCTAAAAATAAAAAATAAAATTATTAAACTCATAAAAAATCAAAGTAATTGAAATTTAGTTGTGTAACTTATGTTACTTTGAGATTTTTTATAAATTAGTAACTTTATTGTAATATTTAAGAACATAAAAATTACAAAATAATGAAAAATTTAGTAATACTTGGTGCAGGAACAGCTGGAACTATGATGGCAAGTCACCTTAAAAAGAAGTTGAACATATCAGATTGGACTATAACAATAGTTGATCAATATAAAACACATTACTACCAACCGGGCTTTTTGTTTTTACCTTTTGACACCTACAAACCAGAAGATGTTAAAAAAACAATTGATGAATTTATACCGAAAGGAGTTAAATTAGTTCGAGAAAAGATTGATATAATTGATAAAGATTCAGATACAGTAGTCCTAGAAAACGGAACAAAATTAAAATACGACATTTTAATCCTTGCCACAGGAACAAAAACTGCTCCTGGAGAAGTAGAAGGCATGTTAGGTGATTATTGGTACAAAACCATTTTCGACTTTTACACCTTTGAAGGAGCTTTAGCCTTACGAGACAAACTTAAAGATTGGAAAGGCGGAAAAATGGTCGTGCACATTACCGAAATGCCTATCAAATGTCCCGTTGCTCCTCTAGAATTTGCGTTTCTTGCCGATTCCTTTTTTCTTAAAAAAGGAATGCGAGACAAAGTTGAAATCACATACGTTACGCCACTTTCAGCAGCGTTTACAAAAGAAAAAAGTTCAGCAGCGTTAGGCCACCTCTTAAAAGAAAAAGGTATTAAAATCGTTCCCGACTTTGCTGTAGAACATATCGATGGTGAAAAAGGTGTAATTGTCGATTATGGTGGAGATGAAGTTCCTTTTGATTTATTGGTAACAATACCCACAAATATGGGAGATGAAGTCATGCTTCGTTCTGGTTTTGGAGATGATTTAAACTATGTTCCTACAGATAAAAACACACTACAAACAACCGTTAAAGAAAATATTTTTGCCATAGGTGATTGTACCAATGTTCCAGCTTCAAAAGCAGGTTCTGTAGCCCATTTTCAAGCAGAAATATTAACTGAAAATATTCTATTATATATTGATGGCAAAGAATTAAAACCAGATTTTGATGGTCATGCCAATTGTTTCATTGAAACTGGTCATGGGAAAGCCCTTTTAATTGATTTTAATTACGATTACGAGCCAGTTAAAGGAAAGTTTCCATTTGCAGGAATTGGTCCTTTAAATTTATTGACAGAATCTCGATTAAATCACTGGGGTAAATTAGCCTTCAGATGGATTTATTGGAACATGCTCTTACCTGCAAGAAAATTACCATTCATTACACCAAAAATGAGCAAATCAGGAAAGAATTTTGACTAAAAATAATATTAATATTAAATAATAAAAAGATGGAAAAAGTAATAGCAGGAAAATCAGTAGATGTTGACACAAATGGATATTTAACTGATTTATCACAATGGAATAAAGACATTGCAATAGAAATTGGAAATGAAGAAGGTATAAACGAAGTAACACCAAAGCATTTTGAAGTGTTAACCTATTTACAAGAACAATATAAAAAAGATATCGCTCTAACCATTAGAGGTGTTGGAAAAAGTGGCGTTGTAGATATCAAAGAATTATATACTTTGTTTCCAAAAGGACCATTAAAAATATCAAGTAAAATGGCTGGAATTCCAAGACCCAAAAGTTGTATTTAATTTAAAATTTTCAACATGGAAACGAAAGAAAAAAAACCTTTAGAAAAAGTGTGTATCATATGTGCCAAAGGAAATCTTGAAGATGTTTACGCCTCTTTAGTGATGGCCAATGGGGCGGTAATGGAAGGAATCGAAACGAATCTGTTTTTTACATTCTTTGGACTAGAAGGTATCACCAAAAAATCAATGAATCACTTGCATACAGCAACAACAGGTAACCCAGCTATGAAAATGCCAGGTGGAATTCCATTTCCAACTATGCTTGGCGGACTACCAGGAGTAGAATCTGCAGTTTCAAGTATGATGAGAAAACAAATGGATGAATTAGGCATGCCTCCCGTTGATGAATTTCTAGAAATGATTACAGCTGGCGGCGGAATGATTTACGCTTGTAAACTTGCGGTTGACATGTTTAAACTTTCCAAAGAAGATTTGTCTGAAGAAGTAACAGATATTATTACCATAGGAGAATTTTACGAATTGTGTGATGGTGACAGGACACAAATCATTTTTACGTAGAAATTACTTTTATTAGAAAAGGCAATGTAAATTTAGATTTCATTGCCTTTTTTATTACAAACTCTTCTTTTGCTTCTCCACAAATCCATCAGCTTGGAGTTTTAGCAATTCCATAGCGCTTTTCTTTTTGTAGTTGTAAAGTTCTTTGTCTTCTTTTATGTCGGCATACACTTTATCGTAAATTTCTGCATCAGTTTGTTTTTGTAATTCGCTTTGGTAACGGTTTTGAGCTAGCATGTTTTTGATGCCCATTTCGTTATCTTCTTGTTTAAAGTCGTATTCGCTTTTTGGTGATAATAATTTCGCAATAATTGGTGAAGTTTCAATAGCTAAAAACAATAGCATAATAAAAAATGAAGGTAAGAAAGGTAGTTTATTCAAGGCGTTAATTCGCGCCATTAAACCGTCGAAACCTTCAATAATAGGTTGGGTTTCGGTGACTTTTTTGTCTAAATCGGCTTGTAAGGTTTTAGCTTTCGCTTCTAAATCGGTAATCTTTGCTTGGTTTGAGGCTTTTAATGTCGCTAAATCTTGCAAAGCAGCATCATGTTTTTCACGTTTCTCTTTATAAACCGGACCTTTACCTAATTTTTTAGTTCCGGCAGTTCCTTCGGCTTCTGTGATGTAGACTGAATATAAATCGTTTACTTCTTTCTCTTTTTTAAGAATATCCGATTTTAAACTATCAATTTGCGCTTTGTTTTTATCTAAGTCGGATTGAAAATAATTGGCTACTTGTTTTTTGTTAGCCAACATCATTTCGTTCTTTTCTTTCAATAAAACGGTATTGATTTCTTTTTCAAAGATTTTGATTTCCAAAGGTTTTGAAATTACGATTGCAATAATAATCGCCAATGCAATTCGAGGAGTTGCCTGAATAAATTCGTCAAGAAAGCTATCTCTTTTTTTAATGGTAGAAACAATAAATCGATCCAAATTAAAAATGAGCAAACCCCAAACTAACCCGAAAGCTATTGCAATAAAAGGATTGTCGAAAACAGTAAAAAGGGCATAAGCACTCGCAATAAAAGCCATTACGGCAGTGAAGAAAACGGTAGCTCCAATTCCGGCATATTTGTTTTGCTCGCCATTGGAACAGCCATTAATTATGTCGGAATCTACGCCCGAGCATAACATAAAAAAACGTTTTAACATGATGATTGATTTTGATCCACCAAAGGCGGACAGGTTGATGATTGATGATTAGTACAAATTTAACGCCAAAAGTTTCAAGTTGTTGCTAATTTGTTGAAAAATAGTTGGTAAAAGAAAAAACCCTCACATTGCTGTAAGGGTTTTGTATAATTTAGGTGACTTTTTACTAATCACTTTTCACTATTTACTAAAAATTAGTATCTGTAATACTCAGGTTTGAATGGACCTTGAACTTCAACTCCAATGTAAGCAGCTTGCTCTGGATTTAAAGTTTCTAATTCAACACCTAATTTAGCTAAGTGAAGTGCTGCTACTTTTTCATCTAAATGTTTAGGTAACATATATACTTCGTTTTTGTATGCTGCACTGTTTGTCCATAATTCAATTTGAGCTAACGTTTGGTTAGTAAATGAATTTGACATTACAAAACTTGGGTGACCTGTAGCACAACCTAAATTTACTAAACGACCTTCAGCTAAAATGATAACTTCTTTACCGTTTACGTTGTAAATATCAACTTGAGGTTTAACTTCTTGTTTTGTATCACCATAGTTAGCATTTAACCAAGCCATATCGATTTCGTTATCGAAGTGTCCGATGTTACAAACGATAGTTTTATCTTTCATAGCTTCGAAATGACGACCTACTACGATATCTTTATTTCCAGTTGTAGTAATAACGATATCAGCATTAGCAATAACAGTGTCTAATTTTTTAACTTCGTAACCGTCCATTGCTGCTTGTAAAGCACAAATTGGATCAATTTCAGTAACTGTTACAATAGAACCAGCACCACGGAAAGAAGCAGCAGTTCCTTTTCCTACATCACCATAACCACAAACAACTACTCTTTTTCCTGCTAACATAACGTCAGTAGCTCTACGAACCGCATCAACAGCAGATTCTTTACATCCGTATTTGTTGTCAAATTTAGATTTAGTAACGGAGTCATTTACGTTGATAGCTGGCATATATAAAGTTCCTGCTTTCATTCTTTCGTATAAACGGTGAACTCCAGTTGTAGTTTCTTCTGATAAACCTTTAATTCCAGAAACTAATTCTGTGTATCTATCAAAAACCATGTTTGTTAAGTCACCACCATCATCTAAAATCATGTTTAATGGTTGACGATCTTCTCCAAAGAATAAAGTTTGCTCAATACACCAGTCAAATTCTTCTTCATTCATACCTTTCCATGCATAAACAGGAATTCCAGCAGCAGCAATTGCAGCGGCAGCATGATCTTGAGTAGAGAAAATGTTACAAGAAGACCAAGTTACATCAGCACCTAAAGCAACTAACGTTTCAATCAAAACTGCTGTTTGGATGGTCATGTGTAAACATCCAGCAATACGAGCTCCTTTTAAAGGTTGACTTGCGCCATATTCTGCTCTTAAAGCCATTAAACCTGGCATTTCAGCTTCAGCTAATTGAATTTCTTTTCTTCCCCATGCTGCTAAAGAAATATCTTTAACTTTGTATGGTACATATGGAATTGTTTTTGTACTCATTATATTTATTAATTTATTTTTAAATTTGAGGGTGCAAAGTTACAACATAAGTTTTTATTTTCTAAATAATGTTTGAAATTTTGTGATTTGTTTATCTTGCTAATTATTTGAACCACAATTAAATATCCGATGCCTTTTTATACATCCATACAAATTAATGCAACTACAACCGCATACTTTTGGCACATCACAGAAGATGTAACTTCATTATTTAGAGCGGTTTCGCTAAAAGATACTTCATTATTTAGATTAGAGGGAATGAAATCTAAAGAACATCAAAAGGGTTTTTTAGCCGTTAGAATGTTGTTGCAACATATTGGATATAATGATTATGATTTAACATATACTGAAACAGGAAAACCAATTTTAAATGATGGTAAAAATATTTCTATTTCGCATTCTCATACATTTTCTTGCATTTGTATAAGTAATCAAATAATGGGTATTGATATTGAAATTCTAAAAGAGAAAACCTTGAAAATTGCCCCTCGTTTTTTAGAAATGAAGCATCTTGAAAATCTTTCGGAATTTGAAAAAATAATGAAGGCAACTATTATTTGGGGTGTTAAAGAATCGATATTCAAAATTAAGAATGAAGTAGGAATAAGTTTTCCTGAACATATTTTTGAAGACGAATTTTGTTTATCTGACGAGAAATGTTCGGCAGAATTGCATTTTAATAACACAATAGAAAAGTTTACTATTCAATTTTATAAAGTAGAAGATTATATCTTTGTGTGTGCTTTTCCAAATAAATAAAATGCAAAATCTCTATTCAAATATACTTCAAGCTAAAAAAGACAATAGAAAACTATTAGCTATTCTGATTGATCCTGAAAAAGTTTCTATTGAGAAAGCAATTGTTTTGTCAAATAAAATTAAAGAATCACCAGCCACACATATTTTTGTTGGAGGAAGCACATTTAGCGGAACGCATTTGGATGAATTGATAGCTACATTAAAAAAAGAAACACAATTACCCATTTTAATTTTCCCAGGTCATCCATCACAAATTTCCAATGAAGCTGATGGAATTCTATTTTTAAGTCTACTTTCAGGTCGAAATCCAGAATATTTGATTGAGCATCATATTAATTCGGTAGAAGCGTTAGAAAAATCAAATTTAGAAATTATCCCAACAGGTTATTTACTAATCGATGGAGGAAAAGAAACCGCCGTGCAACGTGTAAGTCAAACCCAACCAATTGAAAACAACAATATCGAATTAGCTTACAAAACCGCAAAAGCAGGCGAATTTTTAGGAAAGAAATTGATTTATCTAGAAGCTGGAAGTGGTGCCAACCAACACGTTTCATTAGAAATGATTCGGTTTGTATCACAAAATATTCATATTCCTTTGATTGTTGGTGGAGGTATTCGTTCTATGAAAACGATTCAAGAAGTGTATGAAGCCGGCGCAGATTTGGTGGTGATTGGAACAGCTTTTGAAAACGATAGTAACTTCTTTTCGCTATGATAGAGTTTCTTTTTTCTCAGTATAAAGAGTATTCCAACTTCTTGATTGCATTAGAATTAATTGCTGTCGTATTTGGAGTTATCAGTGTTTTGTTTGCTCGAAAAAACAATATTTTGGTATACCCAACGGGTTTGGTTAGCACGATTCTTTACGTTTATATTTTGTTTGAATTTCAATTGTATGGCGATTTAATTATCAATTTCTATTATACAATTATGAGTTTTTTGGGTTGGTATTTATGGTCCAAAACAAAAAGCGGTGCAGAAGAATTTCCCATTTCAACTATTAATCGGAAAGAATTTCTAATTTCAACGCTAATTTTTACAATTACCTTGACGTTTGTTGTATTAGTTTACCATTTTTTTGATAAATTTACCCATTGGACAGCTTATGTTGATGCACTCACAACAGGATTATTTTTTGTTGGGATGTGGCTCATGGCCAAAAGAAAAATCGAAAACTGGATTTTATGGATTATTGCCGATGCAATTTCAATTCCTTTATACTTTTATAAAGGGTTGACCTTTTCGAGTTTTCAATTTATACTATTTACGATTATTGCTATTTTAGGCTATAAAGAATGGAAAAGATTTTTACAGAAGACGATTTAATATACATACAAAAGAGGGGAAACTCAATCGATAAAATTCAACAACAGTTGGATTTTTTTATCCAAGGAATTCCCAAAATTAACCTAGTTCGCTCAGCAAAAGTAGGCGATGGTATTTGGCAATTTTCAGAAGAGGATACCTCTGTTTTTGTAAACTATTTCGATAAACACAAAGCCAATTATTCGATTGAAAAGTTTGTGCCTGCTTCGGGTGCGGCTACTCGTATGTTCAAATTTTTGAATGAGTTTTTGAATGAGTTTGATGCCGAGAATGACACTATCAATAGTTATATTAATAAGCGAAATGCTAAAGATATTTCGATCTTTATTTTCGGATTAAAAAACTTTCCTTTCTACAGAGAATTGAAAGAGAAAACTATTCAATTGTATCCGAATTATTATTCGTTATCAAGCGATAAAAAATATCACGCATTAATAAAAACTTTGTTAAGTAAGGAAGGATTAGATTTTGCTAACAAACCAAAAGGTATTTTGCCTTTTCATGTGAGAGATGAGAAAATCATTACTCCAATTGAAGAAAATATTTTTGAGTCCGATTTTTTTAAGAAAGAAAATCAAAAGACAAAAATTCATTTCACTATAACGGAAGAATTTCAACCCGATTTTGAGAAGATTACCAATCAATTTTCAGATTGTGAAATCAGTTTTTCGTATCAAAATCAATCCACCGATACCTTAGCGGTTAATGAAGATAATACTCCTTTTCGTGTAGAAAATGGAGAGTTGTTTTTTAGGCCTGGTGGGCATGGTGCTTTGATTGATAATTTGAATGCGTTACAATCGGATATAATTTACATTAAAAATATTGATAACGTTTCTCAAAATCATAGAAAAGTAATTGAAACGAATAAGAAGTTATTAGGTGGTGTTTTATTTTTTGTTCAGTACAAAATTTTCAATTATTTAAAATTGCTTTCAAACGGAAATGTAACGGAAGCACAAATTAACGAAATCAGAGATTTTGCTGAAAATAAAACAGCTTTTCCATTGCCAGAAGAATTTAATTTTTTCCAAACCGAATACAAAATTGAGTATTTAATTAAAGTCTTAAATCGACCAATTCGTGTTTGTGGAATGGTTAAAAATGAAGGCGAACCAGGTGGTGGGCCATTTTGGGTACAAGATGAAAAAGGACGTCAAACTTTACAAATTGTTGAATCTTCTCAAATAGATTTGAATAATAAATCGCAAAAAAACATAGCAAAAGAAGCTACTCATTTTAACCCGGTTGATATTGTTTGCGGAGTTAAGAACTTTAAAGGCGAAAAGTTTGATTTAACCCAGTTTGTCGATCCAAAAGCAGCTTTTATTACCGAAAAAACAAAAAACGGCAAACCTATTAAAGCTTTTGAACTTCCTGGGTTATGGAATGGCGCTATGGCAAAATGGACCACTATTTTTGTTGAGGTTCCGTTAGAAACTTTCAATCCAGTTAAAACTGTAAATGATTTATTAAAATCTTCACACCAACCTGATAATGGATAAATCAATAATCGCATCTGAGTTTTCATTTAAAGCGGTAAGAAGTAGCGGTGCAGGAGGACAAAATGTAAATAAAGTTTCTTCTAAAGTAGTGTTGACATTCGATATAGTCAATTCAAAAGGATTGACCGATGATGAAAAAACTTTGTTGCAAACCAAAATCGCAACTAAATTAACGCAAGATGGAATTCTTATTTTAACTAGCGAAGAAGATAGAAGTCAACTGAAAAACAAAGAAAAAGTCATTAAGAAATGTTTTAAGTTACTAGAAAATGCACTGATTATTCCAAAAGAGCGAAAAGAAACTAAAATTCCAAGAGCGGTAAAAGAAAAACGCCTGAATGCCAAAAAAGTAATGAGCATTTTAAAGCAAAATAGGAAAAAACCAAACTTTTAAAAGTTCAAGAACAAATTCAAGTTCAAAATCAATATAAAAAAGTTTGAAATTGAAATTGTTCTTGTAATTGTCATTGATATTGCCTTATCTTTGCCCCGTCTCAAAGGGGTGCTCTAAATAACGAGCTGAGATCATACCCATAGAACCTAGAACAGATAATGCTGTTTAGGGAATTGACAAAAATAAATGTGCACGTTTATTAGCGTCAAAGAGTATTAAAATTAATTTTTAACCAAGGAATAATTACCCCTTTTATTCGTATTTATTTTACGAATGAAAACTTTATTCAAAAAAAATGGCTTAATGCCAAAAACAAAAAGTCGCTATTTTAGTTGCCTTTTACCTTTTGCCTTTTACCTTTTGCCTTTTATTTCTTTTTCGCAAGAAACTAAGAAAGATACCACAAAAGTTACCGAATTAAAAGAAGTAACCGTTTCGTCTGTTAGAGCAAAAGACAAAAACCCAATTACATTTACAAATGTTTCCAAAGAAGAAATTGCGCCACGAAATTTAGGTCAAGATGTACCCGTTTTATTGCAATATTTGCCTTCTGTGGTTAGCACAACCGATGCTGGAAATGGAGTAGGTTATACGTACATGAGAGTACGTGGTTCTGATGGCTCTCGTATTAATGTTACCTTAAACGGGGTTCCTTTTAATGATAGTGAAAGTCAAGGAACATTTTTTGTGAATTTACCTGATTTTGCTTCCTCTTTAGAAAGTGTTCAGTTGCAACGTGGAGTAGGAACTTCAACTAATGGAGCCGGAGCTTTTGGCGCGAGTTTAAACATGGCAACCAAATCCTATCAAGAAAAAGCGTATGCCGAAATTTCAAATTCTTTCGGAAGTTTCAATACGAGAAAACACACGCTTTCTTTTGGTACAGGTTTGCATAATAATTTCGAAATGAATGGTCGAATTTCCAATATAGCTTCGGATGGATTTATCGATAGAGCTACTTCTAATATGTTTGGTTATTTTTTTAATGCTAATTATGTGAAGGAATCTACTTTGATTAAGTTTTTAGCTTTTGGTGGAAAAGAAAAAACCTATCAAGCTTGGTACGGAACGGAAGATTTAAATGGAAGTAGAACCTTCAATCCTGCCGGAATGTATTTCGATGAATTCGGCAACATGAAATTCTATAATAATGAAACCGATAATTATTGGCAAAATCATTTTCAATTGCATTGGACAGAAAAATGGACAGAGAACTGGATTTCAAATGCGGCATTACATTATACCATTGGGAAAGGCTATTTTGAACAATACAAAGAAGATGCAGATTTAACCGACTATAATTTACCAGCTTTTAATGGTAATCCAATTTCTGATTTGGTAAGAAAACGTTGGTTAGATAATGATTTCTTTGGAGCCACATTCTCGTTAAATTATAAAACAGCTAAAACCGATTTATTATTTGGAGGAGCTGCAAATCGTTATTTAGGATTGCATTATGGTGAAGTAGTTTGGACACAAAATTACATTCCAAATCCAAATCGCTATTATGATAATTATGGTAATAAAGACGATGTAAATTTTTATACAAAAGCATCATACAATGTTACAAACAAGTTGAATTTATTTGCTGATTTGCAATACAGAATGGTGTTTTACGATGCTACTAGTACAAAGTTCGACGATGTAAACGATACGTTTCGCTTCTTTAATCCAAAGGCAGGTTTGAATTATCAATTAAACGAAAAAAACGCCTTTTATGGTTATTTTGGAATTGCTAACAAAGAACCACGACGAGATGATTACGAAAATGGCGCTGTAAAACCAGAGCGTTTATTTGATTATGAATTGGGATGGAAATACAATTCTAAAAAAGTAAAATTATCAGCAAACGCTTTTTACATGCGATATAATGACCAATTGGTTATGACAGGAGCACTAAACGATGTAGGTTCGCCAATTTTTACAAATAGTGGAAAAAGTTACAGATTAGGTTTGGAGATAGAATCTACAATTGCAATTACTAATAAATTAATTTTGAATCCAAATATAACTTTGAGTCAGAATCAAAATAAAGATTTCTATTTTCAAAGAGATGGTGTAATTCTAAATTTAGGGAATACAAATATTGCGTATTCACCTAATTTTATTTTTGGAAATAGGTTTACTTACTTGCCAGTTAAAGGATTACAATTGTCATTATTGTCAAAATTTGTTGGAGAACAGTATATGGGAAATATCGATTCAGAAAATTCTATATTGGATAGTTATTTCATTAATGATTTTAATGCTTCTTACGATTGGCAAATCAATAAAGGAATTAAATCGATTGTTTTTTCAGCGTTGGTAAATAATATCTTTAATGTAGAATATGAATCAAACGGGTATTTCTACACATATGATGATACTTGGTCTGGACCAACTCCAGTAACAATAGAGGGAACAGGTTATTATCCGCAAGCAGGGATTAATTTTCTTCTTGGAATGAATTTAAAATTTTAGTTAAATTAAGTTAAGTTGAAAAAAGCCTGAAAATATAAAATTTCAGGCTTTTTTATTAATTGTATACACGAAGCGAAACTTCACTTGTTTGTTCTATGCGATAACGTTTCATTGGATATTGCATGCCTTGTGATAAACCAGAGAATAAACTATAACGTTTATCGTCACACGGACAAATAGCATTAATGCCACTTAAAGTCATAGTGGAACAAGAGGCTAAAGCCTGATTTGGACATGCTGCGTCGTAAGCAACATAACCACTTCCTGTGTTAAAAACGATTATTCCTCTAATTCCTTGTCCAGCAGAATTGATGTAAACTGCATTAGCAGGACTTAATAAATTACTGTATTGAGGTAAACTCATATTGATGTTTAAGTTTACAGGATAGTTTGGTAAATATGGGTTATTGTTTTGAAAATCTTCTTTGTCACATCCAAAAAATAAAGGTATTAAAAGTAGAATAAGAAATTTTTTCATTAGGTTTTTTGTTTTCATTTGTAAAACAAATTTAATTAATTACTTTTGACTAAACATTACAATATTACTTAAATTAATATTAAAAATAAATCACTATCTTTGTGAAAAGGAATCCCATGCAGGTGGGATTCTTTCTATTTATATAAACTATGAAGTTATGAGTACAGTATCTTATTACACCGCAGAAGGATTAAAAAAATTAAGAGACGAATTAGATCAACTTAAAAGTATAGAGCGCCCTAAAGCATCGCAAGCTATTGCAGAGGCAAGAGATAAAGGAGATTTATCTGAAAATGCAGAATATGATGCTGCAAAAGAAGCGCAAGGTTTATTAGAAATGAGAATTTCTAAAATGGAAGAGTTAGTGGCAAATGCTCGTTTAATTGATGAGTCGCAATTAGATTTGTCAAAAGCATTGGTGTTGTCTACCGTTAAAATTAAAAATCAAGCTAATGGTATGGAAATGAAGTATACATTAGTAGCTGAAAGTGAAGCCGATTTAAAAACAGGAAAAATCTCAGTAACTTCTCCTATTGGGAAAGGTCTACTTGGAAAATCTGTTGGAGAAGTAGCAGAAATTAACGTGCCAAACGGTGTGTTAAAATTTGATGTTTTAGAAATTACAAGAGACTAATAATTTATTTAAAATGGCTAGTATTTTTACTAAAATAGTAAACGGAGAAATTCCTTGTTATAAAATTGCTGAGGATGAAAATTATTTGGCTTTTTTAGATGTGAATCCTAATGCAAAAGGACACACACTTTGTATTCCAAAACAAGAGATTAATAAAATCTTTGATATGGAAGAAGATCATTATTTAGGATTAATGAAGTTTTCTAGAAGAGTAGCTAAAGCTGTTGAAAAATCGGTTGAATGTAAACGTATTGGAGTAGCTGTTGTTGGATTAGAAGTGCCACACGTTCACGTACATTTAATTCCACTTCAAGATATGGATGATATGCGTTTTCAAAGAAAAACCAGTTTAACACCTGAAGAGTTTCAAGAATTAGCAGAACAAATTGCTTCAAACTTATAAATAAAAATCCCGATGATTCGGGATTTTTTTATGTTGTTTTATAACTAATCTGCATGGTAGTTCCTTTTCCAATTTCAGAATGAACTACTTTAATTTTTCCTTTGTGATATTCTTGAACAATTCGTTTAGTTAATGATAATCCTAATCCCCAACCGCGTTTTTTAGTGGTAAACCCAGGTTCAAAAACTTTAGTGAATAGGTTTTTAGGAATTCCTTTTCCAGTATCTGAAATACTGATTTTTACCATATCTTCTAATTCTGAAATTATAATATTTAGACTACCTTTTCCCTTCATGGCGTCAATGGCATTTTTCACTAAATTTTCTATTGTCCAGCTATGCAAAGCAGGATTGATTTCCACATAAATAGGATGTTCAGGAGCCTTGAAAGTAAAATTAACTTGCTGAGAAACTCGAGTTTGTAAGTAATCAACCGTGTTTTTCGTGTCTTCAACTATATCACGTTTTTCTAATACAGGTTCGCTTCCTATTTTCGAAAATCTATCTGTAATGGTTTGTAATCGAGTAATATCTTTTTCTATTTCTACAATGGTACTTTCTTCAACATTGTCTAATTTTAAAATTTCCAACCATCCAATTAAAGACGATAAAGGAGTCCCAATTTGATGTGCCGTCTCTTTTGCCATTCCAGCCCAAAGTTTGTTTTGCGTCGCCATTTTGGTTGCACGATAAAAATTATACACTACAGCACCAAACAAAATAATAATCAATAATAAAGCAATAGGATAATATTTTAATTTATTTAATAAAGGCGAATTTCCATAATAAACCAATTGATAACTTTTCTCCGAAAGTTGCATTTTTATGGGTTGGTTGTCGTTTTTTATCGAATTGAAATATTTTTTTAACGCAGCAGTATCATTTGCAATTGCGTCCTCAATATTGTTGTGGCTTATAATGGAATCTTTACTATCTGTTACAATCATTGGGATTGTAGTATTGTTTTGGATGATTTGGAATGGTAATTCAATATCTGTAAATTCATTGGCATTAGCTAACGTTTTTTGCGCACTTGCCCAAAACTCCATTTTTGCTCGCTCTTCGTTTTTAAAAATTTGGAAAAAGTTATAGGTATTCCAAAGTATTAAGATTACAATGAAAAAAGATGCTACTATGATAAACCAACGCGTAAGATTTCGCTTTTCTGAAAACTGCATGTATTCGTATTTGAAGTAAAAATACTAAAATCCTTTTTAATTTGATGTTTATTCTTGTAATTGAACTTGTAATTGTTTGTTATCTTTGTAAAAAAGTTTCAACATGTTAAGCATCGATCCAAAAGAAATAGCGCCAGCAAAATTACAAGGATATTTACAAAGTGCCGTAGCGCCAAGACCTATCGCTTTTGCCAGTACAATGGATAGTAATGGGAATCCAAATTTATCGCCATTTAGTTTCTTTAATGTATTCAGTTCTAATCCACCAATTTTAATTTTTTCACCTGCTAGACGTGTGCGAGATAATACTACAAAACACACGTTAATCAACGCTCAAAATACGAAAGAAGTTGTGATTAATGTTGTGAATTACGACATCGTAGAACAAATGTCATTATCTAGTACGGAATATCCAGATGGTGTAAATGAGTTTGAAAAAGCCGGATTTACTATGCTAAAATCAGATAAAGTAAAACCATTTCGTGTTGCTGAAAGTCCGGTGCAATTTGAATGTAAGATTAATGATGTGATTGCTTTAGGCGACCAAGGTGGTGCTGGAAATTTAGTAATTTGTGAAGTGGTAAAAATTCACATTAACGAAGCTATTTTAGATGCCAACGGAATGATTGACCAATACAAAATCGACTTGGTTGCCCGAATGGGAGCTAATTGGTACAGTCGCTCAAATGTAGGCATGTTTGAAGTTGAAAAACCACTAACTACTTTGGGAATTGGAGTAGATATGATTCCAGATTTCATCAAAGAAAGTGGTTATTTTACTGGAAATGATTTAGCAAGATTAGGAAATATAGAAAATATCCCAACCGAAGAAGAAATTGCTATATTTGTAAAAGAAAATTTTGAAGTCAAAGCGGTTTTAAGTGCGGATGATATGGACACAAAATTTCAAAAAGCGAAAGAGTATGTAGATAATGGAAGAGCAATTGATGCTTGGAAATTGTTATTAGCAAAAAAATAAATTTTAGTATTATGGAAGTTTTAGGAAGAGTAAAATTAATTAATCCTGTACAACAAGTAAGTGCATCTTTCAAAAAAAGAGAGCTTGTAGTGACTACAGAAGAGCAATATCCTCAACACATTTTGATTGAGTTTGCACAAGATAAAACAGATTTGTTAAACAATTATAATGTTGGAGAACAAGTTAAAGTGTCTATCAATTTAAGAGGAAGAGAATGGGTAAATCCACAAGGAGAAACTAAATATTTTAACTCTATCCAAGGTTGGAGAATAGAAAAAGTACAAGCAGAAGCTCCAGCGGCAGCACCTCAAATGCCACCAATGCCACCAGCAGCTGCTTTTGAACCTGCAACTAACTTTAACGAAGAAGAGCACGACGATTTACCTTTCTAAAATTTAGAAATTAGAGATTAGAAGTCAGAAGTTTTATAATTTCTGACTTTTTCTTTTTCTAAATTCTAATTTCTGAAGTCTAAATTTAAAAAGATGTATTTTTTAACCAAAGAATTATATTTTCCACCAATAGAAATGGCTTCTCCTGAAGGGATTATAGCTGTTGGAGGCGATTTATCACCAGAGCGATTACTTTTGGCTTATAAATCAGGAATATTTCCATGGTTTGAAGATGATGAACCTATTTTGTGGTGGAGTCCGCCAGAGCGGATGGTTTTGTTTTTTGAAGATTTGAAGATTTCAAAAAGCATGCGCAATATCATCAATCAAAGGAAATTTAAAGTTACTTTCAACACTGCTTTTAGAGACGTAATTCTAAACTGTAAAAAGATTTCTCGAAAAGACCAACAAGGCACCTGGATTACTGATAACATGGTAGAAGCCTATTGCAAATTACACGAATTAGGCATCGCAAAAAGTGTAGAAGTTTGGCAAGATGACAAACTAGTTGGTGGTTTGTATGGTGTTGATTTAGGTCATGTTTTTTGTGGCGAAAGTATGTTTTCAAAAGTACCAAATGCTAGTAAATTTGCTTTTATAGCCTTAGCAAAACAATTAGAATTAGCTAATTATCATTTGTTAGATTGCCAAGTCTACAACGATCATTTAGCAAGTTTAGGTTGTGTGGAAATTGAAAGAGAAGATTTTTTGATGGTGTTGAAAGGTTAAAACTTTGGCATTGTTCTTATATACAATTCCTCTACTTTTTTTCTTGCCCAATCGGTTTTTCTTAAAAATTTCAAACTAGAATTTACCGATGGATTTTCCTTAAAACAATTGATGTTTATAAGTTCTGCCAAAGTATCAAAACCATAAAAATCAACCAATTGTTCTACAATCGTTTTTAAAGATTTTCCGTGAAGTGGGTCGTTGCTCATTTTTTATTTTCTTGTGTGACAATCTACAACATGGTCATTCACCATTCCAGTAGCTTGCATATGGGCGTACATTACTGTAGAGCCTACAAATTTGAATCCGCGTTTTTTTAAATCTTTGCTCAAAGCATCTGAGATAGGAGTGGTGGCTTTGACTTCGCTTAAGGTTTTGGGTTTGTTATCAATAGGTTTTCCATCTACAAATCCCCAAATGTATTTAGAGAAACTTCCAAATTCTTCTCGCACTTTTATAAACGCTTGCGCATTGGTAACCGTAGCTTTAATCTTTAATTTGTTTCGAATAATTCCAGCATCTTCTGCTAATGCATCCATTTTGTCTTCCGAATAATTCGCTATTTTCATTAAATCGAAATTGTCAAATGCTTTTCTGAAATTTTCTCTTTTGGCTAAAACAGTATACCAACTCAATCCTGCTTGAAACGTTTCTAAAATCAAAAATTCGAAGATGATTTCATCGTCATAAACGGGTTTTCCCCATTCGTTATCGTGATAATTTCTATATAAATCGTCTTTTTCGCACCAAGCGCAACGGGTTTTATTTTCCATCTTTTGCTAAATATTTTTCTATTAAATAATGACCTAGATAGATTAAAGGTGTTAATCCAATAGCAATTAATAATTTTACTGTGTAACCTGTTAATGCAGATGCAATAAACATTTTAGTATCGATTTTTCCCGGTAACCAAAAGGCAATTCCGAGTACAATGAAACTATCGAAAAGTTGCGAAATTACAGTTGAACCCGTACTTCTTAGCCAAATCATCTTTTTTCCTGTTCGGTTTTTGACAAAATGAAAGATTGTAACGTCAATTAATTGAGAAACTAAAAAAGCCGTAATACTTCCCACAATAATCCACATACTTTGCCCAAAAACAGCAGTGAATTGTTCGTCGGTTATTAAACCATTTCCTTTTACTGCTGGAATTTGAAGTCCAATTAGTAATAAGAAAAAGGTGTAGGCAATCAATCCAGCTGTTATAAAAGATAGTTTCTTTACTCCTTTTTCTCCAAAATATTCATTGATTAAATCGGTTGTGATGAAAACTATTGGCCAAGGTAAAATCCCCAAACTCATGACTACATCGCCAATATATATTAGTTTTCCTCCAATTAATTCTGCTACTAAAGCATTGGTAATGAAAATTCCAGCTAATACAACGTAGATGATATCTTTTCTTCTTTGAAACATATTAATATTCTTCTAAATAATCTTCAACAGAAAATTGATTTCCGTTTTTAAGTTTGCCATAAGAGGCTCTTCTATGATTATCGTTTAACGATTCGTCAATCATGCATTTAATTATTGCATCAATTTCTTTTTCTTCTAAATAGGTTTTAGCATTTAATTTACAATATTCTTTTATATTGATTTTTCCATTTTCTGTTATAAATGCAATGCCACTAATTTTTTGTTGATTGGTATTGTATGAATTCTCTTCGATGTTGATTTTCTTGAAGAAGAAGTACGTGATTTTTTTACCATTAAATTTAATATCCTTAGTATCATAGAAGGACAATGAGTCTTTTTCCTTATCGATGTCTTCAAAGTAAATATCGGCAGCCATGGCAATAGTTTTTGCGTCATATTTTGTTAAATACGAATTTTGCTTCATGTGATGCAGCATTAAAAACCCTTTAAACTGAATTTTCTCATTTTCAAGAACGCTATCCATTGTTTGAGAATCAACTTGATTGGTTTTTTCCAATTGTACTTCTGCAAATGCTAAATCCAATTCTTCAATTCTTAAATCGGTTGCCTTTTTAAATAATTCTGACACATCTTTTTCGGCCTTAAACGGATATAAAATTGTGTAATAACTTATAAAATCTTCTATTGGAGCTTCATCTTTTTCATAGTATTCGTCCTCGTCTTTATTTTTAAAGTTTTGTTTGCTTTTCCAGCTAGCTAATCGTTTGTATTCTAGTTTTGCATTGGTTAAAATCATTTTTTTGTACGATTTTAATTTTTTTGCATTGCCGTGATTTTTTATCAAAAGCTGACGTGTAAAAGATACAATAGGCTCATGGAACTCTTTAATACTGTAATATTGAAAAATATTTGGAAACAAAACCTGACTGTTTTCTAAGTCTTCTTCAAAATGATTAAAAAGTTCGATAATTTCATATTCATTATCTGAAATAGGCAAATCATATTCTAATAGTTCTTGTATTTTCTTATATGCTTCTTTACTTTTTTGAAAGGTTAACGCTCTTAAAACAGCAAATTGAATAACCGTATTTGTATTTTCTTTCTTGTAAGCATTTTCTAAATAGGTAATAACTTCAGGTGATTTAATTCGTCCTAATTTTTCATATAATTCCCCAAGAATTTCAGTTTCATCATCTCTAAATTTAAAAGTATTTAAGAAGGTTTTAAACTTTGGGAAATCTTCTTTTTCTATCGTTAAATAATCAATCGATTTTAAGGCAGAATAACGAATGCTATCGTGCTTACTTCTAACATCGCTTAAAAATAAGTCCATTTTATTTTCTAAAATGTTCTCTGTTTTTTTGTTTTGTAAAGTAATAGAATGGAATGTTTTTTCTACAAAAGGATCTTTGTTATCATAGTTTTTAGAAACCAATGTAGATAGCTCATAAATGGTATTTCCATTCAGTAATAATTTGTATTTAATAGCTTGTTTTGAACTTGGTTTTGAAACCATTGCTTCAAAAGTATGTACATTTTTATCTTTGTCGTAACTAATTTTTTCGTCAATAATTTTTAGTTGTTCATCTTTTGGGAATAGTTTTTTATCCCAATCTGAAAACATATAATCAGAAGCTAAATTAAGGTCTTCTTCAACAATTGGTACTTCAATTACTTCGTTATCACCTTCAATATCTGCAGGGGTTTCATTTGCAGTTACATCACCTATGATTTGTTTACGATAATTTTTCCAAATAGAATCTATTGATTTTTCAGTCTCATAACGATGATATTTGTAATAGTTAAGTTGTATTATTGAACCATTACTTCCTAAAAATTGATAGTTTTTAGATTGTGTCGTAAAATGATTTTTCTTTTTGCTACCGTTTTGAAGTTCTCTTTCCACTAAGAAGTCTAAGTGCTCGTTTTGTTTTTCAGGAATTTCAATACTAAAATGATTCGTTGTATCACGGAATATTCTATAACTTTCAGATTCTAATGAAGGTTTAATTTCAAATGAATCGAAAAAATGTTTGGTATCTGCATCTTCTGCATTAACTGTTCCTAAAAGGTAATATTTATTGCCGTTTAATTGCGATTTTAGTTGAATCTCTCTGTTTTCAATACTCGATTTTGAAAAGAAAGCAATTCGTTCTTTATTGAATTTAGTTTGGGTAGAATCTAATTCGTGTTGGGCGTAAAATTCTTGGTGGATTCGTTTTAATTCGTATTCTGAATTTTCTAAATTATCAATTTCAGAAAGTGTTTTTTCGATTAAAAAGTAAAAGCTTTTTTTCTTTTCATCTAAAGCCGTAATAGCAATGTCGGAGTTGTCTTTGCCGTTGTTTTTGTTTCCAGTGTAAGTATTGTAAGCCGGAACTTGAATTTCAAAATTTCCTTTTATTGGACTAATTTTTTCCCAAGTGTTTTTGCTGTTTTTTATCTCGATTTTAGAAAAAATATCCTCTTCAAAGCGTCTTACATAATCACCTTCGCCACCCATAATTACTGTGATAATTTCTAGTGGCGTAATGTAATAGCGATAACGTTGCGCGTTGCCTGTTTTGGTTTTACTTTTAATATCGTAGACCCAATAATTTTTTTCTTGAAATGATTTTTTTTCTAGTATATCCCCTGGAATATTTTCATAGAACAAACTGTCTAAAGTTTTGATATTGAATGTTTTATTTTTCTTGTTCAAGAAGTCATTTAGGAGTTTTCTTTTTACGTTTACATAACCACCATTTACTAAGTCGGGCGATTCTAAATCTTCGCCGTTTTCAAGTACAATTTCAAATAAAGGCAAGGAAATCATACCGTCTGCCGTTGCTCTATTTTTTAATTCAGGTTTGGTAAAGTATTCTTCAATTTGTTTTTTGGCTGCTTTTCCTTTTTCGGTATAATTGCCAAAAACGGGTGTGACCTTATACCCTTTAGCGCGAAGTAATTCGATAACACCTTTTGGTCCTGGCAAGTGAGCCGCTCCAATGGCACTGAATAAACTTCCAGTTTTCATAATTGAATCCATGTTCTTAACCATTTCTATGTTTCGGTCAAAAAGCATGGCTTTTAAAAATGATTTTGGTGAGCTTAACATGGTTAATGAATCAATCATGTCTAGGTCTTTTTCTCTGTAATAATCGTTAAGTGCTTGGTCGTATGATTTGTTTTTTAATAATTTTAAAATAGCTTGACGATTTTTATCTACTTCGCTTTCATCCATTTTTGCTTGCGCCATCATGATGTTTAAAGTCGATTGCTTTACGTCTTCTAAACCAACAGTTCTTTTGTTGTATTTTCTACCTGTTCTGTAGATAAACATATCTAGATAGGTTTCTTCTTGATAGTCTTTTTGCGCTTCGTTTGTTCGTGTAAGAAGGCTTATTAAGTTGTAATTGCTGCTTCTGAAAAGTGGATATAAATTATCTTTTTCAATAGGTTGAATATAAAAATTAGTATAAAATTTACCTTGATTGGCATACTGACTGTAAAAGCTAAACAAATCGAAAAGCGTTGTCCAAGTTCCTGGTTCACTCTCATTTGCAATGATATCGGCTTCTTGAAGATGTTTAAAAAAATTATCCGATAAATGATACGAAACTTTATCACTTACGTGCATAGAACCGTAAACGTATGATTTTTTTTGCAAACCATTACCGCTAATCTCCCACAATAAACTTTGGTATTTTTTTTCTTGAGCAAATAATGAAGCTGATACAAGGGCAAATAGAAGAGCAATTTTTTTCAAAGCTATTTTCTTTTTTCGTTTACCCCAAATATACAGTATTTTAAAAAGAAAAAAACCTTAACTCTTGTTAAAGAATTAAGGTTTTGTATTTATTAGTTTAGAATAGGATTATCCTAAAGCAACTCTACTAAATCCAGTAACAGTTAAGTTTGCGTCTACAGATTTAATGTAAGCAGCAACACTCATAGAACTGTCTTTGATATAATCTTGGTTTACTAAAGTATTGTCTTTGTAGAAACGTTGGATTTTTCCTTTAGAAATGTTGTCTAACATTGCTTCTGGTTTACCTTCAGCTCTTAATTGCTCTTTAGCGATTTCGATTTCTTTTTCAATGATTGCAGCATCAACACCAGCTTCGTTTAAAGCAATTGGGTTCATAGCAGCAGCTTGCATTGCAACGTTTTTAGCAGCTTCGTCAGCACCAGCAACGTTAGCAGATAAAGCTACTAAAGTAGCAATTTTACCAGCGTGGATGTAAGATCCTACGAATGCACCTTCTAATCTTTCAAAAGCACCGATTTCGATTTTTTCTCCGATAACTCCTGTTTGCTCGATTAATTTCTCAGCAACAGTAATTCCGTTGAAATCAGAAGCTAATAATTCTTCTTTAGTAGCGAAGTTTAATGCTTGGTTAGCTAAATCGTTTGCTAATTTTACGAATGCTTCATTTTTACCTACGAAGTCAGTTTCACAGTTTAAAGTGATTGCAACTCCCGCAGTATTATCAGCATTGATAACAGCAACAGCAGCTCCTTCAGTAGATTCTCTATCTGAACGGTTAGCAGCTACTTTTTGACCTTTTTTTCTTAAGTTTTCGATAGCTAAATCGAAATCTCCTTCTGCTTCCACTAATGCTTTCTTGCAATCCATCATTCCAGCACCAGTGATAGTTCTTAATTTATTTACGTCTGCAGCAGTAATATTTGCCATTTTGTATTTTTTTTATTTGTTGTTTATAAAAGTAAAAAATCCCAATTACTAAATCCCAAATTCCAATTTTACTAAATTGCTAACGAATGGTTAGAACAAGTTTGGAATTTGGAATTTAATTCTTGGAATTTAATTTATTTATGCTTCAGTTTCGGTAGCAGGAGCTTCAGTAGCTTCTACTTCTTTAGCTGGTAATTCGTCTTTTTCAACTTTTCTATCAGAAAGACCTTCGATTAAAGCAGCAGATACTAAAGATAAAACTTTATCAATAGATTTAGAAGCATCATCATTAGCAGGAATTACGAAATCAATTGGACGTGGATCCGAGTTCGTATCTACCATTGCGAAAACTGGAATGTTTAATTTTTGTGCTTCTTTAATTGCAATATGCTCAGCTTTAACGTCTACTACAAAAAGAGCTGCTGGAAGTCTAGACATGTCAGCAATAGAACCTAAGTTTTTCTCTAATTTAGCACGTAAACGATCTACTTGTAATCTTTCTTTTTTAGATAAAGTCATGAAAGTACCGTCTTTCTTCATTCTATCAATAGAAGCCATTTTTTTAACAGCTTTACGGATAGTTACGAAGTTAGTTAACATACCACCTGGCCATCTTTCAGTGATGTAAGGCATGTTACATGCAGCTGCTTTCTCAGCAACGATATCTTTTGCTTGTTTTTTGGTAGCAACGAATAATACTTTTCTACCAGATGCAGCGATTTTTTTCAAAGCTTCGTTAGCTTCTTCAATTTTAGCTGCAGTTTTATATAGGTTAATGATATGAATACCATTACGCTCCATATAAATGTAAGGAGCCATGTTTGGATCCCATTTACGAGTCATGTGTCCGAAATGTACACCTGCTTCTAATAACTCTTTAACGTCAATTTTGTTTGCCATTGTGTAATAGTTTACGTTCCGTGATTAGCAATGTTCCGTTGGGCTTTAAGCTTTAAGCTTTAGGCTTTAGGCTTCATTTAGATGCTAAACTAATTCCCTTTTTACAAGGAATATCGACAACTTTGTTTTTAATTCAATTTTAATTGTAAAAATAAATCTGAAAATATATTCTGATAAATATCGAATATTAACGTTTCGAGAATTGGAATCTCTTACGTGCTTTTTTCTGACCGAATTTTTTACGTTCAACCATTCTAGGATCTCTTGTTAATAATCCTTCTGGTTTAAGGATAGCTCTGTTTTCAGCCTCAACTTCACACATTGCTCTTGCAATAGCCATTCTCACAGCTTCTGCTTGTCCTGTCGAACCACCACCATATACGTTTACTTTAACGTCAAAGTTTGATGCATTTTCTGTCATAGACATTGGTTGCATAACTTTGTACTGTAAAGTTGCAGTTGGGAAGTAGTTAGTGAATTCTCTTTTGTTTACAGTGATTTTACCTGTTCCTTCTGAAACATAAACACGTGCAACAGCGCATTTTCTTCTACCGATTTTGTGAATAACTCCCATTACTTAAGATCGTTTAGGTTAACGGTTTTAGGTGATTGAGCCGCGTGTTTGTGCTCAGAACCTACATATACATTTAAATTGCGGAATAATTCAGCACCTAATTTGTTTTTAGGTAACATTCCTTTGATAGCTTTTTCTACTAATAATGCAGGGTTTTTTTGTTGCATTACTCTAGCAGTTAAACTTCTTTGACCTCCTGGGTAACCTGTGTGTCTGATGTACGTTTTGTCATCTAACTTGTTACCAGTAAGGTTGATTTTTTCTGCGTTGATAACAATTACGTTATCCCCACAATCAACGTGCGGTGTATAACTTGGCTTGTATTTACCTCTTAAAAGCATCGCTACTTTTGTAGATAAACGACCTAAGTTATGCCCTTCAGCGTCCACAACAATCCACTGCTTGTCTGCAGTTGCTTTGTTGGCTGATACTGTTTTGTAGCTTAATGTGTTCACAATAATTAATTTAAATTAAACATTCCATTCCCAATAAAGGGAGTGCAAAAGTACAATTATTTATTAGAATTGCAAACCCCTAATGTAAAATATTATTTTTTCTAAATCGTTACACATCACATCTTTATCTAAAATTCATTTGAAGTTGTTTTTTTAAATACGAGAAATACACTATTTTTACCTCTTAACTTTTACGTATGAAAGCAAAAGCAACTCTAAAACAGATTGCCCAAGAATTTGGGGTATCCATATCTACTGTATCAAAAGCACTTAGTGATAGTCCTGAAATTAGCGAAGCTACCAAAATAAAAATTCAAGAGTATGCCGCTTTGCAGAATTACAAACCTAATAGTATTGCGAAGAATCTAAAAAATCAGCGTACCAATACTATAGGAGTAATTATACCTAATATATTGAATCCTTTTTTTGCAAAAGTGTTCAGTGGAATTGAAAAAGTAGCGTTGGAAAAAGGATATAACGTGATTACCGGAATTTCCAATGAATCTTTCAATAAAGAGCAACAAGTAATGGATATGTTAAATAATGGAACTATTGATGGTTTTATTGTGGCCATTGCCGAAGAAACGCAATCTTTAAAAGAATACAAACATTTTAAAGATATTATGAATAGCGGAACGCCTATCGTAATGTTTGATAGAGTAGCCGATGGTATTAATTGTGATAAAGTAGTGGTAGATGATTTTGATTCCGCTTATCATGCTACGACTCATTTGATTAAATTAGGAAGTAAAAAAATCGCCTTGCTCTCTATTGTAAATAATTTGAGTGTTGGAAAATTACGTTTTGAAGGCTATAAAAAAGCCCTCACAGATGCTAACATGTCAATTGACGAAGATTTGATTATTCTTGAAACTGCTATTGAAGATTTTGATGTAAAACTACAAACCTTAATTTCTTCTAAAAAAATGGATGCTGTTTTTGCATTAGACGAACACAGTTCCACCATGACGATGCGAATGGCTCTAAAACAAGGAATCAAAATTCCTGAAGAATTAAATATTATTGGTTTTGCTGATGGTGTTTGGTCAAGACGATTAACGCCGAGTTTATCAACCGTGAGTCAACACGCGCCAGAAATTGGAGCCAAAGCAGCGGAGTTATTAATCCATAAACTAAATTCTAAAGACGAGTTTTACCAACCGCAAACGGTAGTAATTAAAACAGAGTTGCGTCAGAGAGAATCTACGAGGAAACTATAGTTGTTTCGCTTTATCATCTTTCCAAGTGATGTAACCTAAAATCGCATTAAACATATAAAACACATATTTTGCTGTGTTGGCAATGTTCATCAGCATTACATTTTGTACAATTTTGAATAAATTATACACTTGCCAATTGATCCAATTATCAGGATACATTCTTCCTATATTAAAGGTGCCGCCAAAACTAATTCCAGCCGGAATAGCTATGGCGAAGAATAATTTCCAATCAATCGCTTTGTCTGAAAAGGTAGTGAAAGCAATGTAATTCAATACTAACGAAAGCAGTAAGCCAATTGCCATATTTCGGAAAAAGATACCGTCAATAGCATTCAAATATTGTTTCTTTTTCCAAATTCGGAACGCAAAATAGTTTCCAAAAAACGAAACGGGATACGTTAAAATCGCACCAATATTTCCTAAAAGATAATCGATACTTCCGCTTAATAAGGTGTTACAAGTACTGATTAAATTCCCAATATTGTTTTTCTTGGTAACCAATCGTGTTGCCATCATCGATAAGCAAGTGTTTAGAATGGAAAAATAACCCAAGTAAAACGAGTAATTCTTTCCGTTAAAACTAAAATCGTACGTAGTTTTGTAATATTCTAAATACACTGAAACGCCCACCACCAAAACCACTCCAATGATATCGAGATATTTGCTATTGGTAATGCTTTTGATGGTAGCGATGGTGTTTTGCATATTGTTTTATTAAGCTTGAGTTTTTATTTATTAGCTTTTAAGAATATTTTTATTTTTTGATTTTCGGGATTTTCTAATTCTAGAATACAATTGTTCTCAGAATATGAAATTACTTTTAATTCCATATTAAATCTATTTTTTTCGTCTACTACAAGCAGAATTCCTTTTGATTTATCAAATTTCCAAGTTCCTTTTTGCGAAATCCCATTATTTATAGATTCTGATTTATACTCTTTTGTAAAAATCATTTTATCATTTTCATGTCCAGATTTTGGCGGAAATTTTGTACCATTTATTTCATAGTTCTCAAGAATCCATTCATTAACAATATAATCTTCAAACTTGTCAAAATTCTGTGATTTCACAAAGTTAGAAGATAGAATAATTAGGAAAGTAAATAGTAATTTCATTTTTTTAACTATTCTTTTGTAAAGTTAAATTTCATTCCACCTTGAATTAGCACAAATGACTTATCTCCAAAAACCATTTCAATTCCAGCTGCTGCAAAAACAAAAGTGGTTTCTTCTTTAAATGTCAATGGAAAAGCACCTTGTCCAGTAGCTTGAGCAAACAATTCGCCATTTTTTTCAGAAACTGTGATTTTTATTTGTAAATCTTTTGACGCATAAGTTCCTATGAATTTTGCTAATTCTGCTTTATCCATCTTCATGAACTTTGGAAATGGGAACGGCATTTTATAATAAATACTTAAAATTCCAATGATAATATCGTTTTGTACAAAATTATCGCCATTTGAAATTAAAGAAAAACTTAATTTTTCGGTTGGATAATAGCCTAACATCGAGCTGAAATTCTCAATTCTTCCACCATGACCATAAAAACGTCTTTCGCCAAATGGAAACTGAATTAAAGCTTTTCCGTAACCTTCTTTAATTTCTTTCATTTGGTCTAAAGAAGTTGGGCTAACCAATTTTCCATTGAAAAGTGCATAAATAAACTTCGTTAAATCAGCAGTAGTTGATGTAATTCCGCCAGAAGCAAACGCTATCGAATTGTTGTTTTCTAACGATTTCACCCAATTGGTCCCATCAAAATAATAGGAATAACTTTCTTTATTTGCTGTATTTGTTGCTTCTTCTTTATAGTATGTAGTTGGAACGAAAACTTTATTATTGACTGCGCCTTTAGCGGTCATTTCGGTTTTGTTTTCGTACGTTCCTAATTCAGCTTTTTTAACGATTCGATTTTGTAAATTTTCAGCGTAGGATTTTTTAGTTAACTTTTCAATAATACAGCCTAAAATAAAAAAGTTTGAATTGCTATATTGATATTTACTTCCAGGCTCAAAAACAGGTTTGTAAGATGTAATTACTTTTAAAATATCTTCTTTCGAATGTTTTTTATCTAACACTTTATGAAAAGTAGAATCTTGGTTTATGTAATCAACAATTCCTGTTCTGTGGTGTAATAAATCGTAAATTGAGATTTTATCAGCATTCTTAACTTTTGGATAAAAACGATTCAATTTGGTTTGCAAAGTCAACTTTTTCTCTTCTATCAATTGCATTACCATTACGGCCGTAAAAGTTTTTGAAATAGAACCAATTTTGTAACGTGTAAAACGATCAGCTTTAATATTTTTTTCAATATCAGCATAACCATACGCTTTATTAAAAACCACATTTTCTCCTTCGCGAATGGTTAACGAACCCATGAATTTGTTGTTTTCATGTAAATAGTTCAACAAACTATCCATTCGTGTGAATTTATCTTGAGCGAAAGTGAAGCTCGAAAAAGCAAATAATAAGAGAAGTAATTTTTTCATAATATTCTGTTTTCCAAATTAGTAGTTGAGATTTTATTTTGTTACTGATTTTTAATTTTTTTGAATTCTAAATACGAATATACAATTGGAACAATAGTAATAACGGCAGTAATTCCTAAAAAAGTATACAATTGCATTTCGTTTGGTAACAAAAATGTCAACGCCATTAAAAGCCCGCCAACGAACCATAATTTTCCGCCCATTAAATGTGTTTTTTTCCAAACTTCTTCGTTTTCTAGTGTCCAAGGTGTTCTAATTCCGATGAAATAATTCGGTTTTATGGTTTTGAAATAATTACCTAAGAAAGCAAAAAGTAAGCCAATAATGGCAAACACAAATCCGGGATTGCTACTTTTTTGTTGAACACTATACAAAATAAAAACCGCTAAACCCGACATGAATAAAGTAAGAATCATTCGTAAATTATTCAGTTTGTTTCCCATGTTTTGCAGTTTTTGTTTTGGGTCAATAGAAGGAATAATTAGGAAAACAAAATAGGTGATTCCAACTAGCATGAATAATGTTACAAGAAGTTCTTTTTTATCGCCATAGCGATCAATTTCTCCAGCGCCATTCCAATGCATTGGAACTTTTTCTGGTAACCGATTCCAAATGTAAATTAGATAAGCAAAAGGAATTAAAGCAATTGCTAAAAACGGAATTTCTTTTTTAAACTTTTCCATATTCTATTTTTTTAGAGTAATAATCCATTGTAAAATATCATCAACAATTGTAGTATTTAAAGAATAGACTACAAATTGTCCTTTTTTCTCGCTCGTGACTAAATCGGCACGTTTTAAAATATCTAAATGATGCGAAATACTAGGCTTTGAAATATGAAATTGGTCCGCAATATCGCCAGCTGTCATTTCCTGTTTACGCAGCAATTCCAGAATATCTCTTCTGGTTTCGTCGTTTAAGGCTTTGAAAATTGCGTTCATATTAATTTATATATTTAGACAAATATCTAAATATTATTTGAAATGACAAAATGATTTTAAAAAAATTAACCCGATAGGTTTTGAAACGTATCGGGTTTGTAATAAATATTTGAGACTTCTTATTCAATTACCTCATGGACTAAATATGAATTTAGTGTGATTCCTTTATTGTTGTCTTTTGTAAATGAAATCTCATCAAGAGTTTTGCCTTTTTGGTAAATGGTTAATATTTCCATACTATATTTTGTCTCATTAACATCATTTTTTGTTACGCTAGAAGTTTGAGTTTTATTGATGTCAACTTTAATTATTTCTCCATAGTCTTGTAGGTTTTTCTTGACTAATTTGCCAAGTTCTTCTTTAGGAATAGATTTGTCTAAGTAACTACTAATTTTGGTTGTGTCTTTATTAGATAATTCTTCATAAAATTTAGTTGCTAATTCTTTAGCAAATTCAATATCTTCAGGAGCATTGTTTTTTGTGGTAATGTTTTCACATGAAGCCAAAATTGCTAAAACGGCTACTAATAAAATTTTCTTCATTTCTAAATATTTGTTTTAATTGTTATTATAAACTGCCAACTGCTACTGTCCACTGAACACTTTCCTAATGCGCTTCCAACCAATTTTTACCCAATCCAATTTCCACATCTAATGGAACTGCCATTTTGAACGCGTTTTCCATTTCGTGTTTGATCATTGGTTGAATTTTTTCTAATTCGGAGTTGTGTACATCAAATACTAATTCGTCATGTACTTGCAATAGCATTTTTGATTTCCAATTTTCAGAAGTCAGTTTTTTGTGAATGTTAATCATCGCAATTTTAATAATATCCGCAGCTGAACCTTGAATTGGCGCATTCACTGCATTTCGTTCCGCACCACCACGAACAATTGCGTTGGCTGAGTTGATGTCTTTTAAATAACGTCTTCTTCCCGAGATCGTTTCTACATAGCCGTGTTCTCTTGCAAAATCCACTTGCTCTTGAATGAACGATTTTAATCTTGGATACGTTTTGTAATACGCTTCAATTAATTCAGCACTTTCTTTTCTTGATAAGTTGGTTTGGTTGCTCAATCCAAAAGCTGAAACACCATAAATAATTCCAAAGTTTACGGTTTTTGCATGACTTCTTTGCTCTTTTGTCACTTCGTCTAAAGGCACATTGAACACTTTTGCGGCCGTACTTTTGTGAATGTCTTCGTGATTTTGAAACGCTTTAATCATATTTTCTTCGCCACACAAAGCCGCAATAATACGCAATTCAATTTGAGAATAATCGGCAGAAAGTAGCGTGTAGTTTTCATCGCGCGCAATAAACGCTTTTCTAATTTGTCTTCCTCTTTCGGTACGAATAGGAATGTTTTGTAAATTCGGATTATTCGAACTCAAACGACCTGTAGCGGCAACCGTTTGCATATAATCAGTATGCACTCTTCCTGTTTTTTTATCAACTTGATTTGGTAAAGCGTCAATATAGGTACTTTGCAATTTCACCATTTGACGCCATTCTAAAATATCGCGCACGATTTGATGTTCGTTAGCCAAATAACTCAACACTTCTTCGCCAGTGGCATATTGACCGGTTTTAGTTTTCTTTTGTTTCGCGCCACCAATTTTTAGTTTGTCGAATAAAATATCGCCCAACTGTTTTGGAGAAGCCAAATTGAATTTCTCGCCAGCGGTTTCATAGATTTGTTGTTCCAACGCATCGATTTCTTTTTGCATGTCAACCGACATACTTTTTAGAAATTCCACATCTAAGCGAATTCCTTCTTTTTCCATGTCTGCTAAAACAGGAACTAGCGGAATTTCGATTTCGTCGAATAATTTTTTCGTACCTACTTTTTCTAAAATCGGTTGGAAATGTTCTTTTAATTGGAAGGTAATATCAGCATCTTCGGTTGCATATTCTTTGATATCTTCCAAAGGAACATCGCGCATCGACAATTGATTTTTTCCTTTTTTACCAATTAAAGTTTCAATGGATTTAGGCGAATATTTCAAATAGGTTTCCGACAAAACATCCATATTATGTCGCATATCTGGATTAATTAAATAATGCGCAATCATGGTGTCGAATAATTTTCCTTTGACTTGAATATTGTAATTGGAAAGAATTTTCAAGTCGTATTTCATGTTCTGACCAATTTTTTCGATGTTTTCATTTTCGAAGAATGGTCGGAATTTTTCAATTAATGTTTGTGCTTCTTCCTGATTTTCAGGAAACGGAACATAAAACCCTTTTCCTTTTTCGAAAGAGAATGACATTCCTACCAACTCGGCATTCAAAGCGTCAATTCCAGTAGTTTCTGTATCAAAACAAACCGAAGTTTGATTCAATAAATTCTGCATTAACAATTTTACTGGCAAATCGCCTTGAACAATTTGATAGAAATGCGTTGTATTTTCTAAAGTCGCATAATACGAATGATTCGCTGTTGGTTCATCCGATTCTTCACTAAAACCGAACAAATCAAATTGATCTTCGTTTGATTTTTTAGCTGGAGCTTTTTTAATGGGTTGCTGAATTTCAGAAGTAGTTCCGTTAGAATCAATCTCATCATATTCTTTTCCGCTTCCAAAAAGTTTATCAAACTGCGCTTTCATTTGACGGAATTCTAATTCCTGAAACAAAGCATCAGTTTTCTCCACATCAGGTTTTGATAATTCGTAATCGTCAGCATCAAATGTCACCGGACAATCGAGTAGGATAGTGGCTAATTTTTTGGATAAAATTCCCAATTCTTTATTGGCTTCAATTTTATCTTTCATCGCACCTTTTAATTGATGCGTATTGGCTAATAAGTTTTCTAAAGTACCATATTCCGCTAAGAATTTTTTAGCAGTTTTTTCACCTACGCCAGGCAATCCTGGAATATTATCGGCAGAATCGCCCATCATTCCTAAGAAATCAATCACTTGTTCTGGGCGCTCAATTTCAAATTTTTCTAAGACTTCGGGAATTCCCCAAATCTCGATGTCATTCCCCATTCGAGCAGGTTTGTACATGAAAATATTTTCCGAAACCAATTGCGCAAAATCCTTATCTGGCGTTACCATGAACACTTGAAAACCTTCTTTTTCGGCTTGTTTAGCCAATGTTCCAATTAAATCATCGGCTTCAAAACCTGCTTTTTCGATAATTGGAATGTGCATTGCTCTTAATAATTCTTGAATATAAGGAACAGCAATTTTAATTGCTTCTGGAGTTTCGTCACGATGCGCTTTGTATTCTTGATACATTTCAAAACGGTAATCGCTTCCGCCTTTATCAAATGCTACTGCTAAATGGTCAGGTTTTTCGCGTTTAATTACATCCATCAAAGAATTCATGAATCCCATAATGGCAGAAGTATCCATTCCTTTCGAATTGATACGAGGATTTTTTATAAAAGCATAGTAACCTCTGAAAATTAAGGCGTAAGCATCGAGTAAAAAAAGGCGTTTTTGTGACATAATATTGGTGTTCTTTAATTTTTCAAAGTTATAAAAATATATGTGTTTTTGGTCTTTTTTGTTTATTACAGAAAAAATCTCATAAAATAAAACCATGATTTCATGTTTTTCGTAAGTGAAGAAAAACAAATTAATTATGAGACAAATTTTATTACCTGTGAAATCAGTTTTACTGATGAGTCTTTTGACAATTTTTGTAGCATGTTCTGATGACGATACTGCTCCAATGCCTCAACCAGAACCAACTCCAATGCCAGAAGTGGCTCCTTTGGTAAATTTTACTGCTCTTAGTAATGACAATAAGATTTACTATTTTAATGCTAGAAATTTGGAAGCACCAATTCGTAATCTAACAATAATGGGATTACAATCAGGTGAAAACATTTTGAGCATTGATTACAGACCTGCTACGGGTCAGCTATACGGTTTGGGTTCTACTAGCCGTTTGTATATTATCAATGAAGTTTCTGGTTTGGCAACGCCAATTGGAGCTGCTCCGTTTTCACCACTGATTGAAGGCACTTCAAGTTCTATTGATTTTAATCCAACGGTAGATAGAATTCGTTTGGTTTCAAATAACGGTCAAAATTTAAGATTACATCCTGAGTTAGGTACTGTTGTGGCTACAGATGGAAGTATCAATGGTGTTATGAATACTAAAATTGAAGCAGTTGGTTATACAAACAGTTTTGCGGGAAGTACAGCAACTATGTTGTATGATATTGATTATACTACTGACAAGTTGTATCTTCAAAACCCACCAAATAATGGGACTTTAGAACTTGTAGGGGCTTTAGAAGTAGATTTTGAAGGAACGGGAGGATTGGATATTTTACCAGATTCTAACTATGCAATGGCAGTGAATAATAAAAATAATGAATCAAGATTATATACAATCAGTTTAATGTCTGGAAAAGCTACTTGGATAGGAACTTTTTCTCAGCAAATTGTTGAAGTAGCTTTTAAATCAAAACCAATTGCTTATGCAACCTCTTCTTCTAACATGTTATATAGAATTCATCCGCTTTTAGGTTCTTCAAATTCAATTGCTTTAACTGGAATGAATGCTAGTGAGCAAATTGTAGGATTAGATTTTAGACCAGCAAACGGTGCTTTATATGCGGTAACGAATCAAAGTAGATTGTTAACAATAAATACGGCAAACGGACAAGTAACAGCGGTAGGTTCTGGATTAACTCCGGCGCTTTCTGGTTCAGATTTCGGCTTCGACTTTAACCCAACAGTTGATAGAATTCGATTGGTAAGTAATACTGGACAAAACTTACGTTTACACCCTGATTTAGGAACGGTTGTATCAACGGATGGGAGTTTAAATCCAGGAACACCTTCTGTAACTGCTGCTGCCTACACTAATAATTTTGCACAAAGTACTACTACACAACTTTTTGTAATTGACACAAGTAACAATAATTTATATTTACAAAATCCACCAAATAATGGAACGTTAGTTTTAGTTGGAAGTTTAGGTATAACCGCTTCATCTATGAATGGTTTTGATATTGGAGGAAACAGTAATGAAGCCTTCTCAATTTTAACAGTAAATGGTACACAAGCTGTTTACAGAATCAATTTAACAACTGGTGCTGCAACTCGTGTAGTGAATTTTTCACCAAACGTAACTGCAATGACTGTTGGCTTAGGATTTTAAAGAGTTTTAGTTATTAATTTCAAAGGCTGTAAATCTAAATTGTTTTACAGCCTTTTTTAATCGTTAAAATTTTAATAAATACGTATTGAATTGACAAAGTTGTAGTTACTTTGCAAAAAAAAGAGCTAATGATTCGTTGGATTGTTTTTTTAGTATTTGTAATCATTCTTGAAATCTATGCTTTTCAGGCATTTAAGACTTTGATAAAATCAAAGTGGTTTTTTGTATTCTATTATGTAACCTCTGCTATTGCCTTAGCATATATTATTTATCAATTATATCATTTTGACAGAAGTGTTGGTCAAACGCCACAAACCATGACGACTTTTGGTTTGTTATTGTTACTTTATGTGCCAAAGTTATTATTGACAATTATTTTATTCGGAGAAGATATTGTTCGTTTTTTTGTGGGTTTATTTTCTTTGGTTAACAGTGATTCAGAAGGTTTTTTGCCAGAAAGAAGGCGTTTTGTGAGTCAGATTGCTTTAGGAATAGCTGCTATTCCGTTTGCTTCTTTTTTATACGGAATTACCATTGGAAAATATAATTACAAAGTAATCAGACAAACGCTTTTTTTTCCTGATTTGCCAGATGCTTTTGATGGAACAACGATTACACATATTTCGGATGTTCACAGTGGAAGTTTTGATGATGCAGAAAAAATTCAATATGCAATTGATTTGATTAATGAACAAAATTCGGATATGGTTTTGTTTACGGGTGATATTGTGAATACTCATGCTACCGAAATGGATCCTTGGATTGATACTTTTAAAGGAATTCATAATCCTAAATATGGAAAATTTTCTGTTTTAGGAAATCATGACTATGGGGAGTATGTGGATTGGCCATCAAAACAAGATAAGCTTCAAAACTTTGAGAATATCAAATCGATTCATAATAAAATTGATTTTAAATTGTTGTTAAATGAACATGTAAAAATCAAAAAAGACAATCAAGAATTGGCAATCGTTGGAGTTGAAAACTGGGGAAGAAAATTTGGTGAACGTGGCGATTTAAATTTAGCTTCTAAAGGTTTGTCTAAAGAAGATTTCAAAATTGTAATGAGTCATGATCCGAGTCATTGGGATGAGAAAATTCAGCACGATGACAATCATTATCATTTAACATTATCAGGACATACACACGGATTCCAATTTGGGATAGAAATACCTGGTTGGGTAAAATGGAGTCCAGTACAATATGTTTACAAACAATGGGCAGGATTGTATGAAAATGCTGGAAGATATATTTATGTAAATCGTGGTTTTGGCTTTCATGCTTATCCTGGTAGGGTAGGAATTATGCCCGAAATAACGGTTATTGAACTAAAAAAAGGAGAAAAAGTAGCGTAATTCAGTAAAAATGCTACATTTGTATATTATTTTCGTGTGAAAATTAATATTTTTGATACTAATAAATTGCAATTTATGTCAAAATTTGGAGAACTTATCGATGCTCAAGTACCTGTACTAATCGATTTCTTTACAGAGTGGAATGAACCTTCAGTAGCTATGAATGAAGTAATTCGTCATGTAGCGGCTGCTTTAGGAGATAAAGCGCGTGTAATTAAAATTGATGTGGATAAAAATCAGGAATTAGCTGAAGCGCTTCGTATTAAAGGTTTACCTACTTTAATGATTTATAAAGAAGGTCAAATGGTATGGAGACAAAGCGGTGAACTTGATGCTAACACTTTAATTTCTTTAGTGCAAGAACAAGCCTAAGAAATTACATCGAAAACAAACCCCTTATCTTTTAAAACTTGTATTGCTTTTGGCAGTGCATATTTCAGATTTTTTTCTGCTTTTACGCTATCGTGAAATACGATAATACTTCCTTGTTCCGTATTTGAAATTACATTTTCTAAGCATTTTTCTTCTGAAACGGTTGAGTCAAAATCATAGCTTAACACATCCCACATAATTATCTTGTAACCAAATTGTCTAATTGTTTTAGATTGACTTGGTTTGATTTTTCCATAAGGAGGACGAAATAAAAACGAGTGTTTAGTGTTCAGTTTTGAATGTTCAGTTTCGCACAACTTGAAATTTTCTATATAATGATTAGTTTCGGTGTTCCAGCCGTTCAAATGATTAAAGGTGTGATTTCCTGTTTGATGACCTTCAGCAAGGATTCTTTTATAAACTTCGGGATGTTTTTTCATGTTATCACCTATACAAAAGAAAGTAGCTTTTATGTCTTTCGATTTTAAAATATTTAAAACCCATTCAGTTACCTCTGGAATTGGGCCGTCATCAAACGTTAAATAGATTTTATTATCCGAATTTGGAATATCCCAAACCAGATTATTGAAAACCTTTTTAATCCATTTATTTGTTTTAACCCAATTGAAGTTCATGTTGTAAAATTAGCATAAAAAAAATGTTCCAAACGAAATTTCTTTCACTTGGAACATTTTGTGTTTTAGAAATTAGTTATTCCATGTCTCTACCAAAACGTTGAAACATTTTATTGAAATTATTAAATTTCACTTTTTCTTTATTATAAAATTCTAAGTCATTTGCGTTTTTTGCAACTTGAAGCAAATTCCTATATTGTTCAATGTCGGTAACAATATCCATAGCGCCAAAGTTTTGTTCGCTAGGTTTCCAACTATTGTAAAAAGTTAGATTTTCCTGATATTTTTTAATTACTTGAGAAATAATTTCTCTAGCTTTTTCTTTTTTACCAACTTCGTAATATCCCATTGCAAATGGTTCTAGCATAGAATAATATTCGAAATATTGAATTGGCATTTTTTCCATTGCTAAGTCAATTACTTTTTCAGCTTTATCCTTTTTGCCTTCTATAATTAAGGTTTCCATCAAGCGAGCCAAATTAGTTCTATAACTAATACTGTTTTTGCGTGTTTCAGGATCGTGATAAATAATTGGTTTTCCGCTATTGCCCCAATCCCATTTCATTACAATATTGTACATTTTTTCAGAATCAATTTGTCCCATTTTCATTGGACTTGGAGATTCAGCAGGCGTTTTAATTGGAACTAGTTTAAAACACATACCATCTAATTGAAGGTAATCTTTCATCCAAAGATAATCGTCTTCACCAAAACTTCCACCTGTAAAATAAATAGGACGTTTCCAATTATTTTGATTTACGATGTCAAGCATCATCAAACGATTTTTGTAAAGCGCGTCATCTTTAATTTCAAATTCTATTGCCGGAACAATTGAATCATAGAATTTTTCTGAAACTGCTTTATTTTTTATTACCGCTGCTTTATCGATAGGGTAAATTACTTTTTTAGATGGGAAATAATTGATTTTACGACCATTATTCAATTCGATTTTAGCTCTTTCATCATCTAAAGCAATGAATTTAAGCATTTCGTCTAATAATAAAGGTTCTTTAGTTCTTTCTACAAATAAACTATAATCTCTGTTGCTTCCTTTGTATTGTTCTCTGTTAAATGAACTTGGAATTGGTTCAGAATTATGCGTTTTCATTTTCATTTGGTCAATATACCAATCCGTCATGAATAAGCTAGTATTTACAATACGAATGTCGGTTCTATAGCCTTCAATTTCTTGCATGTACCAAAGAGGGAATGTGTCGTTATCGCCAATTGTAAATAAAATAGCATTAGGCTCACAAGAATCTAAATAAGCCTTAGCCATTGTTAAAGCAGTGTCTTTATTAGAACGATCATGATCGTCCCAGTTTTGTGACGCTAACACTACTGGTGAGGCTAATAAAGAAAGAACTAATACAACTGGAATAGCAATTTTAGGTTGAATGTATTTTTTCAAAGAATCAAAAATAGCATAAATACCATAAGCAATCCACATAGCAAATACATAAAACGAACCTACTAAAGCGTAATCTCTTTCTCTTGGTTCAAAAGGTCTTTCGTTTAAGTATATTTTTAAAGCTAAGCCTGTAAATAAAAATAATGTAAGTAAGACATAAAAACTTTTAATATCTCTTTTTGCATGGAATACCATTCCTATAATAGCTAAAATAAAAGGTAAGAAGAAATAGGTGTTTCTTCCTTTGTTGTTAGCCATGTCAGAAGGAAGATTTTTTTGAGTTCCAATGAACATTTCGTCAATAAAATCAATACCACTTAACCAATTACCATTGGTGTTGTCATATTTTCCTTGTTCATCGCTTTGTCTTCCTACAAAATTCCACATCAAATAACGAACATACATGTATCCAAATTGATATTGTACCATAAACTTCATGTTGTTGAAGAAAGTAGGTTTGTCTACAATTAAATATTCGCCATAACCTTTTAAAAATTTATCGTAGTCTTTTTCGTCAACCTCACCGGCATCATAAGCTTTTCTAAATTGGGTTACGATATTTACTAATTCATCCTCGTGTGCGTATTCTGGATTTATTCTGAATTCTAAAGGTTCAGTAAAAATCATATAATTTTCATTATGCTCATTACTCCACATTCTAGGTAAGAATGCTTTGTGAGCATCGTCCGTATTTTGTTTTGCGTTGATGTAATCGTTGGTAATGATATATTTTTTTGTTTTGTAATCACGCTCGTAGTTAGGCTTGTCGTCTAAATACGGTGTAACAGGATCTAATCCAGAGTAAGTGTCTGAAAATTGAGGTCCATAAAATAATTTTTGTTCTCCATATTGCTCACGATTGTAATAAGCTAAAACCTCTGCAGCATCTGATGGTTTGTTTTCATTAATAGGAGTATTAGCATTTGCACGAATTGGCAACATCATCCAAGTTGAAAATCCAATCAAGATAAAAAGAGTTGCTAAAATTAAGGTGTTGTAAAAAACGTGACCTTTTTTCTTAGTATAATTTAATCCAAAATAGAAAGCAGCCACAATTAAAATAAAGGCAAAGATTGTTCCTGAGTTAAATGGCATTCCAAGGCTATTCACCATAAAAATTTCAGTTTTACCAAAGAAAGCTAACGTATATGGGAGTAATAATTTAAAAATAAAAAGTAGAATAGCAATAATAACTACATTAGCTATTAAGAAGCTTTTTAAAGTTACATTGTTATATTTTTTAAAGAAATATAAGAATCCAATTGCGGGAAAAGCTAATAAAGCCATAAAGTGAACTCCAAATGAAAGTCCGATTACCAATGAAATAATCAATAGCCATTTATTTCCACGAGGTGTATTGATTTCTTGTTCCCAGCGTAATCCTAGCCAAAATAACAAGGCAATCAAGAAAGTTGCCATGGCATAAACTTCTGCCTCCACTGCATTGTACCAAAAACTATCAGTAAAAGTAAATGATAAAGTTGCAACAACGGCACTGCCTAAAATCATGACAGCATTGTTTGTTGAAAGTTCTTTTTCTCCAATAATTAATTTCTTCAATAAAATGGTTAACGACCAAAACATGAAAAGAACTGTAAAAGCACTTGAGAATACAGAAAGGTAGTTCACCATTAAAGCTATTTTGTCTGGGCTAAAAGCGAACATTGCGAAGAAAGCACCTAGCATTTGAAATAAAGGAGCTCCAGGTGGATGTCCTACTTCTAGGTTAGCCGAAGTTGCGATATACTCACCACAATCCCAAAAACTCATTGTAGGTTCTACTGTTAATGAATAAGTAATTAATGCTACCATAAAAGTAGACCATCCTAAAATAGTGTTCCACTTTTTAAAGTTGAATGAATTCATATTGTATTTTGATTTTTCTATATTCTCCTACAAAGAAACTATTTTTTTGTTTACGATTTCGTTTTAATAATTTTTTTAATATTTTTTTTAGAAAAATTTGCAGAATAAAAAATATGCATTACATTTGCACTCGCAATCGAAAAGGTTGTTAGGTATTGGCCCATGGTGTAATGGTAACACTCCGGTTTTTGGTACCGTCATTCAAGGTTCGAGTCCTTGTGGGCCAACAAAACTCCACTTAGAAATAAGTGGAGTTTTTTATTTTTGTAAACATTTAATATTGTATAAGTTATAATAAAAAAAAGACCGCTATTGCGGTCTTTTTTTATGGATACAAATCTGTGAAAATTAGATTTTGAATGTAATAACTGGTCTTTTAGCGTGATTTACTAAATCTTCACTAATACTTCCATTGAAGAAGTGTGATAAACCTTTTCTACCGTGTGTGCTCATTCCGATGATGTCCGCATCAATGCTTTTTGCAAAATGTAAGATGCCTTTTTCAACATTAACATCGTTGTAAATATGTGTTGAGTAATTGTCGATTTTAAAGTTAGCAATAAACTCATCCATTTGTTTTTGAGCTACCTTAGTAGATTTGAAATTGTTCGGAGTGTTGATGTTTGCTAAATAAAGGTGTGAGCCAAATTTGTTTACAAACTCTACAACTTTTTCAAATGGTTTTTTAATTTCGTCTGAAAAATCAGAAGCAAATACAAATTTTGCTGCGCTGAAAGTGTCTTCTTCTCTTTTTATAACTAGTACTGGAACCTCAGAATTTCTTACTACTTTTTCTGTGTTAGATCCGATAAACATCTCTTGGAAACCATTTGCTCCATGAGATCCCATAACAATCAAATCTGCATTGTGAGCTTCTCCGTTTTTAATAATTCCTTCAAAAGCCATTTCAAATTGAATAATTCTTGAAATTTTAACGCCGTTTAAATAATCAGCATCCATTAATTCATCAAGTTTTGCTACGGCTGCATTTTTGAAAAACATTAATTCTGGAATATCGTGAGCTCTTGAAAGAGCGTCGTTTCCTGTTGTTGGTAATTCCAACATATGTAGTAAAAAAATCTCACCGTCATTTTTTTTGGCGATTTGTGCTGCAACTTTTAATGCGTACTCTGCGTGTTTTGAAAAATCGGTTGGTACTAAAATTCGTTTCATAAGTTTGTTTTAGGTTATTTTAATGGTGTAAAATGAATTACACTATAAAAGTACAAAAAATATCCAAACTGACAATGTTTTTTTTAATTCAAAAAAATTTGTATATTTGCATCGTTATTAAAGGACTAAGGATTATGAGGCACGCAAAGCGTGCCTCTTTTTATAAAAATATGACGTTTAAAAGTAAAGTTCAAGAAGTGCTAGATGCGGCATTGGCCGAGCGTGAGCATCTTTTTTTAATTGATTTGTCCATCAATGATGCTAATAAAATTAGTGTTATTTTAGATGGTGATTTTGGTGTAAATTTGCAAGATTGTATCGACGTAAGTAGAGCGGTTGAGAATAATTTAGATCGTGAAGAGCAAGATTTTTCTTTAGAAGTGGCTTCGGCGGGTGTATCAAGTCCGTTAAAATTAGTAAGACAATTCAAGAAAAATATTGGTAGAACTATCAAGGTTAAGACCATTTCTTCAGAAGAAATTGAAGCTAAATTATCAATGGCTGACGATGAAAAAATAACTTTAGAGTGGCAGGCGCGTGAGCCAAAAAAAATAGGTAAAGGAAAAGAGACGGTGGATAAAAAACTGGAAATCCCTTATGAGAATATTAAAGAAGCAATTGTTATAATATCATTTTAAATAAAGAGTTGACATGGAGAATATTGCATTAATCGAATCGTTTTCAGAATTTAAAGACGACAAACTCATAGATAGAGTTACACTAATGGCAATTTTAGAAGATGTATTTAGAAATGCATTGAAAAAGAAATACGGATCAGACGATAATTTCGATATCATCATTAATCCTGATAAAGGAGATATGGAGATTTGGAGAAATCGTGTTGTAGTAGAAGATGGTGAGGTTGAAGATCCAAATTCTGAAATTTCTTTGTCTGAAGCTAGAAGAATTGAGCCTGATTTTGAAGTAGGTGAAGATGTTTCTGAAGAAGTAAAATTAATTCAATTAGGAAGAAGAGCTATTTTGGCTTTGCGTCAAAATTTGATTTCTAAGATTCATGAACACGACAATACAAATCTTTATAAACAATTTAAAGATTTAATTGGTGATATTTATACGGCAGAAGTGCATCATGTTCGTCCAAAAGCTGTAATTTTGATGGATGATGAAGGAAATGAAATTGTTTTACCAAAAGAAAAGCAAATTCCAAACGATTATTTCAAAAAAGGAGATAATGTAAGAGGGGTTATTGAAAATGTTGAATTGAAAGGTAATAAACCTCAAATCATCATGTCAAGAACTGCTCCTGAATTCCTTGAGAAATTATTCGAACAAGAAATTCCTGAAGTATTTGATGGTTTAATTACTATCAAAAAAGTAGTTCGTATTCCAGGTGAAAAAGCAAAAGTGGCAGTAGATTCTTATGATGATAGAATTGACCCTGTTGGAGCATGTGTGGGAATGAAAGGTTCTCGTATTCATGGAATTGTTCGTGAATTAGGGAATGAAAATATCGATGTAATTAATTATACAACAAATGCTCAGTTATATATTACAAGAGCATTGAGTCCGGCAAAAGTTTCTACAGTTAAAATCAACGAAGAAGCTAAAACGGCAGAAGTATTCTTAAAAATTGAAGAAGTTTCTAAAGCTATTGGTAGAGGTGGAAATAACATCAAATTGGCTAGTTTATTAACGGGTTATGAAATAGATGTAATCAGAGAAGGTGTTACTGAAGAAGAAGATGACGTAGAATTAAGAGAATTCTCTGACGAAATCGAAGCTTGGGTAATTGAAGAATTTGAAAAAATCGGTTTAGATACAGCTAGAAGCGTATTAAATCAAGATGTTGCTGACTTGGTGAGAAGAACAGATCTTGAAGAGGAAACTATTTTAGATGTAATCAATATATTAAAAGAAGAATTAGAAGGATAATTCTCTAACCAAACAACACAACAATACAAAGAATTTTAAAAAGGTTATATGTCTGAAGAAAGAGTAATAAGAATAAACAAAATTTTAAGGGAGTTAAATATTTCTCTTGATAGAGCTGTGGATTTTCTAAAAGAAAAGGGTCATGAAATTGAGTCGAGTCCAAATGCTAAAATATCTCAAGAGGAATACAAAGTCTTATGTGGTCAATTTTCTGCTGACAAAGGGAATAAGGTAGCCTCTCTTGAAGTGAGTGAAGAAAAGAGAAAAGAGAAAGAGGCGCTAAAACGCGAACTTGAAAAAGAACAAGAAGCGAAACGTTTGCAGGAAGAAGAGCGTCAAAGACAAGAGATTATCAAAGCTAAGGCAGTTTTATCTGCTCCAAAAGCAGTTGGTAAAATCGATTTAGATCCTAAAAAACAAGAAGTTAAGTCTGAAAAACCAGTTTCTGAAGAAAAACCTGTTGTTGTGTCAGAAGAAAAGCCTGTTGTCGCTGAAGTTAAGTCTGTTGAAGCAAAAGTTTCAGAACCAGTTAAAACGGAAGTTAAAGAAGAGGTTCCTGTTGTTAAAAAGGTTGAAGTTGCTAAACCGGCTAAAGAGGTTGAGTCAAAAGTAGAAACCCCTTCAGAAGAAGTAGGTGAAGTAAAAATTGAAACACAATATCAAAAGTTATCAGGAGCTACTTTCACGGGTCAAAAAATTGATTTATCTCAATTTGATAAACCTAAAAAGAAAAAAGAAGATCCTAAAAAAGATTTTAAAAAGCCTGGAACTCCTCAAGGTCAAAATGCTGGTGGAGCAAATGCGGCTAATAATAAAAACAAACGTAAGCGTATTGTTAAACCAGGTACGCCTGGAGCTCCTGGAACAAACAATAACGCTGGCGGACCTAAAAAAGAGTTTGTTAAAGGTAATGGAGCAGGAGGTTTTAATAAAGGTAAAAAACCAATTATTCAAAAGGTAGAGCCTTCTGAAGAAGACGTTAAAAACCAAATTAAAGAAACCCTTGAAAGATTACAAGGCAAGGGTAATAAATCAAAATCGGCAAAATACCGTAGAGATAAAAGAGATTCACACCGTCAACGTGTGGATGATGAATTACAAGCACAAGAAGAAGGGAGCAAAACATTAAAAGTAACTGAGTTTGTTACTGTAGGTGAAATTGCATCTTTAATGGATGTGCCAATTACAAAAGTAATCGGAACTTGTATGTCGCTTGGAATTATGGTTACGATGAACCAACGATTAGATGCGGAAACATTATCTATTGTAGCCGATGAGTTTGGATATGAAGTAGAATTCATTACAACAGATATTGAAGAAGCTGCAGAAGTAGTTCAAGATAATCCAGAAGATTTAGTACACAGAGCGCCAATTGTTACTGTAATGGGTCACGTTGACCACGGTAAAACCTCTTTGCTAGATTACATTCGTAAAGCAAACGTTATTGCGGGTGAATCAGGAGGAATTACACAGCACATTGGAGCATATGGAGTAATTTTAGAAAATGGCGAAAAAATCACATTCTTAGACACACCTGGTCACGAGGCGTTTACTGCAATGCGTGCCCGTGGAGCTCAAGTTACCGATATAGCTATTATTGTAGTTGCTGCCGATGATGAAATCATGCCACAAACAAAAGAAGCTATCAGTCATGCTCAAGCTGCTGGTGTGCCAATGATTTTTGCTATTAACAAAGTGGATAAGCCAGCTGCTAATCCAGAAAGAATTAAAGAACAGTTAGCGGGTATGAACTTGCTAGTTGAAGATTGGGGTGGTAAATATCAATCTCAAGATATTTCGGCTAAATTTGGTCAAGGAGTGCCTGAATTATTAGAAAAAGTATTGTTAGAGGCTGAAATTTTAGAATTAAAAGCCAATCCTAAAAAGTTAGCTCTTGGAACTGTAGTGGAAGCTCAGTTAGATAAAGGAAGAGGTTATGTTTCTACTATTTTAGTTCAAGCAGGAACACTTCGTATTGGAGATTATGTATTAGCTGGAAAAAATCATGGTAAAATTAGAGCCATGTTTGATGAAAGAGGTCACCAAATTAAAGAGGCTGGACCGTCAACTCCAGTGTCTGTTCTAGGTTTAGATGGGGCGCCAACTGCAGGTGATAAATTTAATGTTTACGAAGACGAGAGAGAAGCAAAACAAATTGCAGCTAAGCGTACACAACTACAACGTGAACAATCGGTTCGTACTCAAAAGCATATTACGCTTGCCGAAATTGGTCGTCGTATTGCTTTAGGTCAGTTTAAAGAATTGAATATTATTCTTAAAGGAGACGTGGATGGTTCTGTTGAAGCATTATCGGATTCATTCTCTAAATTATCTACCGAAGAAATTCAAATCAACATTATTCATAAAGGAGTTGGAGCAATTACAGAATCTGACGTATTGTTAGCTTCTGCTTCTGATGCGATTATTATCGGATTTAATGTTCGTCCTCAAGGAAATGCAAAACAATTAGCTGAAAAAGAAGAAATCGATATCCGTAACTATTCAATTATTTACGACGCAATTGACGACTTAAAAGACGCTATGGAAGGAATGTTATCTCCAGAAATGAAAGAAGAGATTACAGGTACTGCCGAAATTAGAGAATTGTTTAAAGTTTCTAAAGTGGGAACTATTGCAGGATGTATGATTACTGATGGTAAAATCTTTAGAAATTCTAAAATACGTTTAATTAGAGAAGGAGTTGTAATTTACACAGGTGAATTGGCTACTTTAAAACGTTTCAAAGACGATGTTAAAGAAGTTTCTAAAGGATACGATTGTGGTATGCAGATTAAAAACTACAACGATATTCGTGAGTACGATTTAATCGAAGGATTCCATGAAGTGGAAGTGAAGAAAAAATTGAAATAATTCAATTATAAGCAATAAAAAAAGCCATTCAAATGAATGGCTTTTTTGTTTTTATTTGTTTTAATTAGAAGGTTTGATGATTAATGCTGTTGGATATTTTTTCTTAATATCTACCATTGCGCGTTCTACTTCTATTCTTGTTTTAAAGTTTCCAATCCATACTTTATAGTTGGGGCTGTTGAAAATAATAGTTCCGTCAAGATCTTTGAATTCTTTTTTAAATTCTTGTAATTTCTTTTTGGACTCCTCACTGTTTCCATAAAAAATTTGAATTTTATATCCCTCATTTAAAAATAAACCGGTGTTTAGTTTTCTTTTTTCTTTTAACAATTGGTCAATTTTTGGGTCCACCGAAACATTTGTTTTTCCGTCCTGAGCCCTTGACGATAAACAAAAAAATGAAGATAGAATAAAGAAGTACAATAAGTTATGTTTTGATAAGTTTTTCATATGCAATTGATTTTAATACAAAAGTACAATTTAAGATGATATCTTAAAGACTGAAAATTATTTAGAATAAATATAAATTACATTTTAAGATAAAATTAAGGTTTTAATAATAGTTCGAATATTGTATTTTTGTCGGAGTTTTGAAAAAATAACGTGTTGTTTTTAGATAAGGTATATCTAAAAGTATACCAAATTAAGTCGATAATCATTTTAAATATGAAAAAAGTGGGTAACCATAAATCGTTTTCAAAGATTTTCTTCAGTTTAGCATTCGTGCTAGTAACTTCTTTATCTGCATTCTCTCAAGATGCAGCAAAGGGTAAAGAAATATTCAATACCAATTGTGCAGCATGTCATAAATTAGATGCAAAAGCTACGGGTCCAGCACTTCGTGGAGTTGAGGCTAAGTATGACAAAGAATGGTTGTATAAGTGGGTAAAGAATAGTGGAGAATTAATCAAGTCAGGAGATGCACAAGCTGTAAAGGTTTTTGAGGAGAACAATAAAGTTCCAATGCCTGCATTTCCACAATTGTCAGATGAAGATATTGACAATATTTTAGCTTACACTTCTGAGCAAGCTCCTGCTGCACCTGCTGCGGTTCCTGGAGCGCCTGTTGCTGCAACTGGTGATGTTGCTGCTGATGATTCAGGTGTTTCTAATAATATAATATTAGGAGTGCTTTCGTTAGTAATGATGATGTTGGTTGTTATGTTGTTCTTAGTGAACAATATGTTAACTAAGATCACAGGTGCTAAAGGATTAGAAGTTGCGCAAAAAGATCGTTCTGTAATGAACATTTTTAAAGCGTATGCTAAAAATCAGTTTTTAGTATTAGTTTCTGCAATCTTGTTATTGTTGGTTTCTGCTTATTTTGCATACGGATGGATGATGCAAATAGGTGTTGATCAAGGATATGAGCCAGTACAGCCAATTCACTATTCACACAGAATTCACGCTGGTGAAAACGGAATTGACTGTAAATACTGTCACTCTGCTGCAAGAGTTGGTAAACATTCTAACATTCCTTCGTTGAATGTTTGTATGAACTGTCACAAAAACATTAGTGAAGTTGCTGAAACAACTGCTACAGAAGAGCATTCTAAAGTGTTCTATGATGAGCAAATCGCTAAATTATATGATGCTGTTGGATGGGACAAATCGTTACAAAAATACACAGGAAAAACTAAACCAGTTAAATGGGTTAGAATTCATAATTTACCAGATCACGTTTATTTCAATCACTCTCAACACGTAACTGTTGCAGGAGTTGAGTGTCAAACTTGTCACGGTCCAGTTGAAGAAATGGAAATCATGAAACAACATGCTCCATTAACAATGGGATGGTGTATCAACTGTCACAGAGAAACAAATGTGAAAGTAGAAGATAATGCTTACTACAAAAAAATCCATGAAGAACTTTCTAAAAAATACGGAGTATCTCAGTTAACTGCGGCTCAAATGGGAGGTTTAGAATGTGGTAAATGTCACTATTAATAAAATAATTTAAGAAGCTAATATACTATACAATGGCATCAAACAAAAAATACTGGAAAAGTGTTGAAGAACTAAACGAAAATAGTTCTATTGTTGAGACGCTAAGAAACAACGAGTTTGTGGAACCAATTCCGGTTGACCAGTTTTTAGGAGATAAAGAATCTTTGTCTGCTTCGTCAACTACTCGTCGTGACTTTTTAAAATATGTTGGATTTAGCACGGCTGCAGCTTCATTAGCAGCTTGTGAAGGTCCTGTTGTAAAGTCAATTCCTTACGTAGTTCAACCAGAAGAAATTATTCCTGGTGTTGCTGATTATTATGCAACAACAATGGCTGATGGTTTTGATTTTGCTAATATTTTAATCAAAACTCGTGAGGGTCGTCCTATTAAAGTAGAGAACAATAATTTAGAAGGAGCAAAAACTGGAGCAAATGCAAGAGTTCATGCTTCTGTTCTTTCATTATATGATAGTTTACGTTTGAAACAACCTAAAATTGCTGGTAAAGATGCAACTTGGGCTGACGTAAACACTAAAGTTAAAGCTAGTTTAGAAGATGCTAAAGCAAAAGGTGGAAATGTTGTAGTGTTAACAAATACTATGGCAAGTCCTTCAACTGATGCTTTAATTGCTTCTCTAGTTGCTAAATATCCAACAACTAAACATGTTGTTTATGATGCAGTTTCTGAATCAAACGCTTTAGATGCTTTTCAAGCAGTTTACGGTGTAAGAGCTTTAGCTAATTATGATTTTTCAAAAGCAGATGTTATCGTTTCTGTTGGTGCAGATTTCTTAGGAGATTGGCAAGGAGGAGGTTTTGATGCAGGGTATGCTCAAGGTCGTATTCCTAAAAACGGAATGATGTCTAAACATATTCAAATTGAATCTAACATGTCTTTAGCAGGTGCTAATGCAGATGTTAGAATTCCAATGACAGTTGCGCAACAAAAACAAGCTTTAGCAGATTTATATTATGCTGTTGTTAATGGTGCTCAACCTAAAAATGCTCAAATAGCTAAAGCGGCTAAACAACTTGCAGCTGCTAAGAGCAAAGGTGTTGTTGTGACTGGTTTAGATGATGTAAATGCACAATTAGTAGTTTTAGCTATTAACAATGCTTTACAATCTGCAGCTTTCAATCCTTCTGATGCTATCCTTACTAGAAAAGGAGATGCAAAAGCGGTTGCTCAATTAGTAGCAGATATGAAAGCTGGAAAAGTTCATACATTAATTATGAATGGTGTTAATCCAGCTTATACTTTAGCAAATTCTAAGGATTTCGCTGCAGCTTTAAAATCAGTTAAGCTTTCAGTTGCTTTCTCAATGAAAGAAGATGAAACTTCAACTTTAACTACAATTGCTGCTGCGGCTCCACATTATTTAGAGTCTTGGGGTGATGTTACAATTACTAGAGGTAATTACAGCATCATGCAACCAACGATTCGTCCTTTATTCAATACAAAACAGTTCCAAGACGCTTTATTAACTTGGACAGATAATACAGTTGCTTATTATGATTTCTTAAAATCTTTTTCTGCTACTTCTTTAGCTGGAAAATCTTGGAATCAAGCAGTTCATGATGGTTTTGTTGCTTCTGTAGCAAGTCCATTAACTGCAGCTTCTGCTGATTATGCTTCGGCAGCTTCAGCTCTAGCTCAAGCAAAGTCTTCTAATTTCGATTTAGTATTATATTCTAAAGTTGGAATGGGAGATGGTCAACAAGCAAACAATCCTTGGTTACAAGAATTTCCAGATCCTATTACAAGAGTATCTTGGGATAACTACGTAACTATGTCTAAAGCAGATGCTGAAGCAAATGGATTCAAAAACTGGAATGTAGCTAACGGAGGTTTAAACGGAAGTTATGCAACTATTAAAGTAGGAAATGCTACTTTAGAAAATGTACCAGTTATAATTCAACCAGGTCAAGCAAAAGGAACTTTAGGTTTAGCTTTTGGATATGGTAAAAAATTAGGATTAAAAGAAGAGATGCAAGTAGGTGTTAATGCTTATGCTTTATACGCTAACTTAAACTCAAATCAATCTGCTACTATTACTGTTGCTGATGGAGAGCATGAATTTGCTTGTGTTCAGTTGCAAAAAACATTAATGGGTAGAGGTGATATTATCAAAGAAACTACATTAGAAGTTTTCAATACTAAAGATGCTAAAGTTTGGAATCCAGTTCCAATGGTATCATTAGATCACAAACCAACAGCTGCTACAGAAGTTGACTTATGGGATTCTTTTGACAGAAGCGTTGGACACCACTTTAATTTATCTATTGATTTAAATGCTTGTACAGGATGTGGAGCATGTGTTATTGCATGTCACGCTGAAAACAACGTACCGGTTGTAGGTAAAGCAGAAGTTAGAAGAAGTAGAGATATGCACTGGTTACGTATCGATAGATATTATTCTTCTAAAGAAACTTTCGCTGGTGATATTGAATTAAAAGAGTCTGCTGGTGGATTAATGAATTCTATCGATACTTTCTCAAGTATGGAAGATCCTTCAGAAAATCCTCAAATAGCTTTCCAACCTGTAATGTGTCAGCACTGTAATCACGCTCCTTGTGAGACAGTATGTCCTGTAGCTGCAACATCTCATGGTAGAGAAGGTCAAAACCACATGGCATACAACAGATGTGTTGGTACTCGTTACTGTGCTAACAACTGTCCATATAAAGTAAGACGTTTCAACTGGTTCTTATATAACAAAAACAGCGAGTTTGATTATCACATGAATGATGATTTAGGTCGTATGGTTATCAATCCAGATGTAAATGTACGTTCTCGTGGAGTTATGGAGAAATGTTCTATGTGTATCCAAATGACTCAAGCAGTTAAATTAAAAGCAAAACGTGAAGGTAGAGCAGTAGGTAAGGATGAATTCCAAACAGCTTGTTCTGCAGCTTGTTCAAGTGGTGCTATGAAATTTGGAGATATCAATGATTCAGAATCAGATGTTGCTAAATTAGTAGAATCTGACAGAATGTATCATTTATTAGAGCACATCGGAACAAAACCAAACGTGATGTATCACGTGAAAGTTAGAAACGATAAATAAGTATTAATTAAAGAAACAATATAAAGGATTATGTCGTCTCATTACGAAGCACCCATTAGAAAACCTTTAGTAGTAGGAAGTAAATCTTACCACGATGTAACGGTAGATGTGGCTAGACCTGTAGAAGGTAGAGCAAACAAACAATGGTGGATAGTATTTTCAATCGCATTAGCCGCTTTCCTATGGGGATTAGGTTGTATGATTTATACCGTTACCACTGGTATTGGAACATGGGGATTAAATAAAACAGTAGGTTGGGCTTGGGATATCACCAATTTCGTTTGGTGGGTAGGTATCGGTCACGCCGGAACTCTTATCTCTGCCGTATTATTATTATTCCGTCAAAAATGGAGAATGGCTATTAACCGTTCTGCAGAAGCAATGACGATTTTCTCGGTAATGCAAGCAGGTTTATTCCCAATCATTCACATGGGTCGCCCATGGTTAGGTTACTGGGTATTACCAATTCCAAATCAATTCGGATCATTATGGGTTAACTTTAACTCACCATTATTATGGGACGTATTCGCAATTTCTACTTATTTATCAGTATCATTAGTTTTCTGGTGGACTGGTTTATTACCTGACTTTGCTATGCTACGTGATAGAGCAGTAACTCCTTTTACAAAAAGAGTTTATTCTATCCTTTCTTTTGGATGGTCTGGTAGAGCTAAAGACTGGCAACGTTTTGAAGAGGTTTCTCTTGTTTTAGCTGGTTTAGCAACTCCTCTTGTACTTTCTGTACACACGATTGTATCCTTTGACTTTGCTACTTCTGTAATTCCAGGATGGCATACAACAATCTTACCTCCATACTTCGTTGCTGGAGCTATCTTCTCAGGATTCGCAATGGTAAATACACTTCTTATCATCATGAGAAAAGTGTCTAACTTAGAAGATTATATCACTGTACAACATATCGAGTTAATGAACATCGTAATCATGATTACTGGTTCTATTGTAGGTTGTGCTTATATTACGGAGTTATTCGTAGCTTGGTATTCTGGAGTTGAGTACGAACAATATGCATTCTTAAACAGAGCAACTGGTCCTTACTGGTGGTCATATTGGTTAATGATGACTTGTAACGTAATTTCTCCACAAGTTATGTGGTCTAAGAAAATTAGAACTAACATCATGGCGTCTTTCATCATCTCTATTGTGGTTAATGTTGGTATGTGGTTTGAGCGTTTCGTAATTATCGTGACTTCATTACACAGAGATTATTTACCATCATCATGGACTATGTTCCAACCAACTTTTGTTGATGCTGGTATTTATATTGGTACTATCGGATTCTTCTTTGTATTATTCTTATTATATTCTAGAAGTTTCCCTGTAATTGCTCAGGCAGAGGTTAAGACAATCTTAAAAGCGTCTGGTGATAATTACAAGAGAGAAAGAGAACAACACGGTCATAATCATTCAGATAATCATTAATATCATGAGTAATAAAGTAATACACGCTATATATAATGATGATGATGTTTTAATGGATGCTGTTAAACAAACAAGAGCAGCTCATCATCATATTGAAGAAATTTATACACCTTTTCCAGTGCACGGTTTGGATAAAGCTATGGGGTTAGCGCCTACAAGACTTGCAATTTGTGCATTTATATATGGATTAGTTGGTCTTTCGATATACACTGCATTGATGAATTATATTATGATTCAAGATTGGCCGCAAGATATTGGAGGAAAACCAAGTTTTAATTATATTGATAATATGCCTGCTTTTGTGCCTATTATGTTTGAAGGAACTGTTTTCTTTGCTGCTCACTTAATGGTTATCACCTTTTATATGAGAAGTAAATTATGGCCATTTAAACAAGCTGAAAATCCTGATGTAAGAACTACAGATGACCATTTTTTAATGGAAGTTGGAGTTCACGGTAACGAAGAGGAATTAGTTTCTTTCTTTACAAACACTGGAGCGGTAGAAGTTAAAGTTGTAGAAAAGCATTAATAGATAGTTATGAAAAGTTTATATAAAATAGTAGCAGTAGTAGGTTTGTCTTTCATGGCAACTTCATGTTTCGATAAAGCAAAACCTAACTATCAGTTTTTCCCTAATATGTACGAAGCAGTTTCTTACGAAACCTATTCTGAGCATAATGTATTTAAAGGTGGAGTGGAAGCTCAAGTGCCTGCAAAGGGATCAATTAAGAGAGGATTTGTGCCTTACGAAATTCCTAATACACCAGAAGGTTATGCTTTAGCTAAAGCAACTTTGAAATCACCATTAGATTCTTTATCAATCAATCAAGATAAAGCAAAAGAATTATATACAGTTTACTGTGCAATTTGTCATGGTGATGCAGGGGATGGAAAAGGTAACTTAGTGGTGAAAGAAAAATTCCTTGGAGTACCAAGTTATAAAGATAGAGAAATTACAGACGGAAGTGTTTTTCACGTAATTACTTATGGATTAAATTCTATGGGTTCTCATGCTAATCAATTGTCTCAAGAAGAGCGTTGGGTTGTTGCTGATTACGTTTTAAAATTAAAAGCTGGATTATAATAGTAAAACTTTTTGAAAATAATAGATATGTACACGTTTTCAAGTAAATTAAAAACTTTTTCATTCGTCCTAATGGCTCTTGGAGTTGTAGGTATTGTAATTGGATTCTTAAATGCTCCAAAAACAATTGAGGATGTAGAAAAATTATTAGCAGATAGTCATCACGGTCATGAAGCTGCTCATGTAGAGAAAGTTGCTCCTCATGCTACAGAAGCTCATGTTGTAGCTGATACTGTTAAAGCTGTTGAAACTCATGTTGCAGATTCAACTCATACTGTTGCTCATGAAACTACAGTAGATTCTACTGCTCATGTTGAAGATACTACTGCTGTTGTAGCGGTTGCTGAAGCTCCAGCTCACACAGATAATCATGACACTCACGCTAAGGCAGATGCTCATTCACATGATGACCACAAAGCACATTTAGAACACGTACTTCACCAATTACAGAATAAGCCATGGGCTGCTTTGTATGTGGCTTGTATCTTCTTTATGTTAATTTCAGTTGGAGTTTTAGCTTTTTATGCTATTCAATATGCGGCTCAAGCAGGTTGGTCTCCAATCTTATTTAGAGTAATGGAAGGTATTACTGCGTATTTATTACCTGGTTCTATTATTTTCTTCGTATTGTTAGTTGCTGCTGGAATGCACTGGGGACACAATCATTTATTTGTATGGATGGATCCAGAAGTTGTTAATCCAGAATCTGTTAAATTTGATAAATTAATTTTCCTTAAAAAAGGATGGTTAAATGTTGGAAGATTCTTAGGAACTGCTGCTATCATCTTAATTGTTTGGAATTATGTACGTTTCAAATTTGTAAAAAATTCTATTGCTCAAGATAGCGCTGAAGACAATGCTCCTTACAAGAGAAATTTCAAACTTGCTGCATTCTTCCTAGTATTCTTTATCGTTTCTGAGTCTATCATGTCTTGGGATTGGGTTATGTCTGTTGACCCACACTGGTACAGTACATTATTTGGATGGTATGTATTTGCAAGTTTCTTTGTAAGTGGAATTACTGTAATTGCTATGATTACATTATATTTAAAATCTAAAGGATATTTAGAAAATGTAAATACAAGTCACATTCACGATTTAGCTAAATTTATGTTTGGTATCAGTATTTTCTGGACATACTTATGGTTCTCTCAATTCATGTTGATTTGGTATTCTAATATCCCAGAAGAGGTTACTTATTTCGTAACTCGTATCGAACATTACAAATTACCTTTCTTCGGAATGTTAGCTTTAAACTTCATTTTCCCATTGTTAATCTTAATCAATACAGATTTCAAACGTTTAACTTGGATTGTTGTTATGGCAGGTATCGTAATATTATGTGGACATTATATTGATTTCTTCAATATGATTATGCCTGCAACAGTTGGTGATCAATGGTTTATTGGTATTCCTGAAATTGGAGCTTTAATGTTCTTCTTAGGTTTATTCATTTTCGTTGTGTTCTCAGCTTTAACTAAGGCTCCATTAGTTGCAAAAGGAAATCCTTTAATTGAGGAAAGTAAACATTTTCATTATTAATAGTTAAAAAGAAATAAAAATGACAAGTTTCTTGGTATTTATAATTTTAGTTCTAGTCGGTATTGCAATTTGGCAACTAACTAAAATTTTTGATTTAACCCAAATTGGCGGTTCTTCAGACAATGACGAAATTGCAAATGACAAAGATAATAGTGTTAATGGTTACTTAATGTTTGCCTTTGTTGGTTTCATTTATCTATTCACTATTTATTCATTATATTCTTGGAGTGATTTAGTATTAGGAACTCCAGCTTCTGAGCATGGTAAAGACGTAGATAATTTGATGGCTATTTCTATGGCTTTGATTTTCTTCGTACAAACAATTACGCAGTTCTTATTGCACTACTTTGCTTTTAAATACAGAGGTAAAGAAGGTCAAAAAGCATTATATTTTGCAGATAATAACAAGTTAGAGGCTATTTGGACAATTATTCCAGTTATCGTTTTAGCTGGTTTAATCATGTACGGTTTATATACTTGGAATAACATTATGTTTGTTGATGAAGAAGACAAGCAAGATGCTATTGTTATCGAGTTGTACGCAAAACAATTTGGTTGGGAAGCTCGTTATGCAGGTGATGATAAAACATTAGGAAAAGCAAACGTTAGATTGATTGAAGGTATAAATACTTTAGGAGTTGATTTAGCTGATCCAGCTGCTCAAGATGATAAAGTAGTAACGGAATTACATTTGCCAGTTGGTAAAAAAGTAATCTTCAAAATGCGTTCTCAAGACGTATTGCACTCAGCTTACATGCCTCACTTTAGAGCACAAATGAACTGTGTTCCAGGGATGATTACTCAGTTTGCATTTACTCCAACAGTTACAACAGTTGATATGAGAAATGATGAAGCTATCATGGCTAAAGTGAATAAAATTAACAAAATTCGTACTGAGAACAGTAAGAAAATTGTTGCAGAAGGTGGTACTGCTTTAGATCCTTACACATTTGATTATTTATTATTATGTAATAAAATTTGTGGTGCGTCTCACTACAATATGCAAATGAAAATTGTTGTAGATACACCAGCAGATTTCAAAAAATGGTTAGCTGAAAAACCTACATTAGCACAACAATGGAAAGAAGCTAATGCTCCTGCACCTGCAGCGGCCCCAGCTGAAGCTACTAATGCAGTAGCTGTTGATTCAACTAAAGTTGTAGCTCAAGTTATTAAATAAGTTATTTTATATTAAATATAATAGAATTAGTATGTCACACGATCACGGTCATCATAAAGAAACTTTCATCACTAAATACATCTTTAGTCTTGATCACAAAATGATAGCGAAACAATACCTTATTTCAGGTTTATTGATGGGTATTGTTGGAGTTGTTTTATCTTTATTCTTCCGTATGCAAATTGCATGGCCAGAAGAATCTTTCGAAATTTTCAAAGTATTCTTAGGTGATAATTTTGCACCTGATGGAGTAATGCGTAACGATATTTACCTTGCTTTGGTAACTATTCACGGAACAATAATGGTATTTTTTGTACTTACTGCTGGTTTAAGTGGTACGTTTAGTAACTTATTAATTCCGTTACAAATTGGAGCTCGTGATATGGCCTCAGGTTTCATGAATATGCTGTCTTTTTGGTTGTTCTTTGTTTCTTGCATTATCATGATTAGTTCTCTATTTGTTGAATCAGGACCGGCATCTGCGGGTTGGACAATTTATCCTCCTTTAAGTGCTTTGCCTCAGGCAATTCCTGGATCTGGTTTAGGTATGACTTTATGGTTAGTTTCTATGGCTATATTTATTGCTTCTTCTTTGATGGGGTCATTAAATTATGTTGTAACAGTAATCAACATGAGAACTAAGGGTATGACAATGACTAGGCTTCCATTAACAGTTTGGACTTTTTTCTTAACTGCTATTATCGGTATAGTTTCTTTTCCAGTTTTGTTTTCTGCTGCTTTGTTATTGATTTTTGATAGAAGTTTTGGAACATCTTTCTTCTTGTCAGATATTTTCATTCAAGGTGAAGTTTTACATTATCAAGGAGGTTCTCCAGTATTATTTGAGCATTTATTTTGGTTTTTAGGACATCCTGAAGTATACATTGTTATTTTGCCTGCAATGGGACTTGTTTCAGAGATTATTGCAACAAGTTCTAGAAAGCCAATTTTTGGTTACCGAGCAATGATTGCTTCTGTTATTGCAATTGCTTTTTTATCTACAATTGTTTGGGGGCACCATATGTTCGTTTCTGGAATGAATCCTTTCTTAGGTTCAGTATTTACATTTACAACCCTATTAATTGCAATTCCTTCTGCTGTTAAAGCGTTTAACTGGATTACAACTCTATGGAAAGGTAATTTACAATTGAATCCAGCAATGTTGTTCTCTATTGGTTTCGTTTCTACTTTTATTACTGGAGGTTTAACAGGTATTATTCTTGGAGATTCAACTTTGGATATTAACGTTCACGATACATATTTCGTAGTGGCTCACTTCCACTTAGTAATGGGTATCTCTGCATTATACGGATTCTTTGCTGGTGTTTACCACTGGTTCCCTAAAATGTTTGGAAGAATGTTAAACAAAAACTTAGGTTATGTTCACTTCTGGGTAACTGCTATTTGCGCTTACGGAGTTTTCTTCCCAATGCACTTTATTGGAATGGCTGGTTTACCAAGACGTTACTACACCAATTCAGCTTTCCCATTATTCGATGAATTAGCTGATGTTAATGTATTGATTACAGTTTTTGCAATCGTTGGAGCTGCGTTCCAAATCGTATTCTTCTGGAACTTCTTCTATAGCATTTTCTATGGTAAGAAAGCAACTCAAAACCCATGGAAATCGAATACTTTAGAATGGACTACACCAGTGGAGCATATTCACGGTAACTGGCCTGGAGAAATCCCTGAAGTTCACAGATGGCCTTATGATTACAGTAAACCAGGTCACGATGAAGATTTCGTTACTCAAGTTACACCAATGAAAGAAGGAGAAGAAGTTTTACATCACTAAGATTTTTTCCACAATATACAAACCTCTCCAATCGGAGAGGTTTTTGTTTTATAACTTTACTTATCTTTGCTTTTATGAACGATAATTTGAATCCCAATAAAGAATCCTATTCTCCGCAAGATATTGATATCGAAAAGGCATTACGTCCGCTAAGTTTCGATGATTTTTCTGGACAAGAACAAGTGTTAGAAAACCTAATTGTTTTCGTACAAGCAGCTAATTTGCGTAAAGAAGCTTTAGATCATACTTTGTTTCACGGACCTCCAGGTTTAGGGAAAACAACCTTAGCAAATATCTTGGCAAATGAATTAGGTGTAGGAATCAAAATCACTTCAGGACCAGTTTTAGATAAACCAGGTGATTTAGCTGGATTATTAACGAATCTTGAAGAGCGCGATGTTTTATTTATTGATGAAATTCATCGTTTAAGCCCAATTGTTGAAGAGTATTTGTATTCGGCAATGGAAGATTTTAAGATTGATATTATGATTGAATCGGGTCCAAATGCAAGAACCGTTCAAATTAATTTGAATCCATTTACTTTAGTCGGTGCAACAACTCGTTCAGGATTATTAACAGCACCAATGCGTGCTCGTTTCGGAATTCAGAGTAGATTACAATATTATAATACCGAATTATTAACCACAATTGTACAACGTAGTTCATCTATTTTAAAGATGCCAATTACAATGGAAGCGGCTATTGAAATCGCAGGAAGAAGTAGGGGGACACCTCGTATTGCTAATGCTTTATTGCGTCGTGTTAGAGATTTTGCTCAAATCAAAGGAAATGGAAAAATCGACATTGAAATCGCAAGATTTGCTCTAAAAGCTTTAAATGTAGATGCTCACGGATTAGACGAAATGGATAATAAAATTCTATCTACAATTATCGATAAATTCAAAGGAGGTCCAGTTGGTTTAACTACATTGGCAACCGCAGTTTCCGAAAGTGGCGAAACCATTGAAGAAGTATACGAACCTTTTTTAATTCAAGAAGGTTTTATTATGCGAACGCCTCGTGGAAGAGAAGTTACCGAAAAAGCTTACAAACATTTAGGAAAAATTAAAAACAATATTCAAGGAGGTTTATTTTAGTTTGATAAACAATAAAGAAAAATACACAAAGTTGATAAAAGCCGAAGCCCAACGCCTCGGCTTTTTGTCATGCGGTATTTCTAAAGCTGGCTTTTTGGAACAAGAAGCTCCAAGGCTTGAAAATTGGTTGAATAACCAAATGAACGGTCAAATGAGTTACATGGAAAATCATTTTGACAAACGTTTGAATCCAACGCTTTTGGTAGATGATGCTAAAAGTGTGATTTCGTTATTATTGAATTATTATCCTTCCGAAATTCAAAATGAGAATTCGTATAAAATCTCAAAATACGCTTACGGGCAAGATTATCATCAAGTCATAAAAGAAAAATTAAAGGAATTATTACATTTCATTCAATCCGAAATTGGCGAAGTTTCAGGAAGAGCTTTTGTAGATTCGGCACCGGTTTTGGATAAAGCTTGGGCGGCAAAAAGTGGCTTGGGTTGGGTTGGAAAAAACAGCAATCTAATCACCCAAAAAGTCGGTTCTTTTTATTTTATTGCTGAATTAATTGTTGATTTGGAATTAGAATATGATACTCCAACAACTGATCATTGTGGAAGTTGTACAGCTTGTATAGATGCTTGTCCTACGGAAGCTATTGTGGCGCCTTATGTGGTAGATGGAAGTAAATGTATTTCGTATTTCACGATTGAATTGAAAGAGAATTTACCGCAAGAAATGAAAGGCAAATTCGACGATTGGATGTTTGGTTGCGATGTTTGCCAAGATGTTTGTCCGTGGAATCGATTCTCAAAACCTCATAATGAACCACTTTTTGAAGCAAATTCAGATATTTTGAATTTCTCAAAATCCGATTGGGAAGAAATTTCAGTAGATACTTTTCAAAAGGTATTTAAAAATTCAGCTGTAAAAAGAACTAAATATGAAGGCTTACTTCGTAATATCAATTTTTTGAAGAAATAAAATGACATAGTCTTTTTCAGACAAAAAATTTTTCACATCAAAAAACTTTGGCGTAGTTTTGAGAGTTATTAAAAAGAAAAAATAAATTTAAAATTATGGCATCAGGATTTTTCGCAATCTTAGACGATATCGCTGCATTGATGGATGATGTAGCAATGACAAGTAAATTAGCAACCAAAAAAACAGCAGGAATTTTAGGAGACGACTTGGCTGTAAATGCTGAAAAAGCAACGGGTTTTTTAGCTTCAAGAGAAATTCCAGTGTTGTGGGCAATTACAAAAGGTTCGTTTATCAATAAGTTGATTATTCTTCCGGTTGTTTTTGTTTTGAATTGGTTGTATCCGCCAGCCATTAAAGCCGCTTTAATCATCGGAGGAGTTTATTTAGCCTACGAAGGTGTGGAGAAAATTATCGAATATTTTTTTCATCGTGCTAAAAAAGGAGAGGAAGTAATTACCGAGAGTAAATTGGAAGAAAGTGACGAACACTCTGAAAAAGCAAAAGTAAGTTCGGCTATTAAAACCGATTTTATTCTTTCGCTTGAAATTGTTATCATCGCTCTAGGAACAGCAATGGAAAAACAACATGACCTTATTACCCAAATTATTAGTGTTAGTATAGTAGCTATTTTAGCAACTATTGGAGTTTACGGAATCGTAGCTTTAATTGTGCGTATGGACGATGCTGGTTTTTATTTGATGCGAAAATCGGATAATAAAGGATTTATGTCTTCTTTTGGAGAAACTCTAATCAAAGCTTTACCATTAGTAATTAAAGGGCTTGCTGTGTTAGGAACGATTGCGCTTATCTTAGTTTCTGGAGGTATTTTTCTTCACAATATTGAATACATCCATCATTTAATTCCACATAGTGTTCCATCAACAATAGCTGAATTTGGCGTTGGAATTACATTCGGGTTGTTAGCAGTTTTGTTGATGACAGGGTTTAAGAAGGTAAAGGGTTTGGTTAAAATATAGATTTTTTTATGAGTTAAATTTAATTTTATAAAAGTAAGAAATGAGGAAAATTATATTTTTAATTTTATTAACAGCTTGTTTTTTTTCATGTAATAGTCGTGTAGAAAATAATCAAAGTGGAAATAAAAATTCTAATTTGTCGGAAACTAATACTTATGATGTATATTCTGATGAGTTTTTTAATGTTGTTAAAATGGATAGCCTTAAAAATAAAGTTAGAAAAGAAGGTGATATATTAGCTTTTCAAGAGTTAAAAGAAATATATTACAATAGTGGCCATGAAAATGAATTTTTATATTATTCAACGTTTATGGCTAATGTTTATAATTATGATTATGCATTTTACACTAGTTATTCTATTTTGATGACGGACATTATCAATGAAAAAAATGAAATTAATAACGTATATGCTAATTATTATCTTCTCAAATCTTATGAATTAGGCTATAAAGAAGCTTATTCTACGATTGAGGAAAGATTTGGAAAATCTGAAAGATTTATTAGTTCAAAAGATTATCTAAAAGATAATTATGATTTGCTTTTTGGTAATTAGACGAGTGTTTTTGAATTTAGTTATGAATGCGTACGTTGAATTCATTAATTATTCAAAATGGTCTTCAATCCTAAAATCAAAATAATTTCAACAAATAATCCATTTATTTTTTCAAAAGAATGCCAAAATAATTTCTCATTTTATACGTATACCCTTATATTTGTAAGTTAGTAAAATAAAAAAATCATGCATAAAGATAGTAAACGTAGAGAAGCCTTATTATATCACGCAAAACCTACACCTGGTAAAATTCAGGTAGTTCCCACAAAAAAATATGCAACACAAAGAGATTTAGCTTTGGCTTATTCTCCAGGAGTAGCAGAACCTTGTTTAGAAATTGAAAAAGACGTTAACAACGTTTATAAATATACCGCAAAAGGAAATTTAGTAGCTGTAATCTCAAACGGAACCGCAGTTTTAGGTTTAGGAGATATTGGTCCAGAAGCTTCAAAACCTGTAATGGAAGGAAAAGGTTTGTTGTTCAAAATCTTCGCTGATATTGATGTATTTGATATCGAAGTAGGAACAAAAGACATTGAAGAATTCATTGCAACGGTAAAAAATATTGCTCCAACTTTCGGAGGAATTAACTTGGAAGATATCAAAGCACCAGAATCTTTCGAAATTGAAAGACGTTTGGTAGAAGAGTTGAATATTCCCGTAATGCACGATGACCAACACGGAACTGCAATTATTTCATCAGCCGCTTTATTAAATGCTGTGGAATTAGCAGGAAAGAAAATGGAAGAAGTGAAAATGGTTATTTCTGGAGCAGGTTCGGCAGCGATTGCTTGTGCTAATTTATATGTTTCTTTTGGTGTGAAACCAGAAAACGTTGTAATGTTCAACAGTAAAGGAGCCTTAAGAAAAGACGATCCAAGAGTTACTGATATGCAACGCCGTTATGCAACGGATAAACATTATGACGATTTAGCCCAAGCTATGAAAGGCGCCGATGTATTTATCGGATTGTCTTCGGGAGATATCGTTACACCAGAAATGTTGTTAGGAATGGCGGATAATCCAATCGTTTTTGCGATGGCAAATCCTACACCAGAAATCAATTACAACTTAGCTATCGATACGCGTAAAGATATCATTATGGCAACAGGCCGTTCTGATCATCCTAACCAAGTGAATAATGTATTAGGTTTCCCATTTATTTTTAGAGGTGCTTTAGATGTTAGGGCGACTAAAATTAATGAGGAAATGAAGAAAGCAGCTGTTATCGCTTTAGCAGAATTAGCGAAAGAATCAGTTCCAGAGCAAGTAAATATTGCATATGGAGAAACCAAATTAACGTTTGGTCGCGATTATATCATTCCAAAGCCTTTTGACCCAAGATTAATTGCAGCAGTTCCTCCAGCCGTAGCAAAAGCTGCTATGGAATCAGGTGTTGCAACAGCTCCAATTACCGATTGGGAAAAATACAAAGACGAATTGTTAGAACGAATGGGTTCAGATAACAAAATGATTCGTTTGTTAACTAATAGAGCTAGAACGAATCCAAAACGTATCATTTTTGCGGAAGCAGATCAAATAGATGTGTTAAAAGCAGCGCAAATTGTTCATGAAGAAGGCATTGGTTTCCCAATTTTATTAGGAAATCAAGAAATCATTAAAGAGTTAAAATCAGAAATTGGTTTCGATACCGAAGTGCCAATTTTTGATCCAAAAACAAAAGAATCGGAAGCTAAAAGATTAGCCTATGCCAATCATTTTTGGGAAACCAGAAAGCGTAAAGGAATTACTTTGTTAGATGCTGAAAAATGGATGCGCGAGCGTAACTATTTCGGTTTAATGATGGTAAATACAGGTGAAGCAGATGCTATGGTAACGGGATATTCTAGAAGTTATCCAACCACTATTAAACCAGTAATGCAATTAATTGATAAAGCGCCTGGAGTTTCTAAAATTGCTACTACGAATATGATGATGACGGCAAGAGGTCCGATTTTCTTATCGGATACTGCAATCAATCCAAATCCTTCAGCAGATGATTTAGCAAGAATTGCTTTAATGACTGCTAAAACAGTTAAAATGTTCGGAATGGAGCCTGTAATTGCAATGGTATCTTACTCAAATTTTGGTTCATCACACAATGAAGGACCAAGCAAAGTAAGTCAAGCTGTGGCGTATTTACATGAAAACTTCCCTGATTTAATTGTAGATGGAGAAATTCAAACGGATTTTGCATTGAATTCAGATATGCTAAAAAGTAAGTTTCCATTTTCGAAATTGGTAAATAAAAAAGTAAATACACTTATTTTTCCTAATTTAGACGCAGCAAACATCACGTACAAACTATTGAAAGAGTTGAATAAGGCAGAATCAATCGGTCCAATTATTTTAGGATTAGATAAACCAGTTCACGTATTTCAATTAGGTGCAAGTGTTGAAGAAATGGTGAATATGGCGGCAGTTGCTGTTGTAGATGCACAAGAAAAAAATAGAAAACAAAACAGATAATTGATATATGATAGCGCACATTCAAGGAAGATTAGTTGAAAAAACACCTACCGAAGTTGTAATTGATTGCAATGGTGTGGGCTATCATATTAATATTTCATTGCATACTTTTTCATTAATTCCAGATTCTGAGAGTTTAAAATTATATACGTTTCTTCAAGTAAAAGAAGATTCACATAGTTTGTTTGGATTTGTTGAAAAACAAGAAAGAGAACTTTTTAAGTTATTACTTTCGGTTTCAGGAGTTGGGGCAAGTACGGCTAGAACAATGTTGTCGTCTTTAGCACCAGCCCAAATTATTCAGGCAATTGCAGCTAATGACGTGGCTACGATTCAATCGATGAAAGGTATTGGAGCTAAAACAGCCCAACGAATTATCTTAGATTTGAAAGAAAAAGTGTTAAAAGTGTACAATTTAGATGAAGTTTCTGTTGTTGAAAGCAATACAAACAAAGATGAAGCGTTATCTGCTTTAGAAGTTTTAGGATTTGCAAGAAAAGCAGCCGAAAAAGTAATCGACAAAATCATCAGAGAAACCCCAAATGCTACTGTTGAAAACTTAATAAAACAAGCTTTAAAAAATTTATAAAACTTGAAAGACATAATTATAAAAGCAATAAATAAATTACAACATAGCCTTGCATTATTATGTGTGCTTTTTTCTTTTTCGCTACAAGCTCAGGTAGATGAAGAAGAAAAAGATTCTGTGAAAACAGGTGTTGATTTAGGTAAGTTAAGTTTGCCAAATCCAGCTAGTATATTGGATAAATATACTTATGATCCTGCATCTGATCGTTATATTTATACCAGTTCTGTAGACGGTTTTAATATCAATTATCCAATGATACTAACACCAAAGCAATATGAAGAATTGGTGTTGCGTGAGCAAATGCGTAAATACTATCAGGATAAATCTGCAGCAATTGATGGTAAAAAAGCGGGTTCTGAAGAGGCTAAGAAGAACTTACTACCCAGATATTATGTTAATTCTAAGTTTTTTGAAACAATTTTTGGTGGAAATACAATCGATGTAAAGCCTACAGGTTCTGTCGAATTGGATTTAGGAGTTCGTTTTACCAAACAAGATAATCCTTCTTTTTCTCCTAGAAATAGAAAAACAATAAGTTTTGATTTTGATCAAAGAATTAGTGTTGGTCTTCAAGGAAAAGTAGGAACTCGTTTGAATGTTAACGTAAATTATGATACACAATCAACTTTTGCTTTTCAAAACCTAATAAAATTAGAATATACACCTACTGAGGATGATATTATTCAAAAAATTGAAGTGGGTAACGTTAGTTTTCCTTTATCTAATTCTTTAATTAGAGGCGCACAAAGTTTGTTTGGAGTTAAAGCTCAGTTACAATTTGGTAAGACAACATTTACTGGAGTTTTTTCAGAGCAAAAATCGCAAACTAAATCGGTAACAGCGCAAGGTGGAGGAACACTCCAAGATTTTGAGTTGTTTGCATTAGATTATGATGTGGATCGTCACTATTTCTTATCGCAATACTTTAGGGATAAATATGATAAGGCTTTGGAAACATTTCCTTATGTAAATTCACGTGTTCAAATTAACAGAATTGAAGTTTGGATTACGAACAAACAAAATAGAGTAAATTCAACAGAAAATAATTTAAGAAACATAGTAGCCTTACAAGATATAGGTGAAGGTCCTTTAACCAATGTTTTGCCTGAAGAAACTGTTCATGTTAATACCACAGCCAATCCAACTTTCTATAATGTAGCTGCTGATAACCCATCAAACAACGGAAACAATAAATTTGACCCAACAAATATTGGAAGTAACTTTTTGAATAGTTCTATTAGAGATGTTTCTACCGCGTCTAATGGTTTTAATATTCCAGGAATGGCTGAAGGGGTTGACTTTGCTAAACTAGAAAATGCAAGAAAGTTAACAGCTTCAGAGTTTACATTTCATCCTCAACTTGGTTATATTTCCCTTAATCAGCGTTTAGCAAATGATGAAGTTTTGGCTGTCGCTTATCAATATACAGTTGGTGATCAGGTTTATCAAGTCGGTGAATTTGGTACAGACGGTGTAGATGCTACAAACGTTGATGCTTCTGGAGTTCCAAGTTCTCAAGCCTTAATTTTGAAATTGTTAAAAAGTAATTTAACAATTGATAAATATCAAGTAGGGGGTTCTGGACCATATTTTACCATGCCAACATGGAACATTATGATGAAAAATATTTATCAAATTCCTGGAGGTGCTCAATTACAACAAGATGATTTTAAATTAAATATATTATATACAGATCCTTCTCCTTTAAATTATATTACTCAAGCGGGAACGGATCCATTACCAGCAGATGTTGTTGAAACACCATTATTAAAAGTTTTTGATTTAGATAAGTTGAATTTTACGAATGACCCTCAAGAAGGCGGAGATGGTTTTTTCGATTTTTATCCAGGTTTAACTGTTGATGCTCAAAAAGGGAGAATTATTTTCTTAAAAGTTGAACCTTTTGGAAAACACTTATTTAATAAGTTAGATGTTTCTACACTTGCTGAAAATTACGATGACCCATTAACTTATAACAGCAATCAGGCTAAGTATGTTTTTAGAAATTTATATAAAACAACACAAGCTGCCGCTTTACAAGAGAGTGCTAAAAATAAATTTCAATTAAAAGGGCGATTTAAATCTATGGGTGGCGATGGAATTTCGATTGGTGCTTTTAATGTGCCACAAGGTTCTGTTGTTGTAACTGCTGGAGGAAGAGTTTTAGTTGAAGGTGTAGACTATACCGTTAATTACCAGATGGGTAAAGTTAATATCTTAGATCCGTCGTTAGCTAGTACACCTATACAAGTTTCGGTAGAAAACAATTCGGTTTTTGGTCAGCAAACAAGAAGATTTTGGGGTTTCAATGTCGAACATAAGTTTAATGACAAGTTCTTATTAGGCGCAACAATGTTAAACATGTCGGAGCGACCATTTACAACCAAATCTAATTATGGACAAGAATCGGTTAATAATACTATTTTTGGATTTAATGGAAATTACTCAACTGAAGTTCCTTTTTTAACAAGATTAGTAAACAAACTTCCAAATATTGATACCGATGTTCCTTCAAATATTTCCTTAAGAGGAGAAATTGCTTATTTAAAGCCAGGCGCTTCAAAAGCGGACCAATTTAATGGAGAACCTACATCTTACATTGATGATTTTGAAGGTTCGCAGTCAACCATTGACATGAGAAGCCCACAAGCTTGGTCGTTAGCTAGTATTCCTTTAGAAGGCGCATTTGATGGTGATCCAACATCAAATGAAACTTCGGTAGATGCTTTAAGTGTTGGTTACAAAAGAGCTAAAATGTCATGGTATACTATTGATCCTATTTTTTACATTCAGCCACCAGCAGGTATATCTGATGCGGATTTATCTTTGAATAAAACAAGAAGAATTTTTAGTAGAGAGTTGTATCCAGTTACTGATATTGCTCAAGGACAATCAACAGTAATTAATACTTTAGATTTAACTTATTATCCAAAAGATAGAGGTCCATATAACTTTAATCCTACTTTGGCTGCTACTAATCAATTTACAGATATTGAAGCTCCGGATAATTGGGGTGGAATTATGCGTTCTATAAATTCAACCAATTTCGAACAGTCAAATGTTGAATATATTCAGTTTTGGGTGTTAGATCCTTATTATGGAAATCCAGGAGATGTTGCAGACCCTACAAATACTGGAAAAATAGTATTCAATTTAGGTGAAATCTCAGAGGATATTTTGAGAGATGGAAGAAAGTTATATGAAAATGGTTTGCCTGAAGAAAATTCCCTTCAGCCAGTAGTTTCAACCTCTTGGGGAGAAGTTCCGGCAGCACAATCATTAATTTATGCCTTTGATACAAATGGGGGAAATAGAGCGGTTCAAGATGCAGGTTTTGATGGTTTAACCGATAACGATGAAGTTTTAAAATTCCCAACATTCGCATCTCAATCGGATCCATCAGCAGATAATTATCAATTTTATTTAAATACAACAGGTGATATTGTTACAAGATATAAAAATTATAATGGTTTTGAGGGTAATTCTCCCGTATCAGTAACGGATAATAATAGAGGTAACACAACGTATCCTGATGTTGAAGACATCAATCGTGATAATACGATGAATACAATTAATGCCTACTTTAAATTTGAAGTGCCAATCTTGAAATATCCGGATGCCGATAATGGAGTTCCAGTTGGTCAAAATTATATTGTAGATTCAAGAAAATCTACAGAAGTATTACCGAATGGAGAAACGGCTAATGCTAGATGGATTTTATATAAAATTCCAATTCAAGAATTTACAGATGCAAATAAAGTAGGACCTATCAACGATTTTAGATCGATTCGTTTTATGCGAATGTATATGACTGGTTTTAAAGATGAAGTCACATTACGTTTTGGAGCTTTAGATTTAGTAAGAGGAGAATGGAGACGCTACGTAAATTCATTAGATTTTAATGATCCACAAACTGATGATGATAATACTGCGTTTGATGTTGTGGCTTTAAACATTCAAGAAAACGGAGATAGAACTCCAATTAAATATGTAACGCCTCCTGGAGTAGTTAGAGAACAATTATACAATAACAATACGGTAATAAATCAAAATGAACAATCTTTGTCGTTGAGAGTTTATGATAAAACAGGTGGTATTGCAAATGGTTTACAACCAAACGACTCAAGAGCTGTTTTCAAAAATGTAAGTGTCGATATGCGTCAGTATAAAAAACTGCGTATGTTTTTACATGCTGAAGCTACTGAAAATGGAGGTTTACAAGATGAAGGCCTAACCGCTTTTATTCGTTTTGGAAATGATTTTACAGATAACTTTTATCAAGTTGAAATTCCTTTAAAGGTAACCGCTTATGGAGCATCATCTCCTGAGGCAATTTGGCCATCGGAAAATGAAATAGATGTGCCATTTTCTCTTTTAACTCAATTAAAAATATTGGCTTTAGCTAATGATGCTTCAATCACTTATGATGCAAACGGAATAGGTTTTGTTGAAGAGGAAAATTTAGGTTCTTCAAATGATAGGTTAACATTAGGAATAAAAGGAAATCCTAATTTTGGTCTAGTTAGAACTTTAATGATTGGTGTAAAAAATAAATCAGGGCAAATTCAAAGAGGTGAAGTTTGGTTCAATGAGTTGCGTATGTCTGATATGGATAATAAAGGCGGTTATGCTGCTGTAGCTAATTTAGATTCTAATTTAGCTGATTTTGCTACCGTATCTGCAACTACCAGAATGAGTACTATTGGATTTGGATCTTTAGAACAAGGTCCAAACGAAAGAAGTAGAGAAGATGTTTTTCAATATGACATTGTAACAAATATAAATTTAGGGAAATTATTACCAAAAAAATGGGGAATTAATCTACCTTTTAATTACGGAGTAGGTGAACAAACTATTACGCCAAAATACGATCCTTTTTATCAAGATATTGAACTACAACAATTGTTAGATCTTACTACAAATCCGACTGATCGTTCTAATATCGAAAATCGAGCAATTGATTATACAAAGAGAACAAGTATCAACTTAATTGGAGTTAAAAAAGAGAAAAATCCAGAGAAAAAACCTCATTTTTATGATGTTGAGAATTTAACACTTTCGTACTCATTAAACGAAACGCAACATCATGATTATGAAATTGAAAATTTAATTGATCAACAAAATAGATCTACAGTAGATTATGCTTTTTCATTTAAACCGTTAACTGTTGAGCCTTTTAAAGAAACTAAAGTATTTAAAAAGAGTAATTATTATAAATTGTTGAGTGATTTTAATTTTAATTTCTTACCAACAAATATTTCATTCAGTTCTACCATACTAAGACAGTTTAACAAACAGAGATTCCGTTTAGTAGATGTTGAAGGTGTTGGATTAGGAGATTTATATAGAAGAAATTATTTCTTTAATTATCAATATGGTTTCAATTATAATATCACAAAATCATTACGTGTAAATTATACAGCGGCTTCTAATAATATCGTTAGAAATTATTTAGATGAAAACAACTTACCAATTGATGGATTGGACATTTGGGATGATTACTGGAATACAGGAACAGCAAATCAACACAATCAACAATTTGTGGTAAATTATGATCTTCCAATTAATAAGTTACCAATATTTAGTTTTGTAAAATCTACTTATACTTACACAGGAGATTATAATTGGCAACGTTCTTCAGATGCGTTTTCAAGTATAGAAGCAGAAGATGGAACAACGTATCAATTAGGTAATACAGTTCAAAACGCGAGTTCTCATAAGTTGAATACTATTTTGAATATGGATATGTTTTATAAGTATGTAGGTTTAACTAAAGCGAAGTCAAATAAAGGTAAAAATGCACCTAAAAATAAGCAAGTAGCGCCAAAACCTGGTCAAAAAGTTACTTCAGCTGGAAATAATAATATTTCTAATGAACGCAATCTTTTTATGTCGGGATTAATAGGTGTTATAACAAGCGTAAAAAATATTCAAGTAAATTATACTGAAAATAAAGGGACTGTGTTGCCGGGATATTTACCTGGTTTAGGTTTCTTTGGTTCTTCTAAACCTTCTTTAGGTTTTGTTTTTGGAAGCCAAGCGGATGTGCGTTATGAAGCTGCAAGAAATGGATGGTTGACATCATTTCCAGAGTTTAACCAAAATTTCACTCAAGTAGAAAATAAAAAATTGAATTTGACAGCTCAGTTAGAAGTATTCCCTGATTTGAAAATAGATTTAAGTGCAGATCGTTCTTATACTTATAATTTTTCAGAGCAGTACGATGTGACTAATGGGAATTATAATTCTCGTTCGCCATACGATTTTGGTAATTTTAATATTTCAACAATATTAATTAAAACTTCATTCTCTCAAAGCGATGTGAATTTTTCTCAAGCCTTTCAAGATTTGAGAGATAACAGATTGGTTGTAGCAAATCGATTAGCAGAAAGTTACTACGGTTCTGCAACTTTCCCGAGAGATGCTGAAGGATATCCGGTTGGTTACGGTAAAAATAGCCAACAAGTATTATTGCCTTCCTTCATTGCAGCTTATTCCGGTCAAGATGCAAGTAAAGTAGCAACGGGAGTTTTTAGAAATACGCCATTACCAAATTGGAATATTAAATATACAGGTTTAATGCGTTATTCTTGGTTTAAAGATAATTTCAAAACCTTCTCAATCCAACATGGTTACAGAGCAAGTTATAATGTTAATGCTTTTCGTTCTAATTTGAATGACGCTCCAGTAGATGCTAATGGTAATTTTTATGCGAATAAGATTGTGTCTAATGTTAACCTTACTGAACAATTTAATCCTTTAGTGAAAGTTGATATGACGTTAAAAAATTCATTTAAATTCTTAGCGGAAATTAAAAAAGGAAGAACACTTAATATGAGTTTTGATAATAATCTACTTACTGAGGTTAGTGATAACGAATACATAATTGGTCTTGGATATAGAATTAAAGATGTTACCATTAATTCTGCTTTAGCGGATAATACTGCGGGAGTTATAAAGAGTGATATCAATATAAAGGCTGATTTTTCATTACGAAAAAGTAATACCATTGTTCGATATTTAGATTATGATAATAATCAATTGGGAGGAGGACAAGATTTATGGTCTATAAAATTAACAGCAGATTATTCGTTTAGTAAGTATTTAACCGCAATTTTCTTCTATGATCATCAATTTTCTCAAGCAGTTATTTCAACATCTTTTCCAACAACTAATATTAGAAGTGGATTTACCTTACGATACAATTTTGGGAATTAAATAATTTAACTATAAAGTAAAACACCCGTTAGAAAGTATTTTTTTAAACGGGTGTTTTTTTATGTAAAAAAATAACAAAAACCTTTTTTTCAATTCAATAAATACAATTACATTTGTACGTCAAAAAATTATAACCAAATGAATATACCAACTAATTTAAAATACACTAAAGACCACGAATGGGTTTCAGTTGACGGCGATGTTGCAACTGTAGGGATTACTGATTTTGCTCAAAAAGAATTGGGTGATATCGTATATGTAGAAGTGGAAACTTTAGATCAAACGTTAGATAAAGACGAGGTGTTTGGAACAGTAGAAGCTGTTAAAACGGTTTCTGATTTGTTTTTACCACTATCTGGTGAAATTATTGAATTTAATGATTCTTTAGAATCAGATCCAGAAAAAGTAAATTCAGATCCTTATGGAGATGGATGGATGGTGAAAGTGAAAATTTCTGATGCTTCTGAAATAAATGCACTTTTATCGAGTGAAGATTATAAAGCACTTATCGGAGCGTAATTTTTTATTTTTCGCTATTGTTTGGACTGTTTTCATTACAGTTGCAAGTTTAGTGAGTTTTAATAGCGTCCCCAAGGTAGCAATACCAGGAAATGATAAGCTTGTACATTTTTTGTTTTACTTCTTTTTTGTTGTGTTTTGGAGTATTGCATTGCATAAAAACTTTTATTCAAAAAAATATAGTTTTATTATTGTTGTATTTGCAATAGTTTATGGCATAATTATTGAGGTTTTACAAGAACTATTAACAACTACAAGAGAGCCTGATTTATATGATGTATTTGCAAACTCATTGGGTGCAATTATTGGATATTTCGGATTCTATTGTGTGAAGTATAAATTTTTTAATAAATTTTTTTAAAACATTTCTAATATTAACTATATTAGCACCTCAAAATTAAAATTATGGAAATAAAGAAAAATCCTAATGTAGACCCTAAGAGAAATAGTTCGTTGTATTTCCTTATTGGTTTAACAGCTGTTTTAATGTTAACGTATGTGAGCATTGAAATGAAGACGGAAGATCCTAGAGAAGAAAAAGTTGAACTTGTAGTTTCAGATAATATGGCAATGGAAGATGAAGAAGTTATTCTTACAATGCCTCCTACACAAAGACTACCACCACCACCTCCTCCAGCGCCAGAGGTAATTCAAATTGTTGATAACAAACAAGTGCTTGAAGAGAAAAAGATTGAAACTACAGAAGTTGATGAAAATAAAGCGGTTGTAGTTAATACAGCTTCTTCTTATGGTGAAGAAGGTGGAACTGCTGAAGAAATTGATGAAGAAGTTCCTTTTACAGTTATTGAAGATGTTCCAGTATTTCCTGGATGTGAAGGTGTTGCAAAAAACAAACGTTTAGATTGTTTTATGGAGCAAATGGCTAAGCACATTAAGAAAAACCAACAATATCCAGAAAAGGCTATGGAAGATGGAATTCAAGGTAGAGTTTCTGTTTTATTTGTAATTGATAAAGATGGAAGTATTACTAATGTTCAAGTTCGTGGTCCTAAAGGTGGTGAACTTTTAGAAAAAGAAGCAAAACGTGTAATTGACAAATTACCTAAATTCAAACCAGGTATGCAAAGAGGTAAGCCTGTAAGAGTTAAATACAGTCAACCTATTACATTCAAATTACAATAATACTAAATCCCAACTTTCGAGTTGGGATTTTTTTTTGGCATATAAATTGTATAGATTAATTAACAAACCGTTAACTATTAATCTATATAATCATGAAAGCAAATGTTGATTTCCCGAAAAGAGTAAAAAATAGCTTTATCTATTTTCAAGTTGGTTTAATTGCAACCATGTTAGTTGTGCTTTTTATTTTAGAATTTAATTTTAAGGATGTATCAAAACCCTTTAGTCATGTTATTTCTACTGGTATTTATTCAGAGCCAACTTACGTTTATAATCCAGCTCCAACTACAAAACCACAAGAAACAACAAAGCCTGTTGTAAGTAATGTTCCTAAAGTAACTCATGTTTTTAAGCCAACAAAAGCCGAGCCTAAAAAAGAGGACAACACAACAACCTTGGCTAATCAAGATAATTCATCAGATAATCAAAATAATACCGATACAACTCCATCAGAAATTCCAAAAGAAAATGGTAATGGAGGTGTCGTAGAAACGCCAACAGCATTTACTGTTGAGCAGTTACCTATGTTTCCAGCATGTAAGGGGTTGAGTAGAGCAGAACAAAAAGCATGTTTTGATGAGCAATTGGCTAAAGCGATTGTGAAAAACTTGGTGTATCCTGAAGGAGACTTGGCGATAGGAAAACAAGGGGTTGCCCAAGTGGAATTTGTTATCGATGAAAACGGAGCTATTACAAATGTTGTAGCGATAAATAATAAGAGAGCTTCGTCAGAAATGCAAAAAGCAGCCGAAAGAGCCGTGAAAAGAATACCTAAATTAATTCCTGCTAAACAAGGAAATAAAGAGGTAAGAATTAAATATACCATCCCAGTTGTGTTTAAAATTCAATAATTAAATATTATTTGTGATAAAAAGTCCCATTTCGATGGGATTTTTTTATTTTTACACTTTATAATTCTTTGTGAAATGAACATCAAACAATATTTAGACTCAACCTATCTTAAAACCGCAGCTCAGGCGAATCTTTCTGAAAAAGAAAATACTGAAGTTGTGAAAAATTGTATTCAAGAAGCCATTGATAATGATTTTAAATTAATCATGATTCGACCAGACAAAGTTGCTATGGCAAGAAAAATGATTCATGAGGCTAATTCGAAAGTTACAATTGGAACGGTTATCGATTTTCCATTAGGAAATGGAACTTTAGAGGATAAATTGACTGAAGCCAAACAAGCTATAGAAAATGGTGTTGATGATTTAGATTATGTTGTAGATTATGAAGCTTTTAAAAGAGGTGAAATTGATATTGTAAAAGAACAAGTTTTACAAGGAACTAAATTAGGGTTAGCTCACAATAAAATTGTAAAATGGATTATTGAAGTAGCAGCTTTAGATAATCATCAAATTGTACAATTATCGGCATTAATTAAGAATGTGGTGATTGCTAATTTCAGCGAAAAAGAATACGATAAGGTATTTGTGAAATCATCAACAGGTTTTTATAAAACGCCAGAGGGTGTTCCAAATGGAGCTACAGTTCCAACCATTAAATTAATGCTTGAAAATTCTTGTCCGCTACCAGTTAAAGCTGCAGGTGGAGTAAGAACCTATGATGAAGCTGTAGAAATGGTTCAATTAGGCGTAAAGCGAATTGGAACTTCAGCTGCTAAAGCAATTGCAAATGGCGAAATTTCAAATAGCGATTATTAAAAATATCTTATGAGAAAAATATACTGTTTACTGTTGTTGGTTTTCGGATTTACGACTTTTGCTCAAAATTCCTCAAGCGAACAATTTCCGAAATTTCCTGATTGCGTAAATGCAATTGGTAAACAACAAGAATCTTGTTTTTATAATACGATTCAAAATTATTTTTATAATAATTTTAAAGTACCACAAGAACTTCAAGAACAAAATTACAAAGGAACCGTAATTGCTGTTTTTGAAGTCGATACTACAGGTAATTTCAAGGTTTTGTATACCGACGCAGCACATGAGTCACTAAAAAAAGAAGCTGCTCGCGTTTTTGAATCGTTGCCAAAAGTTTCACCTGCTACTTATGCAGGAAAGCCAACGTATTCCAAATTTTCTATAAAAATCAATATTCCTTTAGTTGCTCCAAACAAACAAGAAGATGTAGCTACTAAGTATGCCAAAACAAATACGCTGTTAATTGATAACAAAAAAGAATTATCTGAATACGATAATTTGGTGATAAAACCATTCGAAAATCCGCAATTTAAAAGTTCGGGAATTGTGCAGTTTTCACATCAAAATTATGGTGTTTTCGATGCTTTGTTAAATCAAGTAGGAAGCAATAACCATACGGCTTCAAAACCTTATTCGTATGATGAAGTAGCAAAATATTATGATTTCGAAACGGCAAACCAATCTTTTCTGAAACAACAAGCATCTTGGTGGGGAAGAAAACTATGGAACGAAAATTTAGTAGCGATTCAAGGTGAAGAATATTGGTTCACTCTAAATCCAATTTTCGATTTTAGAATTGGAAAAGATACAGAAAGTGAAGCTTCGAATACATTTGTTAACACTAGAGGTTTAATTGTTAATGGTGGTCTAGGAAAGCAATTAACTTTCACAACTTCTATCTATGAAAGTCAAGGAAGATTTGCTGATTATTACAATGCATATGCAGAAAGTATTCGTCCTTCGGGAGGAAATCCAGCGATTATTCCAGGAATTGGAATTGCGAAACGTTTTAAAGATGATGCTTATGATTTTCCATTAGCTGAAGCAAATATCAAATACCAACCAAGTAAGTTTATAAATCTACAACTAGGTTACGGAAGAAATTTCTTAGGTGATGGATATCGTTCTTTATTACAAAGTGATGGTGCAAGCCCATATCCGTATTTCAAAATCAACACTACTTTTTGGAAAATTAAATACACCAATACCTACATGTGGCTAAAAGACGTTCGTGATGCTGCTACAGTTGACGGAACCTATGCTACTAAATACATGGCAAGTCATTATTTGAGTTGGAATGTAACGAAAAGATGGAATTTAGGTTTCTTTGAAAATGTGGTTTGGACGAATACCAACGATAGAGGTTTCGATTTCAATTTTGTGAATCCATTAATTTTTTACAGAACGGTTGAGTTTGGCTCATCGTCTAAAACAGGAAATGCATTACTTGGATTAACTTCAAAATACAAATGGAACAATCAAATTAACTTCTACGGACAGTTTTTAATTGACGAGTTTGCAATTGGTGATGTAAAACAAAGCAATCAAAGTTGGAGAAATAAATTTGCTTACCAAATTGGAGTAAAATATTATGATGCGTTTAAAATAAAGAATTTATTACTTCAAGTAGAATACAACCAAGTGCGGCCTTATGTGTATTCGCATAGTGATCCTATTACTAATTATGGTCACAACAATCAAAGTATGGGGCATTTATGGGGAGCGAATTTTAGAGAATTTATTGCTATTGCACGTTATTACAAAGGAAGATATTTTGCTGATGCGAAATTAATTTACGGCCAACGCGGATTTGATTTCAATAACGGAACTGATAACTTCAACTACGGAGGTAATATCTATTTAGATTACGATGAAAATCGTCCTTACGATACCGGGGTTTCGATTGCACAAGGAAATAAAACAACGGTTATGATTGCCGATTTACAAGTAGGGTATTTGGTTAATCCAGCTTCAAATTTAAAAGTTTTTGGAAATGTTATGTTCAGAAATTTCGATCCAACTACTGAAACTGCTGCAACTGTAAAATCAAACACAACTTGGTTTTCAATTGGACTAAGAAGCGATTTATTTAACTGGTATTTTGATTATTAATAGATTTAACGAATTTTCTAAATTCTAAATTCTAAATTCTAATTTTCATATCGTATCTTTGCGCGCAATTTCACAGCGAAAAACACTAAAGTGGACACAAATACACAACCTCAAATTAAAAAATCTCTTTACAAAGACTTTGTAGAAATTACAAAGGCACGCTTATCTATTAGTGTAGTGGTTTCTACTATTGCTGGTTATTTGTTAGGATTTAACGAGGAACAACCGTTTCAATGGTTAGTTTTAGTGCTATTAATCGTTGGAGGTTATTGCATGGTTGGTGCTTCAAATGTTTTCAACCAAATCATCGAAATTGAATTAGACGCCAAAATGGACCGAACTAAAAACCGTCCGTTACCTTCTGGAAGAATCTCTAAACAAAATGCTTTTATATTAGGTTGCGTTTTAACCATTTTAGGATTAGCTATTTTGTATAATGTAAATCCTAAAACTGCTATGTTTGGCGCGATTTCGATTTTCATGTATGTGAGTTTATATACTCCATTAAAAACATTAACTCCGCTTTCTGTTTTTGTTGGAGCATTTCCTGGAGCTATTCCTTTTATGTTAGGTTGGGTAGCGGCAACAGGTCAATTCGGAATTGAAGCTGGAACGTTATTTATTATTCAATTCTTCTGGCAATTCCCACATTTTTGGGCAATCGGTTGGTTCTTATATGACGATTACAAAAAGGCTGGTTTCTTTATGTTGCCAACAGGAGAACGCGATAAAAAAACTGCACTTCAAACTATTTTGTATACGATTTGGATGATTTTAGCTTCGATAATTCCAGCTTTCGGATTTACCGGTAATTTGATTTTATCGAAAACTGCAGCGGTAATCGTATTTTTGTTAGGATTATGGATGTTGTTTTATGCGGTACAATTACACAAACAAATGGATGCAAAAGCGGCAAGAAAATTAATGATTGTTAGTGTTTCGTATATTTCGTTGTTGCAAATAATATATGTTATAGATAAATTTTTACGATAGTTATGGAAAATAGAATGACTTTGGAAGAAGAACAAGCTCGCAAAGGCAGAACGTACAAAATGTTGTTGTGGTTTGGAATGATTAGCATCTGTATGATTTTCGCTGGACTAACAAGTGCCTATGTAGTAAGTAAATCAAGACCAGATTGGTTGAAAGATTTTGTATTGCCTTCTGCATTTGTAATCAGTACAGTAGCTATGTTAGTAAGTAGTTTTACTTTTTACTTAGCATTACAAGCAACAAAAAAAGATAACAGAAATGGTGCTTCAATGTTTTTATTGATTACTTTAGCGCTTGGAATCGCGTTTATAGTATTACAATTTAAAGGATTTGGACAAGTAATTGATAATGGCTATTTCTTTACAGGAAGTGAAAGTAATGTAACGACTTCATTTTTGTATATTGCTGTTTTGGTTCACATTGCTCACCTTTTAGGGGGTATTATTTCGCTTTTAGTAGTAATTTATAATCATTATAAACAAAAATACAATTCGGCTCAAACCCTTGGTATAGAGCTAAGTGCGATGTATTGGCACTTTATGGATTTTATTTGGGTTTATTTGTTTTTATTTTTCTATTTTTTCAAATAGAAAAAAAATAATAAATTTGGGAACTTTTTAACAATTAAAAAATTTATGGGAGCGACAGTTATTACAGACGAACACGCTTTAGACGGAGGTCCAGGACCATTAGGAGCAACCTATGGTAAAATGATGATGTGGTTTTTCATCTTATCAGATGCATTAACTTTTTCTGGTTTCTTAGCCGCGTATGGTTTTTCAAGATTTAAATTCATTGAAACTTGGCCTATCGCCGATGAAGTTTTTAACCACTTTCCATTTTTACATGGTGTTAATGCGCCAATGTATTATGTTGCGTTAATGACTTTTATCTTAATTTTCTCTTCTGTAACTATGGTATTAGCTGTAGATGCAGGTCATCACATGAAAAAAACAAAAGTAGCATTCTACATGTTTTTAACTATTATTGGTGGTTTTATCTTCTTGGGTTCTCAAGCTTGGGAATGGAAAAACTTCATCAAGGGAGAATATGGTGCTGTTGAAACTAAAGGAGGTTCAATCTTGCAATTTGTTCAAAAACAAGAAGATGGTACTTTTAAAAGAGTAGCATTGGCTGATTTTGCAGCAACATTACCAGAAGCAAGAACTCAACACGAAAGAAGTAACGGAGTTTGGTTCATGGATGAAGCAACTTTACCAACTTATTCTGTGAATGAAGTTGTTGAAGGTTTTAAAGCAGATGAGTCTATTTTAGTTCGTTCAGAGTATTTAAATGCTGAAAAACATAAAACTGTTTTATCAAGAGAAGAGTCTTTAAAAAGACTAGCTGAAGCTAAGTATGTTGTAGAAGGTGCTAACTTAGTTAGAAACGAATACGGTCATAAATTATTTGCTAACTTCTTCTTCTTTATTACAGGTTTCCACGGATTTCACGTATTTACAGGAGTATTGATTAATATCATCATTTTCTTTAATGTGTTATTAGGTACTTACGAGAAAAGAAAAAGTTACGAAATGGTTGAAAAAGTTGGATTGTACTGGCACTTTGTAGATTTAGTGTGGGTATTCGTATTTACTTTCTTCTATTTAGTATAATTATTTAATAAAAGTATATCATGGCACACGCACACGAATCAAATACAAAAAGAATTTGGGTAGTTTTTGGAATTCTATCTGTAATTACTATCGTAGAAGTTTTATTCGGTATCTATAAACCAAAGGCATTGTTTTTTAACAATTTCGCTGGAATGAACTTGCTTAACTGGTTATTTATCATCTTAACTATTGTAAAAGCTTATTATATTACTTGGGCTTTTATGCACATGGAAGGTGAGAAAAAATGGTTTAGAAGATCTATCGTTTGGACAGTAGTTTTCTTAATCCTTTATCTATCTTTTATTTTATTAGTTGAAGGAAACTATGTTTTTGATGTTTATAAAACAGGTCATTTAAAGTGGATATTTTAACACTTGTTTCTATTATATAATCCCGATTTACATCGGGATTTTTTTTACTTTTGTATGAACAAAATAAGTTTCATATAATGAAAAATAAATTAGTCCTCATTTCACTTTTTATATTGCCTATCGCTATTTATTTAGTTTTTTCAACGGCATCTCATAATTCTCTTTTTTTACCAAGAATTTCTAAGAATAATAAAGATATTCCAGTCGATTGGACAAGTTTAGATGGCTCGAAAGAGTCTATGAAAGGTAAGATAACGGTTTTAGGTTTTGTTGGTGATAGTGTTATTGAAAACCGCGGTAACTTTTTTAATTTAAATCAGAAGATTTATAATAAGTATAAAGGCTTTAAAGATTTTCAAATGATAATGGTGGTTCCTTTAGGAAATGAAAAAAAATGCCAACAAATCATAGATGAATTAGCACCAATAACTGGTGATATGAAAGGATGGAGATTTGTTTTTTCAACTCCAGACAAAATTCAAGAATTCTATGATAGCTATAAATTGATAGGACAATTGGATGAAAATAAAGGAACTCCTGCAGTAATTATCGTAGATAAAGAATTGAATCATCGCGGAAGAAAAGGCAAAAACAAAAAAGGTGAGGAGGAGTACAAAGAAAGTTACAATACTATTTCGGCAGCCGATTTACATAATGAAATGACAGATGACGTAAAAATCATTCTTCGCGAGTATCGTTTGGCGCTTAAGAAGAATAAAAACGAAAGAAAAGATGCTTTCCGTGATAACATCAAAGAGAATATTGAAAAACAAAAGTAATTTTCATGAAGAATAAATCATACATCGGAATTTCATTCATCGTTTTGATTTTCGGAATTTGGGCAGTACCAAAAATCATTGCTAAATTTCAAAAATCAGATTTAGTTGAAATTGGTCCAGTTCCATCTTTTAAATTAACGAATCAAGATAATAAAACCATTTCTAATGCTGATTATTTAGGAAAAGTGTATGTAGTAGAGTTTTTCTTCTCTACTTGTCCTACGATTTGTCCTAAAATGAATGAAAGCATGTTGCAATTGCAAAACGAATTTTATGGGAATCCAAATTTTGGAATTGTTTCTATTACCATTGATCCATCAAATGATACGCCACAGGTTTTAAAAGAACACGCCAAACTTTTAGGAGTAAAGCATTATAATTGGCATTTTTTAACGGGTGACAAAGCATATATTTACAACCTTGCAAATAAAGGCTTTAATTTATATGCAGGTGAAAATAATAAAGTTGCTGGAGGATTTGAACATTCGGGTTTATTCGCTTTAATTGACAAAGACGGAAAAATCAGATGCAGAAAAGACGCACAAGGAAATCCAATTTTATATTACGATGGACTTGATGCTGCCGGAGTTGAAGCAATCAAAGAAGATATTAAAAAATTACTTGAAGAATAATTATGGAAAATAATATAGAAACAAAATATAACAAACTTATTGTTGTTTTATCAGTTGCAATTCCGGCAGTAGTAGCTTTGCTTTTTGGGGTGAATTTGAGAAAATTAGGGTATGATGTAGAACCTCTATCTTTCTTACCTCCAATTTATGCTACTATTAATGGATTAACCGCTGTGGTTTTAGTTGCTGCGGTTATCGCTATCAAAAATGGAAACAGAAAATTACATGAGAATTTAATGAAAGTTGCCATTGCTTGTTCAGTAGCTTTCCTTGGAATGTATGTAGCGTATCACATGACTTCTGATTCTACTAAGTTTGGTGGTGAAGGTGTAATTAAATACGTGTATTATTTTATCCTAATAACGCATATTTTATTATCAATTATTATCATTCCTTTAGTTTTAACTACTTATGTAAAAGCGTGGTCACAACAATTTGATAAACATAAAAAAATAGCAAAAATTACATTTCCTATTTGGTTATATGTTGCGGTTACTGGTGTGGTTGTTTATTTAATGATTTCTCCTTATTACGCAAATTAGATGAAAAAGTTTTTATTTGGAATCGTTTTTTTCGTCATCAGCATTTCTGCTCAAGCGCAATGTGCCATGTGTCGTGCTGCACTTGAAAGCGAAGAAGGTGGTGTTAAGGCCGAAGCCGTTAACGATGGAATAGTATATTTAATGGCGATTCCATATATATTAGTTGGGGTTTTAGGCTATGCCATTTATAGATTAAAATACCGTAAGAAAAAAGAGATATAAAAAAAGTCGTTTCAATTGAAACGACTTTTTTGTTTTATTCTAATCCATCCACTTTAATATCCATTTTTCCACTAGTGGTAATAAATGCAATAATGGCTTTGTCTGTTAATTCAACTTTTTCAAATTCGAAATCATTAATAGTTCCATTTATAAAAACACCTTTCATTGGAGAATAGTTGTTTAAATAAGGTTTCATGTTTTGTTTGCCTTCTTCTAAATTTCCTTTAATCGAATAGCGACAATTTTCTTGAATACTTTTTAAAATGGTGCCATGTAATAACCAATTAGCCGATTTCATTAAAACGCTTTTTGTATTTAAAACATATTCCATTTGATCAAAATAGATTTCTTTGGTAATAGGATTGTAATTTGGAATCCCCGATAAATAAATTGTTCCATTAATACTTCCTAAAACATCTAAAGCAATAATCATTTTACCATCTTTTTGCCATAAATCTACTTTTTGAACAGTTATTTTTCTACTTCCCGATGCAAATTCTTGTCCTTGAAAATTTTTAGTCACAATTTTACTTGCGCTTTCAAATGTAGAAACCGCCACTACCGAAACAGTTGTGTTGTCCGGAATTTTTTCAACTGGTTTCAATACAATTTTAGTCGCATCAAACCCGCTTTTTGGCTTTTGTCCCACCATAGTTTGCATGTTGCATTTTAATCCCATGTTCAACATGATTTTAGTTTTGTTAAGTTTGGCTTCGGTAACATATAATTCTAAAGGAACCATTTTAAACCAGGTTTCGTATTGTTCACTTGTTAAAATAGGATTGCTTAATTTGTCTAAAGCGTCTAAAACATGAGGTTTAAAGTCACAGGTTTTGTCAATAGCTTCATCAATTTTTTTGGAAATTTTCGATTTAAACATACTCAATGTAGGATTGATGATATAAGTAATTGGAACGTTTTTTCCAGCTACCAAAATCGTAGGGCTTTCACTCCATTCAAAATCTTCTATTTTAGAAGTAGTAGTAAGTTTCCAATTGGTTAAATGCGTTTTGCTGTCTAAAGTTATGATTCCGTTTAGATTGATTTCACGAGTATCATTTAATCCCATAAAATCAGTTCCGTATTTGAATTTTGCCCAAATTTTAAGAGGAATTTCAGAAATAATATTTCCGTCTTTTTCACTTAGTTTAATTGGAGCTGTTTTCCAGATTTTCATTTCGGTTTTATCATCATTTAAGATAGAATCGTTAAATATTAATCCGGTTACATTTTTATTTAGTTGTTGTTCGAGTTCTTTCAATGTTATTTCAACAGGCATTGAAATAAAAGAAACTTTATTCTTAAAAACTACAGGGTTGTCGTTTGAAGGTGCTGGTTTTATGGCATCAATTTTTTTTGCTGTACCACATGAAATGGTTAGAAGCAAGGTAAAAAGTAAGGCAAAAATTACAAGAAATGTTTTCATAGGAAATCTAATTTTCGATGTAAAAGTAAAATTTTAATTGATATACTGTAACAAAATATTGAAAAAGAGGTCTTATAAGAAATGAGAATAAAAGCACATAAAATGATAACAAAAAAAATAGTTTTTTTTCTATTGTTGATAGGTTTTCAACTTTCGGCACAGAATAAGAAATGGACTTTAGAGGAGTGCGTAGATTATGCTATTAAGAATAACATTTCGATTAAGCAGTCTGAATTAGATTTAAAAACTTCAGATGTTGAAAAGCTAGAAGCTATTGGTGGTTTTTTACCTACATTGAATGGAAATGCAAATTATAGTATAAATACAGGAGCAAGTATTAACCCAGTTACAAACCAGTTTCAAAATCAAACATTTAAATCGTTTTCAGCTTCTGCAAACTCAAATATAATGTTGTTTAATGGTTTGGCTAATTGGAAAACATTGCAGCGATCTAAACTAAATCAGATAGCAAATAAATATCGTTTAGACAAAATGAAGGATGATATTGCTCTTTCAATTGCAAATTCGTACTTACAAATATTGTTTAATAAAGAACAATTGAAAGTTCAAAAAAATCAAAATTTAGTTACTAAAGAAAATATCAAAAGAACTCAAGAGTTAATAGAAGCAGGTTCACTTCCTGCGGGAGATATATTCGAACTACAAGCTACAGATGCTACTCAAGAACAACAAATTATTAGTACTGAAAATGCACTTTTAATTTCTAAAGTTGCTTTGTGTCAAACTTTATTGTTAGAAGATTATGCTACGTTTGATATTTCAGATGAAGTGATTGATTTGCCAATGTCTAATATAACAAATGAAACTCAGGAGGCTATTTTGGCTAAAGCTAAAGAATCGGTTAAAGATGTGAAAATAGCTTTGTCAAATGTTGATGTTGCTAAAAAAGATGTCTCTATTTCACGTTCTTCTTACTTACCAACATTAACAGGTTTTGTTGGGTATAATACTCGTTGGTCTGAAAGTACACCATTTAATTTTGCAGATCAATTGTCATTATTTGATGGTACAGCTGTTGGTTTACAGTTAAGCGTTCCAATTTTAAATGGATTTGCTACAAGAGGAAGAGTACAACGTGCTAAAATTAATCAAGAGCGTTCAGAATTTCAGCTGAAACAAGCCGAGTTAGATTTAGAGCGAAATGTGTATCAAGCTTATAATGATGTTATTAATGCTAAAAAATCATTTGAAGCAGCTCAAAAAACTTTAGAAGCTAGAAAACAATCGTTCAATTTTTCAAAAGAGCGTTATGAAGTAGGTTTAATGAATTCATTTGATTTTTCTCAATCTACAATAGCTTATGAAAACGCACAATCAGAAGTATTAAGAACTAAATACGATTACATTTTTAGAACCAAAATATTAGAATTCTATTTTGGAATTCCATTAATTAAAAAACAATAATAAAATATAAATACCTAGTCATGTCAAAGAAAACCATATTCATTTTATTAGGAAGTGCAATCGGATTAATCTTGTTATTAGTTGGACTTAAAAAAGGTGGTATAATCGGAAATAACGATGAATCTAAAGTCGTTGAATTATCAAAAGTTGCTCAAACTACAATTGTAGAAACGGTTTCGGCAACAGGGAAAATCCAGCCAGAAATTGAAGTAAAAATATCATCTGAAGTTTCAGGTGAAATCATTGCTTTGCCAATTAAAGAGGGACAACAAGTTAAAAAAGGAGATTTATTAGTAAGAATCAATCCTGATTTATATGAATCTGGAGTGAATCGTTCTGTGGCTTCTATGTCAACTACAAAAGCAGGTTTAAGTCAGGCAGACGCTCAAGTAAAAGAAGCTAAAGCCAATTACGATCGAAACAAAAAATTATTCGAAAAAGGAATCATTTCAAAATCGGAATGGGATAGAATTGTATCGGCTTATGAAGTTGCGGTTGCCAATAAACAATCGGCTTATTACCAAGTACAAAGTGCATCTGCAACAGTAACTGAAGCTAAAGACAACTTAGGAAGAACAACTATTTATGCTCCAGCTGACGGAACAATTTCGTTGTTGAATGTAGAGTTAGGTGAAAGAGTTTTAGGAACGCAGCAAATGGCAGGAACTGAAATTTTAAGAATTGCGAACTTAAACAATATGGAAGTAGAAGTGGATGTTAATGAAAACGATATTGTAAAAGTAAACATTGGTGATTCTGCAAATATTGAAGTTGATGCTTATTTAAAAAGAGAGTTTAAAGGAATTGTTACGAGTATTTCAAATTCAGCAAGTTCTACTTTAACAGCAGATCAGGTTACAAATTTTAAAGTAAAAGTTAGAATTTTAAAAGAATCCTACCAAGATTTATTAGAAGGAAAACCAGATAATTTCTCTCCATTTAGACCAGGAATGACTGCTACAGTTGACATTATTACAAAACGTAAAGAAAACATTGTAGCTGTGCCAATTAGCGCAGTTGTAGTTAAAGATGATACGACTTCGGTTAAGAAAGATGTTGTTGCTGAATTAGATAAAAAAGAGCAAGAACAAAAAGGAACGGCTCCAAAAAGTGATAAAAAATACGAATGTGTTTTTGTAAAAGTTGGAGATAAAGCAAAATTGAGAGTAGTTAAAACAGGAATTCAAGACGACACCAATATTGAAATTATTTCGGGTTTAAAACCGGGTGAAGAAATTATTATTGGACCTTATACAACGGTTTCAAAAGATTTAGTTTCAAATGATAAAGTTCGTGTGGAAACAGAAAAAGATAAAAAAGAGAGTAAGAAATAGATTTCTTATTAGTTAATTTGGGTAGATAAGGCGTAGGAAACTATGCCTTATTTTTTTTACGGGTTTATCTTCTTAACTTTGCAATTCAAAAAACCAAATATGGCTATTATTCTGAATATAGAAACCGCTACTAAAAATTGTTCTGTTGCTTTAGCAAAGGAAGGAAAAACGCTTGCATGCAAAGAAATTGCAGAGCAAAATTTTTCTCATGCCGAAAAATTACACGTTTTTATCGAAGAATTACTGGCTGAAAATAATTTGCAATTTTCTGACTTGAATGCAATTGCGGTAAGTCAAGGTCCGGGTTCATATACGGGTTTGCGTATTGGCGTTTCTTCGGCTAAAGGATTTTGTTATGCATTGAATATTCCAATGATTGCTATTGATACATTGCAACTTTTAGCAAAGCAAATTCAAATTAAAGACGGAATCATCATTCCAATGATTGATGCTCGCAGAATGGAAGTTTTTACGGCTATTTACGATAAAAATCACGAGCAAATCAGAAATACGCAAGCCGAAATTATTGATGAAACTTCATATCAAGAAATTTCAGAAAAAATGCATTTGGTTGGCGATGGAACAGAAAAATTTAAAAATACATTAACCGGTGATAAATTTGAGTTTCATTCTAATGTCATATTTCCATCGGCTATACAAATGAGTGAATTATCGTTTGATAAATACAAAATAAGCGACTTTGTTGATGTCGCTTATTTTGAACCTTATTATTTGAAAGATTTCGTTTTATCTAAGTAAATAAAATAATTATTCTTTGTGAATTTCTACTTGATGTGGATATGGTATTTCTATACCAATTTGATCAAAAGTCACTTTAGTTTTTTCTAACACTTCTGATTTTACTTTCCAGTAATTTTCATTGCTTGTAAAAGGTCTTACAGCAAAGTCAATAGAACTAGTGGCTAAATTATTTATAAATACTACTGCTGCGGGTTCAGGTAATACTTCTGGAATTGATTTTAAAATGTTTTCTAAAGTAGATTTGGCTAATTGTAAATCGGTTTTGTAATCTACCGAAATAATTAAGTCAACTCGTCTAAAACCATTTGCTGTATAATTGGTAATAACTCCATTTGATAAGGCGGCATTTGGAATTACAATTTGTTTGTTATCTGGCGACGTGATAACTGTAGAGAATATTTTAATGTCTTTAACCGTTCCTAAAACATTTTGTGCCTCTATAAAATCTCCTATTCTAAAGGGTTTAAAAAGAATAATTAAAATACCACCTGCAAAATTAGAAAGCGAACCTTGTAACGATAAACCAATCGCTAAACCAGCAGCTCCTAAAATTGCAACAAAAGAAGAAGTTTCAATGCCAAGTTTTGAAATTACAGTTACAAAAAGTAAAATACGAAGTGTCCAAAAAATAAGATTTCCGATAAAAGTTGATAGCGTAACTTCTACATTACGTTTTACCATTATCTTTTTTGCTGTTTTGGTTATAAAGCTGGTAGCCCATAGTCCAACAAGAAGAATTAAAACAGCAACTACAAATTTTGGAGAATACTCTAAGATTAGTTTTTTAATGGTTTCGAAATAATTTTGAATTTCAATTGACGTCATATTCTTTTTTTTGCAAAGATATTGAACACAGAAATCTTAGAAAAATAAAAAAGCGCCTATGTTATTAGACGCTTGTTAAGTTATTCAATTTCAAATGTGATTTTTAAATTTACCCTGAATTCAGTTATTTCGTTATCTTTGACCGAAGCGCTTTGATCTTGAACATAAACTGATCTAATGTTTTTTAGAGACTTTGCTGCTTGAGTTACAGCTTTTCTTGTGGCGTCTTCCCAACTTGAAGTTGAACTAGACAATACTTCAATTACTTTTAATACGGCCATAAAAAATAGATTTTAATATTAAATTAAAGTTAAGAAAATTATTTTAAATAATTGTTTTTGGAGCAATTGATAACATTAAATTAACGTAAATCTAAATTTCTTAAAGGAATTTTGCATCGAAATTAATTCATAAAAAAATGGAACAAATTTATATTATAATGTTAATCGCATTAGCGATTCTTGCAATTACCGATTTAATGGTAGGAGTAAGTAATGATGCGGTTAATTTCTTAAACTCGGCTATTGGTTCTAAGGCGGTTTCGTTTAAAACCATTATGATTGTTGCGAGTTTAGGAGTTGCTGTTGGAGCACTTTATTCTAACGGTATGATGGAAATTGCGAGAAACGGAATTTTTACGCCAAGTATGTTCAGTTTCAACGATGTAATTATTATCTTTTTAGCCGTAATGATTACTGATGTATTGCTGTTAGATGTTTTTAATACATTAGGATTGCCAACATCAACGACAGTTTCTGTAATTTTCTCTTTGTTAGGAGCTTCAGTAGTTTTAGCGGTTTATAAAGTATATGTTAGTGGAGATGGCTTTGATACTCTTGGAAACTATATCAATACTGAAAAAGCTTCTGAAATTGTATATAGTATTTTACTTTCTGTAGCATTATCTTTTGCTTTAGGTTCGTTAGTACAATATGTGTCAAGGTTAATTTTCACATTTCATATCGAAAAAAGATATAAATATGTAGCAGCACTTTTTGGTGGAGTTGCTATGACAGCTATTACTTTCTTTATCTTAGTAAAAGGATTAAAATCAATCACATTTGTGCCTTCTGAAGTAAAAGATTTTATTAAAGAAAGTCCATTTACAATTATTGCGTATTCATTGGTTTTATGGACAATTGTTTGTCAATTATTAATTAGTGTTTTTAAATACAGTGTTTTTAAATTCATTATTATCGTTGGTACTTTTGGATTAGCACTTGCTTTTGCAGGTAATGACTTAGTTAACTTCATTGGAGTGCCAATTGCGGCTTATCAAGCTTTTGAAATTTGGGCTGCACCAGGACAAACAGTTGCTGCCAATGAATTTATGATGTCGGGACTTGAAGGTGAAAATTTACCAGCTCCTTTTATATTTTTAGCATTAGCTGGTGTAATTATGGTTTATACATTATGGACATCCAAAAAAGCTAGATCAGTAATTGAAACAGAGCAGAATTTATCTCGTCAAGGTGAAGGTAATGAGAAGTATAATGCTAATACGCTTTCAAGAAACATTGTAAGAGGATTTATGTATCTTGGTAATATTATTAGTTTTATTTTACCAAAATCGCTTCAGAAAAAATTAGACGCTCAGTTTGTTCAGCCTGAATATACAGGAAAAAGAGATGAACAACCTATGTTTGATATGGTGCGTGCTTCTGTAAACTTAATTGTAGCTTCTATTTTGATTTCTATCGGAACTTCAATGAAATTGCCTTTATCTACAACTTATGTAACTTTTATGGTGGCAATGGGTTCGTCTTTTGCAGATAGAGCTTGGGATAGAGAAAGTGCTGTTTATCGTGTTGCGGGTGTTTTTAATGTAATTGGAGGTTGGTTTGTAACTGCTTTAGCTGCATTTTTATCTTCTGCCATTATTGCTTACATCTTATTCATTGGAGAAGTATTTGCGTTCTTTGCTTTCATGATTATTGTCGCAATCTTCTTCTACAGAAGTAACCAAATTCACAAAAAGAAAGTTAAAGAAGAAGAGGAAATTAAGAAACTAAGAAAAGAAGACATCGTAACATTAAAAGAAATGATTACAGAAAGTTCTTCTCAGATTTCTAAAGTGTTAAGAAAAACTAGTGCCTTATATTCAAATGTTGTTGATAATTTAGGTTTACAAGATTTGGCTAAATTGAAAGAAAATAAAAAAGCATTAAAAAAACTTGAAAAAGAAATCGACGAGTTAAAAAGTAATGTTTTCTATTTCATCAAAAACTTAGATGAAAATTCGGTTGAAGCAAGTAAATTTTATATTTTAATTTTAGGCTATTTACAAGACATGGTTCAGTCGATTGATTATATAACATCAAGTAGTCATTCGCATGTAAATAACAATCATAAAAAATTAAAATTCAATCAAATTCGTGATCTTAAAACTGTTGATACACAACTACAAGAATTGTTCAGCCGTTTAGAGGAAAGTTTTAAAACTGAAGATTTTTCTAAATTAGATGAGATTTTAAGAGACAAAAAAGCATTTTTAGACACCGTTTCTGAATTAATCACAAAACAGATTAATAGAATTAGAACTACAGAAACAAGTCCTAAAAACAGTAAATTGTATTTCTCTTTACTTCTTGAAACAAACGACTTGATAAAATCAATTATGAATTTATTAGAGTTGTTTAAAGAATTTAATCAACAGAATAAGAAATAAAAAAAGAGCCGAAAGGCTCTTTTTTGTTTTTATATGGTTTAGAATTATCCGTTAATGGCTTCTACTTTTATTCCTTCGTCTTTTAACATGTCTTTCAACATATTTTCAATTCCATTTTTTAATGTAAAAGTTGATGAAGGACATCCACTACAAGCGCCTTGTAAAACTACTTTTACTCTTTTTTCTGTTGGGTCAAAAGATTCAAACATAATATTTCCACCGTCACTTTGAACAGCTGGTTTTACATATTCTTCAATAATGTTTATGATTTGCTGAGAAGTAACATCAAGAGTGTCAAAATAAGCTTCTTGTTGTTTTTGATGAATTTCTGTTTTCACAATTGCCGTTTCATCAATTACAATGTTTCCGTTTTCAATGTACTCTTTAATAAAAGTTCTTAATTCAAGAGTAATTTCATCCCATTCTGTTATAGCAAATTTGGTAACCGAAATATAATTTTCGTCGATGAATACTTCTTTTACGAAAGGAAATTTAAATAATTCTTTTGCTAAAGGAGAAACAGATGTTTCATCAATGTTTTTACATTCCAGAGCAGTTTTCGTTAGTAGTTTATTACAAACAAATTTTAAAACCGATGGGTTAGGAGTGGTTTCGGCATAAACGGTTATTGGTTGTTTTTTTGTTTTGGTTTCATCTATTTTGATGATCTCTCCACCATTAGAAATGAATTCATTAATTTGATTGGCTACATCTTCTTGAACATCTTCCCATTCTACAATTGAAAATTTTTCAATTGCAATGAAATTCCCAGAAACATAGACTGTTTTAACAAAAGGAAGAAAGAATAATTGTTTTGCTAAAGGAGAATTTTGCGTTTCGTCAATATTTTTGAATTCAAAATTCTCAGTTCTTACAATAATTTCGTCCAATTCAAATTTTACAATGGCAGGATTTTGTGTTATTTTATTTGCGATTACTTGCATGATATTTGTTTTTTTGCAAAGATACAAAGTTCATAAGATATGTGGTTTGTTTTAGTAGAGCACTTTTTTTATTTAACTTTTTATTAGATTTTGATAAATACAATGTAAAAGTGTTATATAACATAAAAAATCACATATTAAATCTAATAATATTTTAAGTGTATTGTAAAAGAAACACAAAAATTTATATCTTTGGCAAGTTCGTAGTAAAAAACCATATTTACTTATTGTTTTTTATTAATAATATTCTAATTTTAAGCCATAGAGTTTGATTAGGATAGTAAGAGGTATGTTTTCATTAAACAATAACTACAATGAATTTTAAAAAGAGTTATTTTATTTTAGCATTTTTATTGGCACAATTTTCTTTCGCACAAGAGGGAATAGCTGTTTATTCTGATTATTTATCGGATAATTATTATTTAATTCACCCATCAATGGCAGGTGCTGCCAATTGTGGTAAAATTAGATTAACTGGTCGTCAACAATGGTTTGGACAAAGTGAAGCGCCATCATTACAAACAGTTAGTTTTAATACAGCTGTAGATGAAGATGGTAAATCTGGAGTTGGTATGATTCTGTTTAATGATCGAAATGGTTATCATTCTCAAAAAGGTGCTAAGTTAACATATGCTCACCATTTAAGATTTTCTAGAGGTACAGTTGATTTAAATCAGTTGTCTTTTGGTTTAAGTACTGCTTTCGTTCAAAGTACTTTGGATGGTTCTACATTTACAGGTAATGACCCTGTTATTGTAAATGGTGTTATTCAAAAAGATGCTTATTTTAATATTGATTTGGGTGTTTCATATCACTATATGGACTTTTTTACTCATGTTACAATGAAAAACTTTTTAGCAAGCCAAAGAAGAGAGTTGTATTCTGAAGGATTTGAATCTGACAATTTGAGTAAATTATTATGGAGTGTAGGTGCTGTTTTTGGTAATGAAGATAGATTACTTTTCGAACCTTCTTTTATGTATCAACGTATTTCTGAAACTAAAGAATCTTCAATTGACTTAAATCTTAAAGTTTATAAAGCTGTTGATTTTGGTAAATTATGGGCTGCAGTTTCTTACAGAAGAAGTTTTGATAGTGCACAGTATGAAGGTGGTAAACAAAATTTACAATGGGTTTCGCCGATTTTAGGTGTTAACTATAACAATTTTATGTTTTCTTATACTTATAGTCATGTAATGGGTGATATCAAGTTTGATAATGGAGGATTCCATCAAATTACTTTAGGTATTAATGTTTTCTGTAAAGACAAACAATGGGATTGTAATTGTCCTGCTGTTAATTAATAAAATAAATTTCAAGTATATTTGTCCCGATTTATCGGGACATTTTTTTTAAAATAATTAATTATGTTGATCAAAGAAGTTAATGGGAAATTTCCACAAATCCCAGATGATTGTTATGTAGCTGAAAATGCAACTATTGTTGGTGAAGTTTCTTTTGGTTCCAATTGTAGTGTTTGGTTTAATGCGGTAATAAGAGGTGATGTTAATTCGATAACTATTGGGAATAAGGTAAATATTCAAGATGGGGCAGTAGTTCATTGCACATATCAAAAACATCCAACTTTTATTGGAAATAATGTATCTATTGGACACAATGCTATCGTACATGGTTGTACAATAAAAGATAATGTTTTAATTGGTATGGGCGCTATTGTGATGGATAACTGCGTAATTGAGAGTAATTCAATTGTAGCCGCTGGTTCTGTTATTACGCAAAATACAGTCGTTGAATCGGGTTGTATCTATGCTGGTGTTCCTGCTAAAAAAGTGAAAGATATTGACCAAAGTGATTTTGCAGGAGAAATTGAACGTATTTCAAATAATTATGTGATGTATTCGGGTTGGTTTAAAGAATAGATTAAAAATTCTTATAAATTACAGTTTCATTATTTTCTAGTATATTTTTTAAAACTTCAGGCTCGCTATTCGTATAGAATATTTGCGAGCTTTTTCTTTTAGAAAGATTTAATAAATTATTCTGTTCTAATATTTTCTGTGTCTGTTTGGCTACTGCTTCACCAGAATCAATTATTTTAATTTGCGGTGGAATGATTTTTTTAATCTGTGGAATTAAATAAGGATAGTGACTACAACCTAGTACCAAATAGTCAATATTTTTTTCTACCATCGGATTTAAATAGCTCTTTAATAATTCTTCCATTTCTGCGGAATCCATATCGCCATTTTCTATCAATTGTACCAATCCGTGTCCTATTTGTTCGATTATTTTAACATCGGGATGGTTTGCTACACTTTTATGAAATAATTCGCTATTAAGAGTGCCTTTCGTTGCTAGTATACCAATCGTTTGTGTTTTTGATTGAAGTGCAGCTGGTTTTATAGCAGGCTCAATTCCGATGAAGGGAACGTTGTATTTAGCTCTAAGTTCTTTAATTGCATTTGTGGTGGCGGTATTACAGGCTACAACAATAATTTTACAGTTGTTTTCTAATAAGAACTCCGTATTCTTACAGCTAAGTGCAATAATTTCGTCTTTAGATTTTAGTCCATAGGGCGCATTTTTACTGTCGGCAAGGTAAATGGTGTTTTCATAAGGCATTAAGGCATGAACTTCCTTCCATATTGAAGTACCGCCAATACCTGAATCAAACAAGCCTATTGGATTTTCGTTTATCATAACAACAAAAATAAAAAAAACTGCTTAATCTAAACTAAGATTAAGCAGTTTTTAAAATTTTGGTTTGAATTAATTAGAAACCTAATGATTTTTTAACATCAGCTAATAAATCTGTACCGTCAGCAACTAAAACGCCACTTCCCGTAGTTGAGTCTAATACATAGTTAAACCCTTTTTCTTTTGCTACTTTTTTGATGGCAGCTTGAGCTTTTTCCATGATTGGTTTAATTAAGTCCATTTCTTTTTGACCTAACTCTTTTTGAGCTGTTTGTTGAAATTGTTGAATACGAGCACCCATGTCTTGCATTTCTTTAGAACGAGTTTCGTTTAAAGCATCACCTGCAGTTGGAGCTTCTTGCTCATATTTTTGTAATTTTGTTTGGTATTCAGCTACCATGTTTTTGTAATCTTTATCGTAAGTCTCCTGAATTTTTTTCATTTGATCTTGTGCTGTTTTCATTTCAGGCATAGAAGTCATTAATGCTTGTACGTCTATATGAGCAACTTTTGTTTGAGCTGAAACTTGCGTTCCAATAAAAAGTACGATTGCAATTGCTAAAGTTTTTAATTGTTTCATTTTTAATTTTAAAATTTAAGTTATTTAATTTTTGTTCTCTGTTTCTGTTTTCTGTTCTTTTGCTTTTTTAACAGCTTCTTTTTCCTCTGCTATTTTTTTCTTTTTTTCTTCTAAGGCCTTTTTTCTTTCTTCGATTTTCTTATTTCTTTCATCGATAAGTTTTTGACGAGCCTCTTCAGGAGTAAGTTTTTTTGTTTCGTCTTTTACAATGTCTTTTTCTTCGCTAGATTTTTCTTCTTTTTTATCTTCTATTTTTTCGTTTTTATCACCTTCAGAAGATTTATTTTCAATTACTGTGCCATTTTTTTTGGCATTGCGCTCTTCAAGTAATTTTTTTCTTTTTTCAGCTGCATCGGCTTTCTTTTGTTCATTCGCTAATTTGCGTTCTTCAAGTAGTTTTTCTCTTGCTGCTTTTTTCTCATCTAAAATTCTTTGTCTTTCCGTGAATGCTGGGTTTTCTTCTACAGATTCATCAAGTGCCTCTTTTGCTTCTAAGGCTTTCAATTGCTTTTTAGACATTTCTTCTCTTTTTTGAGAAGCAGTTAATTTCTTTACAACATAATCACTAATGTCATATTTCTGAGCCGCAAATAACATTGTTAAGTCAGATGATTTGTCAAAAATAAAATCATATTTTCGTTGTTCGGCAACATCTTGAACTATGGTGAAAATTTGGTCTTGGATAGGTTTAATTAAAACCGATTTTTGAATTATCAAATCTCCTTTTGGTCCAAAACGTTTTTCCTGATATTCTAAAAGTTCTTTTTCTAAATAAGCAATTTCTTCTTCTCTCTCTTCAATTAATTCCTTAGTTAAAAGTACTCTCTCTGTTTTTAAATTTTCTTTTAACTTGGTAATCTCGGTTTTTTTAACTTCAATTTCTTGCTTCCATTTTTGTGCTTTTTGCTCTAATTGATTAATAGCATCAGCATAATCAGGCACTTTTTCTAAGATATATTCCATATCTATATAGCCGATTTTTACTCCTCTAGCTGTTTGTGCTTTAGAAGAAAAAGTGATTAGTGCAACAAGTATAAATAATAATTTTTTCATTTTCAACTTAATTTTGTTTAGTAGCTGGCCTAACTTAATAATTGCTAAACGTAATAAATAGTAAAATATTTTTACGAATTTAACAAAAAAGTACTAACAAACCTTAAAATTGTTGTCCAATAATAAAGTGTGTTTGCCAACCACTTTTAACTGTTTGCCCAGGAATTGGATCAAAACCATGTGCAAAATCAATTCCTAACAGTCCAAAAGCAGGCATAAATACACGTAAACCAACTCCTGCAGAACGCTGTAAATTAAAAGGGTTGTAGCTTTTAAAATCGTTATATGACGAACCAGCCTCAAGAAATGACAATGCATAAATAGAAGCGGATTGATTTAGTGTAATTGGATATCTTAATTCTAATGAGAATTTGTTATAAACTGTGGCACCAACCTGTTGTCCTTTCTGAGGGCCTTCTTCAAGAATAGGTGATAATGAATTGTTTGGATAACCTCTTAACTGAATAACTTCTCTTCCGTCAAGTGAGAAATTGGCTAATCCATCTCCTCCTAAATAGAATCTTTCAAATGGAACAACTCCTCTCTCACTATTATATGCTCCCATATATCCAAACTCTCCTAAAGTTCTTAAAACAAGTTTGTCCCAAATTCTAGTATACCAATCTCCTTTGAATTTAATTTTATAATATTCTAACCAATTAAATCTTTTTTGGTCTACTTTTCCTTGGTCTACTGCAGCATCACTCGGGTCTTCAACATAATAAACAGATACAATATTTCCATTAGCATCATAATTAGCTCCTATGTAATCACCTTCTCTTGGGATGATTCCTTGGTCTGTAGGGACGTAAGTGTAACCAAGAGTGCTTGAGTATTTTAATTTATATTCAGCTCTATTTTTCAGATCCCCGTAGTCAACTCCATTAAGTAATGAGTATGGAGGTGTGAATTTTGCCATCACACTAAATTCAGAACCTGATGTTGGAAATATTGGATTTACTCCTTTACTATTTCTAGTTAATCCTATAGTGTAGGTTAAGTTTCTTGATGAACCATTTCCAAATGTAAACAAACCTGTTTTGTAATTATTTAAATCATAGTACTGAAAAGAAATAGATTGTGACAAAACAAAGTAATCATCAGGCACAGTTAATCTTTTCGCAATACCTGTTGATAGCGAAATAATATTGAAACTTTGATCTTTTGTAACTGCTCTTGTTTGATAGTTGTATAAAAATTGTTTACTATATGAAAAAGAGGTTGAAAAACTCACAGGTTTTTTCCCTCCAAACCATGGCTCTGAGAAAGATAAACTGTAAGTTCTAAAATAAGAACTCCCCTGTAAGCGTAAAGACATTTTTTGTCCGTCTCCCATTGGTAATGGTTTGTATGCTTCTTTATTGAAAATATTTCTTGCTGAAAAATTGTTAAAAGACAAACCTAATGTACCTATGAATCCACCTCCACCGTAGCCACCTTGAAGTTCAACCTGACTAGATCCTTTTTCAACTACATTGTATTCAATATCAACTGTTCCTGCTTGAGGATCTACATTTTTAAAATCGGGTTTAATTGCTTCAGGGTCAAAGAAGCCTAATTGTCCAATTTCTCTAATAGAACGAATTAAATCATCCTTGCTGTATTTTTGTCCAGGTTTTGTTCTTAATTCTCTGTAGATTACGTGGTCATTTGTTCTGTCGTTTCCTACAACTGTAATTTTATTAAAATACGCTATTGGACCTTCTGTAATTCTAATCTCAAAATCAATAGTATCATTAACAGTTCTGATTTCTACAGGATTTATATTTGAAAACAAATATCCATTGTTTTGGTATAAATTAGTTAAATCTTCACCGTCGGGTTTGCTTTTGTCTGCAATTCGTTCTTCTAGAAGTGTACCATTATAAACATCACCCTTTTTAATCCCAAGATATGAATTTAAAAAATTATCAGTATAAACGGTATTACCTAAATAACGAATATCTCCAAAGTAGTATTTTCTACCTTCTTCAATTTTGACTTTTATAGCAATGGTGTTCTTCTTTTTGTCGTAACCAACGGAATCTGAAACAATTCTTGCATCACGATAACCGTTTTCTTTGTATTTGTTTACAACTGTATTTAAATCCTCTTTGTATTTTTCTTTTATAAATTTAGAAGCTTTAAATATTCGAATTGGATTTTTAACCTTTGTATTTTTTAAAGCTTTTTTTAGTTTTGAGTCTGTAATTTTAGTATTTCCTTCAAAATCAATTTTACTAACTTTAACCTTGCTTCCTTTGTCAATGTTAACCACCATTTTAACTTCATTTCCAGTGCTGTCTGGAATGGTATTTATGGCAACTTTTGCATTATAAAAACCGTCTTTTTTATATTTGTTTTCAATATAGTTTTTGGTAGTAGTTAGTAAATTTTCGTTTACTATTTTCCCTTTCTTTAAATCCGTTTCTTTGATTATCTCTTCAGACTTTCCTTTTTTTACTCCTTTGATTTTAACATCAGATATTTTTGGTAATTCATTGATGTTTAATTCAAGGTAAATACTATCGCCTTTAATTTCGTTGACATAAAAATTCACATCAGAAAATAATCCTAATTTCCAAAGTTTTTTAATAGCGATACTTATGTCTTCTCCAGGAACAATTATTGATTGTCCTTTTTCTAAACCAGTAAAGGTTGTTACAGTTTGTTCGTTATAGGAAATTTTTCCTGTAACAGATACCTTAGCTAATATGTATTCTTTTCCGTTTTCAAGTTTAGTGTCTTGAGAAAAAATGGCTGAGCTGTTTAGTAATATAAAAATTGAAAGTAGTTGTAATCCTTTTTTAAACATTTTTTTCGGGTATAATTTGTTCGCTAGTTTTTCCAAAGCGGCGTTCTCTTTTTTGATAACTAATAATTGCTTCATATAAATGATTTTCTGAAAAATCAGGCCAAAGGACTTCTGTGAAATAAAATTCTGCATAGGCTATTTGCCATAACAGGAAATTACTTATACGATGTTCGCCACTTGTTCTGATTACTAAATCGACATCTGGTAAATTGTGTGTGTAAAGATGCTGATTAATAATTGATTCGTCAATAGCCTCTTCAGAAATTATATTATTTTTAACTTTGTTTGAAATTTTTTTAACAGCTTGAATAAGTTCTTCTCTAGCACCATAACTCAATGCTAAAGTTAATGTCATCCTAGTGTTTTCAGAAGTTTTGTCTATTACTTCTTGTAATTCTTTTTGAACGCTTACGGGTAAATTTGTTAAATTTCCTATAGCATTTAATTTGATATTATTGGCTTGTAATGTTTTGATTTCCTTTTTTAAAGAAGAGATTAATAGTTTCATTAAGGTCTCTACTTCTAATTTTGGGCGATTCCAATTTTCAGTTGAAAACGCATAAAGAGTAAGGTTTTTTATCCCAAGTTTGGCACAAGTTTCAACAGTGGTTTTAACCGACTTGGTTCCACTTTCATGACCCAATGCTCGAATTAATCCCTTTTGTTTAGCCCATCTTCCATTTCCATCCATAATTATGGCTAAATGTTGTGGTAGAGTTGCTGTATTTATTTGTTGAACTAGCTCCATTTTTTATTCTGCGCAAAAACAAGGGTTTTTGCCAAATGTGTATGTTAATGTTAAACCGGTAAATACATACCAATCATTACTATTTAAATTCCCAAAACGCAACGTTTCAAAATTGTTATTTTTGGGATTACTTCCGTCTAAATTGTCAGTAAATGTATATCGAAATCCTATTTCGGCACCAATTACAAAATTCTGAAAAAATCGACCTTTTAATCCTATCACCATTGGTATAGCAAAAGCACTACTTTGATAATCGACATGGCTTGTATTGCCTAATATGTAAATTTCATCATAAATAAAATAACTTACACCACTGTAAACATAAGGAGAAACCTTTGTTTTAGAATCATGTAAATCAAAATCCATAAAATTAAATTCTAATCCAGCAGAAAATTCTTTTACGCTATTTTCAAATGAATTTCCTCTTAGGTTTCTACTTGGAACATCGCTGTCTGTATCTTTCGATTTCAAACTACCTTGGGTATATGAAAAACGATAAGCATGGCGAGGACTTCTGTTCCATTTATATAAAATTCCAATTGCAGGTTCATTTGGCGCGATATAGGTCGTTGGACCAACATCACCAATATAATTAACACCACCAACAAATACACCTAATTCGTTTATTTGAGCATGTGTGCTAAACCCGCAGAAAATCAGCGATATATAGATTAAAAAGTACTTCATTTTTTAAAATAGTTTGCAAATATAACAATAATGACTTCTTATCCCTATTTTAAAGGATTTTTTTGTTGTCTTTTGATAAACTAAAAACGTTAAAAAACGAAAAATGATATAATAAAGGTGTTAATTTCTTTTGTCTTCTCCCCAAAGTAGTTTTTTTCGAATCGTATTTAGGAATGATTCTTCTTTAAATTCAATGATTGAAATGGTAAAAGGTGATTTTTTAATTTTAACAATCGTGTCTTTTGAAACTGCCGATATTCTGGAATCTAATGAAATTAAAAATTGTTCTTCTCGACCCGAAATTCGAAGCTCAATTTCCATATCATCAGTTATTACTAATGGTCTGGCATTTAAATTGTGAGGTGCCATTGGAGTTATAACTAAGCTTTCTACATTTGGAGTAAGAACAGGTCCGCCGCAACTTAGTGAATATCCAGTTGAACCAGTTGGAGTCGAAACGATTAAACCATCTGCCCAATAGGATGTAAGGTATTCCCCATTTAAATACGTAATAATAGTAATCATCGAAGTGGTATCTTTTCTTGCAACCGTAACTTCGTTTAGAGCAAAATCTAATTCTCTAAAATTATCGTATTCGGGAGTAGTTTCAATGCTCAATAAACTTCTCTTAGAAATAGCATAGTCATTGTCTAATAATTTTTGTAAAAGAGGTTCAATATTATCAAATTGAATAGTTGCTAAGAAACCTAATCTTCCGGCATTAATTCCTATAATGGGAATGTTTTTATCTCTAACAAAAGTGGCTGCTTTTAAAATGGTTCCGTCGCCACCAATACTTATTAAAGCTTTAAAATCATTATTTAATGTTTTGTGGCAGGAATAGGTTTCGTAGTTTTTTGAAACGATATTTTTTTCTTTTAAAATGTCTAAAAAATGTGCTTCAAAAGCAATTTCAATCTCTTTTGATTCTAAAAAAGCCACTACTTTTTGAACCGTTTCTGCCGTACTATTTTGATAATATTGACCAAATAATGCTATTTTCATTACGATCTATTTTAAATATTTAAGTATTTGTCTAAGTAATCTGAACGTTCTTTTAAGCTATTTAAATAAGAATCTTCCTGATGTTCCGAAATAATTTCATATTCATAACGTCTAAATGTTTGAATAATATCATTTAAACCACTTTGACTTATTTTTGTAGTAATTTCTACTTTATTTCCTACAACATTCGAAATAAATAATCCTAAAATTTTAGCATTATTACTTTCAATAATTTGAGCTACTTGACTCATAGAAAATTTATCCGATTCTTTTTCTACGACAATAATTCCGCCTTCTTCTTTTAAGAATGGCGTTTCATGAAAAAATCGAATTACATCTTCAAGTTCGTAATATCCTAAATAAGTATTTTTGTCATCTAAAACCGGAATTAAGTTGCTTTCATTTTTGGCAAAAATTTCTAAAACATCAAGCCAAATTGTTGTTGTGCGAACAAAAAAACGTTCAAAATGAAATCGACTATCATTAATAATGGCATTGCTATTTAAAAGTTCTACATTTTCTTTACTAACGCATCCTATATATATACCATCTTCGGTAACTGGAAAATGTGTGTAAGGAAAATCCAAAAATAAATCCTGTGCTTCAGCGATAGAATCGGTGTGTTTTAGCGGTTTTATTTCGTTATTGATGTAGCTTGTTAAATTATTCATTGTGGATGGGATGAAAATATATCGCAAAATAATCAAAAAATACCACATGCTAGCTAACTTATACTTTGTATTTTTGTATAAATTAAAAATTATTATGACAAAGTTATCCGTAAATATCAACAAAATAGCCACGCTTCGTAATTCAAGAGGAGGAAATGTGCCTGATTTATTGAAAGTTGCAAAAGACATTCAGCAATTTGGTGCTGATGGAATCACCATTCATCCAAGACCTGATGAAAGACACATTCGCTATCAAGATGCTCGCGATTTAAAATCGGTAGTTTACACCGAATATAATATTGAAGGAAATCCACAACATAATTTTATTGATTTGGTTTTAGAGTGCAAACCTACTCAAGTGACTTTGGTTCCTGATGCTATTGGAGCATTAACTTCAAATGCAGGTTGGGATACAATAAAACATCAATCCTATTTAGTGGAGGTAATTCAAGAATTTCAAAGAAATGGAATCCGAACTTCTATTTTTGTAGATGCCGATGAAAAAATGATTGAAGGTGCAAAAGCAACTGGCACAGAAAGAATCGAATTGTATACCGAATCTTTCGCGCACGAATATGGTTTGGGAAACAAAAAAGGGATTGAGCCATACGTAAAAGCGGCAATCAAGGCGAATGAACTAGGATTAGGAATTAATGCAGGACATGATTTGAGTTTGGAAAATATTAAGTTTTTTAAAGATAATATTCCTGGTTTGCTTGAAGTTTCGATTGGTCATGCTTTAATTTCAGAATCTTTATATTTAGGATTGGAAAATGTAGTGAATATGTATCTTCAAAAATTGAAATAAGATGTTGTTGCATTCAAGAATAGAAGGCGAAGGAAAACCGTTAGTGATTATCCATGGTTTTTTAGGGATGTCAGACAATTGGAAAACTTTAGGAACTCAATTTGCTAATGAAGGCTTCCAAGTTCATGCTTTAGATTTACGAAATCACGGTAAAAGTTTTCATTCCGAAGAATTTTCATATGATATTATGGTAGAAGATGTTAAGAAATATTGTGATTATCATAATTTAAAAGATATCAATATTATCGGGCATTCGATGGGCGGAAAAGTTGCAATGCTTTTAGCAACAACTTATCCTGAATTGGTTTCTAAATTAATAGTAGCGGATATTGGTCCAAAATATTATGCGCCACATCACCAAACCATTTTGGCAGCATTGAATGCAGTTGATTTTGCTAAAAAACCGAGTAGAGGAGAAGTGGAAGAAATTGTTGCAGGATACATTAAAGATTTCGGAACCCGACAGTTTTTACTGAAAAATTTATATTGGGCTTCTCAAGAGCAACTTGCATTTCGTTTCAATCTAAAAGTTTTTAATGAAAAAATCGAAACTATCGGAACAGCTTTGCCTTTTGAAAACACTTTTAGTAAAGAGGCTCTTTTTTTAAGAGGAGATAAATCAGATTACATTTTAGATGGTGATTTTGAAACAATCTATCATCATTTTCCAAAAGCAAAAATTGAAACGGTAAAAAATGCAGGACATTGGTTGCATGCTGAAAATCCAAAAGATTTTTATTTGTATGTAATAGATTTTATTAAATAAAAGGGCAAAAAATTATGCATGCATAATTTTTTTGTTAAAAAATTTGTAAAATTCATAATTTGTTTTAATTTTGAGGTTAAGATTTTACAAACAAAGAAAAACTAACACATTTTACATTATGAGAAAATTACTTTCTTTAACATTATTGGCTTTGGCTGGCTCTACTGCTTTTGCAGGTGGATATAGAGTAAGTATTCAAGGTCAAAAGCAATTGGCTATGGGGCACACGGGTGTTGCTGTAGTTAATAGTGCTGAGGTTGCATTTTTCAATCCAGCGGGTATGGTTTATTTAGACAAAAAATTCAACTTGTCTGTTGGAGCGAATGCTTTATTTGCAAATGTTAAATTTCAAAATTCAACTTATAATTGGACTGCAGAAAGTAAAAATGTAGGAACTCCTTTTAGTGTTTATGCAACTTATAAATTGAATGATTGGTTAACAGCTGGTTTAGCGGTGTACACTCCTTATGGTAGTGCAGTTGATTGGGATCAAGATTGGGAAGGGGCTCATTTAGTTAATAATATTGATTTACAAGCAATTTTTGTTCAACCTTCGGTTTCAATTAGAATGGGAGAGCACTTTAGTTTAGGTGGTGGTGTTATTTACGCTTCAGGTTCAGTTAATTTAAATAGAAATCTTTCAATGAATCCATTGCTTTCTGATGATGGTCAACCTTCAGATGTAACAATTGATGCAAAAGGAATTACGGCATGGGGTTATACAGCTGGTTTCATGTTCAATCCAACAGATAAATTAAGAATTGGTATGAATTACCGTTCTGAAATTATCATGGAGGCTCGCGATGGAGATGCAATTTATAATGACACACCAACTTTTAACCCATTAGCAAACACAACATTTAATGCAGATTTACCTTTGCCAGCTGAATTAACAGTGGGATTGTCTTATCAAGTTACAGATAAATGGTTATTAGCTTTTGACTATAATAGAACAATGTGGAGCGCTTATGAAGCTTTAGATGTAACATTTGGAAATGGTACAGAATCATTAAATCCAAGAAATTATCAAAATGTAAGTACTTATAGAGTTGGTACTCAATATAAAGCAAATGATAAATTTACTTTTAGAGCAGGTTATTATTTTGATGAAAGTCCAGTTCAAGATGGTTATTTTGCTCCAGAAACTCCAAGAAATGACTCAATGGGATATACAGGTGGTTTAACATATCAAGTAAATAGTAAGTTAGGTGTTGATTTCTCATTCTTGTATTTACATTTTGATGAAATTGATAATTCATATAATCATTCAACTGATCCAATATCTGGACAGCCAAATCCTGACTTTGGAGGGACATATAAATCAGTTGTTTTCTCACCAGGTATTGGTATAACTTACGGTTTCTAATTTAAACTTAAAGAAAAATGAAAAATAAATTTATATATTTAGCTGTTTTAGCTGCTGGTTTTGCTTCGTGTGAACCAGAATTTGAAAATGAAGTAAATGCAAATTATACTTCGGGTGATGCTGACTTTTCAACCTATGTAGCAGTTGGAAATTCATTAACTGCAGGTTATATGGATGGGACGGTTTCTAGAGTAGGGCAAACGTATTCATTTCCTAATCTTTTAGCTCAAAAATTTGCTCTTGTTGGTGGTGGAGCATTTACTCAACCATCATATGCAGATGATGTTAGTGGTTTTGGGGGATTAAAGTTATATGGAAACATTATTTCAGGAACTAGAAGAATTATTGATGCAAGTGCTGGAGGAGTAGAGTATATTGGAGGTACTGCAGATATGTCAGGACCTGTTGATATTGAAATTTCGAATCCTTTACAACAAACGGCATATAATAACATGGGGGTTCCTGGAGCAAAATCGTTTCATTTATTGGCGCCAGGTTATGGAAACATTGCTGGTGTGGCTTTAGGGCAATCAAATCCTTATTTTGTTAGACATGCAACTTCTCCATCTGCTACAGTTTTAGGAGATGCTATGTCGAAAAATCCAACTTTCTTTACCAATTGGATTGGAGCTAATGATGTTTTAGCTTATGCTACTAACGGTGGTGCAAAATCAGACGGAGTAACTCCTGCAGATGACCATAATGTTACAGGAAATTTGAATCCAGCAACTTATGGAAGTAATGATATTACGAATGCTAATGTGTTTGCAAGTGTTTATTCAACTATAGTTAACACTTTAATCTCAGGTGGAGCTAAAGGAGTTGTAGCGACAGTTCCAAGTGTAACATCTATTCCTTATTTTACGACAGTTCCGTTTAATCCAGTTCCTTTAGATAATGCAACTGCAGCTCAATTGAATAGTGTTTATGCTGCATATAATGGTGGTTTAGATTTGGCTTTTTCGAATGGTTTAATTACGAATCAAGAAAGATTGAAAAGAAAAGTTAACTTTGTTGCAGGAAAAAATCCTGTTGTAATAGTTGATAGCGATTTAACGGATTTATCTGGATTGGGAATACCTTCTTATAGAATGACTACTTCACAAGATTTAATAGTTTTACCTGCAAGTTCTTTTATTGGTACTTTAGTTGGTGGAAATGCATCATTAATTAATGGAGTGAGTGTACCACTTTCTAATAAATGGGTGTTGACAGCTAATGAAAAAGCAAAAGTAGCAAACGCTACTGCAGCATATAATGCGGCTATTGTTTCAATTGCTAATGCTAATGGTTTAGCGGTAGCAGACATGAATCAAATAATGAATCAATTAGTAGGTGGTTTAAGAATTGAAACTGGTCAAGTTTACACGGCTAATTATTTTAGTGGAGTTGCAAATGAATGGAAAGTACTATTTTCATTAGATGGAGTTCATCCTAATGCTCGTGGATACGCTGTAATTGCAAATGAAATAATTAAAGTAATTAATCGTCATTATAATTCAAACTTACCATTACATAATGCGGGTTCTTTCCCAGGAATTAATATTGTAGGTTCAAATTAAATTTGAAAAAAAATAGTTAAAAAAGGCATCATTATTGATGCCTTTTTTTGTAATTTTAAATTTCTAAAAAAGATAAAATGAATTTATTAATTAAACTTCTTATTAGTACAATAGTAGTTTTTGTGCTGTCTTATTTTTTACCAGGTGTTCATGTTACTGATTTAACTGGAGCTTTGTTAGTTGCAGTAGTTTTAGGTCTTTTGAATACATTTTTAAAGCCTATTTTAGTATTGCTTACTATTCCAGTAACTTTTTTTACACTTGGTTTATTCTTATTGGTAATCAATGCTATAATAATTTTAATCTGCGATTATTTTATTGTAGAGTTTCGAGTTGATGGATTTGTAGATGCACTTTTGTTTAGTGTCTTGTTGTCTATTATTCAGTCAATTTTAAATAAAATCTTTGTTAGTGAGGATTAATTTTTAGCGAATTGAATTTCAGTAAATTAAAAACTTGTTTGGGTTGCAAAAATTCTATAATTTTGCAACCCAAATTTTATGGTACTTAAACAAAAGAAATAATGAACATTACAAAAACGCAAGTTGATGATTTAAATGCTATTGTAACGGTAGCAATTACGAAAGAAGATTATTCAGATAAAGTAGAAAAAGTATTAGCTGACTATAGAAAAAATGCATCGGTTCCAGGTTTTAGAAAAGGTGGAGTTCCAATGAGTTTAATTCAAAAACAATATGGTAAAGCTGTGTTGTTAGATGAAGTAAACAAAATTTTACAATCGTCTTTAAATGATTATTTAGTAGCCGAGAAATTAGATATTTTGGGTAATCCACTTCCAAAAGTAACAGAAGATTTCAATTGGGATAATGATAACTTATCATTTGATTTCGAGTTAGGATTAGCGCCTCAGTTTTCAGTAGACTTAACAGCTAAAAATAATGTTACAAAATTCAACGTTATTGCTGATGATAAAATGTTGAATGAGCAAGTAGAAAGAATCCAAAAACAATACGGAAAATTAATTTCTCAATCTGAAGTAAAAGCAGACTTCGAAGTAAGAGGAACTTTTACAAATGAAGAAAAAGGAATCAACGCTCCAGCTAACTTTGGTTTAGATATTTTTGCTGATAAAAAAGCAGCAAAAGCATTCATTGGTAAAAAAGTAGGTGATGTTGTAACTATCGGAACAAAAGGTTTATTTGACGATGATCATAAATTAATGGATTACTTAAAAGTAGGTCATGATGATGTTCATGGTTTAGATATCAATGTTGATTTTACAATTGAAGAAATCAATTCGGTTGAAAAAGCAGAATTAAACCAAGAATTATTAGATAAATTATTCGGACCTGGAGTTCTTTCTTCAGTTGAAGATTTAAAAGCTAGAATCAAAGAAGATGCTGAAGCACAATTTGCGCAACAAGCAGATCAAAAATTCTTAAACGATGTTACAGAATTCTTAATCGAAACTACAAAATTCGATTTGCCAGCAGAATTCTTAAAAAGATGGATTCAAAATGTAGGTGAAACACCTTTAACTGCTGAACAAGCAGAAGAAGAATTCGCAAGATCTGAAAAAGGATTACGTTTCCAATTAATCGAAGGAAAAGTAATGGCTGATAACAATTTACAAATCACTTTCGAAGATTTAAAAGCACATACTGCTGATTTAATTAAGAAACAAATGGCACAATTTGGTCAATTAAATCCATCAGAAGATGAAATTAACGGAATTGTAGCTCGCGTAATGTCAAACCAAGACGAGGTGAAACGTTTATCAGAACAAGTAATGAGCGAAAAAATGTTAGGTCTTTACAAAGAAAAAGTAAAAGCTAAAACGAAAGAAGTAAATTACGAGCAATTCATCAAAGAAATGTACGGAGAATAATATCTCACAAAAAATAATTATCTTTGAGCGTCAGACTAGTTTTGGCGCTTTTTTATTGAAACCATTTTGTTTCATAAAATAAAAGATAACTATTTAAAATATAATGTTTTTTAGTTCAACCTATTTAAACTTTTAAACGCTTAAACATTTAAACAAAAAATTATGAACTACGGAAAAGAATTTAAAAAATATGCTACAAAGCATCACGGAGTAAACAGTTTATATTACGATAAAATCGTTAGCAGTATGACGCCTTATATCATTGAAGAACGCCAGTTAAACGTAGCTTCAATGGATGTTTTCTCTCGTTTAATGATGGATAGAATCATTTTCTTAGGAACGGGAGTTGATGATTATGTAGCAAACATTATCCAAGCGCAATTGTTGTTTTTAGAGAGCGTTGATGCTTCTAAAGATATCAGTATTTATATCAATTCTCCAGGAGGAAGTGTGTATGCTGGATTAGGAATTTACGATACTATGCAATTCGTAAAACCTGATGTGGCAACAATTTGTACAGGAATGGCAGCTTCAATGGGAGCCGTTTTATTATGTGCTGGAGCAGAAGGAAAACGTTCGGCTTTACCACATTCACGAGTAATGATTCACCAACCATCAGGAGGTGCGCAAGGAGTTGCGACTGATATGGAAATCAACTTGAAGGAAATGTTGAAATTAAAAGAAGAATTATACCAAATCATTTCGCAACATTCAAAACAACCTTACGATAAAGTCTATAAAGACAGCGAAAGAGATTATTGGATGATTGCTGCCGAAGCAAAAGAATACGGAATGATTGATGAGGTTTTAACAAGATAATTTAAAAAGTAATTAGTGATTAGTAAAAAGTGATAAGCTATTTACTAATCACTTTTCACTAATCACTAAAAAATGGCTAAAGAAGTATTAGAGTGTTCATTCTGCGGAAGGAAAAAGCCTGAAACCAATTTATTAATTGCAGGGATTAATGCGCATATTTGCGACAAGTGTATCGAACAAGCACACGGAATTGTATTAGAAGAATTAAAACAATCAGGTAATTCGAATTTGATTGCCGATTTGATTCTTTTAAAACCGAAAGAAATCCGTGCGTTTTTAGATGATTATGTAATTGGACAAGACCAAACGAAAAAAGTAATGAGTGTGGCGGTTTACAATCACTACAAACGTTTGATGCAAGTGCAATTAGAAGACGAAGTTGAGATCGAAAAAAGTAACATCTTAATGGTTGGTCAAACCGGAACGGGTAAAACATTAGTAGCAAAAACCATTGCTAAAATGTTGAATGTTCCATTGGCTATCGTTGATGCAACTGTTTTAACAGAAGCGGGTTATGTAGGAGAAGATGTAGAAAGTATCTTAACTCGTTTGTTACAAGCTGCCGATTATGATGTAGCTAAAGCTGAAAGAGGAATCGTATTTATTGACGAAATTGATAAAATTGCTCGTAAAAGCGATAATCCATCGATAACTCGTGATGTTTCGGGTGAAGGTGTGCAACAAGCGTTGCTGAAATTACTTGAAGGAACGGTTGTAAATGTTCCACCAAAAGGAGGCAGAAAACATCCCGACCAAAAATTTGTTGAGGTAAATACACAAAATATCTTATTCATCGCTGGTGGTGCTTTCGACGGAATTGAAAGAATCATTTCAAAACGTTTGAATAGACAAGCAGTTGGTTATAGTTCATCTATTGGAACAGACCAAATTGATAAAGATAATTTGTTACAATATTTGATTCCAAAAGACGTAAGAGATTTTGGATTAATTCCAGAAATTATTGGTCGTTTACCAGTTCTAACTCACATGGATCCTTTAGATGCGGAAACTTTAAGAGCTATTTTAACGGAGCCTAAAAATGCCTTAGTAAAACAATATAAGAAATTGTTTGAAATGGATGAAGTAACTTTAGATATTGAAGAAGAAGCTTTGGATTATATTGTGTCAAAAGCTCTAGAGTATAAACTTGGAGCCAGAGGTTTACGTTCGTTATGTGAAGCTATTTTAACCGATGCTATGTACGAATTGCCAAGTTCTGATGACAAACACTTACAAGTTACAAAAGAATATGCTGAAAACAGTTTGAGTAAAAATTTATTACAAAGATTGAAAGCTGTTTCCTAATTAGAAAGTAATAGAAATAAAAAGGTCGCCATTGGCGACCTTTTTTTATGATTAAGCATTTTTCTTTTGCTCGATTGTTTTGGTTTGTTTAGCATTTACATAGCTTGATTTACAACTCCAGCCGCTAGAGCATGATGTTAATAATACAATTGTTGATAAGGCTAATACTAGAGAGATTTTTTTCATTTTTTTATAGTTGTGATTAATTGAGAGTGTGCTTTTATTTTACGATTTTGAATTCAACCCTTCTATTTGTTTGGTCTTGTTTAGCTGAACATTTTTCGCATTTTTCTAACAATTCGCTTTCACCAAAACCTTTGTAAGTTAATTGCGTTGCTGGAATACCTTTTTTAAGTAAATATTGATATGCAGATTTTGCTCTACTTTCAGAAAGTGTTTGGTTGTAAGTTTCAGAACCTTTGCTATCGGTGTGTGCATTAATTGTAATACTCATGTTTGTATTGTTCTTAAGAACTTCAACAATTTTGTTCAACGATAATTCAGATTCTTTTTTAATTGTTGATTTATTGAAATCAAAATAAATATTTTCAATTACAATTGCATCTTCAGTAACTACTGCTTTTTTCTGAGTTAAAGCAATGTTTTTATCGGTATCACCTGTTGCAATATTTAATTTTTTAGTTTCGTAACCATCTTTATTAACTACAACATTGTAAGTTGTTAATGGCTCTAGAACTAATTTAATTTTACCATTATTATCAGATTGAGTTTCTGCTAATTTAGTTCCAAATTCGTCAGTTACAACAACTGTTGCGTTTGGTAAAGCTGTTTTAGTAACTTCTTCAACTACAGTATAGCTAAAGTGTAAATTTTCTTGCTTTTTAATTTCGAATTTTAAAATATCAAAATTACCCGATTGTTTTTTATCTGTTGAAATATATCCTTTAGAAGGAGAAGTCATCACAAAAGCAACATCGTCTCTTCTTGAATTTAAATCAGTACCTAAATTCATAGCTGTTAAGAATGAATTGTCAACATAAGCCGATCTAAATACATCATAACCACCTAAATTTAAATGTCCTTTCGAAGAAAAATATAAATATTTGCTGTCAGAAGACATATAAGGATATTTCTCATCGTCTGCAGTATTTACGTTTGGACCTAAGTTAACTAATTTTCCTATAGTTCCATCTTCTGCAATGGTAGCTTCATAAATATCAAATCCACCAAATCCACCAGGAATGTTTGAAGCAATATAGATTTTCTTTCCGTCAGGAGAAACGCTTGGAGTTTCAGCTGAATATTGCTCAGGAACTACATTTAAATTAGTAATGTTTGTCCATTTTTTAGCATCTTTCTCATTAAGAGTTGCTTTGTGTAGGGTAAATAATTGTTTATTATTAGGGTTTTCTTGAGTAAAGAAAATAGTTCTTTGGTCAGAAGAAAATCCGATTGAACCTTCATCGTTTTCAGAATCCAACGCTTGAGAGAAAAGTAATGGAAAAGATAAGTTTCCGTCTTCTTTTACATCTACACAGTATAAGTTATTGTTTGGAGTATTTGTAATTGGATTAACAGTTACATCAGCATGTCTTCTTTTTTTATTAGATAAGATGATGTATTTGTTCTTAAAGAAAGTGGTACCAATTTCATTTAATTCTGTATTGATTCCCGTATCACTAGTAATGAAGCTAATTCCTTTTGTGTTTTTATTGATTGCATTTACAATTGCTTCTGCTCCTTCTGAACGTTTTGGCTCTTGTCCAAAAGATACTAAGCTTCCTAAAAGTAAAAATAACGTAAGGATTTTGTTTAGTTTCATAATTTAAATACTTAAATAATAGTTAGTTAATCTAGGGGTTAAATCGGGCGCAAAATTAGAGCTATTTTTAATAAAAAAAATTTTCTAACCATTTATTTATTGACTATCAGTCAAAAAACCGATATAATGCAAAAAAAATCGATTTACTGCATTTTGAGTAAATCGATTTTCTTGAAGATTTCGCAATAAAACCAAATTAACAATATTGGTTTTTATAGAATTCGTTATTAAAATAACTTTTTTTAGTTTTTTCTATTGTGTTTTCGCACTTTCTGTAAGGGCCACATTTATAACGTCTTGGTCCGCATGATACTGTTATTAGGACCAATGTCATAAGGGTATATATTATCTTCTTTTCATACTGTTTTATTGTAGTGTTAATAGGCTTTCCAGATAATTTCGCTCATTAGAAAGTCTTGGTACTTTGTGTTGACCACCTAGTTTATCTTGTTGTTTTAACCAATCATAAAAAAGATTTTCACGAGCCACATTTAATACTAACGGATTTAAGGTCATGTTGTTGTAACGTTTGGCTTCGTAATCCGAATTGATACTTTGAAGATTTTCATCTAAAACCTTTCTAAAATTCTCTATATTGTCTGGTTTGGTTTTAAATTCAATAATCCATTCATGTGCCCCTTTTTGTTTATCACTCATAAAAATGGGAGCAACCGTATAATCCATAATTTCACAATTGAATTCTTTACAAGTTTTGGTCAATGCAGTATCGGTATTTTCAACCATCAATTCTTCTCCAAAAACGTTGATGTGATGCTTCGTTCTGCCGGTTACTTTTATTCGGTATGGATTTAATGAGGTAAATCGAATGGTATCTCCAATTAAATAACGCCATAAACCCGAGTTAGTAGTAATTACCAAAGCATAATTTTTATTCAATTCTACTTGATTTAATCGAATTACACGTTGGTTTAGTGTTCCAAATGTATCCATTGGAATGAATTCGTAGAAAATGCCATAATCCAGCATCAACAATAATTCGCTCGAATCATTTTGATCTTGAATCGCAAAAAAGCCTTCCGAAGCATTGTAAATTTCGTAGTATTTGAAATCATCTTTTGGAAATAATTTTTTGTATTGCTCTCTATAAGGATCAAAATTTACACCACCATGAAAATACACTTCTGCATTTGGCCAAAGCTCTAATAGGTTTGATTTTCCAGTAGTTTCTAATGTTTTTTGCAATAAAACCATCATCCAACTTGGAACTCCAGCTAAACTCGTTACATTTTCATTAATAGTTTCGTTAATAATGGCTGGAAGTTTTGTTTCCCAATCGCCCATTAAGGAAATTTTGCTGCTTGGAGTGGAACTAAATTCGGCCCAAATCGGCATATTGTCAATTAAAATGGCAGATAAATCACCAAAGAACGTGTTGTTGTCTTCGTATAATTGCTTGCTTCCGCCTAAACGTAAACTCTTTCCTGTAAACATTTGCGAGTCTTCGTTGTTGTTTAAATACAAACACAATAAGTCTTTACTCGCTTTGTAATGACAATTTTCTAAGGCTTCCGAACTCACCGGAATAAATTTGCTCTTAGCATTAGTCGTTCCGCTTGATTTTGCAAACCATTTGATGTTAGAATTCCAAAAAACATTTTGTTCGCCTTGTCTTGTTCGTTCAATTAAAGGTTCTAACTCTTCATAGGTAGAAACAGGAATTCGCTCACTAAAAGTGGTGTAATTCTTCATAGAAGAAAAGTCATATTTTCTACCAATTTGCGTGTTTTCAGCTGATTTTATAAGGTTGAAAATCAATTCTTCTTGTACTTCATGCGGATATTTTAAAAACAATTCCATTTGATGAATTCGTTTCTTCAAAATCCAAGTGGCAACAGAATTTATAATTTGTAATGGCATTTACCTATTTCTAATTTTGAATTATTAAAACGGAATAATAACTTTACCAAAAATAGCATTTTTTTTAAATAATCAAACGAAAAAGTAAATCTTAACACAAATGAATTATCAAGGCACGCTAAGTAAAATGCAAACCGAATTTGGAAACCCAATTCAATACTATTTGGTTTTTGAAAATAGTTTTTTAAACCTGAACCAATTATTAGGAAAACCAATGGAAATAGAGTTTCAAGGCTACCAATGTTTGAATTGCGGAAAAGCTAAGAAAATTTTTCGTCAAGGATTTTGTTACGATTGTTTTATGAGCAGCCCAGCAGTAGGGGATTGGATTATGAAGCCCGAATTAAGCACCGCTCATTTAGATATTGAAGACCGCGATTTAGAATACGAAAAGCGTGTACAATTACAACCTCATGTAGTGTATTTAGCGTTATCAAGTGAAGTAAAAGTTGGTGTAACCAGAAAAACTCAAGTTCCTACAAGATGGATTGACCAAGGCGCCGTGCAAGCCATTCCAATTGTAGAAGTTCCAAACAGATATTTAGCGGGAATTACCGAAGTAGCATTGAAAAACCATTTTGCTGATAAAACCAATTGGCAAAAAATGCTAAAAAACGAATATTTACAAATGGATTTGATTGCAGAACGCAATAAAGTTTTCGATTGGTTACCAACCGAAGTAAAAGATTATTTTCCAAAAGAAGAAAAAATCATTCAGCTCGATTTTCCAGTGTTGCAATATCCTAAAAAAGTAACGAGTTTAAATTTAGATAAAACTCCCAATTTCTCAGGAACCTTAACTGGAATTAAAGGCCAATACTTACTTTTTGAAGACGGAACCGTTTTTAACGTAAGAACGTATGAAGGTTATGTGGTGAAGATGAGTTTATAAAAAAAGAAACCCTTTCAATTTTGAAAGGGTTTCTTTTTTTAATTATTCTTTTTTCTTCTTGCCAAATAAATCCTTTAAAGCTCCGGTTGCTTTGTCTTTTACCGTGTTTTTAATTTCTTCTTTAGGTGTGGTTTTGGTTTTTGAAGTATCTGTTGCAGTTGTAGTGGTTCCAGAAGTATTGCCTTTGGTTCCATTCAACATATTGTTTAATGCATTCGTGCCTTGATTCACATATTTCTCTTTCTGCATTTTAACCAATTGCGTAGTCAAATTTGTGGTCGATTGTTTTAAATCGGAATTAAACTTTGGTTGCGAAAAGTTACCTGTCATCAATCCATTTACTGGAATGCTGGTTATTTGTTTTTGGTCGGCAGGTGTTAATTTCGCAATTAAATTAGTTACGTCTTTACCTAAATATTTCACCGGAACATCAAATTTCAAATTGTAATTCATCGTTTGATCAAAACCATGACTTCCACCAACATTCACTGTAATGTCTTGGTATTTAATGTCAAAAGGTTTTACATTAACTTTTCCATCTTTAAAAGATAAAGCCGCTTTTACATCGTTTAAGTTTACTTTACTCATGTCGATGAATTTTAAGTTAGAACTTAAAGAAGTTAGCATTGCAGAGTTCTTTTCATTGATAGTAGTTGATAATAATTGCCCAAATAAATCACCAGAAATGGTTTTTAAGTTAGGCGTCATATCGTTTTGTAAATCTCCAGAAAGTTTGATGGTCGAATTTAGTTTTCCATTAATTACACCAGCAATTGGAGCAATCGATTTTAACATGTCTAATTGGGTAAACGATTCTGCAATATTGACTTTATCTAAACCTAAATTCATATTGAAAGTAGGTGTTTTCCCTTTAGTTGAAACCGTTCCGGTTAAACCAATATTTCCACCAAAAACACCCATTTTTAAATTGTTTAGGGTTACCGCTTCATCTTTGATAAGCATAGTTCCTGAAACATCTTTCAAATTTAAATTGTCATAAACTACAGTTCCAGCTTTTGCTGTAATACTGCAATCTAAAAAAGAAGGAATTTTAACCGCTTCAGTAGTTTTTTTACCTTCTTCTGAAACAGTTGTAGTAGGTGCCATGAAATCAGAGACTACTAATTTGGTCGAATTCATATTGAATTTCCCTTTCAAGATTTGATTTTTGAATAGGAATCCGTAGAAATTATCCAATGTTCCATTTACTTGAATATCAGACGAACCTGTTTTAGCGTCAAACTTACTTAAGTTGATGTGGTTTGGATTGAACGCTACATTAGCTTGATTAATCTTGAATGGTTTTGCCATTTCTGGACCTTCGTAATTGAATCCTGTTAAACTCACAGTTCCCGAATTTTGTATGTTTTGATACTGACTTTTCTCAACTGATTGCATGTCGAATTTTGTTTTTACATCGGCTTTTAGAATTCCAGTTAGCGGTTTGTCTAATTTTACTGGATATGCTTTGGTAACATTTGCTAAATTGATGGTTCCTTTTAATTCGGCATCCACTAAAGCATTTGTGGCAATATTTTTCACAATTGCCTTCGCATTAAAAACGTCTTGATCAATAGCAAATGACAATTGGTGTAAATTCACATAAGTGTCATTCATTAAACCGGTTTCGTTAATAATATGAGTATCAATTACAATCTTTTTTACCGATTTTGGTAAATCTGGATATTGGAACGAGGCATTATTCGAAGCAATTTTCACATCAAAAGCTGGAATTGTAGTTTCGGTTAAATTTCCTTTTACTTTTCCATCTACTGAAAATTGTCCGGTTGTTTTTACTTTGTTGATATCGCCTGAATAAGCTGCTGGAATTAATCCCAAGAAGTTTTTGAAATCAGAAGTTGGTGTTTTGAATGTTAAGTTATAGGTTTGACCTGCTTCCACCATTTGAATAAAACCATTAAATTCTAATGGTAATTGGTTAATTAAAGCTTTGTTGTTTTTGAATTCGTATTTGCTTTTTTCTAAATCAATTCCTAAAACAGCATCTAAAGTGATTCCTACATTGTTCATGTAGTTCATTTTCTCCATTTCAAAAGAAAGTTTAGCTTTGGTTTTAGTTTCCAAATCTAATTTTTGAGCAGCAAAATTTCCTTTTCCTTCATGGTAAATGCTGTCTAAAACCATTTTCATGTTCGAACCTTCATCAATATAACTGAATTTAAGATTCTCAACACCATATTTTTGTATGTCTAAAGAAAAAGGTTTGCTTTCAGAAGGTTTTTTTTCTTCTGCTTCTTTTAGTGCGATATCAAAATTACCAAGACCTTCTTTGTTAAAAATGATGTTCACAATTCCGTCAACGGCGCTAAAACTTTCTAAGCTCATGGTTTCACCATCTCCTTTAAAAAGTTCTTTTACACTCATAGTTACATTAGTTTCTCCAGCATACAAAAGCGTATCGCCAGCAAAAGGGGCTTTGTTTATGATGCTCAGCTTATCAATGGTAACATGAGCTTTTGGAAAACTCTTTAATAAACTTAAGTCTACATCTTCGAATGCAATGTTAGCATTTACATTTTCGTTTAATGTTTTAGCTATCATTTCCTTGATTTTGTCTTTAAACAAAAATGGAGCGGCTGCTAATGCTATAATGGTTACCAAAAGAAATATTCCTAAACCTTTTAAAACTTTCTTTAACATGATAGTGTAATTAGGGATGATTAAAATTCAATGATACAAAAGTAATACCAATTGTAAATTTAAGTATTAATTTTAAGTGAATATGTAAAAAAAATCCCAAAAAAACATTTTGTCTTTGGGATTTTAGTGTTTATAGTAAAGATTAATGAATCTCAATTTCATAAGGCATCATGGCTTGGATACCTTTTCTGCTTTTTACTCGTTTGATTTGTTCTAGCATTTGAAAGCCTTCTACACCTAATTGTTCTTTTAACAATTGCTCTTTAGTTTTAAACATCGCCATTCCGGTGAAATTGGCAAGTAAATCTTCAAAGCTTTTTTCGTATTCTGGGAAGTTTTCGGTTCTATACGAATTTGTTTTTCCAAGTTTTGCTGCATATTTAATGGCTGTATCTAAACCACCAATTTCGTCAACGAGTCCAAGTTTTTGTGCATCTACTCCTGTCCAAACTCTTCCTTGTGCAATGGCATCAACTTGTTCAGTGGTCATTTTTCTTCCATCAGCTACACGTTGTAAAAAAGTAGCGTATGTTTTTTCGATGCTTTCTAAAATATACCCTTTGAAGTTTTCGTCAATAGGTTCAAAAATACTGTAACCACTAGCGTTTTCATGCGTTTTTACTTGTTCGGCGTTAATTCCGATGTTTTTACCTAATTGGTTCATGTTGGGTAACATTCCGAAAACTCCAATAGAACCTGTAATCGTGTTTGGTTCTGCGAAAATTCGATCGGCATTAGCTGCAATGTAATATCCTCCAGAAGCGGCATAATTCCCCATAGAAACTACAACAGGCTTTGTTTTTTTAGTTATTTCAATTTCTCTCCAAATTAACTCTGAAGTCAAAGCACTTCCACCTGGGCTATTTACGCGTAATACAATAGCTTTTACATCATCATTTTCACGTGCTTCTTGTAAAGAACGTTTGATAGAACCTTCACCAATTACGTTTACATCTCCTTCGCCACCTGCAATTTCACCTTGAGCATAAATTACGGCAATTATATCTTTTTTAGAGTAATCTTCAACTGTTGAAGCGGCAGTTTTTGCATAATCTGTGATACTTACGATATCATATTTTTCTTTTTTGTCAAGCTTTAATTTTGCTCTAATCATATCATGATATTCGTCTTCATAGGCTACTTTATCCACTAATTTATTTGCTAATGCCAAGTCTGGAGTTCTTGCGCCTAACGTATTTGCAATGGCATTTAATTGGGCAATTGATAATTTTCTGCTTTTAGCAATATCTTCTACAATAGTACTCCAAACCGAGTTTAATAAAACCGTCATTTGTTCGCGATTTTCGGAACTCATTTCCTGAGCTAAGAAAGGTTCAACAGCACTTTTGTATTTTCCATGACGAATTACTTCAAACTTAACACCCGATTTTTCTTGTAACTCTTTCATGTAAATAATTTCAGAAGATAATCCTTTGAAATCAACTTCTCCCATTGGGTTTAAATATACTTGATCTGCAACAGAATTTAAATAATATTCGCCTTGTGTGTAAAAATTAGCGTAAGCATAAACAAATTTTCCAGATTTTTTGAAATCTTCCAATTTATCTCGCACTGCTTTGCTTTGGGCTAAACCTAGTTGTGATTGGTTGTTAAGAATAGAAATTCCTTTAATTTTGTCATCGGTTTTAGCCGCTTCAATTGCATTTAAAATATCGGTAACACCATCATGATGCGCTTCAAAGTAATTGAAGTCTTTATAATTGGTTTTTCCAGCATAATCCAAAGATACTTTTGATAAGTCTAATTCAATAACGGAATTGTTTTTTACAGTAACGGTTTCGTCACTGCTTCCTGCAATAACTCCAATTATAATTATACCAAAAAAAGCAATAATACTAAAGACGAAAAGGCCTACTATGGTTGCTAATACATTTCCTAAAAATCTCATTTCAATTTCATTTTAATTTACTGTATAAGTAGTAAAAAGCATAAAATTGTTACATGTTCATAAAAAAATGAAAAAGGTAAATTAGAAGTCTAAAATAGTTTGTTATTTTGCCAATATGAGTCAGCACCAAGTCATTTTATCGTTAGGAAGTAATCAAGGCAATCGATTAGAAACGATTCAGTCTTGTATTGATTTGATTCATAACGAAGTAGCAACAGTTGTAAAGGTTTCCAAAATTTATGAAACACCTGCTTGGGGTTTTGAAAGCGAACCTTTTTATAACGCTGCGATTCTAATTCATACGTCAAAATCGGCTCAAAAAATTTTGAATCAGGTTTTAAAAGTAGAGAAGAAGTTAGGAAGAATTCGTTCTAAAGATTCGGGTTATCAGGCTAGGATAATTGATGTAGATATAATCGCTTTTGATGAAGAGATTATCTCGACCGAAACCTTGCAAATTCCACATCCATTAATGCAGAATCGCAAATTTGTCTTGCAACCCATGATGGATTTAGGGTTGAATTGGGAACATCCAACGTTAAAAAAGTCGGTTGCTCAATTATTATCACAGACTGAAGATACAAGCGAAATAAAAGCAATTCATTCTCTAATTTCTCCAATTGAAAAATTACAATTACAGCAATTCAATTACATCGCGATTGAAGGAAATATTGGAGCAGGAAAAACGACTTTATCAACCAAATTATCGGAAGATTGCAATGCGAAATTAGTCTTAGAACGTTTTGCTGACAATCCGTTTTTGCCAAAGTTTTACAAAGACCAAAGTCGTTACGCGTTTCCATTAGAAATGTCATTTTTAGCCGATAGATACCAACAATTATCAGATGATTTAGCACAATTTGATTTATTCAAAGATTTTGTGGTGGCAGATTATCATATTTTTAAATCATTAATTTTTGCCAAAGTAACGCTTCAAGAAGATGAGTTTCGATTGTACAAAACCATGTTCGACATCATTCATAAAGAAATGCCAAAACCTGATTTGTATGTGTATTTGTATCAAAACACCGATCGTCTTTTGGGAAACATCAAAAAACGTGGTAGAAGTTACGAGCAAGAAATTCCAGCTGATTATTTAGAGAAAATCAATCAAGGGTACTTAGATTACATCAAAACTCAAACTGATTTAAATGTTTTGATTATTGATGTTTCGGATTTAGATTTTGTGAAGAAACAGGAAGATTATGTGTTTTTGTTAAATGAGATTAATGCGAAGATTGAAAAGTATTAAAATCTAGTCTTGTCAAGCTGAATTTATTTCAGCTTCTAAAAGACGAGATGCTGAAACGAGTTCAGCATGACAAATTATGACTCTTTATTCTTTGTTCTTTTTTCTAGCGAAGCTTCTGAAACAAATCCCAAATCACTATTCCAGCACTCACTGAAATGTTCAAAGAATGTTTACTTCCCAACTGCGGAATTTCAATTACACCATCGCTTAAATTAATCGCTTCTTGAGAAACGCCTTTTACTTCGTTTCCAAAAATTAAAGCATATTTGGTATTCGTTTCAGGTTGAAAATCATCCAGCATAATCGCATTTTCAGTTTGCTCCACAGAATACACTTTTACATTTTCTTGTTTCAATTGATTTACCACTTCTAAAACGTCTTTCGCATATTCCCAAGTCACAGTTTCCGTAGCACCAAGAGCTGTTTTGTGAATTTCTTTATTAGGAGGAACGGCCGTAATACCACACAAATAAATCTTTTCAATCAAAAAAGCATCCGAAGTTCTAAAAACCGAACCAATATTATGTAAACTTCTAATGTCGTCTAAGATTACAATAATGGGTGTTTTTTGAGCTTCTTTAAACTCGTTGATGTTTTTGCGTTCTAATTCTGCGTTGGCTAATTTTCTCATTTGTTTGATTTCAATGAACAAAGATAATCGGTTTATTAAAAAACAAAAAATATTTATATTTTACTGTTCTTTTTTGATAATAATAACATTTGGATTGGAAGAAGTATTTTGTTTTTTAAGTGTGTTTATTAATTCATCTGATAGTCTAACAAGTTCATCAAATGAAATAGTGTTTTGATTTGATTTTGGATTGTTGATTTCAGTAATATTTTCTTTTTTTTCAATTCCAATTAATGTAAATTCTCTTGCAGGCAATTGTACTTTGAATATTAACCCTGGTAAACCGTTAAATTTTTCTGGACCAGCATTTATAGGAATGCTTTCAGTATACCAAGCATAGGTTGTAAAACCTCCCCAATTTGTTTTTGCTTTTTTACAAAGTGTATTATTTATAGTTAAAGTATCAGAAGTGATCTCCCAATTAAATTCAATAGGTTTGTCCTCTATATAAAGATAGTCCTTTTTGAACCTTGTTTTGAAAAACATGCTATTTTTATTAAAATTGAAATAAAAATATTTATCATCAGTAGAGGTATATTTTTTATTGTCAAAAGTTCTAAAATTAATTGTTTCATCAGTTGTGTTTTCATAAAAAGAGATTCCATTACTATACACTAAACTATAACTATGAATTTTGTTTCTTAATTCTTCTTGGTGTATTTTAATTTCTAAAGGTAAATCTTTGAAAGTATTTTCATTATTGATTGGTTTTTCAATATAATTTGCTAAATATGTTTGTGAAAAACAACTTAAATTAATCATAAATAGGGTAATTATGTACTTCATTTTTCAGTGTTTGTTTTTTCAAATGTAAATTTTTAAGAATTAATTGAATTGTAATTTGTTGTTAAAATTTTATATTTGAATTTGAACTTGCATTTGAACTTGAAAATTGTTCTTGTCCTTGCCCTTGAAATTGAACTTGATTTTCTTACCTTCGCAAGCATACTTAAAATTACAAATTGTGGCTAAAAAATCTGCAGCAACTCCCGATAAAGCACCCAAGGAAACACCTTTAATGAAGCAATACAACGAGATAAAAAACAAATATCCCGATGCTTGTTTGTTGTTTCGTGTGGGCGATTTTTATGAAACTTTTGGAGAAGATGCGGTGCGTGCGTCACAAATTTTAGGTATCACATTAACCAAACGTGGCGCTGGTTCTGAAACGGAAACGGCTTTGGCAGGATTTCCGCATCATTCCATAAATACGTATTTACCTAAGTTGGTTAAAGCCGGACTTCGAGTGGCGATTTGCGATCAATTAGAAGATCCAAAAATGACAAAAACCATTGTAAAACGAGGAGTTACGGAATTGGTTACGCCTGGAGTTTCGATGAATGATGAGGTGTTACAATCGAAGTCGAACAACTTTTTAGCTTCGGTACATTTTGGGAAAAAATCGGTTGGAGTTTCGTTTTTAGATGTTTCAACAGGCGAATTCTTAGTTTCGCAAGGCAATGAAGAATACATTGATAAACTTTTGCAAAACTTTCGTCCTAGTGAAGTTTTAATTCCGAAACAATTTAAAAATCAGTTTAATTCGGTTTTTGGAGATGATTTTCATACGTTTTTTTTGGAAGATTGGGTGTATAAAGAAGATTATGCCTTAGAAAGTTTGACGAAACATTTTCAAACCAATTCACTAAAAGGCTTTGGTGTAGAAGAATTAACTGAAGGTTTGATTGCATCGGGTGCAATTTTGTATTATTTGTCCGAAACGCAACATAATAAAATTCAACATATTACCAATATCCAGCGTATAGCAGAAGATGCTTACGTTTGGATGGATAAATTTACCATTCGAAATTTAGAATTATATCATAGTTATAATCCAAATGCAGTAACGCTTTTAGATGTGATTGATAAAACGCTTTCGCCAATGGGAGCAAGGCTTTTGAAACGTTGGTTGGCACTTCCGTTGAAAGATATTTCAAAAATTAGAAGTCGTCATGAAGTGATTTCGTATTTGAAAACCAATCCCGAAGTTTTACAACAAATTCAATATCAAATCAAACAAATTTCCGATTTGGAACGTTTGATTTCAAAAGTAGCTACAGGGAAAATTTCGCCAAGAGAAGTTAATTTCTTGAAAGATTCGTTAGACGCAATTATTCCAATAAAAACATTGGCTTTAGGTAGCGATAATGAAGCGTTGCGAGTAATTGGTGATAGTTTACACGCTTGTGAATTATTGAGAGAAAAAATCAAAACCACCATTCAAGAAGACGCTCCTGTAAGTGTGAATAAAGGAAACGCAATTGCGGTTGGAGTTCATCCCGAATTAGATGAGTTAAGAGCTATTTCTTCAACTGGAAAAGGGTATTTGGAGGAATTAGAACAAAGAGAAAGCGCTGCTTCCGGAATTCCTTCTTTGAAAGTGTCTTTCAATAATGTTTTTGGATATTACATCGAAGTAAGAAATACACATAAAGATAAAGTTCCAGCGGAATGGATTCGTAAGCAAACCTTAGTGAATGCTGAGCGTTACATTACAGAGGAATTAAAGGAATACGAATCAAAGATTTTAGGTGCTGAAGAAAAAATCCATCAATTAGAAACGCAGTTGTTTGAACAATTAGTGAATTGGATTGCAACGTATATCAAACACGTTCAGTTGAATGCGAATTTAATCGCACAAATAGATTGTTTGACATCTTTCACGCAATTAGCAATTGATAATAAATACGTTTGTCCTGATTTAGATGAAAGTTTCGATTTGGAAATCAAAGAAGGTCGTCATCCTGTTATTGAGAAACAATTGCCTGTTGGTGTGCCGTATATTTCGAATGATGTGTATTTAGACAGAGAAACCCAGCAAATCATTATGATTACGGGTCCGAATATGTCGGGTAAATCGGCTATTTTGCGTCAAACGGCTTTAATTGTATTGATGGCGCAAATGGGAAGTTTTGTTCCAGCAGAAAGCGTGAGAATGGGTGTGGTGGATAAAATTTTCACCCGAGTAGGAGCGAGCGATAATATTTCGATGGGTGAATCTACTTTTATGGTGGAAATGAATGAAACCGCTTCGATTTTGAATAATATTTCGGAAAGAAGTTTGGTTTTGTTAGATGAAATTGGAAGAGGAACTTCAACTTATGACGGAATTTCGATTGCTTGGGCGATTTCAGAATATCTGCACGAACATCCAAACAAACCGAAAACCCTTTTCGCTACGCATTATCACGAATTAAATGAAATGGAAGTTACGTTTGATAGAATTCAGAATTTCAATGTTTCAGTAAAGGAATTAAAAGATACGGTTTTATTTATCCGTAAATTAGTGAAAGGTGGAAGTGCGCATAGTTTTGGTATTCACGTAGCAAAAATGGCAGGAATGCCTCAAATTGTAATTCAAAAAGCACAAAAATTATTGAAGCAATTAGAAAAAAGACATTCCAGCGAAGAATTATCCGGAATTAAATCGGCAAATGATGAATTACAATTGAGTTTCTTCAATTTAGACGATCCGCTTTTGGAGGATATTAAAGAAGAAATCATGAATATCGATATTAATACTTTAACGCCTGTTGAGGCTTTAATGAAGTTAAATGAAATAAAACGAATGTTGGTAAAAAAGTAATTTTAGAACTTATATTTTAGCTGAAAAAGTACATAACCACTTAAAACGGGTTTTCTTACAAGTTCTGAATAGTTTGAATTACTGTAATTTTCTAAAACATTTACATTATCTATGTTTAAGATATTATTACCAATTAATGAATATTCAAAGTTTGTTTTTTCTTTTGAAAACCTTAAAATTGGGCTAATGTTTAAATAATTAGTTTGTATAGATTGATTTTTGAAATTAAAATAATCAGTATTTAAATTCCAATAGACATTTCTAAATACTTTACCATTTAGTTTACAATATATTTGATATGAGTTTAATTCACTTTTGAAATCGTTATATAAATAGGTGTCGTTAGATGCTTTTATGCCTACATTAAAATAAACTGGAAATTCTTTATATCTTGATTTTATTTCAAACATTCCAGAGAATAAGTGATTTTTAAATTCTACTTCGTCATTATTATTAAGCACTGTTTTGGATAAATTTGTATAAGATGTACTAATAGAAAAAGCGAATGGTAATTTTCGTGGTTGCTTTTCAATGAAAACTAACATGGAATTAAATTTTTCTCCTGAAATTATGCTATTACTAAGAAAAGTAATGTTTTCTGTTGAGATTATGTTATTTTCAATAGATTTTATGTTTCTTCTGTGTGAGGCATTAAATATGAAAGAAAATTTATTTTTAATATCAAAACTAAAATAATTTAAATTATATTGTTGTGAAGGTAAAATACTTGTAGATGCTACATTATAATTATTAGTTACTGTTCGGTAATCTTTTACAATGTCATAAACTAATAAGTTGTCAACATTAGTATTGTTATTTGATAAAGAATTGCTTATTTGTAAAATATTTGTAGAATTAAATCGCGCTTTTAAACTTGCGTTATATCCAAAATAAGAAACAAATTGCGAATTGTTATTAAAATTAATATTGTTAACAGAATAATTTGGTTTAAATGAAATGTCAAAAATAGAGTTAATTTGATATTTGATACTCAAACTTGACGAACTTATAAAATTGTTTAATTTTAAATTATTTATGTTGTCAGAATTATTTAATACTGAATTTAGTTTAGAATTATTAATATTAAGAGTTTGTAAAAATTGAAACGTAAACTTATTTTTTGTGAACTGATATGATCCTAAGTTTTTAAATTCACTTGTTGATTTTTTTGAGTATTGAACTAAGCTATTGTCACTATTTAAGTAATTTGTTGTTAAAAAAACATCATTAGATTTGATTTCCAAATCATTGTTGTTGTTTGAGTTTATGTAGAAGGTTTTAAAATTAAAATAACTATTTTTAATTTTTTTGCTTAAATTATAGGATAAATTGAAAGTTTGATTTTCTAATTGATTGCCCTGATTAATTTCTTTTGAGATAGAATTCGTAAGATTCAGCATATTATTTGTGTTTTTGTTTATATCAAATAAGAAATTGGATTTTATTGTATGAATTGTATTTTCGTTTTTTTTATAAACTAATTTTGCATTTAGTGTTCCAAATGTGTTTTTTTCTATATTTCTTTTATCTTCAATAATTGTTAAATCAGTTTCTAAATCATAATATTTTTGTTCCCTAAATAAATTCAAAGTTTGATTGGAGTTATTTATTATAGAATAAAAATCGAATTTAGTTTTCTTGTTAATGTTATAAATTAAGTTGATTGAATTGAAAATATTTTTTTTAGAAGAAACCCTGTCTTTTGAAGTTAAAAAATTAGGAATGTCATTGAGATTTGAAAAAACAACTTTACTTTCATTGCTTTCCTCTTTTTCTTCTGTTAAATCCAAATAATCATCTATTGAAATAGGATTTTCAGCAATGTTATTTAAGTTTGTTATTACAGAAAATTGAAATTTTTTATTAAAGTTGAAAATTGAATTTTTTATTTTATACTGCCTGTCAAAACCTTTTCCAGCCTCAATAAAACCAGTAACTTTGTTTTTATATTCTTCTTTGATTTTTATGTTAAGAGCCGTTTTTCCAGAATTTTCTTCTTTGTTTAAATTTTCATAGCCAATATAATTTTGTATTAATTCAATGGAATTAATTAAATTAGAAGGTAAATTTTCTGTTGCGATTTGATGCTGGTTTTTATATAAATCTTCACCATCGATTAATAATTTATCAATTGTTTTACCATTTGCAGTAATTTTTCCTTTATCATTTACATTTAATCCAGGTATTTTTTCTATTACATCTTTTAGATTTTCCTCTGTTCCATTTAAAAATTTCTCTACCTTATAGGTTGTGGTGTCTCCTTTTTGAGAAATACCCGAAGATTCAGCTTTTACTATTACCTCTTTTAATTCTTCAATATTTTCAATTAATGTAATTGTGCCAAAATCATTTAAGCCATCATTAATTTTAATTTGCTTTTTTATGGTTTCAAAACCAATAAATGAGATTTTTAATAAAATTTGAGTTTGATTTAATTTTTTTGACAATTCAAATTCTCCATTTGAGTTGCTTGTTGTAAAAAGTAGCGTATTTGAATCATCAAAACTTTTAATTTGAATAGAAGCATTACTAATTGGATTACCATTAGTATCCTCAATTTTTCCTTTGAATGTTTGACCTAAACTTATAAATGGGAATAACAGTATGAATATTCTAAATTTTAAAATCAAATTTGAACTATTTTCCATTCAGAGTATTTGTTTCGTATTCTTTTATAGTTATTGGTTTTGATGCAATTTCAGGTAAAACAATTTCAGTTGTTGTGTTTGAAATTATTTTTATTTTTTCAAACTTTATTATTGTAGTATCGTTATTTTCAATTTGGATTATAAAACCTGGAAGTCCAGAAAAATCAAGAGGACCATCATTAATTGCTATATCTTCACAATACCATGCTACAATGTTAATTGTTCTACTTAGCGACTTTTTAATTGTTGTTGCTTTTTTACAATTATAACCAGAGATAGTTTTACTTTCGTTTTCTAACTTCCATTCGTAAGTTGGTAAATTATCTGATACATAAATTTCAATGTTATTTTTCTCAGAATACACTCTATAATTTGAAGATGTAAAATCTTTGTAATAGAAGCCTTTTTTGGGTCTGTTTGTAACAGATTTAGAAGCAAATTTTTCACCCGGTACTTCTTTGTATTCATTGTAAATGGTGTCTATAAATGTTCCGCCACCTTCTATTAATTCTTGTAAGGATTTATTTTTAGCATATGTATAGCTAAAGTATAATGGTTTTTTTGCACGTTCAGATAATTCACTCGTGTCTCCAACGCCTTTTAAAGGTTGTATAGTATAAATTCCTTTAACTGTTTGTGAATAGCATATTAATGAACAAGTAAAAAGAAGGAAAAAAAATATTTGTTTTGTTTTCATTGTTTTAAATTTAAAACAGGCTTTTTAAAGCCTGTTTAGTTTTTTATAGTGAATACCATCTACATCTGTAAGTAACTGTTATGATAGTGTCACCTGTCATTAAATCAATACTACTATCTCTATCAATTTCATAACAAAACCAAAAATCATCTTCATTTAATTCTTGAGTGTTTGTTAAAATGATTTCTTGATTTTCAATAAAATCATTTACTTTCATTTCATTTGTATTTGCAAAAGCAAATGATGAAATCATAACAGTAGCAATTAAGCTAAAAAATAGTTTTTTCATAATTTATAAAAAATTTAAGATTATGAATTCGAAATAAAAAAAAAAAAAAAATGAAAAACAAGTTTTTTGTGTTAAAATTTCCTACAAGTTTATTTCTGGTTTTTTTGTAATGTATGTTTAAGTAAAATATTTTTAAAATAAATAATTCGTTATCAAAAGGTTATAAAAAAGTTTCAATTTTTATTTAAAAAGTACTTGCAAGAATAAAAATATGTGCTATATTTGCACTCGCAATACGGAACAAGTATAGCAACGTTCTTTAAAAGATTACAATACGAAACGCGAAAATAGCTCAGTTGGTAGAGCGCGACCTTGCCAAGGTCGAGGTCGCGGGTTCGAACCCCGTTTTTCGCTCTATACCAAAAATATTTGCTTGAGTGGTGGAATTGGTAGACACGCTGGACTTAAAATCCAGTGGGTAGTAATGCCCGTGCGGGTTCAAGTCCCGCCTTGAGTACTTTAATTAACCGTAAATAATTGATTATTAATTATTTGCGGTTTTTTTATGCTTTAAAATGTACGATTTTTGTACGGTAACCGATTATTAAACAAAATATTAAGATTATTTTGAGTTTAAAATGAAACTAAAAAATATAAAGATTAACTTTGTTTTTAGTTTCTGCATTGCCTGTAAGATACTATTAAAAACAAAGAGGGAACTTTAATAAGTTCCCTCTTTTGTATTATATGAGCTTTTATTGTTTCTGAAAAATCGGTACTGTAATAATCTAAATATAAATAAACTCATTTTTATATTTCCGTTTTCATCTTTGGAATAACGCCCTTTGTAAAAAGTATTTACAAGTTGTTCAATCTCTGGATTTTTAATTATTACAATATTTGCTTTTTTATCAAAGTCAATAGATTTAAATTCCAGTTGTTCAAACTTCTGTATAAATAGATTTTCAAGTTCGTAAACCTCAGCATCTGTAAATTCTATATGTTTTTTCACGGTTCTAATAATTTGTTTTTTAATACTTCTATTCTACGTTCCCTTTCTTCTTCAGAAAACTCTTCATAGTTTGTAATTGCAATATCTTGTTGCTTCGGTAAAATGTACGGAAGCAACTTTGATAATGCGTTAACTCTCTCTACTGGCTCCAACTTGCTTAATGTAGTTTCTAACTTTTCAATTTGTTTTGTAACTACATTTTGAAGCATTTGTTTTGTTTCTGCTGTGGTGGTGTTAACCTTGTTGGGTGTTCCTTTTTGACGCCCTCCGAATTTTTTTCCTGTTGTATTTGCCATAACTTTTGAAACTATTTTTAATCTACTTTAGTTTAATGCCTTTGGATATTTGAGAGTAATATTTTTTAAATACCTAACTCTTCACGTCTTTTTTTATAGTTAGAAACACCTTTTACTCCCTCAGGATTTATGATCATTACATTGTTTTCGTTATCATATTTTAGTACATGGCTCCCGCTGTAATGCTTATTAATAGATTGTATTCCTGTTTGTTTGAAGATTTCTAAATATTCATTAAATGCTTCGGCTAAATTTTGAGAAACTTGAAAAAGCTTAATTTCTTCTTCTGTTTCTAAGTAGATCCTGCAACATGATTCTAAAATCATTTCTTTGTCTTCTTCACTAATACAAAAACCATTTTCATATGAAATAAATTTTAAGGATAATTTCGGACGGTTTGATGAATAGATTTGTGGTTGAAAACGCTTTGCATTATCAACTGATTTTTTAAATCTTTCAATTACGCTTTCATGGTCTTTAATTGCGTTTTGACGTATTATAGAGCTTGTAATTCCCTGTTTGTCTAATTGATTATTTAGATCTTTAATATAGGATTCGATTTGTTTTGACGCTCCTAATAAAATAATTTGCTTAAAAGTATCATTTGTAAATTCTCCAATTTCTAAGGCTTCAAAACTTGATTTTAGTTCTTTTAGAACTGGCATAAATTGCTTTAAATCTTTAGAGATTTCTACAAATCTCTCTTGGTCTTCTTTGATTAAAATTCTGTTTTTCATGGTGTGTGATTGTTTATAAGTTTGCAATAATTTCTTCAACTGTTTTTTCTTCTTCGGATTTTTCGCTCGGTTTGTCCTTTGAGTTCTTTTTGAACTTTTCGGATTCTGTTTGATTTGAAATAACTTCATGAGCTATTTTTTCAACTTCTTCTGGTGTTTTCTCTTCTTGTTGTTTCATGATTTATAATTTTTGTTCTTTTCTTTTTTAGCGAAACTTTTTTCTTTTTTCTCTCTTTAGATTACTAAGAATTAACAAACTTTTTTTATCAATTTTTAATTTCAAAAAAAAAATAAAATTTTCACTCTTTTACATTATCTTTTTAAAATACCTTTTTAGAATATCTTATTAAATAATCTTTATATAGGTGTTGTAGTTTTGTAAATTAATTGTTGATTAAAAAAAATAATCGTGTAAATCCTTTTATATAGTTGTTGTTATGGTGCTGTTATGGTGGTTCTGGTTTCAATCTCTCTAATACTTTCTTTAATGCTTCATTTTGAAGTTGTTTCTGTTGTTTGTCTTTGATGCTTTTTCTCTTTTTTTCAGCTTCAAAAATTAGATCTTCTAAACTCATTTTTAATGAAACATAAAAACCTCTCGTATAGCGACTGTAATAAATAAGATGCCAGTTCAATATCAATTCGTTTTTAATGTTTTCGGTTTGGTATCTGTTGGCGTATTTTCTGATTTCATTTGATAATTCGCTAACCTCTTCTATTGTGTTTGTTTTACCGTCCATTCTTGCCCACAAATACAAGTTTGTAACCTTACAATACGATTTGTTCCCTAGTATGCTTTTGATTGCTAAAAAGCCTAATAAACACACTTTATCAAATTCAGTTTTCTCATTTTTGTAAAAGTCCCACCAGATAGATAAATTCATTCCTACTTTTGGGGAATTATTAGGTACGCTATTATAAAGTAATTTGCCGTTATCTAATGAATGTTTATCACTTCCCAATTTCATTTGATAAGACTCTTTAGCGATATATTTCATTTTCTGTAATTCCGTACCGTGTTCCAGTTTTAAAGCCTTTTCATAAACGGAATAACTCACTATATTATCCAGTGTTTTACGGGTGTCGGTAATAAAACCAGTTAGCAACTGAATAGGAAAATTTAAGTACTTTTCGTTATTCATAGTGTTATTGTTTTATAAAAGCATTAAACCAATTGTAGAAGTCTTCAAAAGTCCTTACAATTATGTAGATTCCGCCCGACTTTTCAATTTGCCTTTGATACTCTTTCTGTGATTCGCTTTGGTAACGATCACCACTATAAAAACATTTGATTTCGATTTTTACACTACGCCCTCGAATAGTTGCACTAATATCTGAAGTGCCAGTTTGTGTATTGCTTTTAATCCATTGTACGCTCCCAATAGTTCTAATGTTCCCTAAAATATCTGTTGAGGTTTTACGATTGTCTTTTATAGCTCCTGTTGAGTTGATACGTTCAGCATGAAAGCCGTTTAATTTGATGTATGATATTACGCATTTAGTTAAACCGTTTGTAGTAGCGTCGGTTCGCTTTGGTTTAACTGGGTATCTAAAGTTTGGATATTTAGCTTTTTGTAATTCAAATTCTAAATTCTCAAGCACTTTGATAGCTTCAGATTTAACGTATCTTTTTGTTTTTGCCTGTAAACTCATGATACTACTTTTTTAATGGTGTTATAGATTCCATTAATTCGCTACGCTTGTAGTAACATTTATTAGCAAATTTGTAAACGGTAATTTTACCTTTATTTTGCCAGTGCCAAAGTGTAGAAGAGTTTATTTGTAGTAGTTCCAAAACTTGCTCCCGACTTAATAGTTCGTCTTTTGCAGTTTGGGTGTTTTGGTGTGTTTGAAAGTCTTTGAGTTTTGCATCAAATACGTTTCCGATTAAGTCCGTTAAATCTTCTGGACTCAAATTTTGTAGTAAGGTTGCTTTTGTCATTTTGCAAAGTATTATTTGTTATACAGTGCAAATATTGGTTTGGGATTGTACCCTAAAAGACTATGTTTTGTACCTTTTTGGGTACGGTTTGTACTCTTTATTTAATTAGGTTGTAAATACTCATTCTGTTTTCGTTCGACTTACTTTTAATATTTGTGTATTGTAGTTTATCTATGCCAAAATCATAAGTTTCATTTATCCAGTCGGTAATGCTTTTAACAGTAACTGTTTTATGTATTTGTCCGTTATGCTTCATAATTTCATACATAAATCTTAAATCAGTTCTTTTGGTTTTGTCTATATTGAAATTTTCAAAAAGACGTTCCCAAATTTCAAAGGCATTATCTTTGAAATAATCAGTATGTTCTTGAGGTTTGATTTCGACCTTTTCCGCTTCAATTGTTTTAGATTCTTGAGGTTTGATTTCTATTTGTTGAGGTTGTTTTAATTCAATTTTTCTTTGTTCTAAAAAGGCTTTGATTTTTTTGTAAGTGCTTTTGCTTTTTATAGTAGATTCAATTCTTAAATCAATATAAAGATCTCGCATTGGGTTTGTATCTAATAAATCAATACTATCTTTTTCAATGTAATTATCTTTTAACGCCTGGCCCAGTTGTAATAAAACATTTTCAGCATTTTCAATTTCGTTTTCAATAAAAATATTTTCCGAATTGTCTTCATATTGATTTATAAATTCAATTACTCTATTTTGGTAGTTTGATTCCCAGTTTTTAAAAGTTCTTTGATAGTTTTGAATAAAACTAATTTTGTCTTTTAATGATAATTCTTTTGGATTTTCGGAGTTATTATTTCTCATATTTTGCCTGTTTATGATTGTTTTATAATGGTTATCAACAAATTAAAAGTATTTTGTTAATTCAATTGCTAAGTCTTTATTGCTTTTTCCGACGTAGTTAAGGAACATTTTTTCTGTTGTATGTCCTGTAATGTAAATTAAAAAAGTAGTTGGAATAGTTCCGTAAAAGTTTGAAGCAAAAGAGCGTCTACCAATATGTGAGGTTACCAATTCCCACTTTTGAAACTCTTTGACTTCTTTACGGTAAACTTTGCTTTCGGGTGCAGTTTCTGTTTTTTTACCTCCCTTGACTATTTCGTTAAGTTCAGCAATTTCACAAACTTTTTTTATGTAATCATTATACTTTTGGTCTGAAATTGGTTTTGGAAAATGTCCGTTTCTTTTTTCTAATATTTCCAGTACTTTTTTGTGTATTGGAATAGTCATGTTTTTAGTAGTTTTCTTTTGAGTAAACTCCAGTAAGTGCTTACCGTCTTCAATTCTAATTTGGTCTTTTGTAAAATTCATAAAATCTGAAACTCTTTGACCAGTATAGCAACTAATAATTAACCAGTCTTTCGCATTGTTAAGGCTTTCAGTTAACTTACTTGGTTCTATTGTTTCAATTTTGTTAAGGTCTTCAAAAGTCAAATAAACATTATCAGTTTCTTTGTACTTTGCTTTTAAGCCGTCTAACTGGTGGCTTACTTCGATGCCGTTATGCTGTGCGTGTTTACAAATGGTTTTTATACTTCTTAACGCCCTTGCAATTGTATTGTGTGAATATTGATTTTTATTACAAAAGTCTTCAAAGGCTTTTTTGAAATTTTCGTTTACGTCTTTGATTAAAAACTTTTTGTTTGTTGAGGTTTCAAACTTCTTTAAAAGTGCTTTAATTGTGTTATATTTTTTTTCTGTACTTTCTGTTATTTCGCTTTTTTTACGGTCTTTGAAGAACTCAAAATAATTAACCAATTCGTTTGGAATTGTTTCAACTGGTGTAGGATTGTAGTATTCATTTATAGTTCTTTTTAACCAGTCTTTGTTTGGTTCTTCAATAGTGTTTTCAAACTCGTTTAAAATGTAGTTTTCAAGGTCTGAAATTTTGTTATTAACTTCAGTTTGTAGGTTTTTGATATCAATATCCGAAATACGTTTTGAGTTGTGGTATTTGCTCCAATATTCTTTTGAAACTTCAATTTTTGAAACCCCACCAATAACGTAATCAATACCGTTTTTTCTGTATAGTAATCTCAAATTTAGATTTGATTTGTCTTTATTTGAACGGTATAAAAAATTAATAGTTGCCATACGTTTGCCTTTAGTAATACAAATGTAAATAATTTGTACGGTATTTGTACGGCAAATTGCAATTAAATAAAATCAATTACAATTTAAAACATAAAATTAATTTTATAAAAAAGTCAATAAAATTGCATTACTCAAGTGAATAGTGTATTTTTGCCCTTGAATAGTAGGAAGCTATAAAATGTATTTTTGCGGTGGTTTTACTCCCGCCTTGAGTACAAAAGCTCCGAACATTGTTCGGAGCTTTTTTTGTTTATAAAATTCTTAGTTTAGAATTTTCTATTATCTTTAAAGAATTCTTTATAAAATTATCAATCACAACTATATGGGTACATTTGTAATCGCACAACGATTAAGTGGAGTTTATAAATATGAGTTTGTTTCCAGAAAAGGAAAAACGATTTTTACGAGCAACGATTTCGAATTGCGTTTTGAATGTGAAGAGGAGATAGAAAAACTTAAAACTTCTTTAGAACGATGCGTTTTTATGCGTTTTAAATCGTCTAGCGGAAAGTTTTTCTTTCGATTGATATTGGATGAGCACGAAATAGCTGTTAGTAGAAGATATACGACCCAATTGCTGCTTCAAAAAGGGATTGATGAAATAGTAAAATATGCAGATAAAGCAGAGTTTTTGGATTTTTCTTCTGCTGAAGATATATTTGGACCGTCAGAATAAAAAAAGCCTTGCACTGCAAGGCTTTTTATTATAAAATAATTTAAAATTATTTTTTTACTTCTTCTTTAACTGCTTCAACAGCTTCAGTAGCAGCTCCTTCAACTTTAGCAGCAGCAGAATCAGCAACTACAGCAGTAGAGTCAGCAACAGCTTCAACAGTTTCAGTTACTTCAGTAGCAGTAGAATCAACTGCAGTTTCTGCCTCAGCAGCAGCTTCTTTACAAGAAACGAACATAGCAGCAACAACTGCTAAACTTAATACAACTTTTTTCATTTTGTTTTAATTATAAAAGGTTAAAATTTTATTTTGAATAGGATTGCACTATTCTCTTCTCTATATGTTTAAAAAAAAGCCCCACATTGTGGAGCTTGATTTTTTCTGTCAGCAATAAATTACTTAGCAGGTGCAGCTTCAGCAGCAGGTGCAGCAGTAGCAGCAGAATCAGCAACTACAGCAGTAGAATCAGCTACAGGAGCTTCTTCAACAGCAGGAGTTTCAACTACAGTTGAGTCAACAGCTGGAGTTTCTTCAGCAGCATTTTCTTTACATGAAACGAACATAGCAGCAACAATTGCTAAACTTAAAACAACTTTTTTCATCTTACTAAATTATAAAGGTTAATTATTAATTCGGAGCAAAGATATAAATTTTTTAACATGTCAAAATATTTTTGAACATTTTTTTTCATTTTTTTTCTCTGGATTCCGAAATGCTTTATTTCAAATGGTGTGCCAAACTTTTTATTTTTAAAAATATTTGTAATTATTTGGCTTTTTGTGACTTAGGATAAACAATTGTCATCTCTTCGATAAGGTTTTTAGCTCCTGCAAATTTATCAATCACAAATAAAATGTAGCGTGCATCAACCATGATGTTTCTACAGATTTCTGGACTATAATAAATGTCGCTCATTGTACCTTCCCAAACTCTATCAAAGTTCAATCCGATTAGGTTTCCTTTTGCATCTAAAGCTGGACTTCCAGAGTTTCCTCCTGTAGTATGATTGGTTGCAATAAACGCTAATGGCATTTTTCCGTTTTTATCCGCATATCTTCCGTAATCTTTTGCGTTATACAAATCGATTAATTTTTTTGGAACGTCAAATTCGTAATCACCTGGAATGTATTTTTCAATCACTCCATCTAAATAACTCACAGGTTCGTAAATAACAGCATCACTTGGTTTATAGCCTTTTACTTTTCCATAAGTTACACGTAACGTACTATTCGCATCAGGGAAAATTCTATCGTTAGGGAAGAATTCCATAATTCCTTTCATGTAGGTTCTTTGTAATGCGATGTTTTTTAAATTAATTTCATCAAACTTAGGAGCTACATTCTTTTGGTAACTATCCGCAATTGATTTTACTAATTGGTAACCTTTGTCTTGATTTAATTTCTCTAAAACTGACTTAGCATCACCATTCAATAATTCTTTCAAACCATTAAAGCTAGTTAATTTCGAAGAACCAAAAACACTTGTAGTTAAAGTTGAAGCATTAATATTGTTCAATGTTTCAGGTAAAAACTGTTTTGGTGATTTCGTAGCATATAAATTAATCAATTGTTCGAAAACTTTTTCATCCACTTGAGCGCTGTAATCTTTATATAAACCTTCGAATCCTGAAATTAAATTATTCTTTCTATCGTTAAAAGCTTGTTCGCCTTTAGTGTTATACACTTGCTCTAATTGGTACAAACGGTATCCAAAAGATAAAATTTCTGAATTACGTAAAACAACTTCTGTAAAGTAATCTCTTGCAATGGCATATTCTCTAATGTCTTTGTAGTTCTTTTCGAAATCTGCTAAAATAGTTCCGTATTCGGCTTGTTTTCCTGCTTTGTTAACTCTTTCTTGGAATTTCTTTTCGAAATCTTGTTTAAAGGCAACTGCATTCGATTTTTTCAAACCTTTAGTTTCTCCAATCCATTTTTTCCAATAATTCGCAACTCCAGCATATTTAGACGCGTATTGAATTTTAATCGCATTGTCTTTTCTCATGAAGCCATCTTGTACTTTTAAAGCAGCATCACGAATTTCAATTTTAGCCGGATTCAAATCATTTACAATTTGTTCTACTGCGAATGATGGTAAATACTCCTGAGTTCTTCCTGGATAACCCATTACCATGGTGAAATCGTTTTCCTGAATTCCTTTTGCTGAAACTGGGAAAAAGTGTTTTGGAGTATAAGGAACGTTGTCTTTTGAATACTCAGCTGGACGATTGTTTTTGTCTGCATAAACTCTAAACAAAGAGAAATCTCCTGTGTGACGAGGCCAAACCCAGTTATCAGTATCCGAACCAAATTTTCCAATTGAACTTGGTGGTGCACCTACTAGGCGAACATCTTTAAAAGTTTCAGTTACAAATAATAAGTATTGATTTCCATCGTAAAAAGCACGAATCATTGTTTCTTGCCAAGCTTCTCTTGAGTAACTTTTATTTAAAGCCGCGATATTTTGTTGGATTTTCTTTTGTTTGTCACTTTCGGAAGGAAGATTTAAAACACCTTCAAAGATTTTTGTAGTTACATCTTCAATTTTGATGATGAATGTTACCGTTAAATCCTTGTTTGGTAACTCGTCTTCCATTTTGTAAGCCCAAAAACCATTCGTTAAATAATCATGTTCAACAGTAGAATGACTTTGAATGTTGTCATAACCACAGTGATGATTGGTTAATAAAAGTCCTTTTGGAGAAATCATTTCTGCGGTACAACCGCCATCAAAATGAGGAACAGCATCTTTTAAGCTGGAATTATTTACCGAATAAATATCATCGGCACTAATTTTCATTCCTAAAGCTTTCATTTCTTTTTCGTTGGTTCCTTTCAATAACGAAGGAATCCACATGCCTCCTTGTTGCGCTTGAACTTGGATAACAAATAAAACAAGTAGTAATTTTAAAAATTTCATAGGTATAATTTTATTTAGTGACTTTGTACTTCATTAATTTTCTATTGTGAAGTTCAAAATCGTGTGCAAGATACAATTTTTGTGCGTTTTCGTTGTGCGGTTCGACTTCTAAATACAGTAATTTTAACGATAATTTAGGAACTTCTTGCTGAATAAATTGAATCGCTTCTTTTCCAAAGCCTTTTCCGCGAGCGGTTTCTTTGATGAATAATTCATCTACAAAAGCAATTTTTCCGCCATATTCAAAACTGAAAATAAAAGTGAGAATGATATAACCCACAATTTCATTTTCGGAATAAATCAACCAAGATTTCCCAAGATGTTCATTGGTAATAAATTCTTGAAATAAAGTTTTAGCTACTTCAACATTCATTGGATAATTGTCAATCTCATAGAAATCTCGCATCATTTGGGTAATGATTTCAATATCTACAATTTCTAATGGTTTGAAGCTTGTCATTAGTCCAAAATATGATTTATAATCGTTTGCGTGGCTCCTTTATTCATTTGAACAAATGTGCTGCAAATGTGCCCTTTTTCTAATCGTTCGTCTTCGTTGTGAAGCAATAAATCAAAAGCCTCATTAAGTTGCGTTTGATTCTGAATCGAAATACAACCTTCCATATTTACCAATGCCGTGGCTTCAGCAAAATGGGAATAATTTGGTCCAATGACAACCGGAACTCCAAAAGTCGCAGGTTCTAAAATATTATGAACTCCCGGATTTCCAAAACCACCACCCACATAGGCAATATCGGCATACGAATAAATTTTGGTTAAAATTCCAATAGTATCTATTATAAAAACAGAATATTCTTGTAAAGACAAGGCATGCCTTGTCTCAACATTTTCAGAAAATAAAACAATCTTTTTAGTAATAGCATTTTTCAATTCCTGAATTTGCTCTTGTTTAATATTATGCGGTGCAATAATAAATTTCACATCATCCGAACTCTGATTGATGTAATTAATCAATAAACTTTCATCTTTTGGCCATGAACTTCCGATTACGATTGTAGTTTTGTTGTCTTTGAATTGTTCGATAAAATCTAATGAATTATCACGTTCTAAAATTGAAACCACACGATCAAAACGCGTATCGCCAGAAACTTTTACATTGTTAAATCCGATACTTTGAAGTAGTTTTTTTGAACTTTCATTCTGAACAAAGAAGTAATCAAATGTTTTTAAAGCGTTTCTGTAAAATCCGCCATACCATTTAAAAAACGCTTGATTTTCTCTAAGAATTCCAGAAATCAAATAGGTTTTGATTTGCTGTTTTTTTAATTCGTTCAGATAATTTGGCCAATATTCGTATTTAATGAAAAATGCCATTTCGGGATGAACCAACTGAATAAATTGTTTCGCATTCGAAATCGTATCCAAAGGCAAATAAACCGTAACATCAGCAACTGTATTGTTTTTTCGAACTTCATAACCCGAAGGCGAAAAAAAAGTAACCACAATTTTATGATTTGGGAATTGTTGTTTGATTGCTTCAATTACAGGTAAACCTTGTTCGTATTCACCTAATGAAGCCGCATGAAACCAAATGGTTTTATCCGAAGATTGAATTTTATCAGACAAAGTTTGAAAAACCGATTTTCGTCCATCAACAAAAAGTTTCATTTTTGGACTGAAATGAGCAACAAGCTTCAAAAGTTGTGAGGCTAAAATGACTACTAAATTATATAGAAATAACATGTTGGTAAATATCTATTGCGAAAATACAGTTTCTTTATGAAAATTCATTGCCAACTAATCAATTATTGACTATTTTTGTTCTTGTTAAAAGTAAAAACGAAGGTGATTTCACTTTAAACTTTTAAACTTTAAACTTTTAAACTTATTTTTCAATGAGAAAATTACAAATGGTTGACTTAAAAAGTCAATACGAAAAAATAAAAGAAGAGGTGAATGCTTCTATTCAAGAGGTTTTAGATACAAATACATACATCAACGGACCTTTGGTTCACCAGTTTCAGGCCGATTTAGAAAAATATTTGGGAGTAAAACACGTAATTCCATGTGCTAACGGTACCGATGCGTTACAAATAGCCATGATGGGATTGGATTTGAAACCAGGTGATGAGGTAATTACAGCCGATTTTACATTCGCAGCTACAGTGGAAGTGATTGCATTATTACAATTAACTCCAGTTTTAGTAGATGTAGACATGAACAATATGAACATTTCGCTTGACGGAATTCGTAAAGCCATTACGCCAAAAACAAAAGCAATTGTTCCGGTACATTTATTCGGTCGTGCTGCAAACATGGATGCGATTATGGAAATTGCTCGCGAACATAATTTATATGTTATCGAAGATAATGCTCAAGCTATTGGAGCAGATTACACTTCAAAAGATGGTTCTAAAAAGAAAGTAGGAACTATTGGACATGTGGCTGCAACTTCATTTTTCCCATCTAAAAACTTAGGTTGTTATGGTGATGGTGGAGCGATTTTTACGAATGATGACGCTTTAGCACATAAAATCAGAGGAATCGTAAACCATGGAATGTACGAAAGATACCATCATGATGTAGTAGGAGTGAATTCGCGTTTAGATAGTATCCAAGCTGGAGTTTTAAAAGCGAAATTACCACATTTGGATGCATACAACAAAGCACGTCAGGATGCTGCAAGAAAGTATTCAGAAATTCTTGGAAAAAACCCTAATATTTGGGTTCCAACTATTTGTGAATCTTGTGATTGTCACGTATTTCATCAATATGTAATCCGTATTATGAATGGAAAACGTGATGGTTTATTAGAGCATTTACAAGCAAAAGGAATTCCATGTGCAATTTATTACCCAATTCCATTACACAGTCAAAAAGCCTATGCAGATGCTCGTTATAACGAAGCTGATTTCCCTGTAACAAATCAATTAGTTAAGGAAGTCATTGCATTGCCTATGCACACGGAGTTAGATGACGAACAAATTAAATTTATTACAGATTCGGTTTTAGAATTTGTTTAATTCATATTTGAGAGACGCGATTTATCGCGTTTCTCAATTTAATAAAAAAGAATGAAAATACTGGTTACAGGCGGTTTAGGTTTTATAGGTTCTCACACAGTTGTTGAATTACAAAATGAAGGTTTTGAAGTAATTGCTATTGATAATCTTTCTAATTCATCTATTGATGTTTTGGACGGAATTGAGCGAATTACAGGAAAAAAACCTTTGTTTGAAAATATCGATTTGCGAGATAAATCGGCTGTTCAAAATTTCTTTTCTAAACACCAAGATATTTCAGGAGTTATTCATTTTGCTGCTTCAAAAGCGGTGGGAGAAAGTGTTGAAAATCCTTTGTTGTATTATGAAAACAATATCAATTCTTTAGTATACTTATTACAAGAATTACAGAGAAAGCCAGAAGCTCATTTTATTTTTAGTTCGTCTTGTACCGTTTACGGTCAAGCCGAAAAAATGCCAATTACCGAAAATGCTCCTATTCAAGTTGCGATGTCACCTTACGGAAACACGAAGCAAATAGGTGAAGAAATTATAACTGATGTTGCAAAAGTAACTAGCATCAATTCTATTTTATTACGTTACTTTAATCCTATTGGAGCGCATCCTTCAGCTGAAATTGGCGAATTACCTTTAGGTGTTCCACAAAATTTAGTTCCTTTTATTACACAAACTGCTATAGGACTCAGAGAAAAGCTATCTGTTTTTGGCAGTGATTATCCAACTTTTGATGGAACCGCAATTCGCGATTACATTCATGTTGTAGATTTAGCAAAAGCACACGTAATAGCATTACAACGTTTGTTGAAAAAACAAAACTCAGAAAAAGTAGAAATTTTTAATTTAGGAACCGGAACTGGGAGTTCTGTTTTAGAAGTAATTAATGCTTTTGAAAAAGTGTCCAATCAAAAATTAAATTATCAAATTGTGGGTAGAAGAGAAGGCGATGTAATTGAAGCATATGCAAATACCGATAAAGCTAATGCTATTTTAGGTTGGAAAGCTCAATATTCTTTAGAAGAAGCTTTGTCAAGCGCTTGGCAATGGGAACAGAAAATCAGAAATAAATAAACAAAAGTTAAAAACGTACTTTTTTCTAAATTAAGAAAACCAATCTTTTGTTCTTTTCGTAACTGCAAGTAATTAAAACATACAGATTATGAAAAAGACATTATTTTTAGTTACAAGCTTCTTATTTACTTTAAATGTATTCTCACAGGTTGGAATTGGAACAACTAATATTCAGAACGGAGTTGAATTTCAAATTGAAAGCAATTCGAGAGGATTATTAATTCCAAGGGTTGCTCTTACAGCTACTAATGTTGTGGCGCCTGTTGGACCAGCTCCAATTGCAACTGGAGTGCTTGTTTTCAATACGGCAACTGCTGGAGCAGGAATAACAGCTGTTTCTCCTGGATTTTATTATTGGTCAGGAACAGAATGGGTGGCTTTGAAATCTGCTCCATTAGCGGCAAGCCAAGATTGGTCTTTAACAGGAAATACAGGCACCAATCCAACTACTAATTTTTTAGGAACTATTGATAATCAAAATTTCCAAATCAGAACAAATAATACGAACAGAGTTACTGTTGAAAACGACGGCCAGGTCATTTTAGGAACAAATACAACTCCGATTACTAATACGTTAACAACAATTAATGCTGGTGCTGGACAAATAGGTCTTTTTGTTAATAGTAATAATTCGCAAAGAACTATTAGGGCTTTAAACGCAACCAATACTCAATTTGTAATTGATGGTGGAAATTTAGATCCTAACGGAGGTAGAGGTGTAATTGGAATTAGTGCCGCTTTAGCTGCGAATGCAACTTCAACTGTAATAGGGGTTTTAGGAGTTGGAGGAAGAACAACTTTTACTGAATTGCCGGGAGAATCGATAGGGGTTTCAGGACAAGGAACCACTGGTTTACATGTTAGAGGTGTTGGTAAAGGAAATGGAGTTGATTATTTTTCGGCTTATTTTGAATACGATCAAGACGATAATTTAAGTACAAGTAATGGACCTTTTGCTAGAATAGCAGGTAAAGATGTTGATTATTTTACTGGAGGCAGTGCTGCTAGGCGAGATGTTACTTATGGTGGATATTTTGACGCGAACACATCAACAACCGATTATGTTTTTGTTGGAGCAAGAAATAATAATACGTCATATAAAGTTTTAGGTGGCGGTTCTTTATCTACAATGGTAGAAGATAGAAATGGAAACAATAGAATTCTTCACGCAACGGAAACACCAGAAATTTTATTTGAAGATTTTGGAACTGGAAAATTAGTAAACGGTGAAGCATATATTAAAATAGATGAATTAATGAGCGATCATATTTTTGTTGATGAAAGACATCCAATGAAGGTTTTTATTCAATTAGAAGGTGATTGTAACGGAGTTTATGTAACCGAAAAAACAAAAAATGGTTTTAAAGTAAAAGAATTACAAAACGGTAGATCGAATGTTTCTTTTTCATGGAATATGGTAGCTAATAGAGCCGATACGTTAGAAAAAGATGGAACTATTGCATCTAAACACGTTGACGTTAGATTTCCAATTGGACCAAAAAAAATGAATCAGGAAAAATCAGTTGAGAAGAAATACGAAATAGAAGTGAAGTAAAAATAAAATCCCAAGTAGTACTAACTACTTGGGATTTTTTTATTCTTCTACAGATTCTTTTACTTTTTTAGCGCCTTCTTCCACTTTTTCGGCTCCTTTAGCAATAATGTGTTTTGCTTTTTCACCTATTTTTGAAGAATCTATTGCTTTTTTAGCTTTTACTTTAGCTGAATCAGTAGCCTGTTTTAAATCAGCACCTACTGCTTCAGAAGCTTCTTTTACTTTTTCTTTCGTTTCTTCTTTACAAGATAATAAGACTGCTACAACTGCAATTCCTAAAAATATTTTTCTCATGGTTGAATTGATTTAATGAAAATAAAGTTACAAAATTGATGCCAAATTTTCTAAATAATCTTCAAAAGTAAATTAGGATCTGGACAATTTGATTTGTAAAACGAGAGTGTTTTTTCATTACAAACTCCCGGATAATCTCCTGCTTTTCCTTCCATGTTGATGATGATTTGAAAATGCAAATGCGGTGCATAATCACCATTGATAGGTGGTAATCCTAAAGTCGCAATTTGTTCTCCTTTTTTTACGATATCACCAACTTTTTTCCCGATTAAACTTGCTTCGCTCAAGTGCCCATAAAGCGTGTGAAATTTGATACTTTCAACTTCGTGCTCCAAAATAATAGTTGGACCATAATCACCTAAAGCGGTATTGTTTTGAAAACTGTGAATGGTTCCATCTAAAACAGCGTGAATTGAAGCTGCTTCATTAATCCATAAATCCAAACCGATGTGAATATTACGTTCGTCTGAATTCGTGTTTTTAAAAACTGTGCTTCTTTGATATAAATTTCGGGTTTCAATGTAGCCACCAAAAGCAATTTTACCTTGATTTTTATCTAAATGGTTTTGTATGAAAATTTCATAATCTTGAGCGGTCTCTAATTTATGTTGATTCAACTCAGGATTAGTTACAGATAGATTCAAGCGAACATATTCAGAGTAATCAATCTCGGGTGAAATGACTTTAGCCGCTTCAATTGATTTGAACAAAGCAATTAGATTTTCCATATTTTCTTTTTCTCAAAAATAAAAAATTCCTCACGAATAAACTTCATGAGGAATTCTATTTTAAAAGTATTTTTATTTTATAAAGAAGCAGAAATTGTTTCTACGTCTTTGTTTATTTTATTTACTAATCCAACTAATACTTTTCCTGGACCAACTTCCGTAAAACTTGTTGCTCCATCAGCAATCATTTGTTGTACCGATTGAGTCCATCTTACAGCTCCTGTTAATTGCGAAATCAAGTTTTTCTTAATCTCTGTTGCATCAGAAACCGCATTTGCAGTAACGTTTTGATATACAGGACATGTTGGTGTAGCAAAAGTAGTTGCTTCTATAGCTGCAGCTAATTCTTCTCTTGCTGGTTCCATCATCGGTGAGTGGAAAGCACCACCAACAGGTAAAATTAAAGCACGTTTTGCACCGGCTTCTTTCATTTTCTCGCAAGCTAATTCTACTGCTTTGTATTCTCCAGAAATTACTAATTGCCCTGGACAGTTGTAATTTGCGGCTACTACAACTCCATCAATTGAAGCACAAATATCTTCTACGATTTTGTCGTCTAAGTTTAAAACGGCTGCCATAGTAGAAGGAGTAATTTCACATGCTTTTTGCATTGCCATTGCTCTTTGAGAAACTAATTTTAATCCGTCTTCAAATGATAAAGCACCGTTTACTACTAAAGCAGAAAATTCTCCTAAAGAATGGCCAGCGACCATATCAGGTCTTACGTCTAAAACTTTAGCTAAAATTACTGAGTGTAAAAAAACGGCTGGTTGGGTTACTTTAGTTTCTTTCAATTCTTCAGCCGTTCCTTCGAACATGATATCGGTGATTCTGAAACCTAAAATATCATTGGCTTTTTCGAATAATTCTTTTGCTAAAGGGGAGTTTTCATATAAATCTTTACCCATTCCTGTGAATTGTGCTCCTTGACCTGGAAATACGTATGCTTTCATAAATTTTGTTTCAAGTTTAAAGTTTCAAGTTTTTCTTGAGTGGCAAAAATAACATTTTTATTAGAATTCAGTTGAATTTACAATTTCCAATAATTGATTTTTATATTCTGGATGGATAATCCCATTTATCACATCAAAATTTTCGTAGAAACTTGGTAATGAAAAACTACCTTTTACAATTCCACCTTGAAACGGAAAACGTTTTGAAGCAATTTCTAAAACCGAACTTCCACCTCGAGCACCAGGGGAAGTTGCTAATAACAACATTGGTTTTTCTTGAAAGGTTTTGGCGTTAATACGTGAAGTCCAATCTAGAATATTTTTGAATGCACTAGAGTAATTTCCGTTATGTTCGGCAAACGAAATAATGATTAAATCAGCACTTCCTAATTTGCTATAAAATTCTTGTGCTAAAGGATGAATTCCGTTTTCTTTTTCTTTATCAACAGAGAAAATAGGCATTTCGTAATCGTTTAAATCTAAAATTTCAACAGAAACATTTTGAAATTGGTTAGCAGCAAAAGTTGCCAATTGTTTATTTATGGATTGCTTGCTTGAAGAAGCTCCGAAAGCGATAATTTTTTTAGTCATTCTTGTTCAAATAATAAGTTAATGCTCCCGAAGGACATTTGTTAACGGTTTCAATAATTTTTTCTGTAGTTGAATTATCAGGTGTAATCCAAGGTTGTTCTTTTGGTTTAAAAACATCTGGATTGTTCTTAACACAATTTGCAGAATGAGTGCATTTTCCAGACTGCCATACAATGGTTACTTCACCATTTGTATATTCTTTTTTTAGGTTCTTTGGATCCATGATTATGTCGTTTTAAATTTATAATACGTCTCTAAATTCAGGAGTTTTATCAAAAACACTTTTCGCAAACGGACACAAAGGCAAGATTTTGATTCCTTTTTCTCTTGCAAATTCCACAGCTTTTATTACCATTTTTTTACCAAAACTTTTACCTTCATTTCCTGGATTTACTTCAGTATGGTCAATAATAATTTTATCTTCACCAGCAAAAACAAAGGTCATCATAGCTTCTTGTTTGCCTTCTACTTCAATGTAAAAAGCACCTTTGTTGTCGTTTATTCTAAGATGTACTTCTTCGGTCATAATTCTTTTTTTAAATTTCAACATTCGTTATTCAAAATTGAATATTCAACATTTTAAACTTGGAACATTCAACAAGGAATTTTGAATGTTGAAATGATTAATTTATTGCTCCATTGGAATTTCCATTACCAAAAACTTCGCATTAGAATTCGCTTTGATTTCGATTTCATTGGTTTCCCAAATTCCGATTGCGTCTCTTCTTTCTAATTTTTCACCATTTACTTCGATTTCCCCTTCAATATTCATCACGTAGAAACCATTTCCTTCTTTTTTCAAATTTAATTTTTTTGAAAAACCGTTGTCAAAATCACTTAAATAAAACCATGCATCTTGATGAATCCAAACTCCAGCATCATCTGGATTTGGAGATAAGATTTGTGCAAAATCATTTTTCTCTAACGACTTGTCTAACGTAATTTGTTGGTAACGAGGTTCCACATTTCTATATTTTGGAAACAACCAAATTTGAAACAATTTTGTGTGATGATTGTGATTTGGATTGAATTCGCTATGTTGGATTCCAGTTCCGGCACTCATTACTTGTATGTCACCACTTTTAATAGTCGTGCCATTTCCCATACTGTCTTTATGAGCCAAATCACCTTCTAATGGAATCGTGATAATTTCCATATTATCGTGTGGATGGGTTCCAAAACCCATTCCAGCTGCAATGGTATCGTCGTTCAAAACGCGAAGCATTCCAAATTGTACTTTTTCAGGGTTATACCAATTGGCAAAACTAAAACTGTGATACGCATTTAACCAACCATGGTTAGCATGACCTCTTTCATTTGCTTTATGTACTATCGTTTTCATATTCTATAAATTTAGTAATTATTATGATACAAATTTACACCTATGAATAGGGAAGAGCACTTAACCTAGATTAAGAAATTATTTTTTCAGTAAGCGAGCTTTCATTTTGCTAAAAAACTCGGGTGTAACGCCAATGTATGAAGCAATATGTTTTTGAGGAACTTTCTGAATTAAGGTAGGATATTTAGAACAAAATTTTTCAAAACGTTCTTCAGCGGTCAAACTCAAATTATCCATTAAACGTTCTTGGTGAGAAACTAAGGAGTTTTCGGCTAAAATTCTGAAGAAGCGTTCTAATTTCGGAATTTCTTGATAAAGTTTTTGATGGTTTTCTTTGGTAATGATTACTACTTCGGCATCTTCTAGAACTTCTATGAATAGATTACCTGGTTTTTCCGAAATGTAGCTGTACATATCGCCAATCCACCAACCTTCGCAAGCAAAATGTAAAACGTGTTCAATGATGTTATCATTAATATTGAAACTTCTCAAAATTCCCGAATTCACAAAATACGTGCAAGTCGCCACTTCGCCCGCACTCAATAAAATGGTTTTGGCTTTGAATTGTTTGGTTTCGGTTTTAGACAAAAACAATTCTTGCTCTTCAGGTGTTAGCGTAACATGTTTGGCGATATTTTCTAAAATGGATTGCATTACTCCAAAAATACAATTTAATTTTGGTTTTCTAGAAAAGAAAAAACCGATGCGTTATACATCGGTTTCTATATTAATGAAAGTGATCTTCTTCAATTTCAAATTCGGCATCTTTTTCCCAAATTTCCATTTCACAAGGTTTGCAATTGAATTTTAATTTGTATTCCAATTCGCCTTGTTTCAAAACTAAAGGTTCCTTTAGCTTTTTGTCCATGTTTTCTCTGTGGTATTTTGGACAACGCTCTAATTCATATTTGATGCAATATTTGGTAGTCATTACACGGGATTTTCCTGGATCCCATTGTAATTCGAACGCTTTTTCAATTTCAGTTACACCATGGCGTTCATAGAATTTACGAGCGGTTTTGTTGGCAACATTGTACATGAAATCCAATTTTGTTTCTGGATAAGGATGTGATGTTTTTACCAATTGGTGTTCTTTTCGAACATAATTTTTCAAACGAATTTCCGATAATTGTTCGTAAACCGTTCTTCGCATTTCATTGATTTTTGAAATCGGAAGAAACCAATTCCCAGAAAATTCAATTGTAATTTCATCAGCAGTATAAGGCGTAAATCCTGTTTTAGCTAAATTAGTTTTGAAGTTTTCAGCTAAAGATTCGTTGTTTTTTGTTTGTTCTTTTGGGTGAGCCAAATGTACAACACTTACATTTCCATCTTCGTCAGTTGCGATTAATTCAAAACCATTTTCGTTTTCTTTTAATAGTAAAGTTGTGCTGATTTTTCGAACCGCACTATCTTCACGTTCTACTAATTTAATGAAAGCCGCATCGTTATTTCTATAAATGAAAGTACCTTCTTTGATTTCTTTCAATACGTTTGGATATACAAATCCGTTTTCGGCACGGTTCACGTAAATTCCTTCGGCTTCGTTGTTTTCGTTGATAAAACACAATCCGTCACCATTATTTAGTAATTCACCGTTTTCGATTTCGTAAGCATTTCCAACCGTTTTAATCAGTTTTCCAATGTATTGCCCTTTTGATTTTGGACTTTCCCAAGAACCAATGGCTTGATGTCTTTCGTTTACAAAATAATCAGTGTAACCACGATTGAACGTTCTATCTAATGAAGAATCAAACAAATACGTACATTTTCCAGAAGAAGCTTTGGTGTATTTATCGCTGTTTTCGTTCAAGAAAGCATCTAATTTCTGACGTAAATAGGAAACGTTATTTTTTACATAAACCATGTCTTTCAAACGACCTTCAATTTTGAACGAAACAATTCCGGCTTCCACTAAATTTGGAATTTGGTTGGAAACATCAAAATCTTTAATCGAAAGTAAGTGACTATTTTTAATTAAAGTATCGCCATTTCCGTCAATTAAATTATAAGGTAAACGACAGTTTTGTGCACAAGAACCACGGTTTGCCGAACGTTCGCCATTGGCAACACTCATATAGCAATTTCCGCTAAACGAAACACACAAAGCACCGGTTACGAAGAATTCTAATTCCACATCTGTAGTTTCGTGGATTTCTTTGATTTGACTTAAATTCAATTCACGCGCTAAAACCACACGTTTGATTCCAGCATCCGCTAAGAATTTAATTTTATCGGCATCACGATTATTGGTTTGCGTGCTGGCATGCAATACGATAGGAGGCAACTCCATTTCCATAATCGCCATGTCTTGAATGATTAAAGCATCTACGCCAATATCATACAATTTCCAAATCAATTGACGACAAGGTTCTAATTCGTTATCGTATAAAATCGTATTGATAACCACAAAAACCTGAGCGTTAAACAAGTGCGCGTATTTTACCAATTCGGCAATATCTTCCACAGAATTGGTTGCGTTTGAACGAGCGCCATATAAAGGAGCGCCAATATAAACCGCATCGGCACCACTATTTATTGCAGCAATTCCTTGTACTAAGTTTTTTGCAGGTGCTAAAATTTCAATCTTCTTTTTCATATGTTCTGATTATAATTTTTCAGAGGTAACATATGGAATCGCTTTTTTTAAATTGTGATTGCTTACGCAATCTTTTTGTTGTGGCGATTTCATTTCTAAATCTTTAATCTTTCGGGATTTGCCGAAAAAAAGTGTGCAAAGTTCTTATAAAAAATCCAAGATTTCTAATTCTGATTTGATTTTTTTAAATGAATCCCTTTTTTTGCCACGGATTATAAGGATTTTTACTGATTCTTTTTAATTGTTTTAAATCCTTAAATCCTTGTAGGAAAACATAGTTGAATTTACTTTTCAAGAATTTAGGGCATAAAAAAACACGAATTACACTAATTTACACCAATTAATTAGTGCCAATTCGTGCAATTCGTGTTGAATTGTTTTTTTCTTTTTTTAAGAAACTGCTTCTTTGATTCTTCTCATAGCTTCTCTTAATAAAGCTTCGCTGGTTGCGTATGAGAAACGAATACAATTTGGATTTCCAAAAGCGTCTCCTGTTACAGTCGCCACATTTGCTTCTGCTAATAGGAACATTGAGAAATCAGTAGCGTCTTTGATTAATTGACCTTTCAATGTTTTTCCAAAGTAAGAAGAAACATCTGGGAAAACATAAAACGCACCTTCTGGAACATTTAATTTAAATCCTGGAATTTCTTTTACCAATCCAACAACTAAATCTCTACGATTTTTGAAAGCAGTTACCATTTCGTTTAATACGCTTGGGTCTGCTTCAACTGCGGTAATTGTAGCTCTTTGTGCAATAGAATTTGCTCCTGAAGTAACTTGACCTTGAATTTTTGTACACGCTTTTGCGATGAATTCTGGTGCTCCGATGTAGCCAATTCTCCAACCTGTCATTGCGAAAGCTTTCGCAACTCCGTTAACTGTAATCGTTCTTTCTAACATTCCAGGAATAGAGCCAATACTGCAAAATGTTCCTGAAAAGTTGATATGTTCGTAGATTTCATCAGAAACTACATATACGTGTGGATGTTTTTCTAAAACTTTGGCCAAAGCTGTTAATTCTTCACGATTGTAAACCGAACCACTTGGATTACAAGGCGAACTAAACCACATCATTTTTGTTTTTGGCGTGATGGCTGCTTCTAATTGTTCTGGTGTAATTTTGAAATCGCTTTCAACAGAAGTGGGAACTTCAACCGGAACTCCGCCAGAAAGTTTGATAATTTCGTAATACGAAACCCAATATGGAGCTGGAAGAATTACTTCGTCACCATCGTTTAACATTACTTGTGCAATGTTGTATAACGATTGTTTTGCTCCTGTAGAAACTACAATTTGTGATGGTTTGTAGTCTAAATTATTATCTCTTTTGAATTTTTTGCAAATCGCTTCTTTCAATTCTAAGTAACCTTCTACTGGAGTATACGTACTGTAGTTTTCATCGATAGCTTTTTTTGCAGCTTCTTTAATGAATTCAGGAGTGTTGAAATCTGGTTCTCCTAAACTAAGGCTGATAATGTCTTTTCCTTGTGCTTTTAATTCTCTTGCCAAAGCTGCCATTGCTAATGTTTGTGAAACAGCTAAGTTGTTGATTCTGTCCGATAACGGGTTCATTGTGTGTTAGTTATTATAGTTAATACAAAAGACGCGATTCCTCGCGTCTCTTTATTTTATTATGCTAATTGTGGTTTTCTTCCTAGTTCTCTCAAATGCTTGAAGTGAGATGCGATAGCCGCTCGAGTAGTTTTGAACTCGTGATACGGTAAGTTACATTCCGCTGCCGTTTGTTTTACAATTTCAGCAATTTTATTGTAATGAATGTGACTTATATTTGGGAAAATATGGTGTTCAATTTGGTGATTTAATCCACCTGTATAATAATTTACAATCCAGTTTTTTGGTGCGAAGTTCGCTGTTGTAAACAATTGGTGAATGGCCCAAGTGTTTTCGATTTCTCCGTTTTCATCTGGCATTGGATTTACTGTGTCTTCTACTACGTGAGCTAATTGGAATACAACACTCAAAATTAATCCTGCAGTATAATGCATTACAACGAATCCTAATAAAACTTTCCACCAAGTAATTCCTAAAATCATTGGTAATACTAACCAAATTGAGAAGTAAATCGTTTTAGTTATAATTAAAGTGGTCCATTGAAAAGCAGGACTTTTTGCTTCTCCGTAAGATAATTGTCTTTTTAAATAACGTTTCATCTGTAAGAAATCTGTAGTGATAGCCCAGTTGAACGTTAATAATCCGTATAAGAAAACAGAATAATAATGTTGAAATCTGTGGTGGCTGTACCATTTAGCTGTTTTAGAAAAACGTAAAATTCTTCCCGCTTCTAAATCTTCATCATGACCAATGATGTTCGTATACGTGTGGTGTAAAACATTGTGTTGTACTTGCCAGTTGTAAACATTTCCAGCTAAGATATAGATACTTCCGCCCATTAATTTGTTTACCCAAGATTTGGTAGAGTAAGCACCATGATTACCATCGTGCATTACGTTCATTCCAACTCCTGCCATTCCAACTCCAATTACTACGTTTAATAATAAATATACCCAAAACGGCATATCCATAGCTAACAGGAAGAAATAAGGTGTTAAGAAAAGACCGAACATTACAATTGTTTTTAAATGTAATTTCCAGTTTCCAGTTTTGTTGATTTTATTTTCTTTGAAATAGTCGTTTACTCGTTTATTTAAAGTTCTGAAAAATTTCAGATTGTCCTCTTTTGAAAAAATCGGGGCTGTGGTATTCATATATTGTGAATTCAAATTTCGTCAAAGATAATTATTATAATTTTTTCATTTATGATATTCGTCATTTTTTATTCACTAAAAAGCGTATTTTTGTGTAAAATTTAACGAATGGAAGCCATTTTAAAGCAATTTCCTGATTTATCTGATAATCAAATACTTCAGTTTCAAAAATTACAAGGTTTATACGAAGATTGGAATGCCAAAATTAACGTGATTTCACGAAAAGATATCGACGAATTATATACGCGTCACGTTTTACATTCACTTGGGATTGCAAAAATTATTGATTTTCGTCCAGGTTCTAAAATTATGGATGTGGGAACAGGTGGTGGTTTTCCTGGAATTCCATTAGCAATTTTATTTCCTGAAGTTGATTTTTATTTGATTGATGTTATTGCGAAAAAAATCCGTGTAGTGAATGAAGTAGCCGCAGGTTTAGGATTAAAAAATGTAAAAGCCGAACAAAAACGTGCCGAATTAGTAAAACAAGAATTCGATTTCATCGTAAGTCGTGCGGTAACTAATATGCCTGATTTTGTAAAATGGGTAGATGACAAAGTAGCTAAAAAACAAAATCACGAATTAGCCAACGGAATTTTATATTTAAAAGGTGGCGATTTAACCGAAGAATTGGCAGCTTTTCCAAAAGCAACTCAATACAATTTATCTGATTTCTTTTCAGATGAGTTTTTTGAAACGAAGAAAGTGGTGCATTTGCCGTTGAAGTATAAGAAATAAGTGATTAGTGAAAAGTAACTAGTGATTAGCTATAAAAAGAACGCCAATTCTCAACTGAAAATTGGGATTCTAAAAATAAATTCTTATTTTAATTTACCTTTGTTAAGATTTATTAATTCTTGAACTATTTTATTAGTTAAAAACTTTAAAATTTCTTGAAAGTCCTTTTTTGAGTTCATTCTATTTTTTAAATCAAAAAAAGTATTATCGCTTTCAATATCAATCCCTTTTTTAAGATTCTTTAGACTCCAATATTCTAAATTTTGAAATGCAAATAATTCTAGCTCATTTAATTTTGGGATAATTAAGTTTATATTGTAATCTTGTGTTTTAACACAACTGTTTGTGAATGTATATTTTACACTTTCGTTATTTTCGAAATAGAAAAATAATTCAGTTCCTTTAAATATGTTGATTTTTTTGTCAGAAATTGCTATTTCGATGAAAATAGTATTTCCTAAAATCTTAAAATTAATTCCTAAAAAATCATTATTAACAGAATCATAATACATAGGTAAAAACCTATATTGACTCATAGTTACATTATTAAAGTAAATAGAAGTTTCGTTGTTTTTTGATTGAAATTTAACAATTTCAATTTTTTTGATAATATCCTCTAAAGGGATTTTGTAATTAGGTTTTGAAATTTTAATAGGAGATGGGGTAATTTTATTCTTGTTTGGATTTTCTTTTGTTTTTATAGGATTTGTAATTGGTGCATTATAGTTGTTTTCGGAATCATTTTTAAATAATATTCCGCCTATTGATCTGCCTATAAACCAACCACCTCCAACAAAAATCACAAAAAGTAACAAAATAAAAATTATAGCTGCCATATTTAATTATTTTAAGCTTTTTTATTCTGTTACTTTTAGATAGATTTTTAATTATTTCGGATTAACCTAAAAATGGATATTTATAATCTTCTGGTGTTACGAATGTTTCTTTAATAGTTCTAACAGAAGCCCAACGCAATAAGTTTTGTGCAGAACCTGCTTTATCGTTAGTTCCAGAACCTCTTGCTCCTCCAAATGGTTGCATTCCTACAACAGCACCTGTTGGTTTATCGTTGATGTAGAAGTTTCCAGCTGCATTTTGTAAGGCAACGGTTGCTTCTTCCACCGCATAACGACATTGGCTAAATACTGCACCTGTTAAAGCGTATTCTGAAGTTTCGTCAACTAATTTTAATGTTTCAGACCATTTTGCGTCTTCGTAAATATAAATGGTAACTACTGGTCCGAATAATTCGGTTTCCATAGTAGAGTATTTTGGATTTGAAGTTAAAATAACTGTTGGTTCAATGAAGTACCCTTTTGATTTATCGTAATTTCCTCCCATGATTACTTCAGCATCGCTATCGTTTTTAGCTTGGTCGATATAACGTGCTAATTTGTCAAATGACGCTTCAGAGATAACAGCTGTAATAAAATTACTCATATCTTCTGGAGAACCCATTTTCATTGAAGCTAAATCTGCTTCTAAATTAGACTTAACTGCTGGCCATAAACTTTGTGGAATGTAAACACGAGAAGCTGCACTACATTTTTGTCCTTGGAATTCAAAAGCACCACGAGAAATTCCGGTTGCTACTTGTTTTGCATTAGCTGATGGATGTGCAATGATGAAATCTTTTCCACCTGTTTCTCCAACGATTCTTGGATACGTTTTGTAAGTTGCAATGTTGTTTCCGATAGTTTTCCAAATATCATTGAAAACGCCAGTTGAACCTGTAAAGTGAACTCCCGCTAAATGAGGACTTGATAAAACAACGTCAGAAACCATTCCAGAATCACCCATTACCATATTGATAACACCATCTGGTAAACCTGCTTCTTTGAAAACTTGCATAATCACATTAGCAGAATATACTTGAGTTGCTGCTGGTTTCCAAACTACCACATTCCCCATTAATGCTGCACTTGAAGGTAAGTTACCTGCAATAGCTGTAAAGTTAAAAGGAGTAATGGCATATACAAAACCTTCTAATGGTCTGTATTCAACACGATTCCACATGTCTGATGTTGAAGCGGGTTGGTCTGCGTATATTTTTGTCATGAATTCTACGTTGTAACGTAAGAAGTCGATTAACTCACAAGCAGAGTCAATTTCTGCTTGGTGAATGGTTTTTGATTGAGCAATCATAGTCGCTGCATTGATTTTGGCGCGGTATGGACCTGCTAATAATTCAGCCGCTTTTAAGAAGATACTAGCACGATTTTCCCAAGATAAAGCTGCCCATTTTTTACGAGCTTCTAATGCCTCGGTAATGGCTTTTTCAACTAAAGCTCTGTCTGCTTGATGATAAACACCTACAATATGTTGGTGATCGTGTGGAGCTGACATTTTTTTGGTATCGCCCGTTTTAATTTCTTCGCTACCAATATATAAAGGAACTTCTACTTGAGAATTCCACATTTTTGTATAAGTTGCTGCAACGGCTGCTCTTTCAGGAGAACCTGGAGCGTATGATTTTACGGGTTCGTTTACCGCTTTTGGGACATTAAAAAATCCTTTTAACATGGTGTTGTATTTTGAGATTAGACAAATTTGTACTCAGATTTACGAAATAATCGTAAACGATTACAAAAATACAAAGTATATTTTGAATTATCGATAACAAATGTTACGAAGCTAATTTGTTCGCTTATTAGTTAATAGCAAAAGGAGCGCTAAGTTTAAAAGTTGGGATTGAAACTCTAAAACTTCTTGTTGAGGTAAAGTTTACCATGTTGAAATAACCTTTCATTGCTCCAATTGGTGAAGAAAGTAAGCATCCAGATGAATAGGTGTAGCTTTCGCCAGGTTTAATAACTGGTTTTTTACCAATTACACCTTCGCCATCTACCACTTCAACATTGTTTAATGCGTCGTAAATTTCCCAATGACGTGTAGTTAATTGTACCGAATCTTTGCTTTGGTTTTCAATAGTAACATGATAAGTAAAGGCAAAATGTATCTTATAGTTCTTGAAGTAGGTTCCTTCAAAACTAGTTAAAACTGAAATTTTTATGCCTCTTGTAATTTGACTTACCATAAATTAAAATAAGATTATTGACACTGCCATTAATACGAAAACAGCTAATAATGAAATAGGTATGAATAATATGTTCAAAAGTAGGAATTTAAAAATTGTTTTCCAACGACTGTTTTGATAAAAATTTCTTAAAGATTTATAAAGGTAAATTGGAAATAAAATGGAAAAACTTATCCCAACTAGAAATAGTGATATATCTTCGGAAATAAATCCAACGAATTCAAAAAGTATCAAACATATAAACATGAATGAATAGAAGTTGTAAGAGAATACCAAATGGTCAGTATAATTGAATTTTTTATCATAGAAGGCAATCCAAAAGATAATTGCAATAAAAGGAATTGATAGAAAAATCAGAAATGGTAATTTGCCTAAAATGTAGTCTCCAGCCTCTCTAAGTACATCATTTGATTTTAGACTTTTTGCTTTTTCATATAAATAACGATTCAAGTTTTTGTTTTCGAACCCAAGATTTTTTAAAGCCTCCTCATTTGATAAATTTGGATTTTTAATATTGTAATTTCTAAATATGGTCAATTTTAAATTCAAATGACTCAGATTTTCAGGGTCATTTCCTAATTCGTTTGCTTTGTATATTGAATCACGATGAAATTCTTTTGCTGTTTTTGGGTCAACTTCAACAATTTCAGGATTTCGATTAAAGACCTTACTTGTTTTTAAACTATCGCTTGTTATGCTATTTTTATTAGGTTCTTTTGTTTTTGAAGGTGTTTCTTTAATTGAACTTCCAAAATCCATTACGATAAAAAGTATTATAGAAATACTCAAAAACAAACGAAACGGATTGGCATGATGGTGTCTTTTTCCTTCACAAAATTCTCTTGCAGCAATACCAGGTTTTAAAAATAAAGAAAAGAAAGTATTTCGCAATCTGGAATCATACGCGTAAAAATTAGCGAAAAACTCCTCTATAAAATCTCTTATGGTAAGTTTTTTTGTTGAATTCAATTGACCGCAAGCGTGACAATATTTTTCGCTAACATCTAATTTAGTTTCACAATTGATGCATTGAGTGCCTCTATATTTTTTATCTTTTCTGTTCATTATTAATTGCGGATAACTTCGCTGTTCGTGTTTGCTATTCCAATTACTCTATCGTATCTGTCGTTATTTCCTCTATAATATACAATTGCAGTATAGTTATTTTCCGTTTGAAAGAAATTGCCATCAATTGCATTTTTAAAATCAATTACTCCTTTTTTATCGGTAACAAAATATTGGTAGTTGGTAAAACCTTGTTTTATTAAAAGGGCTTTTTCGTAAAGTCCAGTTTTTTTATTTAGTTCCATTTTATAATCATCAGTCAATGAGTAATTATTAAACATACCGGAAACATAAATGTTTTCTTCTAAAAATTCTGGTGCATCTAAGGTAAAATACACCCAAGAATAATCGGATTCTATTTGAGAATTTGTTGAATTTACATTCTGAATAAAAAAGTTTCCATTGATATCAGGGAAATAAGTGTAAGGTTTGTTTTTTCTTGGAGTATTTGTGTATAAATGAGTGTTGTAAATGTTTTCGCCTGATGTTACTTTTGCAACAGTATTATTAGTTGCTCTTATGATTTTGTTATCAATGCTATAGCATTCGTTTCCACCCCAAAATTGTGTTTCTTTATTGTATCTGTAAATTAATTCAGAACCAAGTGTGTATTGAGGTTTTATATTGGAAATACTCGTTTTCCAATTTCCGTTTTGAAAAAGTGTAACTTTTACGTTTTGAATGGGGTTTTGTAGAATTCTGTCGCCATAATTTATCGACATTTCAACATTCTGTTTTTGATTTAGACTATCAAAGTCTCTTGCTCTTCTTATTGAAAGACCAACGGTTACTTGTTCTTCATAAATTATAATTCTACGAGAAAAAACGATTTCATTTTCGTCGTTTAAAACAGAAATTAAATAATTACCACTTTTGGTAATTTGATTAAATCTATTTGGAAAAACTTGTCTGTAATGTGAATAGAGTTGTAAAGTATTGAATGAATTTTCATAAGTTATGATGCGCTGATTATCCATTCCATTTAAATATTCTACTTTTCCTAAATCAGATGGTGCAGACCAATCGTAATTGTACTGAGTGATGGTGTAGTAATAATCGGCTTCGTCTCCGTATAAATCGTCAAAACTTAATTCAAAAGTTTCGCCAAGTTTAAAAAATGGAATCACATTGTTTCCATTTACTCGGAATGAGATGGTTTTAATATTGAATGATGGATCTTGTTCTATTCCTGCTTGTGAGAAAATAAAAGCATGTAGGGATAGACAAAATAGAATTATAATTTTATTCATTTTATAGCTATAAAGACGTAAAAATAGTAAATCTTTAAGAACAAACGTAATTCCTTTAAATTTATTAGCAATTTCTAATTTAGAATAGTTATAAATAAAGCCAATCTCTTTCTTTATTTTTGGTAAGGTGTTATGTATTTGATTAAATTTGCACGTTTTATAGTAAATTTTTTAACAATCATATCTTCAAAAATATGTCAAAAGACATTCGAATTAAAAAAGGTTTAGACCTTAAGTTGAAGGGTGAAGCGGCTCACAAAGTAGCTCAAGTAACTCGCTCGAAAGTCTATGCTGTTAAACCTTCTGACTTCCATGGAGTAACTCCAAAGATGGTAGTAAAAGAAGGAGATAACGTTAAAGCGGGAGAAGTAATTTTCTTTTCTAAATCAGATGAGAAAGTTAAATTCGTTGCCCCTGTAAGCGGAAAAATTCAAGAAATCAAACGTGGTGAAAAAAGAGTCATTTTAGAGATTCTTATTGCTGCAGATTCTCAAGATGTTTTCGTTGAGCATAGCAAGAAAAATCCTAATGATTTATCAACAGAAGAAGTAAAAGCACATTTGTTAGCTTCAGGATGTTGGCCATTTATCAATCAACGTCCATATGATGTGATTGCTAATTCAGCTGATACACCTAAAGCTATTTTTATTTCAGCTTATGCAACTGCTCCATTAGCTGCAGATGTTGAGTTTGTTTTAGAAAACAAATTAGAAGCATTTCAAGTTGGTATCGATGCTTTAGCAAAATTAACATCAGGAAAAGTTCATTTATCTGTAAAAGGTAAAGGAAAATCAATTTTTAAAGATGTTAAAGGAGTTTCAATGCACCAAGTTTACGGTCCGCACCCTGCTGGAAATGTTGGGGTTCAAATTGCAAAAATTTCGCCAATTAATGCTGGTGAGAGAGTTTGGACAGTAACGCCACAAGATGTTGCTATTATTGGTGAATTGTTTTTAACTGGAAAATACAATGCTACAAGAACTGTTGCTTTAGTAGGTTCTGAAGTTAAAGAAGCTCAATATTATAATGTGATTTCTGGTGCTGCTATTGAAGATTTAGTAGGTGGTAAAATTGCTGGAGATAATGTGAGAATTATTTCTGGAGATGTTTTAACAGGTGCTAAAGTGAAAATGGATGGAAATTTAGGTTTCTACAGCAATACCGTAACTGTAATTCCTGAAGGTAATACCTACAGAATGTTTGGATGGATGCCATTTGCATCACCAAGTGTTCATAGTGCTTCAAGAACAGGATTATCATGGTTAATGCCAGGTAAAAAATATGCGCCTAACACCAATTTAAATGGTGAAGAAAGAGCTTTAGTTGTAACAGGAGAAATGGAAGCAGTAATGCCGATGGATATTTTTCCAATGCAATTGTTAAAAGCTTGTTTGGCTAGCGATATCGATAAAATGGAAAACTTAGGAATTTACGAAGTAGCTCCAGAAGATTTTGCTTTAATTGATTATACTAACACATCTAAATTAGAAGCGCAACAAATAATTCGTGAAGCTCTTGATTTAATGATTAAAGAAGTAGGATAATAGCTATGAAGTTTTTAAGAGATAAAATAGACCAAATTAAAAAGCCTTTTGAGAAAGGGCGAAAATTTGAAAAATTCGCACCTGCTATCAATGCATTAGATACATTTTTATATGTGCCTAATCATACTACAAAGCACGGAGCTCATATTAGAGATGCTGTAGATTTAAAGAGAACCATGATTACTGTGGTTTTAGCTTTAGTTCCAGCGTTACTATTCGGAATTTATAATGCAGGTTACCAACACTTCATTCAAATTGAAGGTTCTGACATGTCATTTGGAAATTTATTTTTCCACGGATTATGGAAAGTGTTACCAATGATTATTGTATCGTATGCAGTAGGATTAGGTATCGAATTTGCTTTCGCAATTTTTAGAGGTCACGAAGTTAACGAAGGATACTTAGTATCTGGTTTGTTAATTCCAATGGTTATGCCAGTTGATTTGCCTTTATGGATGTTAGCTATTGCAGTTGCTTTCGCAGTTGTAATTGGTAAAGAAGCTTTTGGAGGAACAGGTATGAATATTTTCAACCCTGCTTTATTAGCGCGTGCTTTTGCATTCTTTGCTTATCCAACATTTATGTCGGGAGATAAAATTTGGGTTAGTGATGCTTCAACAATTGATGGAGTTTCAGGTGAAACAATTTTAGGTTCATTAGCACAAGGAAAAGAAGTAGCGTATTCAACTATGGATATGTTCTTAGGATTCATTCCGGGTTCTATTGGTGAAACTTCAACTTTAGCTATTTTAATTGGTGCATTTATTTTAATTGCAACAGGAGTTGGTAGTTGGAAAATTATGGTTTCTGGAGTTATTGGAGCGGCTTTAACTGCTTTGATGTTTAATGCTGTTGGTTTAACGGCTTTAATGAATTTTGATTGGATGAATCATCTAGTAGTTGGAGGTTTTGCTTTTGGTATTGTATTCATGGCAACTGATCCTGTTTCTGCGGCTCAAACCGATAAAGGAAAAATCATCTACGGTTTATTAATAGGATTCTTTAGTATTTTAATTAGAGTTTTCAATCCAGCGTATCCAGAAGGAGTAATGTTGGCTATCTTATTAATGAACACTTTAGCGCCAACTATCGATTATTTCGTAGTTAATGGAAACATTGCTAAGAGAAAGAAAAGATTGGCTAAGTCTAAACAATTAAAATCTGCATAGTCATGAATAGAGAAAGTAACGGATATACATTTTTGTTTGCGACTGTAATGGTGGTGTTAGTAGCTTCTGCATTAGCATTTGCTGCAACAGCACTTAAGCCAGATCAAGAGGCAAACATTAAGAAAGAAAAAATGCAGTACATTCTAAAATCGTTTGGAGTAGCTGTAGATAGAGATGCTTCTGAAGAAGCATACAAAAAACACATCATTAGTGAAGTAGTTTTTGACGAGAACGGAACAGAAATCAGTAAAGAAGCTTTTACAGTTGATATCGCAAAAGAAAAAGGAAAATTTCCAATTTTCAATGCTGAAAAAGATGGTAAAAAATTCTATGTTATTCCAGTAAGAGGAATGGGATTATGGGATGCTATCTGGGGTTATGTTTCTATAGATGAGAACTTGAAAGTTGACGGTATCGTATTTGACCACAAAGGTGAAACACCTGGTTTAGGTGGTGAAATTACACAAGATTATTTCCAAAAAAGTTTTATTGGAGAGAGTGTTTTTGACGCTAACGGAAACTTACAAGGTTTAAAAGTAGTTAAAGGTTATTCAGGAAAAGACAACAAAGCTGATGGTGAAGTTGATGCAATTTCTGGTGCTACTTTAACGGGTAATGGTGTAACCGAAATGTTAGTTAGAGGTTTAAAACCATATGAAAAATATTTAAAATCTAATAAAAAATAATCGTCATGGCAGAAAACAACAAAGAAGGATTATTTTCAAAAAGTAATATTAAATTAATTACGAATCCATTTAATGACGATAACCCAGTAACCGTTCAGGTATTAGGTATTTGTTCGGCTTTAGCGGTAACAGTTCAAATGAAAAATGCCTTTGTAATGGCACTTTCAGTAACTGCGGTAGTAGCTTTTGGTAACGTAATTATATCATTATTAAGAAACTTAATTCCAAGTAGAATCCGTATCATTGTTCAGTTAGTTGTAGCAGCTGCTTTAGTAATTTTGGTTGACCAAATTTTGAAAGCGTATGCGTATGATATCAGCAAACAATTATCAGTATTCGTAGGATTAATTATTACCAACTGTATCTTAATGGGACGTTTTGAAGCTTTTGCTTTAGGTAACAAACCATGGCCGTCATTCTTAGATGGTTTAGGAAATGGTTTAGGATATGGAATCATTTTAATGATAGTAGCATTTTTTAGAGAATTATTTGGTTCAGGAAAATTATTCGGAATCGAAATTTTTGGAAATTCTGTTGAAAAAACAGGATTATATGCTACAGGATATGTTAACAACGGATTCATGTTATTAGCTCCTATGGCCTTAGTTATGGTAGGTATTGTAATTTGGGTACAGAGAAGTATTAACAAGAAATTAATCGAGAAAAAATAATAGCTATGTTTGAATATATCAATATATTTTTAAAATCAGTTTTCATTGATAACATGATTTTTGCATACTTCTTAGGAATGTGTTCGTTTTTGGCCGTTTCTAAAAAAGTATCAACAGCTATAGGTCTTGGAATTGCAGTAACCTTTGTACAAGTAATTACCGTTCCATTAAACTATTTAATTTACCATTATGTGTTAGGCGCTGGTGCATTAGCTTGGTTAGATCCATCGTTAGCTCAATTAGATTTAAGCTTTTTAACTTTCATTTTATTCATTGCTTCTGTAGCAACAATGGTACAGTTAGTAGAAATGATTGTGGAGAAATTTTCACCTTCATTATATAACTCATTGGGTATTTTCTTACCACTTATTGCAGTAAACTGTGCTATCTTAGGAGGTTCATTATTCATGCAACAAAGAGTTGATGGTGGTGTATATTCTTCATTAGGTCACGTAGTAACTTTCGGATTTGCATCTGGACTTGGTTGGACAATTGCTATCGTTGCAATGGCTGCTATTCGTGAAAAAATGGAATATTCTAACGTATTAGCTCCTTTAAGAGGTTTAGGTATTACTTTTATCTTAACAGGTTTAATGGCAATTGGTTTCATGAGTTTTGGAGGAATTGACCTTAACGCATTAAATAAAAAGCCTGAAGCAAAAGTAGAAACTCCAGCTCCAGCTGTTGTTGAAACTCCTGTAGTTGATTCAGTTCAAGTAGCTGTAGATTCTGTAAAAGTAGATTCAACTCAAGTAGTTAAATAATAGTATAACATTAAAAATTGAACTCATGTTTAGTATAACAGAATTAATTACATATTCAATTTTAGCTTTCTTAGCGCTTATTTTACTGATGGTGTTTATGCTATTATATGCAAAATCTAAATTAGTGAATTCGGGTGCTGTTAAGATTAAAATTAACGGTGAAAACGAAATCGAAGTAGGTGGAGGTAGTACACTTTTAACTACTTTAGGTAATAATAAAATCTTCTTACCATCAGCTTGTGGTGGTGGAGGTTCTTGTTTACAATGTAAATGTAAAGTATTAGATGGTGGTGGAGAACCTTTACCAACAGAAATACCAAACTTTACGCGTAAAGAATTGGCAGAAGGATGGAGATTAGGATGTCAAGTTAAAGTAAAACAAGACATGGTAATCGAAGTGCCAGAAGAAATTTTTGGTATCAAAAAATTCGAAGCAAAAGTATATTCTAACTACAACGTAGCTTCTTTTATTAAAGAATTTATTGTTGAGTTACCAGAAGATATGCACTACGAAGCAGGAGGTTATATCCAAATTGAAATCCCAGCTTGTGAAGTTAAATTTACAGATATTGATATTACTGCTCACCCAGTGGAACATCCTGGTGAACCTGAAAAATTCAAAATCGAGTGGGATAAGTTTAAATTATGGCCATTAGTTATGAAAAATAACGAATTGGTTGAAAGAGCTTACTCTATGGCTTCTTACCCAGCAGAAGGAAGAAAAATCATGTTGAACGTTCGTATTGCAACGCCTCCATTTGATAGAGCTACAAACGATTGGATGAAAGTAAACCCAGGTATTGCTTCTTCATACGTTTTCTCAAGAAAAGCGGGTGATACAGTAACGGTTTCTGGACCTTATGGAGAATTCTTCATCAACGAATCTGATGCAGAAATGTTGTATGTTGGTGGTGGAGCTGGTATGGCGCCAATGCGTTCGCATTTGTACCACTTATTCCGTACAGTTAAAACTGGAAGAAAAGTTACGTATTGGTACGGAGGTCGTTCTAAACGTGAATTGTTCTATGTAGATCACTTTAGAGCTTTAGAGAAAGATTTCCCTAACTTCAAATTCCATATTGCATTATCTGAACCTTTACCAGAAGATAACTGGAAAGTAAAAGATGGACCAAATGGAGAAGGTGATGGTTTCGTAGGATTTATCCATAACGTAGTTATCGATAACCACTTGAAATTACACGATTCACCAGAAGATATCGAATTCTATTTCTGTGGACCGCCAATGATGAATCAAGCCGTTGTAAAAATGTGTGACGATTGGGGTGTGCCAAAAGAAAATGTTCGTTTCGACGACTTCGGAGGTTAATCCAAATTTTATATATCAAAACCGATTCAGAAATGAGTCGGTTTTTTTATGATTGAAGGTGAAATTGTTTATTTTTGGTATTATATAATTTTGATATATAACGAGGAATGAAAGATTTTTTAATTAAAAATAAATTAAATATTATAAGCATACTACCTTTTATAGGGGTATTCATTTATATTTATTTTGGGATGAGAGACAGAGAAAAATACTTTGAAAATGGCGAAACTTTGTATACCATTGGAGAGGTTGTTCATTATAAAGATCAAGGCAAGATAGGAAGTTCAATTGGTTATACATTCTTTTTAGATGGGATTATGATTCAAAGTGAAGGTGATCCAGGAGATCCTTTGAAAAATTCAATTTATAAAGAATTTGGATATAATTTTGAAAAAATGCAAAAACTTGTAATTGGCAAAAAGTTTTTCGTAAAATTTAGTGTAGAGAAACCAAAATATAGTCGAATCTATTTAAGTAAACCAGTGGCAGAAGATTTTCAATATTATGAAGGGCAAACATGGGAAACCATTCCAAAAGAAGCAGTTGAAAATAAAGATATTTATGGAAATTTGAGATAAATATATTATCAAAACCGATTCAGAAATGAGTCGGTTTTTTTATGCTTTCAAATAGAATAACTACCTTTGCATCATGGAACCATTATCACTTCAAGATTTACATCATTTGGCCATGAATCACGTGGGAAAAGAACTCGAAAAACAAGGATTTGAGTTCATTGCCATTAACAGCCAGTTGAAAAAACATCCGCAATTTGTTTGTGTAGATAAACCTACGAATACCTTGCATTTTGTAATGGTTCAAGCCGTTACGTATCCTGATAATCCTGCTGAATATGATGTTGTTTTCATGGAAACCTTCATCAGTCATGCTAAAGAAAAAAAAGCTAAAGTTTTGTTTGCAGGAGTTGGTTTTGCCAATGCCGAAGATTTCGAAAAACCGATTTTAAAAAGTCAAGATTATATTTTAAATTATGAAGGAATTAAAGAGATTTTGTAATTTTCTAGTTGTAGCTATTCTGTTTATTTCATGTGATAAAACTACAGATTTTTATACCATTCAAGGCGAAGCACAAGGAAGTACGTATTCTATAAAATACATTTCAACGGAAGAAAAAGTAACTAAAAATCAAATCGATTCGTTATTAACTGCTTTTGATTTATCGCTTTCAACATACAGACCAGATTCTAAAATTTCTAAAATTAATGCCGGCGATTCAACAGTTGTTGTAGATGATTTTTTTACAGAAACATTCCAACTTTCCAACCAAATTTATAAAGAAACGAATGGTTTGTTCGATCCAACAATTGGTGTTTTAGTGAATGCATACGGTTTCGGACCAAATAAAAAGCACCAAGATTTAGCTCTAAAACAAATCGATAGTTTGTTGCAATTTGTAGGTTTTAATAAGATTGCATTAAACGCAAATAAAACCATATCAAAAAAGTATAAAGAAACTTTCATCGATTTTAATGCAATTGCACAAGGTTATTCCGTTGATGTTGTAGTGAATTATTTAAAATCGAAAGGAATTGAAAATGCGATTGTAGAAATTGGCGGTGAATTATTCGCTCTAGGGAAAAATACAATCGACAATAAAAATTGGGTAGTAGGAATCGACGATCCATTACAAAAACCAGAAGAACGCACGTTAATTGCCAAAGTTAATTTAGAAAACTTGGGAATGGCAACTTCAGGGAATTATAGAAAAGTAATGATTGATGAAAAAACAGGTAAGAAGTTTGTTCACATCATTAACCCAAAAACGGGATTGGCTCAAAAAAATAATGTATTAAGTGCAACTGTTTTATCAAAGTCATCTGGTTTATCTGATGGTTATGCTACAGCTTTTATGTTAATGAGTTTAGAAGAAAGTAAGGTATTTTTACAAAAGCATCCAGAATTGTATGTAATGCTTTTGTACTCGGATTCTGACAATAAAATGCAGCAATTTACTACAGAAAACTTTAATTCTTTGATTATAGACTAATTCTAAATAAGAAAATAATTGTTAAAACTTGTATAATAAACTTTTGATTTTGTAGTTATAAAGATAATTTTATCCAAACAAAATCAAATTTTATGAAGAAATTTCACTTTTCCATTTCTTTATTGCTTTTGGCTCCAGCGTTTCTTTTTGCGCAGGATTTCAAGCTTGAAGATCCAATTCCGACTGACCCTAATGTAAAAATCGGAAAGCTTTCAAACGGATTAACGTATTACATCCGTAAAAATGCAAAACCTGAAGATAAGGTTGATTTACGCCTAGTTGTAAATGCAGGTTCCATTCAAGAAACAGATGAACAGCAAGGTTTAGCTCATTTTATGGAGCACATGTGTTTTAATGGAACAAAACGATTTCCTAAAAATGAATTGGTAAATTATCTTCAAAGTATCGGAGTTAAATTCGGCCAACACTTAAATGCTTACACGAGTTTTGATGAAACGGTTTACTTTTTACCAATTCCTTCAGATGATAAGGAAAAAGTAGAAAAAGGGTTCCAAATTATTGAAGATTGGGCGTTCAATACCACTTTAACTCCAGAAGAAATTGATAAAGAAAGAGGTGTTGTTTTAGAAGAATATCGCTTAGGTTTAGGTGCTGATAAAAGAATGATGGGACGTTTTATGCCAAAAATGATGTACAATTCGTTATATGCAAAACGTCTTCCTATTGGCCAAAAAGAAATTTTAGAAAACTTCACCTATGATAAATTAACGAGTTTTTATAAAGATTGGTATCGCCCAAATTTAATGGCAGTAATTGTTGTTGGAGATATTGATGTTGCAGAAATGGAGCAAAAAATTATCGCACATTTTGGGAAATATAAAAATCCAAAGAAACAAAAAGAAAGAAAGTTTTATGATGTTCCTAATCATAAAGAAACTTTCGTAGCTGTAGAATCCGATAAAGAAGCGGCTTTTGCAGAGGTGCAATTGTTATATAAAGATTATGATGCTCCAAAGAAAGTTACAACTCTTGGAGATTTTAAAGAATATCTTGCCAAAGGACTTTTTTCTACGATGTTAAATAACAGATTAGAAGAGTTACAAAACAGTCCAAATCCTCCATTTAACTTTGGCTACACCTATCATGGTGGTACTTTTGCAAGAACAAAAGAAGCATTTCAATCTTTTGCAATGGTGGCGCAAGACAAGCAACTAGAGGCTTTAAAAGTGTTAGTAAAAGAGAATGAAAGAGTAAAGCAATTTGGGTTTACCCAAGGCGAATTAGATCGCGCAAAAGCTGAATTTTTATCACAAATTGAAAGACAGTATAACGAAAGAGAGAAAAGTGAATCTGAAAATTTCGTATCAGAATATCAAGCAAATTTCTTAGAAAAAGAACCAATTCCAAGTATTGAATGGACGTTTGATATCTTTAAAAAGATGTTGCCAACCATTTCTGTTGAAGATACAAATGGTTTAATTGCTAAATATTTAAAAGAAGATAATAGAGTAGTTATTTTAACTGGTCCTGAAAAAGATGGTTTAGTAAAACCAACAGAACAAGAAGTTTTAAATTCATTAACGGTAAACAAAAACGAATTGACTGCTTACACGGAAACAAAAGTTTCGGAAAGTTTATTGAGAAATCCAGTTAAAGAAGGAAGCGTAGTTTCAAAAGAAATTAATGCTAAATTAGGAACTACAACTTTGAAACTTTCAAACGGTGCTACAGTAGTTTACAAAAAAACTGATTTTAAAAACGATCAAGTTATGTTTGAAGCAATCAGTTTTGGTGGTTCAAATTTATTTTCAAATGATGAAATGGCAAAAGTTTCATTAGCAATGGGTGGTTTGTCTGAAGCAGGTTTTTCTGGAATGTCTAAAAATGATATCAACAAATTTATGACAGGTAAAATTGCAAGAATAAATCCATATGTTGGTGGAATTTATGAAGGATTAAACGGTTCTTCTACTCCAAAAGATTTAGAGTATTTATTTCAAATGACGTATGCATATTTCACCGATTTAAACTTTGACAAAGAAGCTTTTACTGGTTTTATTTCAAAGCAAAAAGGGTTTATGGCAAATATGATGTCGCAACCAGCGTCTTATTTTTCAAATGAATTTTATACCTATTTGAATAAAGAAAATCCAAGATATAAAGGGTTTCCAAAAGAAGAAGATTTTGATAAAGCGGATTATGAATTAGCGTATAAAAAATACAAAGAGCGTTTTGCAAATGCAGCTGATTTTAATTTCTATATTGTTGGAAATTTTGATGAAGCGCAATTGGAAGCTTTTGCTGCAAAATATATAGCATCATTACCTTCTGATAAAAACACTAAAGAAAGTGCTAAAGATTTAGGTTATAGAATGCTTAAAGGTTCGCACAAAAAAGTGGTAAACAAAGGAAAAGATCCAAAAAGCACAGTGAACATCATGATTTATGGTGATACAAAATACGATGCTAAAGAAGCATTTGCTTTCAAAGCATTAGGTGAAGTATTAACAATTAAATTAGTAGAAGAATTAAGAGAAAACGAAAGTGGTGTGTATGGAGTAGGAGCAAGAGGAAGTATGAATAAAGTACCTTACGGAAGTTATAATTTCTCAATTTCTTTCCCATGCGGACCAGAAAATGCTGAAAAACTTACGGAATCTGCTTTAAGAGAATTAAACAAAATGGTTACTAATGGTCCAGAACAAAAAGATTTGGATAAATTTAAAGAAGCATCAAGATTAGAATACAAAGAAAGTTTAAAAGATAATCGCTACTGGATGGCAGTTTTAAAACGTCAATATACTGACGGAGTAAATCCAGAAGAAGTATTTGATTTTGAAGCTAAATTGAATGCTTTAACCGTTAAAGAACTTCAAGATGTAGCTAAGAAATATTTGGCTAAAGATAAAGTAATTGGTATGTTAATGCCAGAAGAATAGATAGGTTTTTATTAAATTCAAAATCCCGCAATTGTAATGATTGCGGGATTTTTTTATTTATAAAAAGTATAGATTTTTTTGTCATGCTGAATTCATTTCAGCATCTAAGTAAAATTTATTTATAACAAACCGGAATAATTTCTCCTTTTGCTAAACAGTATTTTTCTACTAATTCAGGTGCAATTTTTTTGGTATAATCTACTTCGTCAACCTTAAAACCAATACTTCTTAGTTTATCAAAGTAATCTCTACCATAAACTCTCACGTGGTCATATTGTCCGAAGATTTTTGCTCTTTCTTTTGGATCAGTAATAGAATCATCTGTAAAAGTAGTCGCTCTTGATAAGTCTTGTGGAATTTGAAAGATTCCCATTCCGCCTGGTTTTAAAACGCGATATAATTCTTGCATGGCTTTAGTGTCATCCGGAATATGTTCCAAAACATGATTACATAAAATGATATCGTATGAATTGTCTTCAAATGGTAAGTTGCAAATATCTGCTTTAACATCAGCTAATGGTGAAAATAAATCGGTAGTAGTGTAATCTAAATTCGATTGTTTTTTAAAACGCTTGTAAAATTCTTGCTCAGGAGCAAAGTGTAATACTTTTTTTGGAGCGGTAAAAAAATCCGTTTCGTTTTGTAAATATAGCCATAACAAACGATGTCTTTCTAAAGAAAGCGTGCTTGGTGACAACACGTTGTTTCGTTGTGTTCCATATCCATAAGGTAAAAACATACGAAAGCTTTTTCCATCAATAGGATCGGTAAAACGACTTCCCTTTAATAAAAAAGCCAAAACAGGACGCACCACAATACTCAACCGAATCAATATCGGACGAGGAATGGTGTTAAGTATAAGTTTGAATAGTTTTTTCATTACAGCACTAAGGTTTTTTGTCTTAAGCCATCCTCTTCATTACTCACAATTCCTAAAGCTTCATAGATATAGGCAAAAGTAGATAGCAACTCAGGTTTTCCGTCAACGATTGCAACATCGTGTTCAAAATGAGCGCTTGGTTTTCCGTCTGCAGTAGTAATTGTCCAACCGTCTTTATGTTGTTTGATGTTTTTGGTACCCATGTTAATCATTGGTTCGATGGCAATCACCATTCCGTTGACTAATTTTTTTCCACGACCACGTTTTCCGTAATTAGGAACTTCTGGATCTTCGTGCATTTTTCTACCTAAACCGTGTCCGCATAATTCGCGAACTACACCATAACCATGACTTTCACAATATTGCTGAATTGCATGTCCTATATCTTCTACACGATTTCCTACTTTAGTTTCACGAATTCCCACGTAAAGTGATTCTTTAGTAACTTGTAATAATTTTTTAGTTTCTGGGGCTACTTCACCTACTTCAAAAGTGTAAGCATGATCACCATAAAAACCATTTTTAAAAGCACCACAATCTACTGAAATAATATCGCCATCTTGTAACGGAACATTATTTGGAATACCATGAACTACTTGTGTGTTTGGACTCATGCAAAGTGAGTTTGGAAAGCCATACATACCTAAAAATGCAGGCTCCGCTCCGTGCGAACGAAGAAAATCTTCTGCTAATTTGTCTAAATATAAAGTAGTTACGCCAGGTTTAATTTCCTTCGCAATCATTCCTAATGTTTTAGAAACAATCAAAGCGCTTTCACGCATTAATTCAATTTCTTCTAAAGTTTTTATTACAATCATAATGTGAAATTTCGAAGCAAAAGTACGAATTCAAGTTCAATTATAAGTACAAATTCATAATTCAATTTTAATTTGATGCTCCGATTGCTTTAACCCAAAACGGCTAACTAAATATGAGAATTGTCATATTTTATCCCTAAATTAGGGCATAATTTTGCAGTATAAATTTCATTAGGTATGGGAAAATATGTAACTGCAGCGGAAGCTGTACAAGTAATAAAAAGTGGTGATAGGGTCTACGTTCAGGCTGCTGCTGCTACACCGACAATCTTAACAAAAGCATTAACAGATAGAGCATCAGAGCTTAGAAATGTAGAACTATGTCATTTGCACACAGAAGGAGATGCACCTTATGCAAATCCAGAATTAGCTGAAAGTTTTCATGTGAATTCCTTTTTTATTGGAGCCAATGTGCGTCATACTTTAAAAGCAGGAAATGGTTCATATACACCTGTTTTTTTGAGTGAATTACCATTATTGTTTAGAAAAAATGTGGTGAAATTAGATGTAGCATTCATTCACGTTTCACCTCCCGATAGTCATGGATATTGTTCTTTAGGGGTTTCGGTTGAAGCTTCGGTAGCGGCAATTGAAAATGCTAAAATTGTAATAGCTCAGGTTAATCCGCAAATGCCAAGAACTTTTGGTGATGGAATTTTACACGTTTCAGAAATTGATTATTTAGTAGAAGTTAATTTACCAATTTTTGCACATGATGTAACGCCATTTACAGCCGAAGAAGAAAAAATAGGAACGTATGTAGCTTCATTAATTGAGGACAAAAGTACGCTTCAAATGGGAATTGGTTCTATTCCAAACGCGGCTTTAAGTAAATTAACCAATCACAAAGATTTAGGATTACACACCGAAATGTTTTCAGATGGTGTTATAGATTTAATAGAAAACGACGTTATCAATTGTAACTACAAAGGAACTTTACGTGGAAGAGCTCTAGCTACTTTTTTAATGGGATCAAAACGTTTGTATGATTTTGTGGATGATAATCCGTTTATCGAAATGAAGGAATCTTCAATGGTGAATGATACCGCTAGAATTCGTAGAAACCCTAAAATGGTGGCGATTAATTCCGCTATCGAAGTAGATTTAACTGGTCAAGTTTGTGCGGATTCTATCGGAAGTACTATGTATTCTGGAGTTGGAGGTCAGATGGATTTTATTCGTGGAGCATCATTAAGTGAAGGAGGAAAAGCGATTATTGCTCTACCTTCAATTACCAAAAGAGGAGAAAGTAGAATTGTGCCCTATTTAAAACAAGGTGCTGGAGTAGTAACAACAAGAGCTCACGCACATTATATCATTACTGAAAATGGTATTGCTGATTTATACGGAAAAACATTAAAACAAAGAGTTGCAGAGTTAGTAAAAATTGCACATCCTAATCATCAAGAAGCAATAGAACGTGCTTATTACGATATGACAGGTGGCCATAAATAATAAAAAGTTGAGTTAGTAATAGAAAGACAATCGTAAGGTTGTCTTTTTTTATTAAATTTTTTTCAAAAAACTAACCTTTTGATTTTGAATTTTTTAGCTAAAATGGGTTGTTTTTGAAAATAAATCAAACTTTAACCTTTTGACAACATTAAATAGCCTACCTTTGTAAGGAATTAAATTTTTCATAGATGAATATTTTTGTAGGAAGTCTTCCTTTCAGTGTAGAGGAAGCAGATTTAAGAGGTTATTTTGAAGAGTATGGAGCTGTAGAATCAGTTAAAATTATCTCTGATAAATTTACCGGAAGAAGTAAAGGATTTGGATTTGTTGAAATGGCTAATGATGCTGAAGCTCAAAAAGCAATCGACGAATTAAACGGTGGAACTATCGAAGGTAGAAAAATCGTTGTTAACAAATCTGAACCAAAACCAGAAGGCGAAAGAAGAAGCTTCGATCGTAATGCTGGTGGAAGTAGAGGTGGTTATTCTAATAATAGAGATAACAACTCAAGAGGTCGTTATTAATATACTTTTTGGATATAAAACGCAAAAAGCCTTCGCATCGCGAAGGCTTTTTAGTTTATTTGGGGTTTGCCAAAGTTTTATACAAACCAATTATAGCATTCAAATACCGATTTTCTAAAGCTATTTCATTTATTTGTGAACTTACCAAGGTGTTTTCTCTCGAATTAATTACAAACAACGAACTTTCTCCCATTTCAAATAAGCGATCTTCCGCATTCAATAGCGTGTTGTAATCTTGAATTAGTTTTCGGATATATTCTCTTTGTTTTTCTAAAGAGGCAATTTCTTGTTGTTGCGATTTTATCTTGTTTTCTAAACTTTTTCGTTCGAATTGCAATCCAAATTCGGTGTCTTGAATTTTAATAGTAGCTAATTTTACTCCAGCTCTTTCTTTTCTTAAAAAAAGCGGAAAAGAGAAATTTACTCCAATTTTATAATCCTCAAAGCGATAATTATCAATATAACTTGGTTCGGATAAATAATTATAACTTACATCAAGTTTGGGTAATAGCGCATTGGCTTTTAGTTTTTTGTCTACTTTAAGCATCGCGATTTTGGCGTCTAAAGCTTTTATTTTTGGATGATTGTTTAAGTCAATTGGGTTTAATTCGTTTATTTGTAAAACTTCTTTTATCGTTTTTGATAATGTAATTTCTGGTGTTAAATCATCCTTTAATTCTAAAGGGACATTATTTTCTAACCATAAATAGTTTGATAATTCTAACTTCGCCTTAATAAGTTTTAATTTAGCATCTTCTAAGTTTAACAATCTGGTTTTTACAACAATTCCGGCTTCTATGCTGTCAATTGCTGGTTTGTCGCCTTCTGAGATTAATTTTTCAATTCCTTTATATCGATTTGAAGCGTTAACCAGGTAATTTTCATATAATTTTACTTCTTCAAAAGCTCTTTTCCAGTTTGCATAACTTACAGAAGCTTCATACAAAACATCAATTGCCTGTAAATTGCGTTCGGCAGCATTTAAATTTTGTGCAATTTTTGCTTTTCTAATATCAGCCATTCGCTGATTAATGAACAAACCTTGCCCCACAGGAACCGAAATTCCAAACGAAGTTAATCCGCTGTTTGGTAATGTGTTTTCTGGATTTACGTATATTCCTTCAGAGTTGTCAAATCCTGCTTTTAGCTCAATTCCGTACCAAGTTGGAATTTTAAAACTGCTATTTAAAATAGAATAATATTGATTGTCTTTGAATTGTTTTTCATTGAAATCAACTTCAATTTTTGGATCAAAAGCACCTCGCGCTTGCATTAAATTAGCTTGTGCTTCGTTCAGTTTTAAATCGGCTTGTTTTACTAACGGATGATATTTTTTTACATAACCTAAAAATTCATTGTACGTGAATTCTGTTGGGTTATTTTGCCCAAATAAATTCATTGAACTACAAATGAAAATGAAGATATAAAATAGTTTCGATTTCATTATTTTTTAGTGTTTTCGGTTGCAGGTTGGTAAAAATTAGGAGGGAATCCATTTAGAGTTCGCCAAATTTCAAACCAAATTGGCACATCGTCTAGCAATGCTAAAGTTTGAGTTCCAGCTCCGATGCTTAGTTGCTTTGGCCATTTTTTATCATTCGGGTCGGGAGCAATTAGCACTCGGTATTTTCCGTTTGGACTAATGAAATTTTCTTTGGCAACAATGATTCCTCCAAAAGTTCCGTAAGAAACATCAGGCCAACCACTGAAAACAATTGTAGGCCATCCATCAAACCAAACTCTTACTTTTTCACCATTATTTATTAAAGGAAAATCAACAGGATTAATATAAGTTTCCACAGCAATATCATATTTTGAAGGCATAATGCTAACCACAGAAGTCCCTTCTTTTATGGTTTCGCCTATACCAGATTGCAAAGCACGGTTAACATAGCCATCTTGTGGAGCTGTAATGTAATACAATCCATTTCTAATTTGATAGTTTTTATATTGGTTTTTAAGTTTGTTTACTTGTGCTTCAGTATCAAATTGAGAACTCAAAGCAGTTTGTTTGTCGCTACTTGCTTTTGCGTTTTTTTCGGCATATTCGGCGCTAATTCTGTTAAGCTCCATAGTCGCATTTAAAACCTCGTTTTTACTAGTAATATATTTGTTCTCTTGTGTAATAATTTTTGCCTCCGTTTCTTGTAATTTCATGCGTTTTTCTTCCACATCGGTCATTGGTTTTAAACCTTCTTTGTTTAAGTTTACAGAACGTGTATATTGAGTTTTAGCAATTTTAAGCTGTGTTTTTGTTGCTTCAAAATCAATACTATCACTTTGTACTTTTAAATACGACTGTTTTAATTTGTTTTGCGCTTGTTTTAATTTCAGATTTTTTTCATTTTGAATTGCGCCCATTTGAGCTTCTAATGCTTTTACTTTATCAGCATAAGAAGTAACTGCATTTTCTTTAGCTTTTACTTGATTTCCTGTATTTTCAATCAAATTTGGATCTAAATAATCTTCTTTTATCTCGGAAATAAACAAAATAGTATCACCTTTTTTAACAAAATCACCTTCGTTTACAAACCATTTTTCGATTCGGCCACCAATAATGGTTTGAATGGTTTGCGGACGCTGATTTGGTTTTAAAGTGGTTACATTCCCTGTTCCTTGTATGTTTTGAGTCCAAGGAAGAAAAAGAAATAAAACCACCATGATAACAAAAGCCCAAATAATCTTTCGAATTACTTTGTAATGCTTCTGTTCTTTAAATATTTGTCCTGATTTGAATTGCTCTAACTTTACGAATTGATCAATTCTATTTTTTGTGATGTTTAGCATGGCTTAAATGGATTTAATTTCACCTTTTTCTAAAAGAATGGTTTGCTTACAAATTTGTTTCCAATAATTGTTTTTACTTGCAACAACTAATGTCCATGGATGTTTTTCTTCACTCAAGAAATCAATGATTTCTTTACAAGTTTGTTCGTCTGATTTGTCTAAAGGATTTTCTAAGAACAATAATTTTGGTTCATTGATGATGCAACGAGCTAATACAATTTTTTGTATTGTTGAAGAATTGATTTGTTTTCCTTCAGATGAAATCCTAGTATCTAATCCTTGAGGAAGTGCTTTGATGGCTTCGGTTAGTTTTAATTTTTCGATTAAATCAAAAACCATTTCCATTTTAATTTCTGGATTATTACAAGTGATATTCTCTAAAATTGTACCTTCAAAAGGCATTTCATGAGCTGTGATAATTCCAATTTTTGAGCGATATTCGTCAGATGAATACTTTTTGTAATTGGTATTATTGATAAAAATACTTCCCGATGTTGGTTCAATTAATCGCGCTAACAAACGAATTAAAGTTGTTTTTCCAGAACCATTTTCACCTAAAATTAAGGTGTGTTGTTTTGGCTCAATCGATAAATTAATGTTTTTTAGTATTTCTTTATCTGATTTTGGATATGAAAAAGAAACGTTTTCAGTTTCAATCGTAATTTTATTTCGATCCACTAAATAATTTGAATTTTGAATATCTTCTTCTAATTCCATATCCACAACAGAACCTAATTTTTCTAAAGAAGTTAATACATCATAAAACAATTCTAATCCAGAAAATAGCTTTTCAACCGCTGCAATAATACTCAAAATGATAATTTCAGCTGCAACGAATTGTCCAATGTTCATTTGTTGGTTGATTACTAATAATCCTCCAATTATTAATAAACCAGCAGTGATTAAAATTTTAAATCCCGTTAGTTGAACAAATTGCTTCATCAAAACCTGAAAATGACTTTCTCTTTGTTTCAGATATTCATTAACCAATTTATCGTTTTTGTGTAGCGAATAATTAAAAATTGAATTGCTTTTGAAACTCAAATGATTTCTAGCAATTTCTTGTAACCAATGTGCAATTTTATACTTGTATTTCGATTCTTTTAAGCTGGTCTCTAATCCTATATTGAAGTTGATTTTGAAAATCAAATACAACAATATCAAAAGTATAAGGCCAAAAAAGATAAAAAAGGAATGATATAAAGAAAGTAAAATAATACCGAAAAAGATTTGCAAAGCAGCTCCAGAAATATCCAATAAAAGTTTAGTAAATCCTTTTTGAACTGTTAAAGTATCAAAAAATCGATTCGCTAATTCTGGCGGATATTGATTGTGTAGTTCATTGAATTTTATTTTCGGAAAACGATATGCAAATTCAAATGAGGAACGCACAAATATTTTTTGTTGTAAGTTTTCGGTGATTCTAAATTGCATGATTTTTAGTAATCCTACAAAAGCTACTCCAACCACAACAATAACTACTAAGATTATCCAAGAAGTGCTAACTTTTCCAGCCTGAATAAAGTTGATGATTGATTGGATTCCCAAAGGTAAAGACAAACTGATTAATCCAGCTATAATAGAATACAAGAAGATTTGATAAATATCTTGTTTGTCTATTAAAATGAGGTTTTTGAATCTTTTTAATGGTGTCATAGTAATATTTTTTTAGCCATATCTGTATAGAATTCGGTTGCGCACTCTTTTTCAGATAAGTTGGTAATAGTTTTTAAATGATTTTTTAAAAAATGTTGATGCAGCGCACCTTCGACAATGTTTGAAGCTAAACTTTTTGCGTATGGATATTCTGGATTTACTTCTTTTATGATGTCGATTATACGATTGATAACTCTTTTATAAACTAAGAAAAAACCTTCTTTATTTTCGTTGTCAACTTCTTTAGTCATTAAGGTTTTCGTAAATTCCTCCACGATTATTCGATTTAGAATTTCTTCATTAATATGTGGAGTTGCATTATCGTCAACTATATTCTCAGTAACGAGTTTAATCGCTTTTTCTAGTTTTTCAATCGGATTAGAAACGTTTGTTGTAGCAAATGCCATTCTATATTCCATCCAAGACCAATACCAAGAGGTTAAATAAACCAATAGTTTGTGCTTGTTTTCGAAATAACGATAAATAGAACTTTCGTTAGATTGAATTTTCTCACCTAATTTTTTAAACGTAAATGCTTCAAATCCTATTTCGTCAATTAGTATGATGCTATTTTTTAGGATATTACGTCCTAATTCTGAAGTTTCAGGATCTTTAACATAGAGTTTTTCGTTGATGGTTATTTTTAAATTGGATAGTAAATTTTGCATGACATAATATTTATGAATGCAAATATAATAGTAATACTATCAACTTATAAAAGTTTAACTTTTAATTTGCAATTGTTATATAAAAAAAGAGACTCAAGTTAATGAATCTCTTTTTTAAATTTATTTGAGTCGTTATTTATAATAATGATTTACAAGTCATTACTTCTGGTTTTTTAATTCCCATTAACTCTAAAATAGTAGGAGCGATGTCGCCTAAAACACCATTTTGAATGTTATTTAATTCTTTATCAACTAAAATAATTGGAACTGGATTTGTAGTGTGTGCTGTATTTGGCGAACCATCTGGATTTATCATCGTTTCGCAATTTCCATGGTCGGCAATGATTATTGTGGTGTAATTGTTTTCTAAAGCGGTTTCAACCACTTCTTTAACGCAAACATCAACGGCTTCGCAAGCTTTAATTGCTGCTTCCATTACACCTGTATGACCCACCATGTCACCATTAGCAAAGTTTAAACAGACAAAATCAACTTCACCTTTTTTAAGTTCTTCAACTAAAGCATCTTTTAATTCGAAAGCACTCATTTCAGGTTGTAAATCGTAAGTAGCTACCTTTGGAGAATTTTTCAAAATACGCGTTTCACCTACAAAAGGTTCTTCTCTTCCGCCAGAAAAGAAAAAGGTTACGTGCGGATATTTCTCGGTTTCAGCAATACGAATTTGTTTTTTATTGGCTTTTTCTAAAACTTCGCCAAGTGTTTCTGTAATGTTGTCTTTGTCGTAAATTACGTGAACATTTTCATAGGTTTCATCGTAATTGGTCATCGTAACATAATACAAATTCAGTTTGTGCATGTTGAATTCGTGGAAGTCTTTTTGCGATAAAACTTCGGTTAATTCTCTTCCTCTATCGGTTCTGAAATTGAAGAAAATAACCACATCTTCGTCTTGAATTTTCGCAACAGGATTGTTGTTTTTATCCACCATCACAATAGGTTGGATAAATTCGTCGGTTACATTATTTGCATAACTTTCGTTGATAGTCGTAACCGCATTTTTTGAGTGATTTCCTTCTGCATTTACTACTAAATCGTAAGCTAATTTTACTCTTTCCCAACGTTTGTCTCTATCCATTGCATAGTATCTTCCAATTACAGAAGCTAATTTTGCATTGGTATTTTGAAGATAATTTTCTAAATCAGAAATGTATTTTGCTCCTGATTTTGGATCTACATCACGACCATCGGTAAAGGCATGAACAAACATTTTTTGAACACCACTTTCTTGAGCAGCATCAATCAAACCTCTTAAATGCGAAGTATGAGAATGCACGCCACCATCTGAAACTAATCCTAAGAAGTGAATTGCTTTATTGTTCTTTTTGGCATAATCGAAAGCATCCATAAGTGGTTTTTCTTGACTCATGGTTTTGTGTTCAACCGCTAAATTCAGTTTGGCTAAATCTTGGTAAACGATTCTTCCAGCGCCTAAATTCATATGACCTACCTCTGAATTTCCCATTTGACCATCGGGTAAACCTACGTTTAAACCATCGGTTCTTAATTGTGCATTTGGGTATTTGGTATATAAACTGTCAATGAAAGGTGTGTTGGCGTTGTCTATTGCAGAAACTTTTGGATCGGGCGATTTTCCCCAACCGTCCAATATCATTAAAATTACTTTTTTGTTCATTTTTGTGTGTTTGTACAAAGATAAACAATTGGTAAATTTTTAGATGAAAATCCGACTTAAAATTACGAAAACGATTAAGTGGTTTAACCTTTTCTAATCCAGTTTTTGGCTTGGTTGTAATCGATAAAATAACGAACACTTATTGATAAAATATGATTCAAATTGTCCTGTAATAAATTAGAAAAATTCGAATTGAAATTTTTATTAATAGTTCTGTCAAAAGTTGCAGCATTATTTCGGTATAAAATCGACATTTGACTTCCTGGAGCAAACCACCATGAATAACTTAAATCTAAATTCCAAGTGCTAAAGTTTGAGTTTTTATTACCTGTATAAGTGGTGTTTAGTGCTAAACTTCCATCTTCATTTAAGTTGTTGATTTTGTTGTTTTCAGCCAAAGACCAATAATGTCTAACCGATAAATTAAAATTCATCACGCTGCTTATCGAAAATTTACTAGATATTGAATTCGTATAAGTATCTCTATTTCTTCTGGCAAAAATGATATTTGAGCCTTCAAAATCAATAAAACCAATGTCATTTTGCTGTTTGAAATAATCAAAACTGTATGATAAAGAAAATTTGTCGTTAAATCGATATCTTGGACTAACATTTATCCCTGCTTCATATCTGTTTTGGTTTATAACGTGGGTTATATAGGGATTGATGTCTACAGCAAATTTATAATTGTAATTCGATGAAAAATATAAAAATCCACCAATATTTGTAGGATTTACGAAATATCTATCGGCAACACGCGGTTCGTAATAATCGTAATTTTTGAAAGGGTTAAAGTTGATTCCAGCGCCAAAATAATGATTTTTCTTGTTTGTAGAATTTAAGTTAACATTGAAATTACTCGCTTGAATTTGGTTTGTTGGCGTATAAAATTCAAAGTAAGAATTTAAGTTAATTCTGAAGGTGTTGAAAGTTTTATTTGGGTTTAGGATACGAAAGTTGGTGTTTCCAGAAAACGAATAATAGTTGGTTCTGAAATTAATTCCTAAATCGTTTATTTCGAAATCTTTTGACATGTATTCGCTTCCGAAACTATATCTAAATTTTCCGTTTGTTTCTGCAAAATATAACGATGCATTATAACCGTTTTTATTTTCAACATCATTAATACTGCTCGATTTTAATCCTCCAGAAAGATTGTATTTGTTGGTTTTGTTGTTCAAGTCGAATAATAATCCGGTTACGTTGGCATCTCTAAAACTTCCGTTTCGTGTTACATTTGTGTTGATGAAAGTTACCGATGAATTTTGATTAAATCGTTGGTCAAAAACCATCACATTATAATTTGTCAAAGGAGAAACTTCTACTTGTCGAGTTGAATTATCGATAGAGTTTGTTGCGGTTGCCATTGTTTTTTCAGTGATTGCATTAAGAAAACCAATTCCCAAACCATCTTTATCGCGACCTGAAATTTTCATTGCATTTAATAAATTTACAGCTCCGGGATACGCTACCGATTCATTTGCAGCTATGTTTAAATTCAAATCAGGGGTTTGTCCAATTCTTCTCGAATACAATAAATTTCCTTTGCTAAATAAGTCAGTTCCTTCTGTGAAGAAAGGACGGTTTTCGTTAAATTGTTGTTCGAAAGGACCTAAGTTTAAAATTACATTATCATATTTAGTTTGACCAAAATCGGGAACTAAAATCGCATCCAAAGTAAAAGCGTCATTAATTCCATATTTAACATCCAATCCTCCTTTTAATTCGCCTTTTGTTTTTTGAGCGTCACTTCCTGAAAGATAAAAGGAAGAATAAGGTATTAAGAACAATCGGGTAGGGGTTTTGATGTTTTCGATTCCAGTTAAAATTCCGGCTTGTTGCGAAATGGCTCCAATTTTATTATCAATAGGACTCCAAGTGTATTTTTGACGTTCTCTTCTAACTTCTCTAAAAAAGTTAAGTCCCCAAGTTTGTTTTTCTTTTTCAGGAAAACGTAGTGCGGCATAAGGAATTTTCATTTCAACCACATAGCCAAAATCCGTAATTTTTGCATTGCTTTCCCAAATAGCGTTCCAAGAACCATCTTCACCTTCCGCAGAAGTAAAGTTGGTGTCGATTTGTCCGTTGGCAGCAGTAACGAAAAATCTAAATTCTTGCTGGCCATCGTTGTAACCATTAATAAAAATCCCAAAAAAATCCGAAGTGCCAATTTCGTCGCGTTCTACCAATTCTTTTAAAATTTTCTCTGGATTTGGGTCGTACAATTTTGCACCTATATATATAGCATCGTTTGAGTATAGTATTTTAACCTCGGTTTTAAATTCTTCTGGAATTGGTGTTCCGTTTTTAGGTTCTAGAGAAACAAAGTCGGTAGCGATTTCAGCATCTTTCCACGAAGCTTCGTTTAATTCAGCATCAATTGAAATGGTTTCAGTTGTTTTCTTTGTAGATACACTTTTTTTTGTTTGTGAAAATGACAAAAGAAAGCTTGTGAAGCAAATAAATATAGTGATGCCGAATTTGTTTGTCATGTAATGAATTTTGATTGCAAAAATATTGGATTACTTTATATGTCTACTTTTTTTATATAATGTTTAACTTTTGTGGGAATAATCGACGAAAGGTTAAAATTTTCGATAAAATGCATAAAAAAGTTTGCAGGTTTAAAAAAAATAAATATATTTGGCACATCACAACAATAATATAACTACAAGATTAACAATGATTTACAGATTTTTGCCCCTAATTTTATTTTGCGTTTTTTCGTTCAAGCCTTTAAATACAACAGAAGGCACTAAGAATGAAGTTACATCAACAGATCCAAAATTAATTGCTGCAAATGCGAAAGCTACTTTTGAAGCTAAGACTAAATCATTTTACTCAGTTATTGATGCCAATGGTTTTTCTTTACCTTCTTTTGAAAGTTTTATTGCAGCTTTTGAAGGATATGAGCAATTAAAGCAATTGGGGAAAATTCAAAATGAAATTTTAACCATAGTTGATTTTAGCTTGTCATCATCTCAAGAAAGAATGTGGGTTGTTGATATGAAAACACAAAAAGTAATTTTAAAATCATTAGTTTCTCATGGAAGAAATTCGGGTTCTGAATATGCAACTGATTTTTCTAATGCAAGCGAATCTTTTAAAAGTAGTTTAGGTTTTTATATCACTGGTGAAACTTACACAGGAAAACACGGTTTGTCTTTACGTTTAGACGGAATGGAATATGGAATTAACGATAACGCTAGAAATAGAGCAGTTGTAGTTCACGGAGCTGATTATGTAAGTAAATCGTTTATTAAAAATACGGGAAGATTAGGAAGAAGTCAAGGTTGTCCTGCTGTTCCTTATGAAATACACAAAGAATTAATAGAAACGATCAAAGGAAAATCTTGTATTTTCATTTATCACCCATCAAGAGCTTATGTGGCAAAATCTAAACTAGTTTCATAAATGTGGATTTGATTTCAAGTTGTTATTTATGTAATCGCTTTTTTTATTGGTTTTGCTAACGCAAAGTTTTATTAATCGCGATTCCTTAGTTTTTGAAATAATGCTTTATCGAGTTCGTAAATGTCATCTCTAAATTGCAGTTTGTCATTTTCAATCCAACTCGTCCAATAAAACAAATATACATTCACAGTGTCTTTAATAGACACTGTTTTTGTTTTTTCTTGTTTCAGAATGGAATCAATTTCGCCTCCGCTCCATTTTTCTGGATTGATTTCAGTTAATATTTGTTTGGTTAAAACCAATGGATTTTCAACTCGTACACAGCCCGAACTTAATGAACGATACGTTTTTACAAAATAATCGCGATGATTGGTGTCGTGTAAATAAACGGAATGGCGGTTAACAAAATTGAATTTCACCAACCCCAATGAGTTATTATAACCGGGTTTTTGAACGTATTTGTAATTGTTTGCTTTTGCCGGATTCCATTCGTATGGACTCACTTCTTTTCCATGACTATTGTATATTGTTAGTCTTCTTGATGGAAAATAATTTCGGTTTTTTGATGCCTCAGGAGTTAAATCTTCTTTGATGATAGTAGGCGGAATTGTCCAAGTTGGATTGAAAACAAAATTAGATAACTTGGAACTCAAAATTGGAGTTTTTCTCTTTGGAGTTCCCACCACAATTCGATGTGAAGCAATCGTGTCATTATTTTTTACATAATGCAACATGTAATCTGGAATATTGGCAATCAAATATTTTTCGCCTAAATCGGAAGGATACCAACGCCAACGTTCTAAATTGGCAAATATTTGTTCAATTCGTTCGTTTTTAGTGGTGTTTAAAGCTCTAAGTGTTCCAATTCCGATAACGCCATCAGGAGCTAATCCATGACGTGCTTGAAAGCGTTTTACTGCTTTAAGAGTCAAAGTATCGTAAGCCCAAGTAATGATGCTATCTTTGTTTTTGTAATCTTTCCAATACGCCAATCTCTTTTTAATTTTTACCATTTCAGGTAAAGTGTCGTTTACAACAATTTTGTTTTTTGTAATTATTTTTTCAAAGGTTACGTTTGGAAATTTATCAATTTCAACTAAACTTTTTTTAAGTAATTGGTAAACAATATGATTCGGTTTTAAATCTTTAAAGGTTGATGCAATCATTTTCTCTTTAATCCCTTTTTCTAATAATGGAGAAAGTGCTATTTCTTTTGGTTTTAAATCCCAATCGGTATATAATTCTTTTGGGTTTAATTTTCCTTTGTGGAGATGGTTGGCTAATTTTTCAAAGGTTTCGGTAAGTAGAATGTCGTATTTTACAATGTCTTCATCATTTAATTTTGCTCTTTTGCTTTCTAAATCTTCAATAATTTTAATTTCATAATCTTCAGGATTTAAACCTTCTTGATAGCAAAACTTAATTTCATTAATCAAATCCTTTCGGTTTTCATCTAAATACCAAATTTCATGAAAATTCATTTTTTGATAGTACAATTTTATACTGTCGGATTTATTGCTTAGTAAATCAGGATGAACGGGTCTAATAATAATATTTAAAACGGTATCTTTTATAATACTATTGTCAAACGCAATAGGTAAGGGTTCCTTTTTACAAGAAATAACAGAGAGTATAAGAAATAAAAAAGTAATTTTTTTCATAGAGAGCAGCAATTCTGATATAAATATAAGAAGAATTATTGAAAATCTTCTCGGTGCATTTTCTTGTACATCGCAAAATGAATGCCAACATCAGGAATAAGAAAAGAATCGCCAATAATTTTATAATCTAATTTTTTGTAAAACGGAACCGCGTTTTCTCGTGCGTTGAACCAAATTAAATCGGCATTCAAATTAATGCAATGATTTTCAGCTTCTTTTACTAATTCGGCTCCAAATCCTTTTCCTTGAAACACTTCTAAAATCGCCATTCCTCTAATTTGAAATTGATTTAATTCTGGAAATAAAGTATTGTTTTCTTTAAAAATGGAGATGATTCCAACAAGTTTGTTTTCTAAAAACAATCCAAAATGAGTCGTATTTTCATCATCATCGCCTTTAAACTGACAAGTTTCGATTGGTTTTCCTTTTCTTAAAACTTCATGTCGTACAGGATATGTTTCAATCGAACTGATTTTTTTTATTTTCATAATTATATAACTAATTAATAGTTAATATTTTAGGGAAAAGCTTTAATTCTAGGGTAAAGTTAGTACAATAGCTTTGAAAAAAATATCAAAAAAAATTTGCAATTACCAAAACTTTTAAAGTATATTTGCACCCACAAAAGTTAACGCTTTTGTTATGCGGAAGTAGCTCAGTTGGTAGAGCTCCAGCCTTCCAAGCTGGTTGTCGCGAGTTCGAGCCTCGTCTTCCGCTCTAAAACAAGATAAAGTTTTAAAAATTATCACCTGCGGAAGTAGCTCAGTTGGTAGAGCTCCAGCCTTCCAAGCTGGTTGTCGCGAGTTCGAGCCTCGTCTTCCGCTCCACAAAAAAAAGCCTTGCATTTGCAAGGCTTTTTTTATTTCAATTCGTTTAATTCGGTTTCTGGAGCTACTTCAAAAGGAGTTTCGTTTCTCTTGAAAATTCTTGCTGTTAAAGTTCCTTTTAATTTTACAGAATCGCCTTTCACTTCTAACCAACTTCCTTCTCTTAATCCTACAACAGGTTGTGGATTAAAATGATGAAATTCATTGATTCTAGTTTCACGCGTTTCACCCATGTGAGTTGAACCTTCAATCGGATCTAAATAATGTGGATTGATATTGAATGAAACAAATCCCAAGGTTCTAAAACTTGGCGGATACACAATTGGCATATCGTTAGTAGTGCTCATTGTTAAACCACAAATATTGCTACCAGCGCTTGTTCCTAAGTAAGGTGTTCCGTTTTTGACTACTTTTTCTAAGGTGTCAATAACGTTATTTTTATATAATTGACTTACCAATAAAAAAGTATTTCCACCACCCGTAAAAATTGCTTGTGCTTTTTCAAGGGCTTCGATTGGGTTTTCAAATTCGTGAATTCCTTTCACGGAGATATTAATTTTAACAAAAGCTTCGCTAACTTTTTTAGTATAATCATCGTGCGAAATTCCGCTAGGTCTTGCATATGGAATAAAAAGTAATTCTTTTACATTAGAAAAGAACGATTGCAATTCAGGTAATAAATAGTCTAAATATTCACCTCCGTGTAAAGTAGAAGTGCTGGCAATAATTATATTTTTCATGGATTATTTTTTTACAAAACTACCAAATTTGTCTTAACATAAGTTTATCATCTTGTTAGGATTTCATTTTGAAGAGAACCAATTACATTTACATATCAAATAAACAATTCCTTTATGATAAAACGATTACTTCTTTTTTTTATGTTTTTCTCTTTGTTGGGTTGGGCTCAATCTGATACAATTATAAAAGGAAAAGTAGTTTCTACTTCTAGTAGTTTAGAAGGAATCCATATTTTAAATTTAAATAAAGGAATCGGAATTGCAACCGATGATAGAGGTTATTTTGCTATTCGAGTTGCAATTGGTGATACGTTACAATTTAGCGCAATTCATTTAATTGCAACAAAGCATATCATTGAAAAAGATGATTTTGGTGAAAATTTGTTGTTTGTAGAAATGAAATCTAAGCTTAATGAATTGGAAGAAGTTACGATTGTTCAGTATAAAAATATTAATGCAGTTTCTTTAGGAATTATTCCAAAAAATCAAAAAACCTACACACCGGCAGAACGAAAACTTAAAGCGGCAAGCGATCTTGATGGACTATATGGTACTAACACAAAAATAGGTTTAGATCCTTTGCTTAACTGGATTTCTGGTAGAACAAGAATGCTTAAAAAAGAAGTTGAAGTAGAGAAAAAAGAGTTTTTAATTGATGTAACGGCCGATTATTATCAAAAAGAATATTTTACGGATGTTTTAAAAATTCCTGTAGATTATGTAGATGGTTTTTTATTTTATGTAGTTGAGAATAGCCGATTTGTTACGGCAATGAAAGATAAAAATAAAACAATGGCAACTTTTATTCTATCAGAACTTGCTGTGGAATATTTAAAAATAAATGAGTTAAAAGCTTCAACATCCTTTAAGAATGAGAAATAAACCGATTTTATTTTTTGTGTTTCTTTTTAGTCAATTATTCTTTTCCCAAGAAGTTGAGAGAAAAATTTTGAAAGGAAAAATAGTAGCAGATTCCATTGAAGTGGAAAATCTAACGGTTTTCAACATCACCTCAAATATTGGCGCTGTTACAAATGTTGATGGAAAGTTTTCGATTAAAGCAAAAGCAACGGATACATTGTATATTCAGGGACTTTCCTATGATTCTAAAAAATATGTGCTAACTGAAAAAGATTTTTGGTTAGAAGAACTTGAGATTAGATTGCATTTAAAAATTACTGAGCTTAATGAAGTAGAAATTACTCCTTACACTTTAACTGGAGCTTTAAAAGAAGATACCAAACGAATTCAGGTTTATGGAGAAGCTTTCAGTGGTATTGATGCTAAGGCAGTGAAATATTATGAGGATGATGTTCGTTTAGGAACACCTGTAAATACTGCAATTTACAATCCATTAGCTCCTAATGGTTCTAATTTTGATTTAAAGTTAATAGGTAAAGGTATTGGGAAATTACTCGGAATAAAAGCTAATCCAAAAAAGAACTCAGAGTTTGTTTTTGAGGAACGAAGACAACGTGATATTCAAACAAAATCATTCTCGGATCATATGTTTGAACGTTTTACACATAATTTCTTTACAGAAACCTTGAAAATTAAGCATGAAGATATTCCAATGTTTTTGCAATATGCCGAAATGCCAATTAAAGATTTATCATTGTTTTTAAAACCTGAATATGAATTACAACTAATTCAATATTTAACTATAAAAGCAAAAGAATACAAATTAGGAAATCAAAAAGAATAATTGCTATTTTTACCACATGAAGAAGAACTTTTTACGATATTTTACTCCAATTGTTTTAGTAGTTTTATTGAGCTCATTTGCTTGGCACAAATTTTATGTTTCGGTAACCCAAATCGACTATGTGCCAAATAAAAAAAGAATAGAAATTACCCATCGAATTTTTATTGATGATTTGGAAAAAGCTTTGGAGAAAAAATACAAGAAAAAAGTGTATTTAACTTCAACAAAAGAGTTGCCCGAAGCTGAAACATTAATTAAAACATATCTTAAAGAAAATATTAAAATTTCTATCAATAAAAAACCTCAAGAGATTGTTTATTTAACTAGAGAAGTGGAAGGCGATGTGTTAATTTTTTATACTAAAATTGCTATATCAAAAAAAATAAATACCTTCGAAATCTTTAATTCATTATTAATAGATATTTATAAAGAGCAACAAAATATTGTTCATGTAAATATTAATAGTAACAAAAATAGCTTTTTGTTTACTAATAGTGATACGCAACAAAAAATTGACTATTAAAAGAATTGAAATATTATGAAAAAATCAATTGTACTTAGTGCTTTCTTGACTTTAGCAGTAACTTTCGGAGCAATCGCTCAGGATGTTAAACCAGAAGAAAAAAAGCGCGAACCTGGACATTATAATGAGAATAAATTCCGTCAAATGTATGACGAAATGGCAACTCCTAATATGTTTAGAACCGCTTCTGGAGCTCCAGGACCAGCTTATTATCAACAAAAGGCAGATTATGTAATGAATTTGGAGTTAGATGATAAGAATAAAAAACTTTATGGTTCTGAAACCATTACTTATCACAACAACGCTAAAGAATCGTTAGAATATTTATGGGTACAATTAGACCAAAATATCGAAAGACCTGATTCTAAAACGCCTTTAGTAGAAAATCAAAACATGGACAAGGCGATTTCAACAAGTGGTTTTGCAAAAAAATACATGGGAAGCCCTTTTCAAGGAGGTTTTAATATCGAATATGTTAAAGATGCTAAGGGGAATCCAATGAAATACACCATCAATCAAACCATGATGCGTATTGATTTACCTAAACCATTAAAAAATGGCGAAAAGGTTTCTTTCTCAATCAAGTGGTGGTACAATATTGTAAATTATCAGGAACAAGCCAATAATGGTCGTTCTGGATATGAGCAATTTCCTGATGGAAACCGTTTGTATGTAATGGCGCAGTTTTTCCCAAGAATGGCTGTTTACAATGACGTAGAAGGATGGCAAAACATGCAATTCTGGGGTAGAGGTGAGTTTGCTTTAGCTTTCGGTGATTACGAAGTAAATATTACAGTTCCTGCTGACCACGTTATGGAAGGAACAGGAGTGTTACAAAACAGAAGCGAAGTTTTTACCGCAGAACAAGTAAAAAGATGGGAATTAGCAGAAAAAACTTTTGATAAGCCAGTAGTAATTGTTACCCAAGAAGAAGCGATTGCTAAAGAGAGTAGCTTTTCAGATAAAAAGAAAACATGGAAATTTAAAGCACAAAACGTTCGTGATTTTGGTTTCTCAACTTCAAGAAAATTTATAATTGATGCCATGGCAGTTGATTTACCAACTAACAAACCATTAGCAATTTCAATTTATCCAAAAGAAGCAAATCCACTTTGGGGTGATTTATCTACAAAAGCGGTAGCACATACTTTAAAAACGTATTCTCATTTTACATTTGATTATCCTTATCCAAAAGCAGTTTCAGTTTCTGCAGAAGATCAAGGAATGGAATATCCAATGATTTGTTGGAACTACGGTCGTCCTGATGAAAAAGGTTTCGTAAGTGATAGAATTAAATATGGAATGTTAGGTGTTATTATTCATGAAGTTGGACATAACTTCTTCCCAATGATCGTAAACTCTGATGAAAGACAATGGTCTTGGATGGATGAAGGTTTAAATACATTCTTAGAATACTTAACAGAAACTTCTTTCGATCCAAATTTCCCTGCATCTAGAGGTCCAGCTAAAAATATTGTACCTTATATGAAAGGAAATCAAAAATATTTAGAGCCTATTATGTCAAATTCTGAAAATATTTACAACTTTGGAGCTAATGCTTATGGAAAACCAGCAACAGGTTTAAATATCTTGAGAGAAACTATCATGGGTCATGAATTATTTGATCATGCATTCAAAACTTATGCGAATCGTTGGAAATTCAAACACCCAACACCAGAAGATTTCTTTAGAACAATGGAAGATGCTTCTGCAGTTGATTTAGATTGGTTTTGGAGAGGTTGGTTCTATTCAACAGATTATACCGATATTGGTGTGAAAACTGTAAAACAATATTATGTTTCTACAGAAGCTTCAAAAGAAACTCAGGCTATGTTTAATAGAAGAGGAAGAAAAATTAGCGATGGAGAACCAATGTTGTACTTAGTTGCTGAAGATGCACCTGATTTTAAACCTGAATTAAAAAAAGCAATGGATGTTAATAGTGTTCAAGCACTTTCTGACTATGTAAATAAAAATTATACAGCTGAAGAAAAGAATGCTTTAAAATCTCCTAAATATTTCTATGAAGTAGAGTTTGAAAAACCAGGAGGATTAATCATGCCAATCATCGTAGAGCTTCAATTTGAAGATGGAACAAGCGAAATTCAAAAATTCCCTGCTCAAATTTGGAGAAGAAACAATGATACTGCAAAACGTGTTTTTGCAACAGAGAAAAAAGTTGTTAAAATTCAATTGGATCCTAAATTAGAAACAGCCGATGTAGATGTTGAAAACAATTACTGGCCTAAAGTAGAAATAGTATCAAAATTTGATACATTAGATAAAAAATAAGAATTAAGACTATCTTCGGATAGTCTTTTTTTTTGATTACTTTAAGATAAAGTAGGTGTAAAACTTTGTAACTTTGCGAAGTTAATTTTCAAAAATATACAATGTTTGGAATTGGAGGAGGTGAATTGTTTTTCATCATTTTAGTTGTTTTGATGTTATTTGGATCAGATAAGATTCCAGATATTGCTCGTGCTTTAGGTAAAGGAATGGCGCAATTAAAAAATGCTACCAACGAAATTAAGAGTGAAATCCAAAAAGGAACTCAAGAAGCAGGATTAGATATGAATACTTTAACTGGTGGAGTTTCTGAAGAAATAGCTAAAGCAAAAGAAGGGATTACTAAAATGGTAAATCCTATGGAAAACATTAATTTAGATGTTCAAAACCCTTTAGAGCAAGTTAAAGAAGATATTGAAAATATTACCGGACCTATAAAAAGACAAATGTAATTTTGGAGCACTTAATAAACTTAGATAAAGAATTATTCCTTTTTTTAAACGGATTGGGTTCTGAACCATTTGATGGTTTTTGGAAAATTATCACCAAACAAATCTATTGGTCACCTCTTTTTGTTGGAGTTTTTTATTTAATTCAAAAGAAATTAGGTTGGAAAGGTTTGGGAATTATTATCCTTTTTTTAACGGTATTGTTAACCTTTACTGACCAAATTACGAATTTATTCAAATATTCATTCGAACGTTTACGCCCTTGTAATAATCCCGAATTTGATGGTTTAATGCGTGAAGTTATCACTAGAAAATCTTTTGGTTTCTTCTCTGGTCACGCTGCAAATTCTATGGCTTCAACAACTTTTATAGTTTTGATTATTCGAAAATATTACAAACACACTTATTTACTGTTTTTGTTTCCACTAATCTTTGCTTTTAGTAGAATTTATCTAGGATTACACTATCCTGGAGATATTTTAACAGGTTATTTCTTTGGTGGACTTTTCGGATTTTCGTTTTATAAACTATACAATTATGTAGTCAAACGATACGAATTAAATACAGGAATTATTACGGAATAACGGTTTTGATTTCTTTTAAAATTGCATCAATTTTTTTTCCATTAGTGTCTATCCCAAAACTATTATTATAATAAGGTTGGTATAAATTTTTGTCTGTTACTGAAAAAAGCCCAATAGTAGTTGTATTAGTAGCATTTGATAAATGCATAATGCCACTATCAGCACCTATAAAAAGTTCTGTATTTGCTATAAAGGCGGCAATTTCTCTGACGTTTTTACTGTAATAGCTAGGTGTTTTAAAGTCGATTTGTGAAACATTTTCAACGGGTAAAACTTCAATGATATTATAGTCTTTACATTCTTTTCTTAAAATTTCATAAAAAGCATTCCACCATTCTTTTGAGTAAATCTTTTCATTAGTAGCATAAGTAAAAATGCAAATGGTTTTTTTTGTGTTTCCAGTAATTTCAAATACATCTTCTGCTCCTTTTTTTAATTCATCTGAGTTTAGTCGAATATCAATTTTAGGAATTTTATTATTTGGAATTTCTATCCCTAATGCTTTGATTTCGTCTCTAAAATCATAAATAGGACGTTTTGCATTATGCATATAATCGCTATGAACAGAAGAATCTAAATCTTTAATTTTTCCAAATACTTTATATTTTGATTTTGTTATCTTAGTAGCAATTGATCCAGAAGATGAGTAGCTAACGGTATTAATGACTAAATCGTAATTGTTTTTGCGTAAGTAAAACCAACAGCCTAAGTATTTTATAATTTCTTTAAAATGTTTTCTAGGTAACGCAATTATTTTATTTACTTCGGGATAGTTTTTGAAAAGTATTGGACCAAGATTACCTTTCAGAAAAAGATCAATTTTTACTTCAGGAAAAGTAGTAATTACTTCTTGTAATAAAGGCGTGATTAGAAGTTGATTTCCTAATCTGTGATTAGGTCTAACAATTAGTATTCTCTTTATTTCAGAGGGATTTTTAATGCTATTTTGTACTGATTTTGTTTCGTTAATTGTTTTTACAAAGAGGTTTTTTGTAATACTTTTTCTAAATAGGTTTATTTTTTCTTTAAAAGTCATTATAAAACTCGGCTAACGGTTAAACCATCACGAATAGGCAATAAGACCGTTTCCACTCTTGGATCGGTATTTAACAATTGATTATATTCTAATAAAACAGGTGTGCTTTTATCATTTGGTTTTACTTCTTCTAAAACTTTTCCGCTCCACAATACATTATCGGATAAGATAATTCCACCTTTATTCATCATGGGAACTATTAAATGGAAATAATTCACATAATTTTCTTTATCAGCATCAATAAAAACCAAATCGAATTTTTTATTTAAAGTTGGGATAATAGCTACCGCATCACCTAAGTGTTGAAAAATTTGGTCTTTCCATGGCGAAGCATCAAAATATTTTCGCTGAAAATCAACCAATTCTTCTTCAATATCAATGGTGTCTAAAGTTCCGTTTTCAGCCATTCCTTCTGCTAGACATAACGCCGCATAACCTGTATAGGTTCCTATTTCCAAAATATGTTTCGGACGAATGATTTTTGAAAGCATACTCAAAACTCTACCTTGAAAATGACCACTCAACATACGAGGTTGCATGATTTTTTGGTAGGTTTCTTTATTTAATTTCGCTAATAATTCAGGTTCTGCTTGTGAATGATTGGCAACGTAATCTTCTAAATCTTCAGATATGAAATGCATGATAAAATCAAATTTTGACAAAAATACAAATTAACAATTAAACGTTTTGACATTTTAACCTAACTTTGCACCATGCAAATCGAGAAAAAAGACATACGAGCACTTACAAAAGAACAATTGCGTAACTTCTTTGTTGCTAACGGAGACAAAGCATTTCGTGGTAACCAAGTGTATGAGTGGTTATGGCAAAAACGAGCTCATACTTTTGAAGATATGACCAATGTGTCTAAAGAAACGCGTGCTATGTTAGAAGCTAATTTTGTAATCAATCACATTAAAGTTGATACCTTACAACGTAGTGAAGATGGAACCGTTAAAAATGCCGTTCGTTTGCACGATGACTTAATTGTAGAATCGGTTTTAATTCCTACAGAAACTCGAACTACTGCATGTGTTTCTTCCCAAGTAGGTTGTAGTTTAGATTGTAATTTTTGTGCAACAGCTCGATTAAAACGTATGCGTAATTTGGAACCAGGAGAAATCTATGATCAAGTTGCTGCTATTGATAATGAAAGTCGTTTGTATTACGACCGACCATTGTCCAATATTGTTTTTATGGGGATGGGTGAGCCTTTGATGAATTATCCAAATGTAATGAAAGCGATTGATATGATTACATCTTCTGAGGGTTTAGGTATGTCGCCAAAACGTATCACCGTTTCCACATCTGGAATTCCGAAAATGATAAAAAAAATGGCAGATGACGAGGTGAAATTCAAGTTAGCGGTTTCTTTGCATTCCGCTGTGGAAGAAATTCGAAATGAAATCATGCCGTTTACTAAAAATTTTCATTTAACCGATTTGCGAGAGAGTTTGGAATATTGGTACAGAAAAACAAAAAGTAAAATTACTTACGAATATGTGGTTTGGAAGGGAATCAACGACGATAAAAGATCGATTGATGCTTTGGTGAAATTCTGCAAATATGTTCCTTGTAAAGTAAATTTGATTGAATATAATCCAATTGATGATGGCATGTTTCAACAAGCATCTGAAGAAGCAACTAATGCTTACATAACTGCTTTAGAAAAAAATAATATTGTGGCTAAAGTAAGAAGAAGTCGCGGTAAAGACATTGATGCGGCTTGTGGACAATTGGCGAATAAATCTTAAATTTTTGCCTTTAGCAATTGTTTTCGTACTTTTGATATCTCAATGAAAATAACCGAACAAATAAAGCTACCCATCGCAAATGAAATGGAACTCTTTGAAGAGAAGTTTCGCGATTCCATGTCTTCAAAAGTGGCTTTATTAAACAGAATCACACATTATATTGTAAATCGTAAAGGAAAACAAATGCGACCAATGTTTGTTTTCTTGACTGCCAAAATGGTTTCGGGTGGTACTATTAATGAACGAACGTATCGTGGTGCTTCGGTTATTGAATTGATTCATACGGCAACTTTAGTACATGATGATGTGGTTGATGACAGCAACAAACGTCGTGGATTTTTCTCTTTAAATGCGCTTTGGAAAAACAAAATTGCTGTTTTAGTTGGGGATTATTTGTTGTCAAAAGGATTGTTGCTTTCTATTGATAATAACGATTTCGATTTGCTAAAAATCATTTCAGTAGCTGTTCGCGAAATGAGTGAAGGTGAATTACTTCAAATCGAAAAAGCGAGAAGATTAGATATTACTGAAGATATTTACTACGAAATCATTCGACAAAAAACCGCTACTTTAATTGCGGCTTGTTGTTCACTTGGTGCTTGTTCAGTGGCTCCAGAAGATGCTGTTTTGGTTGAAAAAATGCGCAAATTCGGAGAACTTATTGGAATGGCGTTTCAAATCAAAGATGATTTATTCGATTACACCGATGATGCCATTGGAAAACCAACCGGAATCGACATCAAAGAACAAAAAATGACATTGCCTTTGATTTATGCATTGAATAATTGTTCCCCAAAAGAAAAAAGCTGGGTAATCAATTCGGTTAAAAATCACAACAAAGATAAAAAGCGCGTAAAAGAAGTTATCCAATTTGTAAAAGACAAAAACGGATTAACTTACGCCGAAGAAAAAATGGTGCAATTTCAGCAAGAAGCACTTTCGTTATTACAAGATTTCCCAACATCTCCATACAAAGATTCCCTTATTTTAATGGTAAATTACGTGATTGAAAGAAAAAAATAATTTTTTTCATATTTCATACAACCATTTTAAAATCATTCTCGTCTATATAATTAGAAGCAATAATTCAACAACAAGAGCAAGAACAAAAATCAATTTCAAATAGTATAAATTTGATTTTGATATTGAACTTGACATTGAACTTGAAAATGAAAGTAATTCAATTACATCAAGAAGAAAAACAACTCATTAAGTTGGCTGTCGAAAACAATCGACAAGCACAACAGCAAATTTATGCCAAGTTTTCTTCTAAAATGTTAAGTGTGTGTCGCCAATACATAAAAGACATTCACCACGCAGAAGATGTAATGATTACCGGATTTATGAAAGTGTTTACCAATTTGAAAAATTTTGAACACAAAGGTAGTTTTGAAGGTTGGATTCGAAGAATTATGGTGTATGAATGTATCGATTTTCTTCGGGTGAAAAAGAATAATTTCAATCACCAGGATATAGATGATGTTATGATAAGCGAGAATGAATCGGTTTATGAAATGGAAGATTTCTCAGTTGATGACATTCAAAACATGATTGACAATTTGCCCGACGGTTATAAAATGGTGTTTAACTTATATGCGATTGAAGGCTACAAACATCAGGAAATAGCTGAAATGCTCAAAATAAGTGAAGGAACATCAAAATCGCAATTATCACACGCCCGAAAGTTATTGCAACAACAAATCACCGACTTAAAAAACAAATTAAATGGCATCGCCACTATAAGATAGTTTGTTGAAAACAAACACCAATGAATTAAAGGCGATTGCATAAATTACCTATAAAAAATAAAATGAAATTTATGAAACCAAATAAAATAGATAATCAAATAAGAGAAAAGCTGAATGCTAGAGAGATTCAGCCTTCTGCTCAAGCTTGGGATAGATTGGATGCTATGCTTGCGGTTTCAGAAGAAAAAAAACCAAAGAAAGGTTACGGATGGTTCTTTGTAGCCGCTTCTACGATACTTTTTTTCGGATTGGGATTTTTCCTTTTCAATTCAAACGAAAAAACCGAAATTAATAATTCAACACCAATTGTAACTACTATAAACGAAGAAATTGATACGGTTGAAACTAATGAAATAGATGAAATTTCAGTTGAAAAAGAGCAACCCGTTTTAGTTCAAAATGAAGTGAGTTTTTCAAAAACGCAAACAAATAAAAAATCTGAAGAGACAGATAAATTGACAAAAGAGGAGGATATAACTAAAGATAATTCATCATCCATCATCCATCATCCATCACCAAACTCATACAAATACGTTTCTCCAGAAAATTTATTAGCCGAAGTTCAAACAGGTGAAAAAGTAATCACTTCAGATAAAAAAATAAGCCCAAAAACTAAAATGAAAGTAGATGCTAATTCGTTGCTAACAAATGTTGAGAAAGAATTAGATGAAAACTACAGAGAAACTACTTTGGATAAATTAAATAGAAAATTTCAAGATGCTAAATCAGCATTAGCCAATAGAAATTACGAATAAATAAAAATCATCATTAATTAAAAATCAAACAGTCATGCAAAAAATTATTTTGTACACAATTGTTATTGTGTTTAGTTTCCTAACAAAGGCAGTTGCTCAGGAGCTAGAAACCATAGAAAAATCAACCGAGTGGATGGCACGCGGAACTAAGCCCGAGAGTTATGAAATGGGTTTGTCAAAAAAATCAACTTCTAACGAGCAAGAAGTTTTTACTATACGATCTATCGATAAAAAGATAGATGGTTTTGGAACTTTAATGAAATCGAGTAAACCTGATTTATATTTAGGTAAAACTATCAAAATGACGGGTTATGTCAAAAGTGAAAAAGTGAAATCTTGGGCTGGACTTTGGATGCGTATCGATTACTATAATGATAAAGTTCTTTCTTTTGATAATATGCAAAATAGAGCTATTGAAGGAACAAATGATTGGACTAAATACGAAGTTGTTTTATTTGTGCCTCAAGATGCAACAGATTTTTCTTACGGAGTTTTATTGGATGGAACAGGTCAAATTTGGTTTAAAGATATTCAACTTGAAATTGTAGAAGATTCTGTTTCAGAAACAGGAATTATAAAAGGTAGAAATTCAAAAAGTATTTCATTTGAAGATAAAGCTAAAGCAATTGCAAACAGCATTGAAATGATTACTACCGAAGAGAAAAATGCATTGAAAAAAGAAGTTGAAGCCATTGATGTACAAGTAAGCGAAGGTAAAATTACAGCTGAAAAAGCACAAGAATTAAAAACGAATATTGCTCAAGAACGTGCCAATAACATAGAAACAAAAGTAGCAATTGAAGAAGCAAAATTAGCGCAATTGGTTCAAGATAAAGTAGATGGAAAAATCGCAGATTCTGATGATAAGCCAAAAAGAGGAGGGACTAAGATTGTTTTAGGAAGCAATAAAGATGATTCTATTGGAGAAAATAGAACTGAAATCAACTTAGGTTCTATGAAAATATACACGGGTGAAAAAGACAAAGTGGAAAGAAAATCCAAAAGAACAACCTCGCAATTTGTTTTTGCCTTTGGCTTAAATAACGTAATTACTGAAGGCGAAAATTTAGAAGATTCAGATTACAGAGTTTGGGGTTCGCATTTTTACGAATGGGGAATTACTTATAATTCAAGAATTTTCAAAAACAATAATTTGCTTCACGCAAAATACGGACTTTCATTAATGTATAATAATCTTCGCCCAACGGATAATCGTTATTTTGTAAAAAACGGAGATCAAACAGATTTAGTTACATCTACTGTAAAATTAGATGAATCGCGTTTTAGAAATGTCTATTTAACAGCGCCATTGCATTTAGAATTCGACTTTACGCCTAAGAAACTTTCAAAAGATGGAACAAAGACTTATTTCAGAACACACGAGTCAGTTCGATTAGGAATTGGAGGTTATGGAGGTGTTCGTATCAAAACAAAGCAAATTTTAAAATACGAAGCAGACGACATTAAAGTAAAAGAAAAACAAAAAGGAGATTTCAATGTTTCTGACTTTACATACGGGTTAAGCGCTTATTTAGGATATGGTCAAACCAGTCTATATGTTAAATATGACTTAAATCCGATGTTCAAGAACAATAATATAGATCAAAACAACGTTTCATTAGGATTACGCTTTGATTTTAATTAAATTTAGGGTTAAGTTAAGTTCTCTGTTTAAAAAAGCACTTCAGCCATATGAAGTGCTTTTTTTGTTTTTAAATGATTTAGATGCTAATAGCTATATTTTTCAAAAACTTTGTAACTTGCCACTTCAAATTTAGAGATGTAATTTTGTCAAGCATAATTTGACTTATTTTCTAAACAATTCAACAGTTAAACACCTTAACGTTAAGTTTGATATCAAAAGACACCATAGAAAAAGTATTTGAAACCGCCCGAGTTGAGGAGGTTATTGGTGATTTTGTACAACTCAAACGTGCCGGAAGTAATTTGAAAGGATTAAGTCCGTTTGTGAACGAGAAATCGCCTTCGTTTATGGTTTCTCCTGTAAAGCAAATTTGGAAAGATTTTTCTTCTGGGAAAGGCGGAAATGCGGTGACTTTCTTGATGGAACACGAACATTTTACCTATCCCGAAGCCATTAAATATTTAGCGAATAAGTACAATATCGAAATTGAAGAAACAGTTCAAACCGACGAAGATGTAGCGCAAGCCAATGAAAAGGAAAGCATGTATTTGGTTTCAGAATTCGCTCAGAAATATTTCCATCATACTTTATTAGAAACCGAAGAAGGAAAAGCTATCGGATTATCGTATTTCAAAGAACGTGGTTTTACTTCCGAAACAATTAAAAAATTCGGATTAGGATATTCGCCTGAATCTTGGGATGCTTTTACCAAAGAAGCACTCGGAAAAGGATATAAACTAGAATATTTAGATAAAACCGGACTCTCAATTGTTAAGGAAGACAAGCAATTCGACCGTTTCAAAGGTCGCGTGATGTTTCCGATTCAAAGCATGAGTGGTCGTGTTTTGGGTTTTGGAGGTCGTATTTTAACCAATGATAAAAAAGCGGCAAAATACCTAAATTCGCCAGAAAGTGATATTTACCACAAAAGTAAAGTTTTATACGGAATTTACCATGCGAAGCAATCTATCGCCAAACTGAACAATTGTTATTTAGTTGAAGGGTATACCGATGTTATCCAAATGCATCAAGCCGGAATTGAAAATGTTGTGGCTTCTTCAGGAACGGCTTTAACACCAGACCAAATTCGTTTAATCAATCGTTTAACGCCTAATATTACTGTACTTTTTGATGGTGATGCGGCCGGGCTTCGAGCTTCGATTCGTGGAATCGATTTGATTTTGGAAGCTGGAATGAACGTAAAAGTGTGTACGTTTCCAGATGGTGATGACCCTGATAGTTTTGCTCGAAAAACTTCTTATGAAGATTTATTGCAATATTTCGAAGATAACGCCAAAGATTTCATTCAGTTCAAAGCGTCTTTATTGATGCAAGAAGCCAAGAATGATCCCATTAAAAAAGCAGATTTAATTCGCGATATGGTCATCAGTATTTCAAAAATTCCAGACCGAATTAAAAGAGAAGTCTATATTAAGGAATGTTCCCGAATCATGGATATTTCCGAAGATGTGCTTTTTAATACCTTAGCGCAATTAGTAAAGAAAGATGTATCGGAAGCTAATAAACAATTTAAAGAGGAACAGAAAGCTTTTGAAGTTGTTAGAAACGATATTGCTCAGCCAACAACTAAAGTAGATATTCAATACGAATTGGAACATAAAATCATTCAGATTTTGTTGTTGTATGGTGACAAAGAAGTAGAGTTTGAAGATACCATTTTAGCTCAAAATGAAGATGGGGAAATGGTTGAAGTAAAAGAGCAAAATAACTATAAAGTTTTTCAACGAATCTATCTAAGTTTGCAAGAAGATGAGGTAGAATTGGCTAACCCAATTTTTAAAGCCATTTTTAATCATTTAATTGCGTATTTCAATGAAAATGAGGTTTTTGAGTTGGATAAATACTTAATGCAATTGCCTGAAGAATTGGCACAAGAAGTCACCACGATTCTTATGAACGAAGAACGTGAGGTATTACACAATTGGGAAGTACAGCAAATTTATGTAAAACAAAAAGAAACCACCATAAGCCAATACGTAACCGAGACGATTATCACATTGCGATGGTATTTAGTCAATAACATTATCGACGATTTGAAAAATTCAATTTCAACCGACGAAAATTCTGATAACTCAGAAACTCTGGAAATGGTAATGGCTTATTTGGGGTTAACACATATCTTTTCTAAAAACTTGGGTAGAGTTCTTTCAAGATACAATTAAATTACATCTAAATCTTTTGCTTTTTTCAATAAATCCACTAAGTTGGTTACATTTAATTTAGCCAACAAACGCAATTTATACGTACTGATTGTTTTTTCATCTAAACCTAGAATTTGGGCTACTTCTTTGTTTTTCTTACCATCATTTAGGTAACGAAGTACTTCAATTTCTCTCGTAGATAATTTTTTAAACAATCGCTCCGATTTTTTGCCTTTACTCAGCATTTCAATGCTTTTCTTAACGGTTTCGCTGAAAACAACTTTCCCTTCCAATACTTTTGAAATTGTACCTTCTAGTTCTTTTAAATCACTTCGTTTAGAAACATAAGCCGAAACCCCAGCTTTAATGGCAGTTGGCGCATACATTTGTTCAGAAACGTCAGTAAAAAGGATAATTTTAGTTTCAGGAAAATCTTTCAATAAACTTTTAATATCTCTAATGCTAGATAAACCTTCTAACTCAACATCAAGAAGAAGGATATCAAAACGTTTTGTCTCTAAAAGTGAAAGTAAAGATTCTAAGTTTTTAGCTGATCCAATAACTTCCATTTTAGTATTACCATGAAAATATGATTGTAATCCATGGACTACAACTGGCAAACTGTCTGCTATACCTATTTTTGTCATAACTAAAAAATTATATTATTCATACTTTATCACCAAAGTTACTAAAAAAAATGTAATTACTTGTTAATTATAAAGATAATTATTTAAGGTCTTTCGGGATTCTGCAAATTGGTATAGGGTTCATTTTGTGTTGGTTAATAGTATTCAGTCTTTTGTAGATTTTGAACACTTCAGCTTCTCTTCCAGAAAAATCTTCAATAGTTTTTCCTTTTTCCATTTGGCTCATCGTCCATTCTAATTCATCATAATTTGCTCCAATTTGATCTTCATCGCTTCTATCATCGCCGAATAAACCATCTGTCGGCTTGGCTTTTAAGATGCTTTCAGGAACTTTCAAAAATTCAGCAAGTAAGCGAACTTCGCTTTTTACTAAATCCGCAATCGGACTAACATCAACTCCGCCATCACCGTATTTTGTAAAAAATCCAACACCAAAATCTTCTACTTTGTTGCCAGTTCCTGCTACTAAAAATCCATGTAATCCAGCAAAATAGTATAAAGTAGTCATTCTTAAACGTGCACGAGTATTGGCTAAAGATAAATTCAAAACAGCTTCATTCTCTGATGCCGGAACTTGATTTTTAAACGTTTCAAAAACAGGAGTCAAATCAGCTCTTTCGTTAAAAACATTTGAGAAACGTTTTTTTAATTGGTCAATATGTTCGTAAGCTCTATTAACATGACTTTCCGCTTGATGAATTGGCATTTCTATACATAATGTTGGTAATCCTGTTTGCGCACATAGAGTAGAAGTTAAAGCACTGTCAATTCCGCCAGAGATTCCCACAACAAAACCTTTAACTTTTGCGTTAGTAGAATAATCGAGTAACCATTTTACAATATGTTGATTGATTTTTTCGGCTTGGAATGTGGATGAATTTGTCATTTTTTTATGAAAATTTATTAGTCGATAACTGTATATTTGCAAACCAAAATTAGATTTGATAAAAATATAAAAAATACGCTATATGAAGCAATTATTATTTGTACTTGTTGCTATTACTTTATTTTCATGTAAAGAAGATAGTAAGGTAGAGGAAGCCGTAGCTAAAATTCCAATTGAATTTAAAGTAGAACGTTTCGATCAAATCTTTTATCAATCAAAACCAGAGGATTTAAATAAAATTAAAGCGCAATATCCGTTCTTTTTTCCTGCGGGAAATCCAGATTCTGTTTGGGTAAACAAGTTAAAAAATCCTTTACTAAAGGAATTGTACAAAGAAGTACAAATAAAATATCCAACGTTGGGTCCTATTGAAGCAGATATGGAAAAAATGTTTGCTTACGTGCAGTATTATTTTCCAAAATTCAAAACACCAAGAGTAATTACCTTAATTAATGAAGTAGATACGGAAGCAAAATCTTTTTATGTAGATACATTAGCTTTGGTGTCTTTAGATTGTTATTTAGGAAAGGAACACCGTTTTTATGTGGATTTTCCTGAATATAAAAAGCAAAGTTTAGAACCAAATCAAATTTTACCCGATTTAGTTTCAACGTTCTGTTATGGAAAAATTGCACCTCCAACTGATAGAACTTTATTATCTGCAATGATTTATTACGGAAAAGAATTGTATGTAAAAGATAAATTGATTCCGTTTTACTCAGATGCGGATAAAATTGGTTATACCGATATGCAAATCAAGTTCTGTCAAGAAAACGAATATTTTATGTGGAGTAATTTAGTCGAAAACAAATTATTGTTCGATTCTAATCCAAAGAACGAATTACGTTTTATAAAACCAGCTCCTTTTTCGAAATTCTATTTAGAAATTGATAACCAAACCCCAGGAAGAGTAGGGCAATGGTTAGGTTGGCAAATCGTAAGAAGCTATATGGAAAACCACGAAGAAGTAACATTACAAGAATTATTAGCAATGGATGCTAAAACCATCTTCGATAATTCAAAATACAAACCAAAGAAACAATAAAACATATGAAAACATCCGATATAAAAATCACCGTAGGATTAGACGAAAATAACGTTCCAGACAAATTATTGTGGACAGCACAAGATGGTGGCGTAGAGCAAGAAGAAGCAAAAGCAATGTTATTGTCAGTTTGGGATAGCAAAGCAAAAGAAACACTTCGTATAGATTTATGGACAAAAGATATGCCAGTAGACGAAATGAAACAATTTTTCCATCAAACTCTAGTAGCAATGGCAGATACGTTTCAACGCGCTACTACTGATGAGAAAATGTCAGATACCATGCGTGATTTCTGTGATTACTTCGCTGAAAAAATGGATTTAAAAGCATAAAAAAAAGTCGCTATTTCTAGCGACTTTTTTATTTTGTTTATTTTTTAAACAAATCCATTATCTTTAAAAATATCTTCATTAATTTGATTGATATATTCTAAAATTCCTTCTCTACCAATGGCTTCCAATGATGAGGTAACAAAATATGGAGGCATTTCAGCCCAATCTCCTGCTAATAATTGTTTCTTATAAGCTTCCACATGATTGTTGACTTTGTTTTTTCCCAATTTATCTGATTTGGTAAAAATAATGGCAAACGGAATTTCGCTTTCGCCTAAATATTCCATGAATTCTAAATCGATTTTTTGAGCTTCTAATCGAATGTCAATTAAAACAAAAGCACAAACTAGTTGCTCTCTTCGCTCAAAATAATCCATAATAAATTGTTGGAAAACGGCTTTCGTTTTCTTAGAAACTCGGGCATAACCATAACCCGGTAAATCCACTAAAAACCAATTGTTGTTGATTTTAAAGTGATTAATTAACTGCGTTTTTCCTGGTTTTGATGAGGTCTTTGCCAAATTTTTATGATTCGTCAACATGTTAATCAAGGATGATTTTCCCACATTGGAACGACCAATAAAAGCGTATTCAGGTAAGCGGTCCTTTGGACATTTGTCTACTTCTGAATTACTAATTACGAATTCGGCGGTATTAATTTTCATATGTTTAAATTTTATTTTTTAGCGGTAACATATGTTATCACCTTTTTAATAATTGGAGTTTACTTACGTAAACAGTTTGTTAGTGGTGATTTCATAGGCTATAAAATAAAATTCCCCAAAAAGGGGAACTATTATAAATTCTTCTTTTGTAACCAATCAAACAAAATTTGATTGAACTCTTCTGGATGCTCCATCATGGCAGCATGTCCACATTTGTCAATCCAAAACAATTCTGAATTAGGTAATAATTTATCAAACTCTTCAGCTACATTTGGTGGTGTCACCTTATCATTTCTACCCCAAATAATGCAAGTTGGAGTGGTCATTTTTGGTAAATCTTTTGCCATGTTATGACGAATAGCGCTCTTAGCAATCGTTAAAGTTTTAATCAATTTGATTCTATCATTAACCGTTGCAAAAACTTCGTCAACAATTTCTTTAGTTGCAATCGCTGGGTCGTAAAACACATCTTCAGCTTTCTTCTTGATGTATTCGTAATCACCACGTTTTGGGTAACTTTCTCCCATTCCGCTTTCATATAAACCTGAACTTCCAGTAATTACTAATGCTTTTACAAGTTCTGGATACATTTTAGTAAAATACAATCCAATGTGTCCACCTAACGAGTTTCCGACAAGAATTACTTGATCAAATCCTTTATGAACTACAAAGTCTTTGACAAACTTGGAAAAGGCTTTGACGTTGGTTTTTAAAATATTTTGCGTGTAAATTGGTAATTCAGGAATCACCACTTTGTATCCTTTAGGAGGGAAAAAATTAGCTACACCATCAAAATTACTCAAGCCGCCCATTAAACCATGAAGAATGATTATTGGGGTTCCTTCGCCAGCTTCAAAATAGGTGTATTTTTTTTCTTTTTTTAACATAAATTCCACTTAAGGTATTAGTTCTAATGATTGACAAATATACTATTTTATTGAAGAAAGTAAAGAAAAAAATATTACAGATATTTTCTGGATTTTAAGAATTGTAAAATGTTAGTTATCAACAATTTTATTCAAATTTTAACAAAAACACAAAAAAAGACATCGGTCGGTTTTAATGGTTAAATTCTTCTGAAATCTTGATTTTGCAAATAATGTTTTGTTAAAAGTGGAAAATCATGTTTTAAAATTCAAAAACTTATTAACAAAGTGGTAGTTTGTGGTAAAAAGTGGTAAAAAATTTCTAAATTTGTCCATATTCTAATCGAAAAAAAAAGTTGAAAACATTAATCGGAACATACGAGTGTAAAGTGGATGCCAAAGGAAGGCTGATGCTGCCTACTTCGCTAAAGAAACAATTGGGTTCTTTAGAGGAAGGTTTCGTGTTAAAACGTTCGGTTTTTCAGCCTTGTTTGGAGTTGTTTCCGATGGAGGAATGGAATAAAATGATGTTGAAAATCAATAAACTAAATCGTTTCAATAAAAAGAATGACGATTTTATCAGAAGATTTACAGCAGGAGTTAAAATGATTGAGATTGATGCGACAGGGCGACTTTTAATTCCGAAAGATTTAGTGGTTTTTGCTCAAATTGATAAAGATATTGTGTTGAATTCAGCTATCAATATTATCGAGATTTGGGATAAAGATAAATACGAAAATGCGATTGAAAACGCTGTGGGTGATTTCGCAGATTTGGCAGAAGAAGTAATGGGTAATTTTAATGACGACGAAGATGGAATATCATAATCCAGTATTGTTAAAAGAAACAGTTGATGGATTGGATATTCATCCTGATGGTGTGTATGTGGATGTTACTTTTGGTGGTGGCGGTCACTCGAGAGAAATTATGAGTCGTTTGGGAGAAAAAGGGAAATTATTCGCTTTTGACCAAGATTTAGATGCTTTAAAAAATGCAATTGACGACGAGCGATTTACTTTAATTAATGAGAATTTCAGATTCATAAAACGTTTTTTACGTTTCCATGGAATCAAGCAAGTAGATGGAATTTTGGCTGATTTAGGCGTTTCATCACACCAATTTGATGTAGCTGAAAGAGGTTTTTCAACCCGATTTGATGCCGAATTGGATATGCGAATGAATCAAAAAGGCGATATCAGTGCGTATCACGTAGTAAACGAATACGATGAACAAGATATTGCAAGAGTGTTGTTCGATTATGGCGAGTTAAAAAACGCCAGAGCGATGGCAAATGTAATCGTAACCGCTCGAAAAGATAAAGAAATCCGTAATTCGGACGAATTGAAAAAAGTATTAGCGAAATTTTTACCTGGACATAAAAGCAATAAAATTTTAGCTCAAATATACCAAGCCATTCGTATTGAAGTGAATCAAGAAATGGATGTGTTGAAAGAGTTTTTAGAGCAGTCATTAGAAATTCTAAAACCCGGAGGTCGATTGAGTGTTATCTCGTATCACTCACTAGAAGATAGATTGGTAAAACGTTACATGCGAAACGGCATGTTTGAAGGAGAACCCGAAAGAGATTTCTTCGGAAATTTTAAAGTTCCTTTCAAAATCATTGAAAAATTAATTGTTCCTACAGAAGAGGAAATAGCATCAAACAACAGAGCACGAAGTGCAAAACTAAGAGTAGCGGAAAAAATATAGCAGTACATGAAAGACGGAATCTACAGTTTACTAAAAGCAAAATTTCTTATAAGTGATGACGCTCTTAAGAACTGGAAATTCATCGTTTTTTTGGTAATCTTAGGAATGATGGCTATTGCAAACAATCATCAATACGATGCAAAAAATTACCGAATTACCGAATTAACCAATCAAGTAAAAGAACTGCGTTCTGAATTTGTTGATCGTCGTTCGGAATTGATGAAGTTAAAAATGGAATCTACAGTGGCTAAAAAAATGGAAGCTCGCGAAATCTATCCTTCTGAAGTGCCACCTGTGAAAATAGTAGTTGAAGATAAAGAAAACAATAAGAGTTTTTGGGATAAATTGAAAATATGGCAGTAGAAGATAAAAAAATATCGTACCGCATGTATTTTGTAGCTTTCATGTTTCTCGTGATGGCTGTTTTGATATTGATAAAACTCAACAATATTCAATGGGTTGAAGGACCTTATTACCGAAAGTTAGCTAAAGAAAGAACCGTTAAAAATTTCACTATTCCAGCAAATAAAGGAAATGTTTATTCGGCAGATGGAAGTTTATTAGCTACATCAATTCCAGAATATTCAATTTATTTCGATGCTGTAGCGCCTTCATCAGAACTTTTCAAAGAAAATATTCAAGCGCTTTCGGATTCACTTTCAGTGATGTTTGGAAAATCATCCGGACATTATCAAGCAAAATTGCAAAAAGCACGTGCAAATAAAAGTCGCTATTTATTTATCGCAAAAAAGTTGAGCTATACTGAGCAAATGCGAATCAAATCATTTCCATTATTTAATAAAGGAGCTAATAAAGGAGGATTGATTATTGAGCAAAAAATTGTGAGAGAACATCCAATCGGTTTGGTAGCAAAAAGAACTATCGGTTACGAACGTTCAAACGAAGATGGTAAAGGTTTAGAGTACGCTTTCCGCGATTATTTAAACGGTAAAAATGGCCACAGAATGATGCAAAAAATCGCAAAAAATCAGTGGAAACCTATTAATGATGTAAACGAAAAAGAGCCACAAGATGGTTACGATATTATTTCAACGATTGATGTTTACATTCAAGATATTGCCCATCATGCCTTGTTGAAACAATTAGAACATTACAGCGCCGATCACGGTTGTGTGGTAGTAATGGAAACCAAAACAGGTCGTATCAAAGCGATTTCAAATTTAGGAAGAGCTGAGGATGGGTCGTATTATGAAACACAAAATTACGCGATTACCGAGTCGCATGAGCCAGGTTCGACTTTCAAGTTGATGGATTTGATTGCGGTTTTAGATGATAAAAAAGCAGATACAGGAACGGTTTATAATTCTTTTGGTGGCGAAATTCAATATTACGGAAGAAGAGTAAGAGATTCACATAAAGGAGGTTATGGTAAGATTTCTTTAGCAAGAGGTTTTGAAGTTTCATCAAACACTGTTTTAGTGCAATCGGTTTACGAGAGTTATAAAAATAATCCAAAACAATTCGTAGACAGAATAAATAGTTATGGATTGAACAAACCTCTTGGTTTGCCAATAAAAGGAGAAGGAATTCCGGTTATTCCTCAACCAGGAACAAATCGTTGGTCGGGAGTAGCATTGCCTTGGATGGCTTTTGGTTACGGATTATCCGTTACACCATTGCAAACTTTAACATTATATAATGCGGTTGCTAATGACGGAGTGATGGTAAAACCAATTTTTGTTAGCGAAATCAAAGAGTGGAACAAAACCATTAAGAAATTTGATACACAAGTTATCAACCCGAAAATTTGTTCACAAGAAACTTTGGATAAAGTTCATGCGGTTTTGGAAAACGTGGTAAGAAAAGGAACGGGTTCTAAATTGTATTCCAAAGATTTCTCAATGGCTGGAAAAACAGGAACTGCTCAAGTGAATTATAAAGACAAATCGAAATTATATTATGCTTCTTCTTTTGTGGGGTATTTTCCAGCGGACGAACCTAAATATTCTTGCATCGTAGTAGTTCACAAACCAAATGTTGCCGCGGGATATTACGGAGCGGATGTTGCTGGACCTGTTTTTAAAAGAATCGCACAAAAAATATTTACGGATTCTCCGTCAACAAATCATGTAAAAAACATCGATGCTAAAGTAGTTTCTCAAGAAAAAAACTACTCAGAGTATTATAAAAAAGTAGAAAAAGAAGAGCGAATTGTGCCAAATGTAAAAGGAATGGAAGGAATGGATGCAGTGGCTTTATTAGAAAATTTAGGATTAAAAGTAAAAGTTATAGGTGTGGGAAGAGTGAAAAAACAATCACTAACATCGGGACAAGCTTTTAACAAAAACCAAACTATCATAATCGAATTATCGTGAAGCAATTAAAAGACATATTATATAAAGTACACATTGAAGCAGTTCATGGAGCTACCGATATTACTGTTTCAAAAATTGAATTCGATTCGAGAAAAATTGAATTGAACGATGTTTTCGTAGCCATCAGAGGAACACTTTCTGATGGTCATGATTATATTGAAAAAGCATTAAGTCTTGGCGCAATTGCTGTAATTTGTGAAGAATTCCCAAGTGTAATTGTAAACGGCGTTACTTATATTAAAGTAAAAGATTCTAACGAAGCGTTGGCTTTTTTAGCAGCTAATTACTACGAAAATCCTTCAGAAAATATCAGATTAGTTGGTGTAACAGGAACAAATGGTAAAACAACGATTGCTTCTTTATTATATCAATTATTCAAAAAAGCAGGTTATAAAGTAGGATTGTTATCAACCGTAAAAATTATGGTTGACGAACAAGAATTCAAAGCCACACATACAACGCCAGATTCTTTAACTATCAACAAGTATTTGGATTTGATGGTGCAAGAAGGTTGCGAATTTTGCTTTATGGAAGTTTCTTCGCATGGCGTTCATCAAAAACGTACAGAAGCGTTGCGTTTTGAAGGTGGTGTTTTTACCAATTTATCACACGATCATTTAGATTACCACAATACGTTTGCTGAATACAGAGATGTAAAAAAATCGTTCTTCGATAATTTACCAAAATCAGCTTTTGCGATTACCAATATCGATGACAAAAACGGTTTGGTAATGCTTCAAAATACAAAAGCTAAGAAATTGACTTATGCTTTAAAATCGTATGCTGATTACAAAGCTCAAATTTTAGAAAACCAATTATCAGGACTGTTACTAAAAATTAATGATAACGAAGTTTGGGTGAAATTAATTGGATCGTTTAACGCTTATAATTTATTAGCCATTTACGGAGTAGCAGTAGAATTAGGAATCGAAAAGACAGAAGCCTTACGCTTACTTTCAGAATTAGAAAGTGTTTCTGGACGTTTTCAATTTATAGTTTCCGATTCAAAAATCACAGCAATTGTAGATTATGCTCATACGCCTGATGCATTGGAAAATGTATTAAAAACGATAGAAGATATTCGCACCAAAAACGAACAATTAATCACAGTTGTAGGTTGTGGTGGCGATAGAGATAAAACAAAAAGACCAATTATGGCAAACATTGCTTCATCAATGAGCGACAAAGCCATTTTTACGTCAGATAATCCAAGAACCGAAAATCCAGAAACGATTATCGAAGAAATGGAAAAAGGAGTAGAGCCTCAAAATTTCAAGAAAACGGTTTCCATTTTAGATAGAAAACAAGCTATTAAAACCGCTTGTCAATTGGCAAATCCAAACGATATTATTTTAATCGCAGGAAAAGGTCATGAAACGTATCAAGAAATTAACGGAGTCCGTCATGATTTCGACGATTTAAAAATAGTAACAGAATTATTACAACAATTAAATAAATAAAAGCCAATAATTAACCTTTAAAACTAAGCAAACAATATGTTATACTACATCTTTCAATACTTAGACAAAGCCTTTGATGTTCCTGGAGCAGGAGTGTTTCAATACATTACTTTTCGCTCGGCATTAGCTTTTATTTTGTCATTGTTAATTGCTACGATTTACGGTAAAAAAATCATCAACTATTTGAGAAACCAACAAGTAGGTGAAACCGTTCGCGAACTTGGTTTAGAAGGTCAAACTGCAAAAGCTGGAACGCCAACAATGGGAGGAATCATAATTATTTTGGCGACATTAATTCCGGTTTTGTTATTGGCGAAGTTGAATAACATTTACATCATTTTATTGATTGTAACCACGCTTTGGATGGGGACTATCGGTTTCATTGATGATTATATCAAAATTTTCAAGAAAGATAAACAAGGTTTAAAAGGAATTTTCAAAGTTATTGGGCAAGTTGGTTTAGGTTTAATCGTTGGAACTGTTTTGTATTTGAGTCCAGATGTAACGGTTCGTAAAGACACTTTAACATCAAGAGTAAAAATCGAAAACAACATAAAACCAGCAGATTTAGAAGAAAAATCTACTGCGACTACCATTCCGTTTTTCAAAAATAACGAATTCGATTACGCAGAAGTATTATCATTTATGGGTGATAATTACAAAGATTACGCTTGGTTGATTTTTATTCCAATGGTAATTTTAATCATCACAGCTGTTTCAAACGGTGCTAATTTAACTGACGGAATCGATGGTTTGGCCGCAGGAACTTCCGCAATTTCCGTACTTACGCTCGGATTGTTCACTTTCGTTTCGGGTAATATCATTTTCTCAGATTATTTGAACATCATGTATATTCCAAATTCGGGTGAAATGACGATTTATATTGCTGCTTTCGTTGGAGCTTTAGTTGGATTCCTTTGGTATAACGCGTATCCAGCATCAGTATTCATGGGAGATACAGGAAGTTTAACTATTGGTGGAATTATCGCGGTAATTGCAATTGCTATTCGTAAAGAATTAATGATTCCGGTAGTTTGTGGAATTTTCTTAGCCGAAAATTTATCGGTAATGATTCAAGTGAGTTATTTCAAATACACCAAAAAGAAATACGGCGAAGGAAGACGAGTTTTCCTAATGTCACCATTGCACCACCACTATCAGAAAAAAGGTTATCACGAAAGTAGAATCGTAACGCGTTTTTGGATTGTTGGAATTCTATTAGCGATTTTCTCACTGGTTTCTTTAAAATTAAGATAAGATGCGACTGGTAGTTTTAGGCGGAGGCGAAAGTGGAGTAGGAACCGCCATTTTAGGAAAGAAAAAAGGATATGATGTTTTTGTATCGGATTTTGGAAAAATAAAAGAAAATTACAAAGAAGTTCTTACCATTAATGGAATCCCTTGGGAAGATGAAAAGCATACAGAAGAATTAATTCTGAATGCCGATGTAGTAATGAAAAGTCCAGGTATTCCCGAAAAAGCACCGATTGTTAAAAAGCTAATCGAGAAAGGAATTCCAGTAATTTCTGAAATCGAGTTTGCTATTCAATTTACGGATGCAACAACAGTGGGAATCACAGGAAGTAACGGAAAAACAACTACAACGCTTTTGACGTATCATTTGTTAAAACAAGGTGGATTGAATGTTGGATTAGCTGGAAATATTGGGAAAAGCTTCGCTTGGCAAGTAGCCGAAAACAAGCACGATATTTATGTGTTAGAGTTGAGTAGTTTTCAATTAGATGGAATCATCAATTACAAGCCACATATTGCGATTATTACAAACATTAGTCCAGATCATTTAGATAGATACAATTACGATTACAATTTGTACATCAATTCTAAGTTCAGAATTACAAAAAATCAAACAGAAGCCGATTATTTGATATATGACAATGAAGACGAAGCGATTCAAAATTGGTTAAAAAATAACAAGATTAAAGCAAATAAAGTTCCTTTTTCATTAACAGGAAAACCTGAAAATGATGGAGGATATATAGAAGATAACAACATCAACAGTACCATTAAAAACGAAGTATTTACTATGCCAATCAACGAACTAGCACTAGAAGGAAAACACAACATTAAAAATGCAATGGCAGCAACAGCTGTAGCACAATTGTTGAACATTAGAAAACAAACTATCAGAGAAAGTTTGACTAATTTCCAAGGAGTAGAGCACCGATTAGAAAAAGTATTGAAAATTCAAGGGGTACAATATATTAACGATTCTAAAGCTACGAATGTGAATTCGGTTTTTTATGCTTTAGATAGTATGAATACTCCAACCGTTTGGATTGTAGGTGGTGTTGATAAAGGAAATGATTACGATGAATTAATGCCATTAGTTCGTGAAAAAGTTAAAGCTATCGTTTGTTTGGGTGTTGATAATACAAAAATCATTAACGCATTTAATAATGTGGTGGATGTAATGGTAGAAACAACTTCTATGTCTGAAGCCGTTCAATTGGCGCAGCGTTTAGCAGAAAAAGGAGATAGCGTTTTGTTATCACCAGCATGTGCAAGTTTCGATTTATTCGAAAACTACGAAGACAGGGGAAAACAATTTAAACAAGCCATTTATAATTTATAATAACGCATAAAAATGTTCGATATCATTGGTAAAATACGAGGAGATAAAACCATTTGGGCCATAGTTTTTCTATTGGCTTTGGTCTCTTTTTTACCAGTGTATAGTGCTAGTACTAATTTGGTTTACGTTATTGGAAACGGAACTACAATCGGACATTTAATTAAACATGCTATCCATGTTTTGTTGGGGTTTGGAATCATTTATTGGATTCACAAAATGCCCTATCATTACTTCAAAGCCTTGTCTATTTTTGGAATTCCTTTAGTAGCCTTATTGTTGGTTTACACATTGTTTAAAGGAACAGAAATTGGTGGAGCAAATGCAAGTCGTTGGATTCAAATTCCATTTGTGGGAGTAAGTTTTCAAACTTCTACTTTGGCATTTATTGTTATAATGGTTTATGTAGCGCGCTATTTAGCAAAAGTTAGCGATAAAGTATATTCGTTTAAGGAATCATTTTTAGAACTATGGGTGCCTGTTGGAGGAGTTTTAGTGTTGATTTTACCTGCCAATTTTTCAACAACAGCCTTAATTTTTGCGATGATTTGCATGTTAATTTTTATCGGACAATATCCTTTAAAATATTTGGGATATGTTTTAGCGATGGGAGTTTCAGCCATGTTGTTGTTTATATTATTAGCAAAAGCTTTTCCAGATAATAAGTTTTTTAGTCGTGTAAATACTTGGGAAAATCGTATCGAGCGTTTTACAAAAGACACGCCAAATGAAGATGATTACCAAATTGAAAAAGCAAAAATCGCCATCGCTTCAGGTGGAGTAATTGGATTAGGAGCAGGAAAAAGTGTTCAGAAAAATTTCTTACCGCAATCTTCTTCCGATTTTATTTTTGCAATTATTGTTGAAGAATGGGGATTGGTTGGTGCAGTAACCATCATTGGATTGTATTTATTATTGTTAATTCGATTTGTCATCAATGCTCAAAAGGCTTCGAGTTTATTCGGAAAATTATTAATCATCGGACTCGGATTTCCAATCATATTCCAAGCATTTGTGAATATGGGAGTTGCTGTAGAATTATTGCCAGTAACAGGGCAACCTTTACCATTGATTAGTAGTGGAGGAACTTCGATTTGGATGACATGTATCGCTGTCGGAATTATTTTAAGTGTTACCAAGAAAGAAGAAGAAGTTGCTTTAGACTTAGAAGAAAAACGCAAACGAGATGAAGCTTTACAGCAAATTATCGATGCGCAAGTAGCCTTGAATGAAGAGAAAGATGCCGATGAAAATCAGCAAAAAATAAACGATATTAAAAGTTCGATTAGAGAATCTTTAATCGAAGATGAAAACGGAGATGTGCTAGTAAACGGACAAAATCCAATGAACGCAGTTTTAAATAAAAAATAATGAAAAAACCAAGATTCATAATAAGCGGAGGCGGAACTGGCGGACATATTTATCCAGCCGTTGCGATTGCGAACGAATTAAAATCTCGTTTTCCTGAAGCGGAGTTTCTTTTTGTAGGTGCCAAAGATAAAATGGAAATGCAAAAAGTGCCTCAAGCGGGTTATGCGATTAAAGGATTGTGGATTTCGGGAATTCAACGAAAATTAACTTTAGATAACGCGATGTTTCCATTCAAACTGCTTTCAAGTATGTGGAATTCATTCCGAATTATCAAAAATTTTAAACCTGATGTTGTAATTGGAACGGGAGGTTTTGCCAGCGGTGCCGTTTTGAAAGTGGCTTCGATGTTGGGTATTCCAACAGTAATTCAAGAACAAAATTCGTATCCTGGAATCACGAATAAATTATTGGCTAAAAAAGCGAATAAAATTTGTGTCGCTTACGAAAATTTGGAACGATTTTTTCCAAAAGATAAAATGATTTTAACTGGAAATCCAGTGCGTCAAGATTTGATTAACGAAGCAAGCAAAAGTGAAGCTATCGCTTATTTTAAATTAGATGCAAATAAAAAAACATTGTTGGTTTTAGGCGGAAGTTTAGGCGCTAGAAGAATCAATCAATTGATTGAAAAAGAATTGGATTTTCTATTGAGTCAAAACATTCAAATCATATGGCAATGCGGAAAATTATATTTGAACGATTACTCAAAATATAATGAAAAAGAAAACGTTCAAGTAGTAGCTTTTATTGATAGAATGGATTTGGTTTACGCTGCTGCAGATGTTGTAATTTCTCGTTCAGGCGCATCATCGGTTTCAGAATTATGTATTGTGGGAAAACCAACGATTTTCATTCCATCACCAAATGTGGCTGAAGATCATCAAACGAAAAACGCTAAAGCCATTTCAGATAAAAACGGAGCAATTTTAATCAGAGAGTCAGAATTAGAAACGCAATTTGAAACGGTTTTTTCTGATTTGATTTCAAGCGAAAGCAAACAAGTTGAATTAAGTCAAAACATAAAGAAATTAGCCAAACCAAACGCAACAAAAGATATTGTTGAAGAAATAGTTAAGCTAATCAACTAAACAAATTAACAGTTAAACAATTTAACTAAAGAAATGAATCTAAATCAAATACATAACGTTTATTTCATCGGCATCGGAGGCATCGGAATGAGTGCTTTGGCACGCTATTTTCAATACATTGGAAAAAAAGTAGTGGGTTACGACAAAACCCCAACGCAGTTAACAGATGAGTTGCAAGCTATCGGTTTAGAAATTCATTTTGAAGATAATATCAGCTTAATTCCAACCGATTTCTATGTTGAAAATACATTAGTAATCGTAACGCCAGCCGTTCCAGTTTCGCATTCCGAATGGAATTATTTCATCGAAAGAGGATTTACTATTAAGAAACGTGCTGAAGTTTTAGGAATCATTACAAAAGATACCTATTGTTTCGCTGTTGCAGGAACACATGGAAAAACAACAACTTCGAGTATTTTAGGTCACGTTTTATATGAAAGTGGCGTAGATGTAACTGCTTTTTTAGGTGGAATTGTTGAAAACTATAATTCCAATTTAATCGGTTCGGGAAAAACGGTTACGGTGGTGGAAGCAGATGAATTTGATCGTTCGTTTTTGCATTTGCATCCAAATGTTTCTTGCGTAACTTCTATGGATGCGGATCATTTAGATATTTATGGAGATGCAGCAAGTATAGAAGATTCTTTTAGAGAATTCGCAGCCAAAACTCCAAGTGAAAATTTATACGTAATCAAAGGATTACCATTGGAAGGAAATACTATCGGAGTTAACAATGATGCCGATTTTTCTGCACAAAATATCCGAATCGAAAACGGGTTTTATGTATTCGATGTAAAAACACCAACTGAAGTAGTTCAAAATGTAAAATTTGGATTACCTGGTCATCACAATTTAACAAACGCATTATTAGCTTTTGCTATGGCGAAATCGTATGGCGTTTCCAATGAAAAAATAATTGCAGCATTAGCAAGTTTTAAAGGAGTAAGAAGACGTTTTTCGTTCCAAATTAGAGAAGAAAAATTGGTTTATATTGATGATTATGCTCACCATCCAACCGAAATTAACGCGGTGCATCAAGCGGTTCGTGAATTGTATCCTGGTAAGAAAATCATCGCTGCTTTTCAACCGCATTTGTTCAGTAGAACGAAAGATTTTGTAGATGGTTTTGCCGAAAGTTTAAGTCAATTTGATGAGATTTTATTATTGGAAATTTATCCAGCTCGCGAGTTGCCAATGGAAGGTGTAAATTCGACTTGGTTGTTGAATAAAATTAGCAATCCAAATAAGAAATTAGTCAGCAAAGACGAGTTGTTCACGGCTTTTGAAAATTCAGATGCTGATGTGTTTGTAACGATAGGTGCGGGCGACATTGGTGAGTTAGTAAAAGACCTAAAAAAAGCGCTTCATGAGAAGAATTAATTGGCATACTATTCGATTGGTGTTAATCATTTTTGCTATGATTTTCCTGTACTCTTTTTCGTCAAAGAGAAATAGTCAGCGTAAAATCAGTAAGATAGATATCAAATTTGAGTCGAATGAGAATATGTTTTTAACACATGAAATGGTTAATAACTTGTTAATACAAAATTTAGGAGGTACTTCATCAATACAAAAAGATAAAGTAGATTTGAATACTTTAGAAACTGTTCTCGATGATCACGAGATGATTGAAAAAGCTCAAGTTTTTTCAACAGTAGACGGATTTCTAAATACGCGTATTACTCAAAAGACCCCAATCGTAAGAGTTATTACTGATGCTGATAGTTACTATCTTGATTCAAAAGGAGATAGGATGTCATTGTCGGAGAATTTTTCAGCACGTGTTCCGCTGGTTGTCGGCGCAATAAGTGAAGAAAATTGTAAGCCATTTTTGAAGTTGTTTAACGAAATCAAAAAAGATGATTTTTTAAGCAAAAACATTACGGCTGCTAAGATTATGCCTTCTGGAAATGTGGTGTTAACCAACAGAAGTTATGATTACAAAATAGTATTTGGGCAACCAAAAAATGTGGAAAGAAAGTTTAAGAATTACAAAGCTTTTTACCATCATGCTATTAAAGATACATTGATTAAAAATTATAAAGAAGTAAACTTGATGTTTACACAACAAGTGGTTTGTAAGAAATAGGAGAAGTTATGAACAAAGACAACATTGCAGTAGGATTAGACATCGGTACAACTAAGATTGTAGCGATGATAGGGAAGAAGAATGAATACGGTAAGCTTGAGATTCTAGGAATAGGAAAATCAAAAAGTTTAGGTGTTCACAGAGGTGTTGTAAATAATATTACACAAACCATTCAATCGATTCAGCAAGCAGTTACCGATGCTGAAAACGATTCAGGTTATAAAATTAATGATGTTGTGGTGGGTATTGCAGGACAACACATCCGTAGTATTCAACATAGTGATTATATCAGTCGCCCAAATGCAGAAGAAGTAATTGGTGATGCTGATATTGATACGTTAATTGGACAAGTTCATAAATTAGCGATGTTGCCAGGTGAAGAAATTATTCACGTCTTGCCACAAGAGTTTAAAATAGACGGTCAAGCAGAAATTAAAGAACCTATCGGAATGTACGGTGGAAGATTAGAATCTAGTTTTCACGTAGTGGTAGGGCAAGCGGCTTCGATTCGTAATTTAGGAAGATGCATCAAAAGTGCCGGATTAGAATTATCTGGATTAACATTAGAGCCATTAGCTTCGGCTGATGCAGTATTGAGTCAGGAAGAAAAAGAAGCAGGAGTTGCTTTAATTGATATAGGTGGAGGAACAACCGATTTAGCCATTTTTAAAGATGGAATCATTCGTCATACAGCTGTTATTCCTTTCGGAGGAAACGTTATTACGGAAGATATTAAAGAAGGATGTTCAATCATCGAAAAACAAGCGGAGTTGTTAAAAACTCGTTTTGGTTCAGCTTGGCCAGGAGAAAATAAAGACAACGAAATTGTTTCTATTCCAGGTTTAAGAGGTAGAGAGCCAAAAGAAATTTCGCTAAAAAACTTGTCAAAAATTATTCACGCTAGAGTTGTGGAAATCATTGAACAAGTATATGCTGAAATTAAATTGTACGGACACGAAGATCCTAAGAAAAAACTAATTGCAGGTATTGTATTAACTGGAGGTGGAGCGCAATTGCAACATATCAAACAATTAGTAGAATATATCACAGGAATGGATACTAGAATTGGTTATCCAAACGAACATTTAGCAGGAGATTCAGACGAAGAATTGTCAAGTCCATTATATGCTACAGCGGTTGGTTTAGTAATGAACAGTATTAGAAATAATACCAAAAGTGCTACTCCGTTTGTAGAAATGAAAAAAGAAGAACCAGTAGTAGTGGTTCGTCCTCAAGCAGTGGTTGAAGAGCCAATTATTGAGGAAGAAAAAGAGGAGCCAAAAGCAACTCAACCTATCAAGCACGAAACAACTGATGATAAAATCAAACGTTCGTTTTTTGATAAATACATTGATAAGATTAAAGAATTTTTAGATAACGCAGAATAAAAGGAGATACTATGTCAGAATTTGGAAACATTTCATTCGATTTACCAAAAAACCAGTCTAACGTAATCAAAGTGATTGGCGTTGGTGGTGGAGGTAGCAATGCCATTAACCACATGTTTAAACAAGGTATTAAAGGTGTTGATTTTGTAGTTTGTAATACTGATTCTCAGGCATTACAAAACAGTCCTGTGCCAAATAAAATTCAGTTAGGTGTTAGCTTAACAGAAGGTTTAGGAGCTGGTGCTAATCCTGAAGTAGGTCAACAGTCTGCTATTGAAAGTATTGCCGAAATTGAAAAAATGTTGGACAGCAACACCAAAATGGTTTTCATCACCGCAGGAATGGGTGGAGGAACTGGAACGGGTGCGGCTCCTGTAATTGCGCAATTGGCAAAAGAGCGCGACATTTTAACAGTGGGTATTGTTACGATTCCTTTTCAATTTGAAGGAAAAGTTCGCTCTGAGCAAGCGTTAGCTGGAGTAGAACGTTTACGTAAGCAAGTAGATTCTTTAGTTGTTATCAATAATAATAAATTACGTGAAGTGTATGGAAACTTAGGTTTCAAAGCAGGTTTCTCAAAAGCAGATGAAGTATTAGCAACTGCATCAAGAGGAATTGCTGAAGTAATTACACACCACTATACACAAAATATTGACCTTAAAGATGCTAAAACCGTATTGTCAAATAGCGGAACAGCAATCATGGGTTCGGCAACTGCTGCTGGTTCAGATAGAGCAAAACAAGCCATTTCAAGCGCTTTAGATTCTCCATTATTGAACGATAATAAAATTACAGGTGCTAAGAATGTGTTGTTGTTAATCGTTTCTGGAACAGATGAAGCTAACGAAATTACAATCGATGAAATTGGAGAAATCAATGATTTCATTCAGTCTGAAGCTGGTTACAATGCAAATATCATTATGGGTGTTGGTGAGGAGGAAGCTTTAGGTGAGGCTATTTCGGTAACAGTAATTGCTACAGGTTTTAACATTGAGCAACAAGCTGAAATCGTAAATACAGAACCAAAGAAAATTATTCATTCATTAGAAGACGAACAAAAAATTGTTCACGAGTTAATGAATAAAGCGGCTTCAAATATTACAGTAAATAATCCAATTTTCGAAACTCCAAAAGTAGAAGAAATTAAAGCGGACATCATCAATCCTATTTGTGATGAAGTGGTAGAACAAAAAATCGTTTTCACTTTAGAAGAAGAAGTTGAGGAGCCAAAGTTTGAAATTCATACTCCAGTAGCTCCAGCAATGGATTTAGTACCAACTTCTGAATTAATTAAAAATATTGACGTTCAATTTGAGGTAATTACACCAAATGTAGCGCCAACATTCGAAATTATCACACCACAAATCAGAGAAATCGAAGTAAAAGATCCTGAATTTGTAGTAGCTAAAGAAGAAGAAATCAGTTTTTCATTCGATTTATTTGCTACAAAAGAAGAAGTAAAAGAAGTAACTCAAGAGAGTACTATTGTTTTTGAGTTAACTCCAGAAACACGTCAAATGGAAGTGAAAGATCCAATTAATGTGGTTCCAGTTACGGAAGTAAATCAAAACGGAATTATCAAATATTCGTTAGAAGATTACTTAGAAAAAGAAGAAGAATTAGTGGCTTCTAAACCTATCAAAGTGGTTAAAGAACCTATCGATGAGGAATTGAACTTCACGATGAAAACGAATGTTCAAAAGTTTGAAGATGCGGCTCAATTAGATAACACGTCGCCTTTAGAAATGTCAATCGAAGAAACATTAAAATTTAGAGCTGAAGAACGTAAAAGAAAAATGAAAGAATTCAATCATAAATTCAACAACAGCGCTTCGCAAATTGATGAGTTTGAAAGAGTTCCTGCATATAAAAGAATGGGGTTTGATGTAACATCTACACCAAACACAGCTAGTAATCAATCTAGAATGTCTTTAGGAACAGATAGTAATGACGATATTCAATTACGTTCAAACAATTCTTTCCTACATGATAATGTAGATTAAATCTACAACAAACTAACCTACCCAAAGGAACCCGAAGAGCAATTTTCGGGTTTTTTTATTACCTTTGCACTATGTTTGCAAAACCTGTTTTTAGGGTTTGGACATAAATCAACTACAATAAATAAAAAAATACAATATGAGTTTAGAAGCAAAAATCATGGATCACATGAAAGAAGCCATGAAAGCAAAAGATAGTGTAGCTTTAGAAGCGCTAAGAGCTATTAAATCGGCAATTATTTTAGCTAAAACAGAAGCTGGAGCAGGAGATGGTTTGTCAGAAGATCAAGAAATCAAAATGTTACAACGATTAGTTAAAATGCGTAAGGATAGTGCTGAAATCTTCACAACGCAAAACCGTCCTGATTTAGCAGAACCAGAATTAGCTCAAATTGCTGTAATTGAGAAGTTTTTACCAGCTCAGTTATCAGAAGCTGAAGTAGAAGCAATCATTGCTAAAATCATTGCAGAAACTGGTGCTTCAGGGATTGCTTCAATGGGAAAAGTTATGGGATTAGCAACAGCTCAAATTGGAGGACAAGCAGAAGGAAAAGTAATTTCTGGAATTGTAAAGAAATTATTAGTTTAAATAAGAAGAAAGAACAAAGATAAAAGATTGAGGTCTTTATTCTTTCCTCTTTTGCTCTTTTAGCTAAAAAAAAGGCTTCGTAGTTCAACTGGATAGAATATCAGATTTCGGCTCTGAGGGTTGCAGGTTCGAACCCTGCCGAGGTCACAAATAAACGTCAAGATTTCTTGGCGTTTATTTTTTTTAAACACATTATTTTTACGTTATTTGTAAGATAGTCTCAAATAAATGAATCCACCACCTGTAGAACACGAATTATTTTTAGCCGATTATATCGGTATGTTTATAGTGGTAGCGCCCTTTGCTGTAATATTTTTCTCCTTTGCATTTTATGTAGCCGAAATCGTTTATCTCCGAAATTATAAAAAACCTCTAATAGTATTTGCTAATATTAATTTTTTAAAGTTAAGTGATACTAGAAAGCATATTTTAGTTTCTAATTTTCAATTCTATAATCGATTAAAGCCTAAATATAAGCGCTATTTTGAACATCGTGTCTCAAAACTAATTCTTCATTACGATTTTGACGGAAGAGATATTGAGGTAACAGAAGAAATGAAAGTAACCATTTCAGCTACTTATGTGATGTTAACCTTTGGGATGCGCGAGTATTTGAATCCTCTTTTCAAGAGAATTGTCATTTATCCAGATATTTACTATTCTTCCCAAAATGATAATTACCACAAAGGAGAATTCAATCCGAGATTGGAATCTATCGTTTTTTCATGGAAACATTTCAAAGAAGGAATTGATATTTCAAATGATAATCTCAATTTAGGATTGCACGAGTTTACACATGCCTTTCATATTTATGCCTTAAAAAGTGACAAAGCTACTTTTGTATTGTTTAATGAATCACTTCAGAATTTATTCCGAGTGGTTTCAATTCCAGAAATGAAACATCGCTTAGTTGAATCTGGATTTTTAAGAGATTATGCTTATGAAAATCAATTTGAATTTGTAGCGGTTTTATTGGAGTACTTTTTTGAGTCACCAGATGAGTTTAAGTCAAAATTTCCATCTATATTCTTGAAAGTTAAGCATATGATTAATTTTAATGAAAGATATTTTATTTCTCCTGTAGTCTAAAATACTGATATCTATCATGTTTTTATACTGGGATATTGAGTAACTTTATGTTATTAAAATTTCGGTATTATGAAACAAAAAGTGCCCGTGTCAACTATCATGACAAAAAATGTAGTGAAGTTGAACTTATCAGATGATTTAACAAAAGCGGAAAGCTTGTTTAAAAAGTACCACTTAAGGCACATTCCAGTAGTTTATAGTAATAAGATTATAGGAATGTTAAGTTATACGGATTTGTTGCGTATTTCTTTTGCAGATGCTGTTTATGACGACGAAGATGTTGTGGATACAACAGTTTATAATATGTTTACTGTGGAGCAAGTAATGGCTAAAAAAATAGTTTCTATCTCTCCTGAAACAACAATTAAAGAAGCAGCTGAAATTTTAGCTACAAAAGAGTTCCATGCACTACCCGTTTGTGAAGGAGAATTGTTGGTAGGAATTGTAACTACAACCGATTTAATAAAATACTTAATCGATCAATATTAAATGAAAAAGCCTAACATTTTAAAGTGTTAGGCTTTTTTGAATTATTTTGTGATTTGTTTCAAATCAGCAATAGTTGCTATTGGATCTTGAGCTCCAAAAACGTAACTACCCGCTACTAAAACATCAGCACCAGCATCAGCTAATTGTTTGGCATTTTTATTGGTTACACCACCATCTATTTCAATTATAGTAGATGCGTTTTTTCTATTAATTAATGCTTTTAGTTTTTCAACTTTAGCATAAGTATTTTCAATAAAAGATTGTCCTCCAAAACCAGGATTTACACTCATGATACAAACCAAATCAATATCTTGAATCACATCTTCTAATAAATCTACATTTGTGTGTGGATTTAATGCAACACCGGCTTTCATTCCTTCAGCTTTAATAGCTTGAAGTGTTCGGTGTAAATGCGTGCAAGCTTCATAATGAACCGTTAAAACATCAGCACCTAATTTTTTGAAAGTTGCAATGTATCGGTCAGGATCAACAATCATCAAATGAACGTCAATGATTTTTTTAGCATGTTTGTTGATGGCATCTAAAACAGGCATTCCAAAAGAAATATTAGGAACAAAAATGCCATCCATAATATCAATGTGAAACCAATCGGCCTCGCTTGCATTAATCATTTCAATGTCGCGTTGTAAATTAGCAAAATCAGCTGCCAAAACTGATGGAGCAATAAGTGTGTTTTTCATAAACTTATAAAGTGTGTGTTGTTAAGTGCAAATGTACAATATTTAAAATATTTCAACATTCAAAATTCCAAGTTGAATATTCAAAATTTTTAGTTTTCAACAATGAACAATGAATAACAAATGTTGAATTTTGAAGTTGCTTTTAAAAATAAAACTCCGGTAATCAGCCGGAGTTTCAATCATCAATCAAAAAACGAACAGTCTTAGACTGTTGTTGCTGTATTTAGGAATTAACCTAAATATGTTTTTAATATTTTACTTCTAGAAGTGTGTTTTAATCTTCTAATGGCTTTTTCTTTAATCTGACGAACACGCTCACGAGTTAAATCGAAAGTTTCTCCAATTTCTTCTAAAGTCATTGGGTGTTGATCACCTAAACCAAAATACAAACGAACCACATCAGCTTCTCTTGGAGTTAATGTTTCTAATGCTCTTTCGATTTCCGTTTGTAACGATTCGTGAATTAATTCTCTATCTGGATTTGGAGATTCACCTGAACGTAAAACGTCGTATAAGTTAGAATCTTCTCCTTCAACAAGAGGTGCATCCATTGATAAGTGACGACCTGAGTTTTTCATTGACTCTTTTACGTCATTTACCGTCATATCTAATTCTTTTGCAATTTCTTCTGCCGAAGGAGCGCGCTCATTAGATTGCTCTAACAAGGCATACATTTTGTTGATTTTGTTGATAGAACCAATTTTATTCAACGGTAAACGTACAATACGAGATTGTTCAGCTAAAGCTTGTAAAATCGATTGACGAATCCACCAAACGGCATATGAAATAAATTTGAAACCACGTGTTTCGTCGAAACGTTGCGCGGCTTTAATTAATCCTAAATTTCCTTCGTTAATTAAATCAGGAAGTGTAAGTCCTTGATTTTGATATTGTTTTGCTACTGAAACTACGAAACGTAAATTAGCTTTTGTTAATTTCTCTAAAGCGCGTTGATCTCCGGCTTTAATTCTTTGCGCTAATTCTACTTCTTCGTCAGCAGTAATAAGGTCAACTTTTCCAATTTCTTGTAGGTACTTGTCTAAGGAAGCAGTTTCACGATTGGTAACCTGCTTGGTGATTTTAAGTTGTCTCATCTAAATTTCTCCTTACTTTTTAAAAGTTCTGGTTGTTATACGTAAGAGGTTTCAAAAAAGTTACAAAGAATAATAAATAATTTTTTAAATTTCTTAAAATCAAGAGTTTTACTTTACTTCGAAATATTCTTTTATAGAAATAGGCTCACCATTTGGCGAAAATCCTTCTAAACTTATTTCGAATGTTCCTTCAATATCAGATGTGAAAAAATGAAATGGATTTTTCTCTTTTGATAGAAGAAAATTTGTTTCCCAAGCCAGTTGATATCTGTAATCAGGGAATCGAGAATAATCTTTTTCTAAATCATAGTTAATGTTTAGATAAGGTTTTTCAGCAATACATCTTTCAATTTGTAGCGGTAAAATATTCTTTGATTTTGGATTGTACTCTCTATTGAATGTTGTTATTGAAATTATGCCGCTGAAAATTTTTGAACCATAAGAATAAGCTTTTTTTACAACATCTATTTTATAAATATTATTAGTATTGTAAGTAAAAAGTTCATTTACATCTTGTAATAATAGTCCGTCAACTAATACTAATGCACTTCCAAAAGAACCAGCAGAAACGGTATAATCACTAATGTATAATTCATAATTGCCTTTATTTTCTTTAAAATAAACGGATGGAATAATTTCTGTTATAATTTCTTTAAATGTTGGAAAACGTTTGTAATTATCTAATATAAATTCCTCTGCATTAGAGCCGTAAAAAGGGCTGGAGCTTTGATTTTTTTGCTCTAAATTTGTTTTTGTAGCATATGTATTTACAATTTGACAAGCAACCAATCGAGCTTCTATATCTTTAATTTGGTCTTTTGTAATTGTTAAATTATTTTTAGAAATCGGGTTATTTATTTGTGTTTTTGTCGAAGCATTTAAGGTAATCTGAAAATCATTTATTTCATTTTCGAAAACTTGAAGAATAATATCTGATTTTTTTAAATCTTGATCTAAAATGAAATTAAATTCTCCTTTACTATTTGTTTTAGCAATTTTAAATTCGAAAGGATCTCCAATGATAGATAAAGCAATATGTTTTTCATCGGTTGTTTTATTTGAATCGTTAGTGGAGATTTTTCCAGATAGCAATTCACCTCTTAACTCGGGTAAATATTTTATAGTTGACGAATTGATAAAGCTTTCTGAATTATTTTTAATAAAATCTATACTGTTTATTGCTTTATTAAATGCTAGATTGTCTGTTTTTCTTACTGAGACTGAAAAATTCCCACCCTTATATTTTTCGGATAAAGTGGTAATATCTAATTCAACTTTCTCTCTTTTTGAATAAGTATTCTTTGGAAATTTAATTAGTACCTCTTGATTTTTAAATTGAGTATCCTTTTTCAAGGTCTCGGTAATTGTTTCGTTTGTGCTTTTTTCTTTGTTTTTGTAGGATAAAAATGGATTTATAATTAAAATTTCCCTTTCAAAATATTTTGATTTTGAGTTATTTTGCATCCAATTGGTATAAGCAATTAGTTTGTAGTTACCTGAATTGTATGTGGTATTGATAAAAATTTCATTGGCTCCAACGCCATTGCTTAATGTTATTTTATTTCGGTTTATACAAGTACCGTTATTGTCGATAATTTCTACATAAGCAATTTTACTTATGTTACTTAATTCTTTAGAATTAGCATTCAAGCAATATATTTTATACAATAAGGTTTCGCCTGTTATAAATGTTGATTCATTTGTATGTATAAAAATAGTTTCGCTTTCAAAATTGTTATTCTGAGCGATACATTTGGATAACCATCCAAATGTAAAAGCTAATAAAATTATATATTTTCTCATTGCCAAAATGGAGGTATTACGTTAGAACCTAAAACTCTACAATCACCACAAAAAGTATCTACCATTTCAAAAAGATCCCCTTCACTTCTAAAATATACTATTTGACCAGCTTCATAGGCATATTTCAAATTAAAATAGCCATATGCTGCACATGGAGAAATTCGAGAAAGACAACTTTTGTCATATACTTGACTGTCACAACGCCCATAATATTCCGGAAGAGGTTCTCCTGGAAAAAGATCAACATAATTAAAAAAGAGTCTTTTAGTTGATACCGATGCAACATTAAAAATACCAACTACTGTTTCACTCGGATTTGTTTCACATTTGATATTTCCAACAACTTCACCCGGTTGAATTTGAGAAAGAACATTTCCTGAGCTTGAAAAATTTCTAAGTGTATTGTAAAAAACATATGAATTGTAATTTTCAACATATTGAGTTACATTAATACTATATCGATGTGTGATTTTTGTTGTTTGTTGTGGGATGAACAGGATAGGGAAATTAGTTACTCTATCTTCCGTTTGGTTATTGGTTGAAGTCAGAAGAATTTCATTTGATTTTTCTGTTCTATAACATACTTGAGTATTGGGGTCGTCTCTCAAAGAAATAATGATGTCATTGTTACTTGTAAATGTTAGTTTTTCATTCGACCATTTAGGTACAACGATTTTAAACGTTTCCTCATAGGTGTAACGATAAAAATTTGAAGTGGCTGTTGGGTCGTAACTGTTCACTTTTATTGCAACTCCTCTTATTCCATCGTTGTTATTTTCTACGAATGGAACAACGCTCTCTAAAGTTGAACTGCTAGGTAGTTTTTCAAGATTAGAGGAATATGTTTTACCAGTTGAAGTTTCAATTACAAGTTTGTATAAAATGCCAGGTTGTGCCTGAAATTCATTTTCAGATTTATAAAGATTGTCAATTTCTTCAAAGTTATAACTAGAACCATCATCGCCAATTATTCTAACAAATGCACCTGTCTCAATTTCTGGCTGACTTTCATTCAACCTTGACGTTCTTGTTAATTTTACTTCATGATGCTTTAATTCATTAGTTAAAGTAGCCTCAACAACCAATGAGTTTTGATAAACGTCAGATTGTAATACATAAGGCTCAGTACAACTTAAATTGCAAACTATAAATAATAGTAATAGCGATTTAATTAAGATGTTTTTTTTCATAATTAAAATTTAAAATTATATATTTTCTCATTGCCAAAATGGAGGTATTACGTTAGAACCTAAAACTGTACAATCACCACAAAAAGGATCAACCATTTCAAAAAAACGTCCATCACTCCTATAATATACTAGTTGTCCATTTTCGTATCCATATTTCAAATTAAAATAGCCATATGGTGTGCATGGATCATTCAAAGAAAGACATCTGCTGTCATATACTTGAACGTCGCAACTTCCATAATATTCTGGAAGAGGTTCTCCTGGAAAAATATCCTCATAATTAAAAAAGAGTCTTTTACTTGATACTGATGCAATATTAAAAATGCCAACTACTGTTTCACTCGGATTAGTTTCACATTTAATATTTCCAACAACTTCACCTGGTTGAACTTGTGAAAGCACATTTCCAGAACTTGAAAAGTTTTTAAGGGTATTGTAAAAGACATATGAATCGTAATTTTCAATATGTTGAGTAACATTAATACTGTATCGATGTGTTATTTTTGTTGTTTGTTGTGGAATGAACAAGATAGGGAAATTTGTTACTCTATCTTCCGCTAGATTGTTGGTTGAAGTCAAAATAATTTCATTTGACTTTTCTGTTTTATAACATACTTGAGTATTCGGATCGTCTCTCAAAGAAATAACTACTTCATTGTTACTTGTAAATGTTAGTTTTTCAGATGACCATTTAGGAGCAATAACTTTATACGTTTCTTCGTATGTGTAACGATAAAAATTTGAAGTGGCTGTTGGGTCATAACTATTCACTTTTATTGCAACTCCTCTTATTCCATCATTGTTGTTCTCTACAAATGGAATTACACTTTCTATAGGTGAGCTGGTAGGTAATTTTTCAAGATTAGAGGAATATGTTTTACCAGTTGAAGTTTCAATTACAAGTTTGTATAAAATGCCAGGTTGTGCCTGAAATTCATTTTCAGATTTATAAAGATTGTCAATTTCTTCAAAGGCGTAACTAGAACCATCATCGCCAATTATTCTAACAAACGCACCTGTCTCAATTTCTGGCTGACTTTCATTCAACCTTGATGTTCTTGTTAATTTTACTTCATGATGCTTTAATTCATTAGTTAAAGTAGCCTCAACAACTAATAAGTTTTGATAAACGTCTGATTGTAATACATAAGGCTCAGTACAACTTAAATTGCAAACTATAAATAATAGTAATAGCGATTTAATTAAGATGTTTTTTTTCATACTTAAAATTTAAAATTATATGAAATTGTTGGTACTGGTATCGAAAAAATAGATGTTTTATATCCTTTTATTTTTCCGTCTTCTGTAACAAAATAAATAGAATAAGGGTTGTTTCTTCCTAATACATTGTATATAGAAATATTCCAAAAACTGTGTGCTAGTTTTTTAATTTTATGGTTCCCTTCAATATTAAATCCAATGTCTAATCTATAATAATCCGGTATCCTGAATTCATTTCTATTACTATAAAGTGTATATTGTGATCCGCCATAATCATAGCTGCCAACTGGATATGTAATCGGTCTTCCAGTTTGATAAACAAAATTTGTAGATGCGCTATATCGTTTAGTAAATTTATAATTTAAAATTAAATTAAAATCATGTGGTTTGTCGAAATTCGCTGGAAAATATTTTCCATTGTTTACAGTTTCTCCATCAAAAGGACTATCTAATTTAACTAGTGTTCTCGAATAAGTATATCCTGCCCATCCATTTAATCTACCACTTGTTTTCTTTACTAATAGTTCAATTCCGTAGGCTTTACCTTCTCCTTGTAAAACTTCAGTTTCTATGTGATCGTTAAGGATTAATTGCGCTCCTGTTTTAAAATCCATAAAATTTGAAGATTTTTTGTAATAACTTTCTAAACTTATTTCATAAGGAATATTTTTAAAATTTTTAAATAAACCTAATGAGATCTGCTGTCCATAGGTTGGTTTAATATTTAGGTCGGAAATTTTCCAAGTATCTGTTGGAGATTGTGTCGTGTTTGTAGATAGTTTATGTATATATTGATAGTTTGTGTCATAACTTAATTTCGTAGAAAATGTTTCAGTAATCATTTGTCTTAATGCTATTCTATACTCCAAACCATTGTAAGCTTTCATTACTTGGTTGTTGCCATAGGATACTTCTTCTATAAGATACTCGTTAGTTGTTGGTGAATTATTTTGATAAACTCTTTGTTTTCCGCTTCCTAAAGCTAGGAAATTTGAATATCTAAGCCCAAGGTTTAAAGTAAGCTTGGGAGTGATATTAAAAATGTCAGAGGCAAAAAGCGCACTTTCTAATCCTTTTTCTTTATCAACTGATTTATATTCTAAAATTGTATTTGTATCCGTAGGGGAGAATGTCCCTGGATTAATATTATACAAAACAGAGTTTAAACCATAAGATATTTTGTGTTTTTTTCTAAAATTTAAAGATCCCTTATAAAATAATTTTGTTTCATTTACTTTGAAGTTGAAATCAAAAGAATTTTGATTATTGCCATCATATCCAATATCAAATTTATATTCGGAATTAGTAATGCCAATTTGTGCACTATGATCTTCTTTGAAGTAATGCCTTGCTTTAATACCTAATATTCTGTTGCTGTATGAGTAAGTGGAATCTAGAGTTAATTTAAATTTGTCTTTACTGTAGTAAGTGAAAACATCAAAGCTTGTTTTTTCAGATATTTTATGGCTATATTTCAAGAACAAATCATAGAATGAAGCTTTACTTTTTTTAATTTCTTCGTTGTCGACCGATTTTAATATCCAATCAGAATATGTTCCCCTTGCTGCAACTTGTAAACTAGATTTTTCTTTAATAATTGGAAGGTTTAATGTTAAATTGCTAGTAACAGGTCCTAAGCCGCCTTCTCCTGATATCTTTTCAGAATTACCGTTTTTTGATGTGATATTAAAAACAGAAGCGATTCTTCCTCCAAACTCTGCTGGAATGCTTCCTTTGTATATGTCTGCTTCATTTATAATGTAAGGATTAATAGAAGAGAAAAAACCAAAAAAGTGATTTGGGTTGTATATTGTGGCATAATCAAGTAAAAATAAATTTTGATCTTCTTTTCCACCTCTAACATTTACTCCAGATGAACCTTCACCTGTATTTTTAATTCCAGGTAAAGTTGTAGCAATTTTTAGTATGTCCCTTTCACCTAAAACCATTGGTACATTTTTCATCTCTTCCATATTAAAAGAGGTAACACCAGACGTTGTGTTTTTTATGATCTTATCACTTTTTGCTTCTACAACAACTTCGTTCAATTCAGTAACTGATTCAGATACATTGAAATCAAAAGTTCCGCTATCATAAACTAAAATTTGAATTGTTAGTTTTTTATATCCAAATGATTCAACTTCAATAATATGTTTTCCATATTGAAGTTGAATTCTGTAAGCTCCTTTTTCATCAGAAACAAATAAGTTGGATTTACCTTTTATTTTTATGACGGCATTTGATATTGGTTCCCCCGTTTTATTATTTAAAATTTTACCTTTAATTTCAAATATTCCTCTTTGATTTTCTTTTGATTCTTTTCCTATTGTATATAGCGAAATATTTTCATTGTCAGAATTTCTATAATTTTCTTCATCAGATATTAAAACTGGGGCTGACTCTTTCTCATTTTTATTTGATTCACTTTCTAAAAATGAACTTGAAACTTTATCGTAAATTAAATTATTTAGGGTTAATATTATTTTAGAATCTGTCAGATAGAAATTTATCTTTGATTCATTAAAAATTGCTGTTAAAATTTCATTTATAGAAGCATTGTTGAAATTTAAATTTATCAATTGAGATTTATTTAACCATTCTTTTTTGAAATAAAATTGATATTCAGAATTTTTTTCAATTTGATTAATACATTCTTCTATAGTAGCATCTTTGAACTCAATAGTAATCTTTTTATCTTGTGAAAAAACAAATAGGCAAACGAAAAATAATATAAAGGATAGTCTCTTTTTCATATTTACTATTGAATTATTTAATATTATTTTCTAATTGCTTTACTAAGTTTTCAAAAAACAAAGTTCTATTTTCATTGAATAGATTTGAATTTCTCTTAAAAAAATCTGCTATTTCGTTTTTATTTTCTTTAAAAATATCAACTAAATCTTTTTTATTTTTAATTGTGAAAAATTCGTTTTTATATTGAATTACATATTCGTTTTTTAAAATGAAATTGTAGTAAACTAATTTATTTTTTACTAAATCTCTTATTTCTTTTTTATGTTTTATGTATAAACTTATTTTATTGCCGCTTATTTTTTCTTCATAATAGCCTTTATAAATTCCACTTAGTTTAACGAATTTACTGTTGTTTATTGTAAATGAATTTACGTTTTCTTGAATCAATTCAATTCCAAAATTTTCTGAATTCCCATAAGGTCTATAAATTACTATATCCCTATATAAATCATATTTCAAGGTAATATTTGAATAATCTTGATTTTTATAAGTAATATTTTCAATTGAATATGTTGGAAAAAAAAATTGATTAATTTCTGTTGTTTTATAATCATTTGTGAATAATTTACCATTGCTTAATGATAAGTTGTCTTTTCCAACTGCATTATCGAAAAATTCTTCTATTTTATCCTGAGAATAAAGAGAGGTGTTTAAGAGCAGGAAAAAAGTGAAAATTAGGGAATAATACTTTTGCATATTCATGTTTATTTTAATTTATGGCAATTTAGTTAAATTTTTAACGCAAAAATGTTAAAATTATTCTTACACATAAATATGTTATTAAAATAAAATCAAAAAGCCCCGATTCAATTAAATGAATCAGGGCTTTTTATGAATTAATATAAGTATATTAACCTTGAGGTTTATCTTTCTTCTCGATAGGTTTTTCTTCTCTTGGAGGTCTTGGTAAAAGTGCTTTTCTTGACACTTTTTCTTTACGTGTTTTAGGGTCAATACCTAAGTATTTTACCATAAACACATCTCCCATATTTACTACATCAGTAACATTTTCTGTTCTTTCCCAAGCCAACTCCGATACGTGTAATAAAACTTCGTTTCCTGGTGCTTGTGTATATTCTACAACAGCTCCAAAATCTAACATTTTAATTACTTTTACTTCGTAAGCTTCTCCTACAACAGGTTTGAAAATGATTGAGTCAATTTTAGCTAAAACAGTTGCAATTCCTTCTGGACTTGTTCCTAAAATTTCAACTACACCTTGCTCATCCACTTCGTTGATTACGATAGTAGTTCCAGTAGCTTTTTGTAATTCTTGAATTACTTTTCCACCAGGACCAATTAAGGCTCCAATGAAAGCTCCAGGGATTGTTCTTGTAATAATTTTTGGTGCTTTTGGTTTTACTTCAGCTCTTGGAGTTGCAATAGTTTCAGTGATTTTTCCTAAAATATGCATACGACCATCGCGCGCTTGACCTAAAGCTTGTTCCATGATGTCATAACGTAAACCATCAATTTTGATGTCCATTTGACATGCTGTAATACCGTCAGCAGTTCCAGTTACTTTAAAGTCCATATCTCCTAAGTGATCTTCATCTCCTAAAATGTCAGACAATACAGCAAATTTTTCACCGTCAGTAATTAATCCCATAGCAATACCAGAAACTGGTTTTACCATTTGAATTCCAGCATCCATTAATGCCATTGTACCAGCACAAACCGTTGCCATTGAAGAAGAACCGTTAGATTCTAAAACTTCAGAAACAATACGAATTGTATAAGGACAATCAGCAGGAATCATATTTTTTAAAGCTCTTTGAGCTAAGTTTCCGTGACCAACTTCTCTTCTTGAAGTTCCTCTTAAAGGTTTTGCTTCACCTGTTGAGAATGGAGGGAAGTTATAATGTAAATAGAATTTTTCTTCACCTTGTTCCGATGGAGAATCTATTTGGTTAGCTTCTCTTGAAGTTCCTAAAGTAACAGTTGCTAAAGCTTGTGTTTCTCCACGTGTAAATAAAGACGAACCGTGAACAGAAGGTAAATAATCTGTTTCACACCAAATTGGTCTAATTTCAGTTGTTTTTCTTCCGTCTAAACGTAACCCTTTTTCTAAGATTGCATTACGAACCGCTTCTTTATTAGTTTTGTAGAAATATTTTCCTACTAAATCTCCATTTTCAGCTAATTCTTCTTCTGTAAATAAAGCTTTAACTTCTTCTTTTACAGCAGCAAATTTTTCACCTCTTTCGCTTTTTCCTGAAGCTTCTTGAGCAATTGCATAACATTTGTCGTATGCAGCTGCTTTTACTTTTGCATAAATAGCTTCATCTTCTTTTTCGCCTTCATATTCTCTATAAGCTGGAGAGCCAATAGCAGCTCTTAAACGCTCTTGTGCTTGAATTTGAATTTTGATAGCTTCGTGAGCAAATTTGATAGCTTCTACCATTTCTGCTTCTGAAATTTCTTTCATTTCTCCTTCTACCATAGCAACAGAATCCATAGAAGCTCCAATCATCATGTCGATGTCTGATTGCTCTAATTCTTCTCTACTTGGGTTGATAACGAATTTTCCGTCGATACGTGCTACACGAACTTCAGAAATTAAGTTGTAAAAAGGAATGTCTGAAACTGCTAATGCAGCTGAAGCAGCTAATCCAGCTAATGCATCTGGCATAACATTTTCGTCGTGACTCATTAATTGAATCATAACTTGTGTTTCAGCATGGTAATCGTCTGGGAAAAGTGGACGTAATACACGGTCAACTAATCTCATTGTTAATACTTCGCTGTCACTTGGACGCGCTTCTCTTTTGAAGAAACCACCAGGAAAACGACCTGCTGCTGCAAATTTTTCACGATAATCAACCGTTAAAGGTAAAAAATCAACACCAGGATTTGATGTTCTTGCAGATACTGCTGTTGCTAATAACATGGCATCGCCCATACGAACAACAACAGATCCATCTGCTTGTTTGGCTAATTTTCCAGTTTCGATTGTGATGCTTCTTCCGTCACCTAAATCGATAACTTCTTGGAATACTTTTGGAATCATAAATTTTTAATTCTAAATTAAACAAAGGGTCAGTTGTGTTGTTGTTGTGTGTGTAGTTGTTTGTAACCCAATGAAAAACCAAACTTTTTCTGTCAATATAAATAAAACAAAAAGGGGCACGAAGCCCCTTTAGTTGATTATTTTCTAATACCTAATTCTTTAATAATCTCACGATATCTGTTGATATCTTTCTTTTTTAAGTAGTCAAGAAGACTTCTTCTTTTACCTACTAAAAGTACTAACGAACGCTCAGTGTTATAATCATGACGATTTTTTTTCAAGTGCTCAGTTAAGTGAGAAATTCTAAATGTAAATAATGCGATTTGCCCTTCAGCAGATCCAGTGTTTTCAGCTTTTCCTCCGTGTTTAGCGAAAATTTCAGCTTTAGTTTCTTTTGTCAAGTACATGCCAATATTATTTTAAATGATTTTTATGTATGAATTGTATGGTTGCAATTCGGGTGCAAAGATAGAAATAATTGTGAATTATGAATTATAAATCAGGAATTATTTTTTCAAATTCAAAACTTAAGCAATTTTATCAATCGATTTGAACGCCCTTTTTAATAAAAATGGAGTAGCCAATGTGGTAATAAGTCCCATAATTACTAACATCGAAAAGATTTCGGTATTGATAATTCCAGCCTTGTAAGCAATGTTTGCAATTACTAACTCCATAATTCCTCTGGCATTTAATCCAAAACCTAATGCAAGCGAAATTTTATGATCTAATCGCGCAAAACGACCACCAACATATCCACCTATTATTTTTGAAAAGAATGAAACGGCAATGATGGCAAATAACAACGGATAATTTTGAATGGATGAAAATTGAAATTCTAATCCAATTCCAGCAAAAAAGATAGGAGCTAAAAATCCCATTGCCATGCTATTAGTTGTGTTGTGAAACGTGTTTAGATGTTTTTCGCCAACTAATTCTTTTGAAATAAGCATCGAAGCAAAAAAGGCTCCAATTATAAAATGCAATCCAATACTTTCAGTAATAGTAGCAAAGATTAGAATAAACACAAAGAATACTGCAAAAAGCGATTCTTTTCCTTTTAATAGTGAAAGTATCTTGTTTAGTTTGTTTTCTATTAAATTTTCTTCTCTTGATACATTTCGGATAACACGATAGGTGGCAATTACCAAAATTAAGAAACAACTTAATTTTAATAGTGTTAATAAAGTTGCATGAGTTATGTTAGCAAATGTTTGCTCAACATCTTTAATGTCTAATAATATACCTAAAATGGTTAGTGCAATTACATCATCAAAAATGGCTACCGAAATAATTTTTTGTCCTACAGGAGAATTTAGTTTACCTAAATCCATCAAAATCCGAATACTAACGGGTAAAGCGGTAATGGCAACACATAATCCTATGAATATGGTTGACATTACATCTAATTCAAAATATCTTCCCACAAAAAAACCTGAAACAATTGGAACAAAAAAGGCCAAAAGTGAAATCACAATATTTCGACCTTTCATGGATTTCACAATTTCATCCAAATTAATTTCTAAACCTGCAATGATAACCAATAAGAAAACTCCCAACTCAGAAATTACTTTTAATTCCTCAGTACGATGAATGAAATTTAAAATGGTTGGTCCTAAAAGAACACCGGCTAAAATTTCTCCAATCATAGCAGGTTGTTTAAAACGCTCCATAATTTCGCCAAAAAAACGTGCTAAAACTAATAATAGCAATAAATTAGCAAAAAAAGGAAGTTCTAAACTTGGGACATTAAATTCCATAAATAGCAAGAGTCGTGTTAGTTATAATCACGACAAATGTATAAAAAAGAGTTAAAGATTATTTGTTACTTAAAATAATTTTGCAACTTGTTCATTTACAAACTCTAAAAAGCGTTCGTCAGCTTCTGTGAAAGGGTCTATAACGTGAGAATCGATATCAATTTGTCCAATATTAATTCCGTTAACGAATAATGGAACTACAATCTCTGATTTCACAGTAAAACTACAAGCAATGTAATTATCTTGCGCTTTCACATCAGGAACTACAAAATTAGCATTTGATTCTGCTACTTGTCCGCAAATTCCTTTTCCAAATGGAATTACAGTATGGTCAGTTTCAGCTCCAACATACGGACCTAAATGTAAAGTTCTAGCTTCGTGATTAGCAAAATAAAATCCTACCCAATCATAATAACTTACGTTCTCACTTAATAATTGGCAAATTTCTTTTAGTTTTTCATCGCGAGTAGCATTTTCTTTTTCAATAATGCTCGAAACAATTGGTTTTAATTCTTCAAATGTCATAGTTGTATTTTTTTTGCAAAAGTATTTATTCCTTCGTATTAAAAAATCTATATTTTTGTTAAAAATAGATGGTTTGAAAAATATTTTTAATCAGTACAAGCATTTTTTTACTTTTTTACTAAAGTTTGTTTTGTTTTATGTCGTTTTTATTTTTGTTTACAAGTTGTATTTAAGTCAATTTGATTTGCAAAAAAACGAAGTAGATGGCATCACAAAGTCAGTAGCTTATCAGACTCAACAATTCATGTTGTGGTTTGAGAATGACGTTAATGTAGTGAAAAATGAAAATGAGCCTTCAATAAAAATGATCTACAAAACCAAATATGTAGCGCGAATTATAGAAGGTTGTAATGCGATAAGTGTAATGATTTTATTCGCTTCTTTTGTTTTTGCGTTTTCATCGCAATGGAAAAAAACCGCTTTGTATATTCTAATAGGCATTTCTGTAATTCATATTTTAAACATTATTAGAATTGCTGTTCTGTCTCTGTCTTTATTTTATTTTTCAGAATACGAAGAAGTTCTTCATGGAACTTTATTTCCACTTTTCATATATGGAGTAGTGTTTGTTTTATGGATTCTTTGGGTAACTAAATATTCGGGCTATGTTAAAAAAAATAAATAAGCATAAGTTCAGAATTGGTTTACTTCTTTTATCTCTTTTAGGGTTAATCTTCATACGAGCATTCGAAAGTCAACTCTTTTACGATCCTTTTTTAGCTTTTTTTAAATTAGATTACCAAAACAAATCATTGCCTGATTTTGATGGTATTTCTTTGTTTTTCGGACTATTAATTCGGTATGTTTTGAATATGTTACTTTCTTTGGGGATTATCTATCTATTATTCAAGCAATTACCGTTAGTTCGATTCGCAATGCTTTTATATGCTTTCTTTTTTGTGGTATTAATAGTTTTGTTTTTTGGATTGCTTTCTTTTTTTGAACAGCCTGATTATTTAATTTTATTCTATATCCGAAGATTTTTAATTCAACCTTTGTTTTTAGTACTTTTTATTCCAGCTTTTTATTATCAGCAAATTTCTCGCTAAATTTTCGTACCTTTAGGTATTATTTATAGCGAAATGAAAGTTACTAAATATTCCGGTGAGTTGGTTCATTATGATGAACAAAAACTGATCAATTCTCTTCGAAAATCGGGAGCCGACCAAGCTATGGCGGAAACTATCGTTAAAGAAATTGAAAGCGAAATGTATGAAGGTATTTCTTCAAAAAAAATCTACAAGCGTGCTTATCAATTATTAAAAAATATTTCTAATGTTCATGCGGCGCGATACAATCTTAGAACTGCTTTGTTAGGACTTGGTCCGGCCGGATTTTTCTTTGAAAAGTTCATTGCAAAAGTAATGCAGGAACAAGGTTTTAAAACGAAAGTTAGTGTTACATTAAACGGAAAATGTATATCACATGAAATCGATATTTTGCTTCTCAAAAACGATGTGATTTCCATGATTGAATGCAAATTCCACTCTGGTCAAGATGCAAAAAGTGATGTAAAAGTGCCAATGTATATTTTGTCTCGATTTAATGATGTGAAAGATAGAAAATACGACTTGTTTTCGGCTAAGCGAAATATTTCAAAATGTATCATTGTAACCAATAACAAGTTTACCACTGATGCAATTCAATTTGGAGAATGTTCAGGTTTAAATATGTTGAGTTGGGATTATCCTCAAAAAAATGGCATCAAAGAATTGGTAGATAAATACAGAGTATATCCCGTAACTTGTTTGACTACTTTAACTAAGGCAGAAAAAGATCAATTACTTATTTTAGATTGTATCACCATCAAAGATTTGGTGCTGCATCCCGATTATTTAAAAACCATCGAGTTAAGTCACAATCGGATTAAAAATGTACTTAAAGAAGCCAATCAATTAAACAATTAAAAGCAAAAATCATGAAAATTCATTTTTTAGGCGGAGCTGGAACCGTAACAGGTTCAAAAACGTTAATCGAACACAATAATCTTCGAATTCTGATTGATTGTGGCATGTTTCAAGGCATAAAATCATTGCGTGAATTAAATCGGGAGCCACTTTCCATTTTACCTGAAACGATTGATTTTGTAATTCTTACGCATGGCCATTTGGATCATTGTGGTTGGTTGCCAAAATTGGTTAACGAAGGTTTTAACGGAAAAATTTTCTGTACCCGACCAACGAAAGAAATTTCGCGATTGATTTTATATGATAGTGCAAAAATTCAGGAGGAAGAAGCAAAAAAAGCCAATGAAGAACATTTTTCAAAACACGATCCAGCCGAACCTTTGTATACAGTATCCGAAGTCGACGCTGTAATTCCGAAGTTTCGAGTGGTGGATAAAGATTTAGATGTGAAATTAGATGATGATATTTCATTCAAATTCTTTTATGCAAGTCATATTTTAGGCGCTTGCTCAATTAAATTAACGATTGATGGAAAAGTTTTGGTGTTTTCAGGTGATATTGGTCAAGACGATGACTTGCTAATGTTTCCGCCTCAAAAACCGAAAAAAGCAGATTATGTTTTCTTAGAAAGTACATATGGAAATCGACTTCATCCACAAACCGATGCTTTACTTGAATTGGAAACCATTATCAACAATACGTTCAATAAAGGCGGAACCGTTGTAATTCCAAGTTTTGCAGTGGAACGTGTGCAAACCATGATGTATTTGATTTGGCAATTGAAAAAAGAAGAACGCATTCCAGATATTCCTTTTGTCATTGATACACCAATGGGAATTAGTGTTTTAGATGTTTTTAAAGACAATAGCACTTGGCACAAACTTTCCTTTGAAGATTGCGATGAAATGTGCAAAGTTTTCACCTTAATTTCCGATTACAAAGACAGCATGAATGCAGTTTTTGATAAAAAACCAAAAGTTGTCATCGCTGCAAGCGGGATGATTACAGGTGGAAGAGTGTTGTCCTATTTAGAGCGATTAATCGATAAACCTGAAACCACTGTAACTTTAGTTGGTTATCAAGCAGAAGGAACACGCGGCAGAAAATTATTAGAAGGCGCTCAAGAAATCAAAATTTACGGTAATTATTATCCTGTGCAAGCGAATATTTTGTTAATTGAAAGTTTATCCGCACATGGCGACCAAAAAGATTTACTGAATTGGTTATCCGAATTGGAGACGAAACCTAAAAAAGTATTCTTAGTCCACGGTGAAAATGAGGCTGCTGATGAACTTCGGTTGAAAGTTCAAGAGCAATATGGTTTTGATGCTCAAGTGCCATTTTTAGGTCAAGTCATTGAAATTTAGATTAAAATTAACGCAAATTAAAATTCAATTTGCTACTTTTGTTCCGATGAATTTCAGAAAACACATAAGTATAGTTTTAGCTTCCTTAGTATTGCTTGCCAATTTAGGGTTGAGTTTTGCTGTACATTATTGTAAAGATGAAATTGCATCGGTTTCTTTTCAATATCAAGAAGACGAACCTTGTGTTGAAGATGTAAAATCATGTTGTGCAAAAGAAGATTCTCACGATTCTTGTTGTTCTAACAAGCTAATCAAAGTTGAAAAAAAGACCGATGATATATTGGTTAAAACCCTTCAATTAGATTTAGAACAAGCAGTTTTTGTTGCTGATTGGAAGCCTAATTTAGTTGCATTTGAATCAGAAAACACCATTTCAAATGAAGCGGCGTATTATTGCGATTCTCACGCACCACCACTCTACAAACTCTATTGTCAATTGGTTTTTTACGCATAAGTTTATTGTTTTTTATTCTGTAAATCAAAGAATTAATAACAATAAATAACTTTATTATGTTTAAAAATATAGCGTTTTTGCTATTCTTTGTTTCTCAATTTATTTATTCACAAGAAACCATAAAAGGAATAGTAACAGACGAAAATAATCAACCTTTATTAGGTGCCAATGTGTTTTGGTTCAATACCGCAGTAGGTACCACCACAGATGAAAATGGGAATTTCACTATAAAAAAATCTCCAGAAACGTCTTCTTTAGTAATCAGTTATATTGGTTTTGAAACTCAAAAAATCGATGTAGTAAATAATACCATCTCTGTTATTTTGAAAGAAGTAAAAACTTTAAAAGAAGTAACGATTACCAAGACTAAAAAAGGAACGGAACATTCTTTGTATAAAGTCCAAAACATTCAAGTAATGGGACAAAAAGAGTTGCTTAAAGCAGCTTGTTGTAACTTATCTGAAAGTTTTAGTACGAATCCATCTATCGATGTGAATTTTTCGGATGCTGTAACAGGAAATCGTCAAATTAAAATGTTAGGTTTAACAAGTCCATATATTTTAATTGCGGAAGAGAATATTCCTTCGGTTCGTGGAGCTTCTCAGGCGTATGGGTTGTCTTTTGTACCCGGAACTTGGGTGGAAAGTATCCAAATTACCAAAGGTGCAGGAAGCGTAATTAATGGTTACGAAAGTATTTCGGGTCAAATCAATTATGAGGTTTTAAAACCTTCAAATGATATTCCGTTTTTCTTAAATGCCTATGCTTCGCAAGATGAACGATATGAAATCAATACGCATTTCAATAACAAATTTTCAGATAAATTAAGCTCAACTTTGTTTTTACATGGAAATACTCGTGTAGGAAAAAACGATATGAACAACGACGGATTTTTAGATGGTCCAATTGGGAAACAAGTCAATATTTTAAATCGTTGGCAATATAACGATGCTGAAAATGGAATCGTAAGTTTTTTAAATGTTCGCTACATGAATGATGAAAAACAAGCCGGAGAAATGAGTTTCAATCCCGATACAGATAGATTAACTACAAACGCTTGGGGAAGTGAAATTAACACCGAGAAAATTGAAATTTCAAACAAAACAGGTTACGTTTTTCCAGATATGCCGTATCAAAGTTTCGGATTTCAAAATTCATTTCAATCGCACAAACAAGATTCGTATTTTGGTTTGAGTCAATATGACATTCATCAAAAAAGTTTTTATTCGAATTTATTATTCAATTCGATTATCAATAACACAAAGAATAAATTTACAACGGGTTTAAATTTCTCTTACGATGATTACAACGAATTCGTAGCGATGAATTTTAATCGCGATTTTTCAAGAATTGATAACTCAGTTGGTGCGTTTTTTGAATACACTTATGATAATTCTGATAATTTTAGTTTAGTGGCTGGAGCAAGAGTTGATAATCACAATCGTTTAGGAACTTTTGTTACGCCAAGACTTCACATTCGTTATAATCCATGGAAAGAAGCTGTTATTAGAGCTTCAGCCGGAAGAGGAAAACGTGCGGCTAATATTTTTGCTGAAAACCAACAATTATTTGCATCCAACAGAAATTTCTCAATTTTGAATACGGATGGGAAATTGTACGGATTAAATCCAGAAATTGCATGGAATTATGGTTTGAGTTTTATCCAAAAATTCAAATTAGTAGGAAAAGATGTTGAGGTAATTTTAGATTATTATCGTACTGATTTTCAAAATCAAGCGGTGGTTGATATTGATGCTTCTCCACAAGATGTTTTATTTTACAATTTAAAAGGGAATAGTTTTGCGAATTCATTTCAAGCTGAATTTTCTGTTGATTTAATGACACATTTGACTTTTAAAACGGCTTACAAATATTACGATGTACAAACGCAATTTGTAACAGGTCAAATGCAAAGAGCGCTTCAAGCAAAACATCGAGTTTTTGGTAATCTAGCTTACGAAACGCATATAAAAGACAAAGGACAACAATGGAAATTTGATGTAACGTATAATTGGTTAGGGGAACAACGTTTGCCATATACACAATCAAATCCAGTGCAATATCGTTTAGATGAATATGCAAAAGCTTTTGGTACATTGAATGCTCAAATTACGAGAACGTTTTCAAGTACTTTTGAAGTGTATGTGGGAGGAGAAAACATGGGGAATTACAAACAAATGAATGGAATTGTTCAAAATGAAAACCCTTTTGGTACTTATTTTGATAGTAGTATGATATACGGACCCACTTTTGGTGCCATGTATTATGCTGGATTGCGTTTTAAAATTAAAGATAAAAAACAGAATCATGAAATAGAAGAGTTAGCCCCAGTTAAAGAGGAAGCTCATAATCACTAAATAATAGAAAAATGAAAAGAATAGTTTTATTAGTATTAGCATGTATTTTTTCTTTCACAATGGTAGCGCAAGAAAAGAAAAGCAAAAACAAAAAAGTAGAGTTTAAAGTCGCTGGAAATTGTGAAATGTGCGAGAAACGTATTGAAAAAGCGGCTTATTCTGTAAAAGGAGTTAAAAGCGCTGAGTGGCACGCCGATCATGGTGATATTCATTTGATTATAGACGAAACGAAGTGTTCTAAAGAAGATGTAGCAAAGGCTATTGCCGCTGTAGGTCATGATACCCAATTTACAAAAGCCAAAGATGAAGATTATGATAAACTTCATGGTTGTTGCAATTATGAGAGAATAGAAAAATAGTAAAAAAAACCGATTAGAATTTCTAATCGGTTTTTTGTTAAAATTAATCAGAAATTAATTTTTTGAATCAAAATATAATATACATTTGTAGTCACTTTAGGTAGCAAGTGAAATCAATTTGAAAAGATTATTACAATTATTTCTATTTTTTATGCTCACATTTTTCATGTGGGCTATTGTTGCTTCATATAATGTTTCAAAAGATGTTGAATTAAAAGCTAAAGCTGAATTTCAACAAAAGTATACCCCATCTGATTTTTCTCATTTTCAAACCGTTGATCTAGAAGAAGGAGAATATGTTACTGTTGAAATAGAACCTGAATTGAAAATTGAGTTTGATGTAATTTTAATTCCAACAAAATCAATTGTTATTGTTAAATCTTCTTTAGAGAAGAGTTCAAGTTCATATTTATCCCAATTCTTTTCTTCTAAAGAAATTATTCCACTTTACGATTTGTATTGTAATTGGAAGTTTCATCTTTCTTAATACACATTTATTTTTTTCACGTCATTAATTTGATTGTGAATGTTCACTGTGTATTAATCTATTTCATTAATCAATGAAAACACATACCGTTGGTTTTGACGAACACGAAGTTCTTCATAGCCTAACTCATTATTTACCTGCGCAAAATCCGCTGAAAGATTTTGTGCACCACAATACTTTGCATGCTTTTCAAAATAAAAAGTTTCATGATGCATTACTTGAGGCTTCTACGATTTTTGGTTACAAAACGTATTTATCAATATCTGATTTCAGACAACGATTTGCTAATAAAGAAATCAATGAAACTGTTTTAGATGCTATCATTACAAAAGCAAAAGGAGCTGAAAATCTTCAAACTTGGAAAGAGAAGTTACTAAAAACCAATTACGACGAATCCATTTCTCCAAGAATAGGAAGTTTACGTTCTAATTGGAAAAAATATTATGCTATAAATCTTGAAAAATCAACACATAGTTTATTATTTAGAGTATTGTGTAGTTATTTAGATCAAGGGATTGCTATTTGGAATTTTCCTGTACATGATAAAGGTTTTTTAGCTTCTATTAGAGAGTTAGAAAAGAATACCTTTAAAGGGATTTTTACTTCCAATAGAGCAAAAAAACTATTACAAGAAAATGCTTCAATCACGCAGTTATTAGAAATAATTGTAGGAAAAGAAGAATTATTCGAACACTATTTATTTGACCAACAATTTGGACATCCAGGTTGGAGTGGGATGATTGCAACTATCGAAAATAATCCAAGTTCACTATTAGATTCAAAACAAATTACATTAGAAGAATTAATCAAGTTTGAATTACTTCTTGAGATTGATACTTTAGATAATAAGTTTAATGATATTTGGGCGCCACTTGGTTTTAAAATCGAAGACGAAGAATTCTTATTATTTGAAAAAGTAGCATATAGCGAATTATTCGATGTTTTATCGCTTTGGCAACAAGCTTTTGAATGGAGTTTTTACGATGCTGTTTTATCCAATGTTCAAAATGTAAAAGAAGAAAAGGTAGTACAAATACCAAGTTTTCAGAGTCTGTTTTGTATGGACGACAGAGAATGCTCGTTTAGAAGACATATTGAACACATCGATAAAAATGTTTCTACATACGGAACGGCAGCTTTCTTTAACTTTGAATTTTTCTATCAACCGGTAAATGGAAAATTTTATACCAAATTATGTCCAGCTCCTGTTACTCCAAAATTCTTAATCAAAGAAGAACACAGAAAGAAAAAACAAGCTAAAGATTTACATTATCACAAGCAATCACACTCGTTGTTTTTTGGTTGGATCATTAGTCAAACTTTAGGGTTTTCTTCGGCTTTAAAATTGTTCTTGAATATTTTTAAACCTTCAATGTCGCCTGCAACTACATCTTCATTCAAGCATTTACATAAAAAATCGAAATTAGTTATCGAAAATAAAGATGTAAATCAAAGAGAAGGTGACTTACAAATTGGTTTTTCGGTAGAAGAAATGGCCAATAGACTGGAGGGTTTGTTGAAGAGTATCGGATTAGTTTCGAATTTTTCTCCCATTGTTTATGTTGTTGGTCACGGAGCAACGAGTATCAATAACACGCATTATGCAGGTTATGATTGTGGAGCTTGTTCTGGTAGACCAAGTTCGGTAAACGCAAAAGTAGCTTCGTTTGCAGCAAATCATTCAGAAGTTAGAGCCGTTTTGAGACAAAGAGGAATTGATATTCCAATTTCAACGCAATTTTTACCGGCTCTACATGATACGACTCGTGATGAAATTGCTTTTTATGACGAAGATACGTTGTCAGAGGATAACAAAACATTGCACCAACAAAATGTAATCACGTTTACTAAAGCTTTAGATAACAATGCAAAAGAACGTTCAAGACGATTTGATACGATTAATACTTCTGATACTTTAGAAAAAGTTCACGAAAAAGTAAAACGTCGTTCGTTATCTTTGTTTGAACCACGTCCCGAATTAAATCACGCTACTAATGCTATGTGTATCGTAGGAAGGAGAAGTTTGTCAAAACAATTGTTTTTAGACCGACGTTCGTTCTTGAATTCATATGACTACGAAGTTGATCCTGCGGGAGATTATTTAGCGATTATCTTAGGCGCAGTTGCTCCAGTGGGTGGTGGAATTAATTTGGAATACTATTTCTCAAGAGTTGACAATCAAAAATTAGGCGCAGGTTCTAAATTACCTCATAACGTAATGGGGTTAATTGGAGTTGCCAACGGAATCGATGGCGATTTACGTCCAGGTTTGCCAAGTCAAATGATTGAGGTGCACGACCCAGTTCGTTTGTTAGTTATTGCCGAACATTTCCCAGAGAAAGTACTATATGCGATTTCAAAAAATCCAGCTACTTACGAATGGTTTAAGAATGATTGGGTGAAATTAGTGGCAGTTCAACCTGAAACTAAAGAGCTTTTTGTTTTTGAAGACGAAAAGTTTGTTCCCTATCAACCTATTCAAACTGTGAATTTCATTAAAGATGAAATGCAGTTGGTTGAAACTACAAAAGAGAATCTTCCGGTAGGAATAATTACTAATACCATTTAAGTCATGAACGAGTTATTGCAATATTTTATACTGTTGCCGTTTTTAGGCTTTATCATTAGTTTGTTTTTGCCTGAATCTAAAGAAAAAGCCATCTCATGGACGGCATTTGGAACGGTTTTTTTACAATTAATAGGATTAGTAGTTTTTATCATTTTTTGGATAATTGACGGTGCTAAAGATTTGAATTTATTAGAATTATCGATATTAAAAACAGCTCATTATGAGTTTTTTATCGATTTCTATTTTGATCAAATTTCAGCAGTTTATTTATTCATTGGAGCTTTATTAACTTCGATGATAACTACGTATAGTCGCTATTACTTACATAGAGAAAAAGGATATAAACGTTTTTTTAATACGGTTTTGTTTTTCTTTTTCGGATATAACTTAGCTATTTTATCAGGAAATTTCGAAACCTTATTCATTGGTTGGGAAATCATTGGAATTTCTTCTTTCCTTTTAATTGCTTTTTATAGAGAACGTTATTTACCTGTTAAAAACGCTTTCAAAGTATTTTCAATTTATAGAATTGGCGATGTTGGACTGTTATTAGCGATGTGGGCAAGTCACCACTTATTTCATGAAAATATTACCTTCATGAAGTTGAATAATTACGAATTGGTTAACGAACATTTGCAAAATCATTCCATAATCGGAATATTCATTGCGCTTTGTTTGGCTTGTGCGGCTGCGGCAAAATCGGCTCAGATTCCGTTTTCGTCTTGGTTGCCAAGAGCTATGGAAGGACCAACACCTTCGAGTGCGATTTTCTATGGTTCCTTATCAGTGCATTTAGGAGTTTTCTTAATGTTGCGAACATTTCCATTTTGGGAACATCAAACCACTATGCGAATTGCTATTGGATTAATGGGATTAACCACAAGTTTGGCGGCTTCAGTAATGGCTAGAGTTCAGTCTTCGGTTAAAAGTCAAGTTGCGTATAGTTCTATTTCTCAAATTGGAATTATATTTATTGAAATTGCTTTAGGTTTTGAAACATTAGCCTTGATTCACTTTGCTGGAAATGCATTTTTGAGAACGTATCAATTATTGGTCTCTCCTTCGGTAGTGAGCTATTTAATTCGCGACCAATTTTACAATTTCAAACCAAGAGAAAAAGCTATCGAAGATTCGTATCCAAAGAAAATAGAATATACACTTTATATTTTAGCTCTTAAAGAATTCAATTTAGAAGGATTCTTAAATATGGTATTGTGGAGACCTTTGAAAATGATTGGTAAATCACTGGATTTCTTGAATATTAAGAGAATTTATTTCTTGTTTATCCCAATTTACTTGCTAGGATTTATAACTTATAAATTTAAGTTGCATTTGCCTTATCAGTTAACTAATATTCTTCCAGAATTGTTTGCTTTTATCGGATTGGTATTTGTATTCAAATCGTTTTCAGAGCGAAGAAGTCCGTTTTTAGCATGGATTTTAATTGTGATGAATCATTTTTGGATTGCTTTAGCCATTGTGTTTAATGATAAAGTAAGTATTAGTGAGATTGCTTACTATTTGGCTGGAATTATTGTTGCTGGAATTATAGGGTACGTGGCTTTATTACAACTTAGAAAATTAGAAAGAAAGATTCTTATTAATCAGTATTTAGGTCATGTTTACGAGCATCCTAAATTTGCTTTCTTTTTCTTATTAGCCACTTTAGGAATCACAGGTTTTCCAATTACAACAACTTTCATCGGCGAAGATTTAGTTTTTAGTCATATAGATAGTAATCAACTATTCTTAGCCTTTTTTGTAGCATCAAGTTTTGTGGTTTCAGGTATTGCTGGAATCCGAATTTATGCTCGTCTTTTCTTAGGTCCTCATGTTAAAACGTATCATGAGTTGCCTTACAAATCATCTTAATTTATTTGAAAATATATGAACGCAAATATAAAAAAATACATTCCTGCTGATGGATTAGCAGGTTTAAAAGAAAATTTTAAAACGGATGCCATTTCAGGTTTCATCGTGTTTTTACTGGCATTGCCATTAAGTTTAGGAATCGCAAAAGCTTCCGACTTTCCACCTATTATGGGATTAATTACGGCTATTATTGGTGGAATTGTAGTGTCGTTTTTCATGGGTTCTCGTTTAACAATTAAAGGGCCAGCTGCTGGTTTAATTGTAATTGTTGCTGGTGCTGTTGCAGAATTTGGAAAAGGAGATAACGAATTAGGTTGGAAATTAGCCCTTGGAGCAATGGTTGTTGCTGGAGTAATTCAAATCCTTTTCGGAGTTTTAAAATTAGGAAAATTGGCTGATTTCTTCCCGCTTTCTGCTATTCACGGAATGTTAGCAGCGATTGGAATTATCATTATAGCAAAACAAATTCCCGTTTTATTGAATGATAATCCAACATTAGCAAAAGGTAAAGGTCCATTGGAATTATTAGCTAATATTCCAAACTTCATTGCTAATTTAGATCCTAAAGCTTCTATTATTGGTATTGTGAGTTTAGCAATTATGTTGGGGTGGCCTTATATCAAAAACAAAACGATTAAAATGATTCCAGCTCCGCTTGTGGTATTGTTATTTGCTATTCCATGTGAGTTATTCATGCATTTTAAAGAAACAGAACCTGCTTATGCATTAGTAAAAATTGGAAATTTTGTTGATAATTTGAATTTCAATGCAAGTTTTGAAGGTTTTTCTCAAACAGGATTGTTTATTAAATATGTAATTATGTTTGCTTTAGTAGGAACATTAGAATCATTGTTAACAGTAAAAGCAATCGATTTGTTGGATCCTTTCAAAAGAAAGTCAAATATGAATAAAGATTTAATTGCTGTTGGAATTGGAAATACAATTGCTGCTTTCTTAGGAGGTTTACCAATGATTTCTGAAGTGGCACGTTCTTCTTCAAATGTTAACAATGGTGCAAAAACAAGATGGGCAAATTTCTTCCACGGATTCTTTATTTTAATGTTTGTATTACTTGCTACTCCAATATTAGAGTTGATTCCAAATGCTGCTTTAGCTGCAATGTTGATTACGGTAGGGATTAAATTAGCGCATCCAAAAGAATTTATTCATACATTTCAAATTGGTAAAGAACAATTGGCTATCTTTTTAGTAACGATTTTCTTTACATTATTCGAAGATTTACTTATTGGTATTGCTGCGGGTATGGTTTTGAAAATTATCATTCATTTAATTAATGGAACACCAATTTCTTCATTATTTAAAGCACCAACATTGGTTTCCTTTGAAGGAAATAATTATTTAGTTGAAATTAGTAAAGCAGCTGTATTTACAAATTACTTAGGAGTAAAAAGTAAATTAGAAGCTATTCCTTATGGTTTTGATGTAACAATCGATTTAAAGAAAACTAAATTAGTTGACCATTCTGTAATGGAAAACTTGGAGCACTTTAAACATGATTATGAAGCAAACGGTGGAACAGTTAAGATTAAAGGTCTTGAAAATCATAAGCCACTTTCTAGCCACCCATTATCTTCAAGAAAAGCAAAATTAGCAGAGCTTTAAAAGTAAAATACTAACATGAAAACCCTTTGTAAAAGGGGTTTTCAAAATTTTTATGTCGTAAAATGAAAAATATTTTAAAATATTTGGGCGTTTTTGCATTGGTATTAGTTACAATAAAAGCAAATGCTCAGGAAGAGAAAAAAGCTGAAACTAATAGCTTTTTTAAAGATCGTAAATTCAATTTAAATGAAGATGGAAGTAACTATGTAAAGTTTACAATGTTAGCTCAGCTTTGGCTGCGTAGTCAAGAATATAATCCAGGAACAACAATTTTTGGAATTGAAAAAAATAGTGGAACCGATATTGGAATTCGTCGTTTTAGAATACAAATGTATGGGCAATTAACGGATAGAGTTTTTATTTATTCGCAATTTGGACAAAACAACTTAAATAATATTTCTGATAGAAAACAAGGTTTCTTTTTGCATGATGCCATGGGTGAATATGCAATTGATAAAACAAAGCTGTCTTTGGGAATGGGATTGTCAGGTTGGAGTGGATTAGCTCGTTTTTCCTCTCCATCAACAGGTTCTATTTTAGGAGTTGATGCACCATTGTTTCAACAAACTACAAATGATGTTACAGATCAGTTTTTGAGAAAATTATCAGTTTTTGCAAAAGGGAAATTAGGTAAGTTAGATTATAGAATTGCAATGGCGCAACCAATGGCAATTCAAAAATCAGCTAACTATAATCCAACTATAAATACCAATTGGAATTTTTCAGCTGCTCCTCCAAAAATGCAATGGAACGGTTACTTTCAATACCAATTTAAAGATCAAGAAAGTAATTTGATGCCTTACATGACAGGAACTTATTTAGGTAAGAAAAAAGTATTTAATATCGGTGCTGGATTTATTTATCAAAAAGATGCTATGTGGAAATTAAATACTGTTGGCGATACTATTAATCATGATATGTTGCATTTATCTGCTGATATTTATTATGATGCTCCAGTTGGATCTAAAGGACAGGCTATTAGCGCTTATGCAAGTGTTACAAAATATGATTTCGGAGATAATTATACACGTAATTTAGGTGTAATGAATCCAGCAAATGGAAATAATAATGCTGCAATTTTAAATGGTGCTGGAAATGCATTTCCAATGTATGGAACAGGTACAACTTTATATGGTCAGATTGGATATAAATTTAAAGAGAATTTAATTGGCAAAACGACTCTTATGCCTTACGCATCCATTCAGAGTTCAAATTTTAACCGATTAAACGATCAAATGAATTTTTATGATATTGGTGTAAACTGGTTATTGGCAAATCACACTTCTAAATTTACCGTTTCTTATCAAGATAGACCAATTTATAATACTGCTGGAGACCAAGTTTCTAGAAATGGTTCTGTGGTAGCACAATATCAAGTTTTCTTCAATTAGATAGTTTTATTTTTTGTTTTAAGTTAGTTTTAAAAATAAAACCCGATTAGAAAGTTCTAATCGGGTTTTATGTATCTGAGTATTTTGAATCTTACATCATGCCTGGCATTCCTCCGCCCATTGGCATTGCAGGACTATCTTCTTTGATGTCGATTAAAGCACATTCGGTAGTTAAAATCATTCCGGCTACAGAAGCAGCATTTTCTAAAGCTACACGAGTTACTTTTTTAGGATCGATGATACCTGCAGCTAACATTTGAACATATTCTCCTGTTTTTGCATTAAATCCGAAATCGTCTTTTCCTTCAGTAATTTTTGCAATTACAACTGATCCTTCACCACCAGCATTTTCAACAATAGTTCTTAAAGGTGCTTCTACTGCTTTGTTAATGATTTGAATTCCTGTTGCTTCGTCAGCATTTTCTGCTTTTAAGTTTGCTAATGCAGCTTTTGCTCTTACTAAAGCAACACCACCTCCAGCAACAATTCCTTCTTCAACAGCAGCACGAGTTGCATGTAAAGCATCGTCAACACGGTCTTTTTTCTCTTTCATTTCTACTTCAGAAGCTGCTCCAACATATAAAACGGCAACACCTCCAGCTAATTTAGCTAAACGCTCTTGCAATTTTTCTCTATCGTAATCAGAAGTTGTAGTTTCGATTTGCGATTTGATTTGGTTTACTCTTGCTTTGATGTTTTCAGCGTAACCAGAACCGTTTACAATTGTAGTATTGTCTTTGTCAATTGTAATGTTTTCAGCAGTTCCTAACATGTCTAAAGTAGCGTTTTCTAATGAATATCCGCTTTCTTCAGCAATTACGGTTCCTCCAGTTAAGATTGCGATGTCTTCTAACATAGCTTTTCTTCTGTCTCCAAAACCTGGAGCTTTAACCGCTGCAATTTTTAATCCACCACGTAATTTGTTTACTACTAATGTTGCTAATGCTTGTCCGTCAACATCTTCAGCAATAATCAACAATGGTCTTCCTGATTGTGCTACTGGTTCTAAAACCGGTAATAATTCTTGTAAGTTAGATATTTTTTTGTCGTATAATAAAACGTATGGATTGCTTAATTCCGCTACCATTTTATCAGCATCCGTTACGAAGTAAGGCGATAAATAACCTCTGTCGAATTGCATTCCTTCAACCACATCTACATAAGTATCTGTTCCTTTAGCTTCTTCTACTGTGATAACACCTTCTTTTCCAACTTTTGAAAAAGCTACTGCGATTAAATCACCAATAGTTTCATCATTATTTGCTGAAATAGAAGCTACTTGTTTGATTTTTTCAGAAGAGTCACCAACAGCTACTGATTGTTTTCCTAATTCTGAAACAATAGTTTCTACAGCTTTATCAATTCCTCTTTTTAAATCCATTGGATTTGCTCCAGCTGCTACGTTTTTCAAACCTTCTTTCACGATTGCTTGAGCTAAAACGGTTGCGGTAGTTGTTCCATCACCAGCTAAATCATTGGTTTTAGAAGCTACCTCTTTTACCATTTGAGCACCCATATTTTCTAATGGATCTTGTAATTCGATTTCTTTTGCAACAGAAACACCATCTTTAGTTACCGTTGGACCTCCAAATGATTTTGAAATAATTACATTTCTTCCTTTTGGACCTAAAGTTACTTTAACTGCATTTGCTAATGCATCAACACCGCGTTTTAAACCATCGCGAGCTTCAATATCGAATTTTATATCTTTTGCCATTTTATTTTTTGTTTAAATGTTTAAGTTTAAATGTTTAAAAGTTGTTGTTATACGATTAAAGAACTGCGTATATTTCGTCTTCTCTCATAATTAGGTAATCTTTACCTTCGTATTTAAACTCTGTTCCAGAGTATTTCCCATAAAGAACTACATCGCCAACTTTAACTGTCATGGTATAATCTTTTTTACCATTTCCTACGGCTACTACAGTTCCTTTTTGAGGTTTTTCTTTTGCAGTGTCTGGAATAATAATTCCTGAAGCGGTTGTAGTTTCAGCTGCTAAAGGCTCAATAACTACTCGATCTGAAATTGGTTTAATGTTTAATGACATAGTTTTTATATTTTAATGTTATAATTAAATTGTTGCTTGCAATATTTCAGAAATTATGCCAAATCATTTTTCTGACAATTTTTCGGTAAAAAAAATGCCAGCACTGACATGCTGGCATTTTGTTATTTTTTACAATTCTTATTTTGTAGAATCAGTAGCTGTTGGTGCTGGTGTAGCAGCAGGAGCAGCTTGTTGTGTAGCTTCTGGTGTAGTTGGAACTGTAGTTGTGGGAACTGATGTGTCATCATTACCTAAAACTTTAGAACCAGATGCAGCGCCATTGAAACTTAAACTAGAAAGTAAAATTAATGCAATTAAAATTCCTCCTAATGTCCAAGTGCTTTTATCTAAGAAATCAGTTGTTTTTTGAACTCCACCTAATTGTTGAGAACCACCAAATGAAGAAGATAAACCTCCACCTTTAGGGTTTTGAACCATAATAGCTAAGATTAATAAAAAACAAACAATTGTTATCGCAATTAAAAAACCTGTGAATCCCATAATTAATTATTATTTTGTTGTAAATTTTTGATTTCATTTATTCGGTCTGCAAAGAAACTACTTTTTTCTGGATATTTCAAAATTAATATTTCATAAGCTTGTATTGCTTTTGTATATTTTTTTTGTTCCAAATATACTTTGGCTAATGTTTCGGTCATTAGATGCGTTGGTTCTTCAATGCTTTTGCTAATATTTGCAGGTGCTTTGGTTGTTTCTTTTACTGGAGCAATTTTTGGATTAGCTTCAATAAATTTATCAATGATGTCTAATTTTTTTTGCTTTTCAGGGTCGTTTGATGTGGTTTTTTCTTCAATTTCACGTTCAATTGGACTAAATTTTGTCAATTGTAACCATTCTTGAAACGAATGTCTCTCTGAAGGAGTAAATGGTAAAGGTTTGCCAATTTCCAATTTTTCTTCTGAAGTTGGTTCTATCTCATTAGTTTCTTCTTTAGGAGTAATGGTTTTAATTTCTGGTAAAACTATTACTTCTTCTATGTGATGTACTTCAATATCTAACAATGATCTTTGAATTTCATCTATCTTTTCCTGTTGAATCGCTGTGAAATTATCAGAAGTTATAAATTCAAATAAAATGGTTCTATCGGTTGTGTAAGCTGCCGTTTTTTTTAATTCGTAATTGTATCTAAAACTTTCTTGATTGAACAATCCTTTTAAATGTAAAGCTCGTGCCGCTTGAAAATACGGAAACTGCAAAACTACATTCTCTAAAGCTATAGTTTGCTTTTCGTTTATAGTTTCAGGCTTATTTAAAAGATATGTTAAATCGGATATGTTCAAAATTTACAAATTAATTACCATTTAGCTAATGATTCGTTGAAAATGTCTTGAGTAATTCGCTCAAAAATAACATCTAATGCAGTTGTTAATTGCGAACCTACTAATTGCTGATTGGCATCGAAATCATAGAAAAAGGAAAAACGCTTTTCAAAATTATCCTCTTCTTTGTTTCTATTGGTAAATCTTACCATTACACTTATTGTTAATCTATTTTGTGCTGCTCTTTGATCTGCAGTTGCGGTCATTGGTGTGATGCGATAATCTACAATTTCACCTTCGTAAAGTAATTCACCACCTTGAGACACCAAATTTAAATTGGTTTGGTTTTGAATAATATCTTGCAGTTCTAATGTGAAAGTTCTTTCAATTCCGGGCTCTACCAAAGGGGCATTATTTTGAAAATAATTTACTTGAAAAGTTTTAGCATCAATGGGTTTAGCACCTGTGAAATTGTAAATACCACAACTGTTCAAAAGAAATGAAAAACTAAGTGTTATTATAATTATCAAATATCTCATTATAAATCGTATTGTTTAATTTTTCTGTATAATGTGCGTTCTGAAATTCCTAATTCGTCAGCAGCCGCTTTTCGTTTTCCTTTATTTCGCTCTAAAGATTTCTTGATTAATTCAATTTCTTTCGCTTCTAAACTTAAGGTTTCTTCTTCATCAACCGTTTCGGCAAATAAATAATTTTGATCATCGTCATCGTCTTCAAACTCTTCTTGAATCATATTATTTTGATTCGGAAGCATTTCAACTCTCGGTTCTTCTTCAAAAATAGCATTTTCTTCGGGTTTGCCGTAAATTTTCTGAATTAATCCTTTATTTGCTTCTTGAACTTTTGAACTTCCGTTTTGCATTAATTCCATCGTAAGCTTTTTCAAATCGTTCAAATCGCTCTTCATATCAAAAAGGACTTTGTACAAAATTTCTCTTTCGTTACTGAAATCACTTTCTGATTTTTTTGTTCCAATGACCGAAGGTAAATTCGGATTTTCCATTGGTAAATAGGAGAGAAGCGTTTGCGATGAAATCTCACGTTTGGTTTCCAAAACCGAAATTTGTTCGGCAACATTTCGCAATTGACGAATGTTTCCGCTCCAGCGATATTTTAAAAGAATCTCAACTGCGCTGTCATCTAATTTGATAGCAGGCATTTTGTATTTATGCGCAAAATCTGAAGCAAATTTTCTAAACAACAAATGAATGTCGTCTTTACGTTCGCGAAGCGGTGGCAACATAATATCAACCGTACTCAATCTGTAAAATAAATCTTCACGGAATTTGCCTTTTTCAATTGCATCAAACATATTGACATTCGTAGCCGCTACGATTCTTACATTCGTTTTTTGAACTTGCGATGAACCTACTTTGATAAATTCGCCATTTTCCAAAACACGTAATAAACGTACTTGAGTTGTTAATGGTAATTCACCAACTTCATCTAAGAATATAGTTCCGCCATCGGCAACTTCAAAATAACCTTCACGCGTGTTGGTTGCTCCAGTAAACGAACCTTTTTCGTGACCAAAAAGTTCACTATCAATCGTTCCTTCTGGGATAGCACCACAGTTTACTGCAATGTATTTCCCATGTTTTCTGTGCGAAAGTGCGTGAATGATTTTTGGAATACTTTCCTTTCCAACACCACTTTCACCTGTTACCAATACCGAAATATCCGTTGGAGCTACCTGAATGGCTTTCTCCACGGCACGATTGAGTTTTGGGTCGTTCCCAATAATTTCAAATCGTTGTTTTATAGCTTGTACTGATTCCATTTTTTTATTTTTTTTGCCACGGATTAAAGGATTTTCACGGATTAATTAAAATACTAATCTTTTATGTTGTAGTGATTTGTTTTGAAAATTTACCAATAATCCAATTTCTGAATTTGAAAGTTTCATGTAATTCAATACTTGTGCAGTATGCTCTCCTGAAAATTCTTTTACTGCTTTTACTTCTAAAACAATATCTTCATTTACAATGAAATCTGCATAAAATTTATGCGGTAATATAATTCCCTTATATTCGATTGAAAATTCTTTTTCTCTTTCAAAAGGAATATCATTTGCTTTAAATTCTATTTCTAACGCATCTTTATATACTACTTCAAGTAATCCTGGACCAAGATTTCTATGAACTTCCATACAAATCCCAATAATTTTAAAAGTTTCTTCTTCTCTATAAAGTCCCATATTGAAATCTGTGTTAATCCTTTAATCCGTGGCTTATATTTTTAATTCATTATTTCAGAATATCCAACTGCTTCTCCAATTAAAGTTGCAGCGGTACAATCTGTGATTTTTACCATTACGAATTCGCCTACTTTGTAATTTTCTTTTGGGAAAACTACTACAGTATTTTGAGAATTTCTTCCACTCCAATGAGCATCAGAACGTTTTGATTCTTTTTCAATCAATACTTCTACTTCTTGACCGATGAAACGTTGCGTTCTTTCTAAACCAATTCTTTGTTGTAAGTCGATGATTTCATTTAAACGTCTTTTCTTCACTTCTTCTGGAACGTCGTCTTCCATTTTTCTGGCAGCCAAAGTTCCTGGACGTTCTGAATACGCAAACATAAATCCGAAATCATATTTTACATATTCCATCAAACTCAAGGTGTCTTGATGATCTTCTTCAGTTTCTGTTGGGAAACCGGCAATCATATCTTGCGATAATGAAATATCTGGAATAATTGCATATATTTTATCAATCAACGCCATGTATTCTTCACGTGTGTGTTGACGATTCATTTCTTGTAAAATTCTAGTGCTTCCACTTTGAACAGGTAAGTGAATGTACTTACAAATGTTATGGTGTTTCGCCATAGTTTCAATCACTTCCACATGCATGTCTTGCGGGTTAGAAGTTGAGAATCTAAAACGCATTTTTGGGAACAACGTAGCACATTTGTCTAATAATTGAGCAAAATCAACTGCAGTCGCTTTTTGTATATCAGTCGCCTTATCGAAATCTTTCTTCAAACCTCCACCATACCAAAGGTAACTGTCTACGTTTTGGCCTAATAAAGTAACTTCTTTGAAACCTCTATCGTATAAATCTTGAATTTCGTCATAAATACTTTGTGGTTCACGGCTACGCTCACGTCCACGAGTAAAAGGAACTACGCAGAAGGTACACATGTTATCGCAACCTCTTGTAATCGAAACGAAAGCATTAACTCCGTTACTATTCAAACGGACAGGTGAAATATCACCATACGTTTCTTCTTTCGAAAGAATTACGTTGATAGCATCTCTTCCTTCTTCAACTTCAGCTAATAAATTTGGTAAATCTTTGTAAGCATCAGGTCCAACCACCATGTCCACAATTTTCTCTTCTTCTAAAAACTGACTTTTCAAACGTTCTGCCATACAACCTAAAACCCCAACTTTCATTGAAGGATTGATTTTCTTTACTGCGTTGTATTTTTCTAAACGCTTGCGAATCGTCTGCTCCGCTTTGTCGCGAATAGAACAAGTGTTTACCAAAACTAAATCAGCGTCTTCCAGATTTTGAGTGGTATTATATCCGTTTTCATAAAGAATAGACGCCACAATTTCGCTGTCCGAAAAATTCATTTGGCAACCATAACTCTCTATAAAAAGTTTTTTAGTATTTCCTTCTTTTTGGTCAAGCACTAAACTCTGACCTTGTTTGTTTTCATCAATTACCTTTTCCATATCAAAGATTTCCATTAATCATTCCGAAGATTCGGAACGCAAAGATAATACTAAATTATAAAATCTGACAAGATGGCAGAAAAGGTTTAACATGAAATTTTAAAATATTTTTTTCTTTATTTCTAAGTAGCCGTTTTTCGTGGATTTTATACCTATATATATAGGAGTAATTTGACTGATATTTTGGTTAATTATAGGTAAAAAAAAACTCAAGATGTTAAAATTTAAAAAAAACCTATACTTTTGCGATTCAAAAAAATATGAAATGGCAAAGAATTTAGTAATCGTTGAGTCACCTGCAAAAGCAAAAACCATCGAGAAATTTCTAGGAAGTGAGTATCAAGTTGAGTCGAGTTATGGACATATTGCGGACTTGCCTTCGAGAGAAATAGGAGTGGATGTAGAAAATGGTTTTAAACCTAAATATGAAGTTTCGGCAGATAAAAAAGCATTGGTGACCAAATTAAAAGGATTAGCTAAAAATGCCGAAATGGTTTGGTTGGCTTCCGATGAGGACCGTGAGGGAGAAGCAATTTCTTGGCACTTATCTGAAGAATTAAAATTAAAACCTGAGAAAACAAAACGCATCGTTTTTCACGAGATTACAAAATCAGCTATTCAAAAAGCAATCGAAAATCCGAGAGGAATTGATTATAACTTAGTAAACGCTCAGCAAGCGCGTAGGGTTTTAGATAGATTAGTAGGTTACGAATTATCGCCAGTACTTTGGAAAAAAGTTAAAGGAGGTTTATCTGCAGGTCGTGTACAATCAGTTTCGGTTCGTTTGATTGTGGAGCGTGAAAGAGAAATTCAAAATTTCAAACCAGAAGCTTCTTACAGTATTACAGCAGAATTCACTAATGAGGCTGGAAAAACATTCAAAGCAAAATTGCCTAAGAACTTCGCAACTAAAAAAGAAGCAGAGGATTTCTTAGCTAAAAATATTGGTTCTTCTTATAAAGTGGGGGATTTAGAAACCAAACCTACAAAAAAATCACCAGCAGCACCTTTTACAACTTCTACGTTGCAACAAGAAGCAGCAAGAAAATTGTATTTGCCTGTTGGAATTACCATGCAAATTGCGCAACGTTTATACGAAGCCGGACTCATTACTTACATGAGAACGGATAGTGTGAATTTATCGCAAGAAGCAATGGCAGCAGCTCAAGCTGAAATTACCAGTTATTACGGAAAAGAGTTTTCTAAACCGAGAAACTTCAATACCAAATCAAAAGGAGCACAAGAAGCGCACGAAGCGATTCGTCCAACCGATATGTCAAGACATACGGTTGATATCGATAGAGATCAAGCGCGTTTGTATGAATTGATTTGGAAAAGAACATTAGCTTCTCAAATGAGCGATGCAGAGTTGGAAAGAACTAATGTAAAAATCGAAGCAAGCAATCATTCAGAAACGTTTACAGCAACTGGAGAAGTTATTAAATTTGAAGGTTTCTTAAAAGTGTATTTGGAAGGACATGATGATGACGAAGAGGAACAAGAAGGGATGTTACCAGCATTAAAAGTAAACGAAAAGCTTACTAATAATTATATCACGGCTACCGAACGTTTTTCACGTCCACCAAGTCGTTATACAGAAGCTTCTTTGGTGAAGAAATTAGAAGAATTAGGAATTGGTCGTCCGTCAACGTATGCGCCAACTATTTCTACTATCATCGCCAGAACTTATGTTGAAAAAGGAAGTTTTGAAGGTCAAGAAAGAAAGTACAACCAATTGATGTTAAAAGCTGGTGAAGTAAAATCGCAAGTTTTAACGGAGAATGTTGGCTCAGATAAAGGAAAGTTAGTTCCAACCGATATCGGAATTATCGTGAATGATTTCTTAGTAAAAAACTTCAACACGATTTTAGATTACAATTTCACAGCAAAAGTGGAGCAGGATTTCGATGAAATTGCAGAAGGAAAAGTAGATTGGGCTAAGATGATGAACGATTTCTACAAACACTTCCATCCAAATGTGGTTGATGTAGAGAAAAATGCAGATAGAGAAAGTGGTGAAAGAATATTAGGAGTGCATCCGGTTTCAGGAAAACAAGTTTCGGTTCGTTTAGGAAAATATGGAGCAATGGCTCAAATTGGTGATATTGATGATGAAAACAAGCAATTCGCAAGTTTACGTCAAGATCAAAATATTGGAAATATTACTTTAGAAGAAGTATTGAACTTGTTTTTACTTCCAAAACAATTAGGTACATATAAAGGAGAAGAAATTGAAGTGAATAATGGTCGTTTTGGACCTTATGTTCGTTTTGGTTCTCAATTTATTTCATTGCCAAAAGGTATGGATCCTATGGATGTAACTATGGAAACCGCTCAAGGTTTGATTGATGAGAAAGTTCAAGCGGATGCGCCAATTGGAACTTATGATGGATTACCAATTCAAAAAGGAGTGGGTCGTTTTGGACCGTTCATTAAATGGAATGGAATGTTTATCAATGTAAATAAGAAATATAACTTCGATAATTTATCGCAATCAGATTTAAACGAGTTAATCGAAGAAAAACAACAAAAAGACATTGATAAAGTAATTCACGATTGGAAAGAAGAAGGAATCAAAGTGGAAAAAGCACGTTGGGGTCGTTCTGTAATTACAAAGGGCAAAATCAAAATTGAATTGAGCAAAGATGTTGATGCTTCTAAATTAACGTTGGCACAAGTTCAAGAAATGATAGAAAAGAAAACGCCAGCTAAAAAGACGGCTACAAAAAAAGCACCAGCTAAGAAAACAACCGCTAAAAAGAAATAAGCAATGGTTTTTGATTTTTTACAACCTATTTCAACTTCTGTAGAAGAATACATTGCAACATTATCCAATCAGACATTGGGAAAGAAAGTGGTGTTTCATACCCAAACCGATTTTCCGGTTTTGGACAATGTTGCTATAGCTATAATCACGGTTAATGAATTTAGAGGAAGTGAAAAAGACAATGATGATTTTTCTTTTGACTACTTTAGAAAGCAATTTTACAGTCTTTTTCCTGGAAATTGGAATGCTTCAATTGTTGATTTAGGGACTATCGAGGCTGGGGCGAGTATAGAAGACACCTATTTTGTTGTAAAAAGTCTGATGACAGAGTTAATAAAAAAACAAATTATTCCTGTTGTCATTGGTGGAACTCAGGATTTGACTTATCCGATGTATCGCGGTTATGATAATTTAGATCAAATGGTTAATTTGGTTTCTGTAGACAATCAATTTGATTTTTCTAAGGAGAATAAATTGGACTCGGAGTCTTATTTGTCGAAAATTATCGTAGAGGAGCCTAATAATCTATTTAATTTCAGTAATTTAGGATTTCAAACCTATTTTAATTCGCAAGAAGAAATCGATTTAATCGAAAAATTATACTTTGAAGCCTATCGTTTAGGAGAGGTTTCAAATAATATTGCAGTGGCAGAACCCGTTTTTAGAGATGCTGATTTAATTAGTGTTGATATGCAATCGGTACAGTCTTCTTATTCTGGCAATTTCGATGTTTTTAATCCTAACGGATTTACAGGAAAAGAAATTTGTGCTCTTACACGTTATGCAGGAATAAGTGATAAAGTAACGTCTTTCGGGATTTTTAATTTTAATCCAAATGGGAATGAAGTTGTTTTAACAGCTCAAATGTTGTGGTATTTTATTGAAGGATTTTGTTTTCGCTCTCATGAGTATCCATTTGGTACAAAAGAGAGCTATATAAAGTACATTGTTCCTATTGAGGATGAAGAATTAATCTTCTATAAGAGTAATAAAACTGAAAGATGGTGGATTGAAATACCTTTTTTAACTAACGTTAATAATAAATTAAAAAGAAATACGTTATTGCCTTGTACACATGAAGATTATTTAGCTGCATGTGAACAGGAAATTCCAGAAAGATGGTGGAAAGCCCAAAGAAGAAATATTGTTTAAAAAGACTATTTTTCAAACGGTTAACTAATGTTAAAAATTATATAATTTTAAATTTTAATATTTTTTACACGTTTTTGAAAAAAATGTTGTTTTTTTCAAAATTATTGAATAGGTTTACGCCCTTAAATAGAAATTACATTTAACCCAAGTTTATATGAAGAAGTTTGTTGCATTTTCAGCAATTTTGTCATTATTTATCAGTTGTGGTAAAGGCGATAAAGGAGAATTAGTAGGAGTTAAAGGGAGAAAATGGCATCCCGAAAAACCTTACGGAATGACATTAGTTCCTGGTGGCGCTTTTATTATGGGTAAAGCGGATGATGATTTAGCTAATATTCAAGACGCACCTACTAAAACCGTTACAGTTCGTTCTTTTTACATGGACGAAACAGAGATTACTAATGCAGAGTATCGAAAGTTTGTTGAATGGGTAAAAGATTCAACAATTAGAACACGATTGGCTATATTGGCTGATGAGCAGGGGCAAAAACCAGGTTCAGGAAGTGGTAAAGGAGGAAGTATTGGTGATTTTGCTTTCGCAGATGTAGATCCTGAAAAAATGACTCCTTATGATAAATACATGTATGAAAATTACTATAGTGTAGGTACAGATGATGATATTTATGCTGGAAGAAAATTAAATAAAAAGGTAAAACTTGTAAAAGAACCTTCTAAATATCCTGATGAATTTTACGTGGAAGTAATGGATTCAATGTATTTGCCAGAATCTGAATCTTACAATGGTCTTAAAACTATTGATGTCTCTAAATTAAAATTCAAATACAATCAGGTTGATTTAAATAAAGCTGTTAAAAAGAAAGGGCGTAAGAATTTTTATGAGGACGCACCACCAATTGAAATTTATCCCGATACTACAGTATGGATTAAAGATTTTGCCTATTCGTATAATGAGCCTATGCATAATGATTATTTTTGGCATCAAGCTTACAGTGAATATCCTGTTGTGGGAGTTTCTTGGAATCAAGCAAAGGCTTTTTGTGCATGGAGAACCATGTATAAAAATGCATATATTAAAAAGAAAAAAGGTAGAGATCAAGTAAACTCATTCCGCTTGCCAACAGAAGCTGAATGGGAATATGCTGCAAGAGGTGGAATTGAAAGTGGTACATATCCTTGGGGTGGTCCATATGCTAAAAATGATAGAGGATGTTTTATGGCTAACTTCAAACCAAATCGTGGAGATTATGCTGCTGATGGCGCTTTATATACAGTAGAAGCTAAATCATATGAGCCTAACGATTTCAACTTATATAACATGGCAGGTAATGTTTCTGAGTGGACTGAGTCTTCTTACTATGCTGAGGCTTATGAATTTGTTTCTACAATGAATCCTCATGTTGCAGATAAGAAGAATCAAAGAAAAGTGGTTCGTGGTGGTTCTTGGAAAGATGTTGCTTATTTCTTACAAGTGTCTACTCGTGATTATGAGTATGCTGATTCTGCAAGAAGTTATATTGGATTCAGAACTGTACAAGATTATATGGGTACAGCGGCAACAGGGACTAGACCAAAATAGTATTTAACCAATTTTATTATATAATTAACTTAACTAACTAAATTTTATTTATTATGGCAATTTTAAGCAAAAAAGTGATGGGATTCCTTTATGGAATGGGAGCGGCAGTAGTAATCGTTGGAGCATTATTCAAATTAATGCACTGGCCAGGTGCAGGACCAATGCTTGTAATCGGTTTATTAACAGAAGCAGCGATTTTCGCATTATCTGCTTTTGAACCAGTAGAACACGAATTAGATTGGTCTTTAGTTTACCCTGAATTAGCAGGTGGTGAAGCTAAACCAAAAGATAAAAAAGAAAACCCAGCTGAGGCTCAAGGATTATTATCTCAAAAATTAGATAATATGTTAAAAGAAGCTAAAATTGATGGTGAATTAATGGCAAGCTTAGGAAATAGTATCAAAAACTTCGAAGGTGCTGCTAAATCAATTTCTCCTACTGTAGATGCTATGGCAGGTCAAAAGAAATATGCTGAAGAAATGACTACAGCTGCAGCTCAAATGGAAGCTTTAAACAATTTATATAAAATTCAATTAGAAAGTGCAGATAGAAATGCACAAGCTAATAAAGAAATTGCTGAAAATGCTGCAAAATTAAAAGAGCAAATGCAATCTATGACTTCTAATATTGCATCTTTAAATGCAGTTTATGGAGGTATGTTATCTGCTATGAGTAACAGAGGATAATTAGTTTTATCATTAAATATTTTATTAATTAAAAACTAATTTAAAGAAAATGGCAGGAGGAAAATTAACCCCTAGACAGAAGATGATTAACCTGATGTACTTGGTTTTCATCGCAATGTTGGCATTAAATATGTCAAAAGAAGTATTAACTGCTTTTGGTAATTTTAATGACAAATTTACTGAATCAAATAAATTAACTGAAGAAGCAAATAACAACTTATTGTCTGCTTTAAATACTAAAGCAGCTGATGAGCCTGCTAAATATGCTGAGCCAGCTAATAAAGCTAAAGAAGTAGCTAAAATCTCTAAAGATTTTGTTGCTTTCTTAGAAACAGTTAAAGCAGAAGTTACCGAAGGTATTGCGCCAGATGAGAATGGTAAATTGCCTTTCGAGTCTATGGACAAATCTACTATTGATGAAAAATGGTTCGCAGGTGACGGTTACAGTCCAAGAGGAACTGAAATTGTTTCTAAAATAGATAAATATGTTGCTGATATCAAAAAAGTATTAGGAAATGATGTGAAATACATTCCTTTTATCAAAGAGATTGAAAAGAAATTTTCTACAGCAGATATTACTAACAGAGAAAACGTTAAAGTTAAATTTTTAGATTATAAAACTAAAGGTTTCCCAGCGGTATCTACTTTAACATTCTTGACTGCTATGCAGAATGATGTAAAAAATACAGAAGCTGGTGCTTATAACTTATTCTTAGGAAATGCATTGAAAACTGCAGCTTCTATGAAAAACTTCCAAGCTATCGTTGTTTTAGAGAAAAATGCTTATTTCCAAGGTGAAACTGTAAAAGGTAAGGTTGTATTAGGTCGTTACGATGCTAACACACAACCAACATCATTTAAAGGTCCTGGAAAAATTGAAAACGGTCAAGCTGTTATTTCGATGACTGCTGGTGGAATTGGAGAACAAAACATTTCTGGAGAATTTGGTTTCTTAGAAGATGGAAAAGAAATTCCTTTAAAATTCGAAGGAACTTATGTTGTTGTTCCTCGTCCTAACCAAGCTATTATCTCTGCTGATAAAATGAATGTTGTTTACCGTGGAGTTCCTAACCCAATTTCTATTTCTGTACCTGGTATTGCTTCTAACAAAGTAAATGCTAGTGCTCCAGGAATGACTAAAGTTGGTGATGGTAAATTTATGTTAAAACCAGGTTCAGGAAGTGAAGTGAAAATAAACGTAAATGCTACTATGCCTGACGGAAAAGCAATGTCAAGTGCACAAGTATTTAGAATCAAAGGATTACCTGCTCCAACAGGAAAAGTTGGTGGTTCAGAGAAAAATAAAGGACCAAAATCTAACTTAGAAGTTTGTTCTGTTACTGCTGTTATGGAAGACTTCGATTTCCCAGTTACAGTTAACGTAACTCAATTTAACGTTAAAGTTCCTGGTCAACCAACAATTGTAGTTTCTGGTAATAGAATGGATGCTAGAGCTAAATCTGCAATTGCTAAAGCACAAAAAGGTGATGTAGTAGTTATTTCTGAAATCAAAGCTAGTTTCTCTGGAATTGATCAGATGGCTAAGAAAGTATCTATTTGTACTTACGAAATACAATAATTTAAATTAATTTGAGTTTATATTTTAAACCAAATAAAAAATGAATAAAATGAATTGGAGAAATAGTATTGCAATTTTAGTATTAGGTTTAAGTGCTACTACTTTTGCTCAGTCAAACTTATTAAATGCTAAGACACCTGATCAAATCGGGAAGAAAACAGAAGCTGAGTTAAGCGCTGATAATGACAAACCTTTGCCTTATGGATATGTTCATGATAGAGATATCTTAATGGGAAAACGTATTTGGGAATTTGTTGATCTTGATGAGAGAGTTAACTTCCCTCTTTATTTCCCAGTTGAAGGTGATGTTATGTCTTCACCTGATAGAAGACCTCTTTATAATGTGCTAATTAGTGGTATTAAAGAAGGTAAAATTACAGAAGTTTATGACTCAAGTTATTTTACTACTAAAAAGACACTTAAGGATATTGAATCTTCATTATTCACAGTTGATACTACTGACGTAGGTCGTGAACAAATGAATGAGGATATGGAAGCTTATAGAAAAGGTACGAAGAAAATCGATGAAGAGTTTATCAGAAAAACTGAGATTGAAGCTTATGATGTAAGTGCTTACCGTATTGTTGGATATTGGTATTTCGATAAAAGACAAGGTGAGTTAAAATACAGATTATTAGGTATTTGTCCGGTTGTTCCAGACGTTTTCTCTAAAAAGAATAATGATGCTGAATTAGAATATATTGATTTGTTCTGGGTTTATTTCCCATCAACTAGAGATATTTTACATGAAGCTAAAGCATTCAATAATAGAAACTCTGCAATGCCATTCTCTTTCGATCATTTATTAAACGCACGTCGTTTTAGCGGAATGATTTATTTAGAAGAAAATGTTTACGGTGATCGTAAGATTGCTGATTACATGAAAGAAAACGCTCAAATGCAATTGTTAGAATCTGATCGTGTTAAAGAAAAGATTCGTGACTTTGAACAAGATATGTGGAATTATTAATAGTATTTCTCCAATTTCATTTAAAAAACTCTTACCATTTGGTAAGAGTTTTTTAATTTTACACCATGATAGATTTTATAATCGTTGGAAATGGTTTAGCCGGAATTTCATTTGCGGAAATTGCTTTACAAAACAATAAATCAATTTTTGTTTTTGATAACAATTCGCAACCTTCATCTCGTGTAGCTGGTGGATTATACAACCCTGTAGTTTTAAAACGTTTCAGTGAAGTTTGGAAAGCTAAGGAGCAAATAGATTTTGCTTTTCCTTTGTACCATAATATGCAATCCAAGTTGAATGTAGTTTTTGATTTTGAATTGCCAATACTTCGTAAATTATATTCTGCTGAAGAACAAAATAATTGGTTTCAAGCAGCAGATAAGCCAAATTTAGCTCCTTTTTTAGACGCTAAACTAGTTACAAGTTCTTATAAAAATATTGCTTCTCCATTTCACTACGGAAAGGTTAATCATACGGGCTATTTAGAAATTTCAACTTTGATTGAAGCTTATACTAAATATTTGCAAGACCTAAATTGCTTTTCTAATGAAGGTTTTAACTATGATGAAATCGATTTTCTAGAAGACGGAATTCAATATAATAATATAAAAGCGAAACACATCATTTTTGCTGAAGGTTTTGGATTACATGCCAATCCTTATTTTAATGATTTGCCTTTGGATGGAACAAAAGGCGAATTACTCATCATCAAAGCGCCAAATTTAGATTTAGACGTGGTGATAAAGTCAAGTGTATTTATACTTCCAATTGGAAATGATTTGTATAAAGTCGGGGCCACTTACGATTGGAAAGACAAAACGAATGTTCCAACCGAAGAAGGAAAACAAGAATTAAGCGAAAAATTATCCGAATTAATATCATGCGATTTTGAAATTGTGAAACATTTTGCAGGTGTTCGACCTACAGTTAAAGATAGGAGGCCATTAGTAGGAACACATCCCACACATTCGCAATTACATGTTTTAAATGGTTTAGGAACTCGCGGTGTAATGCTTGGTCCTTATTTAGCCAATCAATTATTTCAGCATATTGAAAATGATATTCCGTTAGAAATGGAAATTGATATAATACGATGCTATAAAAAAAACCGAAACTAATTTGTTTCGGTTTTTTATTTATCTAAGTGTGGCTTTCTTTTCGCCCTTGTGTTGTTTCCAATCTTTGTCGTAACTCATGAACAGATTTATCCATATATTTCTAGATAATCTCATAATTACGGGCATAAATACTATTAAAGTAATGATTATTGCGATAAAATTGTTTACTAAATCTTTTTCTCCAACAAAGAAATAGGTGATAATAAATGCAGCTACTCCAAAAGCAATTCCTAGGCCATAACTCACATACATAGCACCATAAAAAAACGACGGTTCTATTTTATATTTGGTTCCACAATGGCTACAATTTTCGTGCATTTTGTACACATTTAGAACATTATACGGATTTTTGTCTAAATACATGCTTTCTTCATGGCAAGTTGGACAACTTCCTGTTAAAATACTATTTAATTTGGATCCTTTTTTTAACATTTGCAAAATATTTTACACAAAGGTACAATAACTAATTTTCTGAAGTGTAACAATTATTACATATAACAATTTGTTTAATGAATTTTGAGTTTAATCGTAGTAACTTTTAAACACATAAACAATTAAACAGTTAAACTTATTAAATGCTAAACATACATAATTTATCGGTTTCATTTGGTGGAACTTATCTTTTTGAAGAAGTAACTTTTAGATTAGGTTCTGGAGACAGAGTAGGTCTTGTTGGGAAAAATGGTGCAGGAAAATCAACCATGTTGAAAATGCTTGCGGGTGATTTTAAACCTGACAGTGGAACTATTGCAACAGAAAAAGAAGTGAAAATCGGATTTCTTCGTCAGGATATTGATTTTGTAAAAGGAAGAACGGTTTTAGAGGAAGCGTATATGGCTTTCGAAGAAATCAAACGTGCCGAATTCCGAATTGATGAAATCAATCACCAATTAGTTACTCGTACCGATTATGAAAGTCAAGAATATTCCGATTTGATTGAAGAGTTAAGTGATGTTACACACCATTATGAAGTTCTAGGAGGTTACAATTATGTAGGCGATACCGAAAAGATTCTGTTAGGTTTAGGTTTCAAAAGAGAAGATTTCGATAACCAAACCGATACTTTCTCTGGAGGATGGAGAATGCGTATTGAATTAGCAAAATTATTATTACAATCTAACGATATTTTACTTTTAGATGAGCCTACGAACCACTTGGATATTGAAAGTATTATTTGGTTAGAAGGTTTTTTGCGAAATTTCCCAGGAGTAGTCGTAATCGTTTCGCACGATAAAATGTTTTTGGATAATGTTACGAATCGAACTATTGAAATCTCATTAGGAAAAGCTTACGATTTTAGTAAACCGTATTCGGAATATTTAGTGTTGCGTCAGGAAATTCGCGAAAAGCAATTGGCAACTCAGAAAAATCAAGCCAAAAAAATTGAAGAAACTGAAAAGTTAATTGAGAAATTTAGAGCCAAAGCTTCTAAAGCATCGATGGCGCAATCGTTGATTAAAAAATTAGATAAAGTAGAACGAATTGAAGTCGATGAAGACGATAATTCGGTGATGAATATTTCATTTCCAGTTTCGCAAACTCCAGGAAGAGTAGTGGTAGAGGCGGAACACGTTACCAAAGCCTATGGCAATAAAGTAATTTTAAAAGATATTTCACTTTTAGTAGAACGCGGAAGTAAAGTAGCATTCGTTGGGCAAAATGGTCAAGGGAAATCGACTTTTATGAAAGCCATTGTAAACGAATTTGAATACGAAGGAACCATCAAACTTGGACACAATGTTCAGTTAGGTTACTTTGCTCAAAATCAAGCGGAATATTTAGATGGTGAAAAAACATTGCTCGATACGATGTTAGAAGCCGCAACCGATACGAATCGTTCAAAAGTGCGTGATATGTTGGGAGCGTTTTTATTCCGCGGTGATGAAGTAGAGAAAAAAGTAAAAGTACTTTCGGGTGGCGAGCGAAATCGTTTGGCGCTTTGTAAATTGCTTTTACAGCCGATTAACGTCTTGGTTATGGACGAGCCAACCAATCACTTGGATATTAAGTCTAAAAACGTTTTAAAAGCCGCTTTACAGCAATTTGAAGGAACATTGTTGTTAGTGTCTCACGACCGTGATTTCTTGCAAGGAATGTCAAATATTGTATACGAATTCAAAGATCAAAAAATCAGAGAATATTTAGGTGATATCAATTTCTTCTTAGAACAGAAAAACGCTATGAATATGCGTGAGATTGAAAAGAAAGATGTCGTAGTGAACGCACAATCTCAAAATGCAAAAGCTGTAAAAAGTATCTCATACGAAGATCAAAAGAAAGCGAAAGCGCTTCAAAATAAATTAAGTAAAATTGAAAGCCAAATTCAACAATTAGAAAAAGCCATTCAAGCTGATGATAAAGCTTTAGCTTCAAACTATGACAAACATATTGAAGATGCTACTTTTTTTGCGGCTTATGAAAAGAAGAAAAAAGAATTAGAACAATTATTAGAAGATTGGGAAAACGTGCAATTAGAAATTGAAGAATTGAATAGTTAGTTACAATATATAATATTATAGCAATTAAGCAACAAGAATAAAATGACTATGATTATGATAATCATGGTCATTTTATTTTTCTTTATAAATGCACCAATAGTCCGCTTCATTTCGTCAAATTTATAATGTTGTAAAATTGCAATAATTTGAATCATGTATCAATACGCCAAATAACGTATTTTTTAAATAAGATTGTTCTTCTTGGCTTTTTGAACTGCTTCTAGTTTGTTGTGAACTTGAAGTTTCGTGTAAATATTTTCAATATGTTTTCTTACCGTTGCCGGAGATAAAAATAAATTTTCAGCAATATTGATATAGTTTAATCCTTTGCTAAGTTGTTCTAAAACATCAACTTCTCTTGTAGTTAATTTGATGATTTCTTCTTCCTTTTTATTGTCTAAATCTATTGGATTGCGAAGTAGTTTTAAAGTTTTCAAGGCAATGGAAGGATTCATAGCTGCTCCTCCGTTTAAAGTATCGATAATGCCTTCGTATAACGTTTTTGGTTCCACTTCTTTCAATAAATAGCCATCAGCGCCTGCTTTAATTGCATTGAAGATATTTTCATCATTGTCAAAAACGGTTAACATGATAACTTTAATATGGGGATATTTATTTTTTATAATTTCGGTGGCTTCTATTCCGTTTAAAATAGGCATATCGATATCCATTAAAATCACATCGATATTATGATTGTTACTAATTTTAGTTAGTAAATCAGAACCATCTAAAGCTGTAAATTTTATCTGAATATCATCAAAAAAGGAAAGCTTTTCCTGGATAGCTTTTATCAGGAACGTATTGTCGTCTACGATAACAGTTTTAATTACTTTCTCCATTTCTTTGATGATTAATTAAATTAAAATTCAGTTTGATTAGGTAAACTTAGGTATATTGAAGTTCCATTTTCTGCGGATTCAATTTTGAAATTTCCTTTTAATTCGGAAGCTCTTTTTTTCATGGTATTCAACCCATTCCCAACTTCGGCTGTAGCCAAATCAAATCCTTTACCGTTATCTGAAATAACAATATTGATTTTGTTGTTTGATTCTGTTAAAGATACGTCAATTTGACTTGCTTTTGCATGTTTGATAGCATTATTTACCGCTTCTTGAATTAAACGATAAATATTCATTCCATCTCTAGAACTAAACGATTGAAACGATTTTGTATCAAAGTTAAAATTAAATTGAATTCCGTTCAATGAAAGTTGGGCATTATCAATAAAATTTGAAATTCTGGTTTTCAAATCTTCAATTGTAATCGCTTCTTTATTCATGGCCCAAATCGTATCTCGCAATTCGTAAATAGTTTCTTTGGTAAACGAGCTAATATTATTTAGTTTATCTTCTAACTTCGGATTTCCATCGGCAAAAGCATATTTTAAAGAATCGACAGATGAAATAATAAAAGTAAGTTGTGCGCCAATGTTATCATGCAAATCTCTCGAAATTTGAAGACGTTGTTCTTGAAGACGATTTTGAGTTTCGATTTTTAATAACGCATCTTTTAATTCGTTTTCTTTTTGCAATTGAAGCGTTTTCATTTTTTGATTTTTTAGCATAAAATACCCAACAATTATCGATAAAATTAAGAGTGAAACAATGATTACGATATAAGTATTTTTAACGGCTAAATCTGCTTTTTGAGTTAAAATTTCCTTTTCTTTTCGTTCTGTGTCAAACTCGGTATCAAGTTCTGCTTGTTTTATTCTTAGATTGATATTAGAAATACTGTCTTTATAAGTAGTGTAGTTTTTAAAATTATCTAATGCTGTTTTATAATCGGAATTTAATTCGTACAACTCAGATAATTTTTGATAATTGTCTTGGGTTAAATAATTGTAATTGTAAGTTTTACTATAATTGAGAGCTTTGTTGAAATATTCAATTGATTTTTGATGGTCTTTGGTTTCAAAAAAGTAGTAACCATAGAAATTGAGGTTTTCTGCAATTCCAATTTTATCATCAATCTCAAGTCATATTTGATAGGCTTTGTCTAAATTTTGTTTCGCTTTAGCAAATTGCTTTAAGGTTAATTGGAGCATTCCAATTTTATTCAAACTGTAAGGGATTCCAATTTTATCATTCGCTTTTTCTTTTAAAGTCAGCGATTTATTGTAGAACAAAAAAGCACTATCGTACTCTTTTTTCATTTCTTTTAAAACACCATAATTGTCATAAATAGCTCTAAGTTCGTATTCTGCATTGTGTTTTTCACCAATTTTCAAGCCTTTTTGCATGTACAAAATCCCAGAATCTAAGTTGCGTCTTTTTAAATGATAACCATAACTTCCATAAAGCGAGGCAACTTTGTCGTATTGCTTTAATTGATTAAAATAATCAATTGCCATGAAAATATATTTGGATTGTAAATCATACTTGCTTTGATAAAAATAACAAAGTGCCATTTTATCATAACTGTTGGCAATGCCTAATTTGTAGTTTTGCTTTTTAGCATCCGATAAAACTTTATTGAACAGTTGTAATGACTTAGAAGTATTAGCAACAATATCATCGTATGGCATATTCAAAACCGAATCTATTTGTTTTACCGAATAGGTTTGTCCCCAACTAAGACTAAAGAGTTGGGTAAGAAGTAAAGCGAATAGGATAGATATATAGTTTTTCATTTTGAAATGGATCAATGTTTACTATAAAAGTATAAAATCAAATTTAAAGTGCGTTTAAATTAATGCAATACATAAATAAGATTATAAACATTCAATAGCAAGCAAAGTAAAACGAATAGTCTAAAAAGAATAACAAACAATTCTTTCTTTTGACTCAATGATTCGATAGGAAGAAATAATTTAGACATAATTCATGTTTATTAATAGCGTAAAATTCGTTTAAAATAAGGCGTTTTTCAATACGACATTTGACGTATTTATAAAAAAAGTGGATTGATAGAACATCAATCCACTCAAACTAATCAAACTATAAAAGCAAATTAATTGTTCACTTTTATTTTTTCTACTTTTTTACCTTTAAAAGCAAAAATGTATTCTCCATCGTCAGTAATGTCTAAACCGTCACCATATTTTGGACTTCCGCCTTTACCTTTCGATTGAACAGAACCTTTGGTTTCTCCGTTAGTCATGTCAATTGCATGAAGTATGTTTTTGCTGTTTCTTTGGTCGCGTAAAAAGTAGTTTCCATTTACATCGTAGAAATAATCTACTCCTTTAATTTTTTCAGTTGCATAAGCTCTTGAGCCATCTTTTTTGTTGTATGATGCCAATCCTTTTTCAGATAAAACGACTACTGTGTTTCCAAAATCGATTACGTCTGTTGCTTTTCCAACACCAGCATCGTTGTGTTTTACATCAAAAATTTGTTTCCCCGAAGCAATGTCATAACAATAGAATTGATCGCCATCTCCAACAAAAACATTTTTATTTTCATGAATAATGAAATCTGTAATACGTTTGTCAAATTTTTCAGAACGCCATGAAGTAGTTCCTGTTTTGTCATCTAAAGCCAATAAGCTATTTTTTTGCGCTTTATAATCCCAATAAATGTAAGGAACAAGTGAAGTGTAAGTTCCTCCATACAAACTTTGTTGTTGTTCTTTTCTGTACTCTTGAACTTGTACTTTTCCACCAACTTGAACAATTACTTTATCACCCGATCTGTAAATATTTGGCATAGAAAAAGCACCTGTAATTTTCTCAGACGTCCACATGATTTTACCACTTTCTAAATCATGTTTTTGAACGTATTTAGCTCGGTCTCTTCCACCTAACATTACAATGTAAACCGCATTATCTGTAAATAATGGATCAGCAATTGTTCTGTAATATTTTTTTTGCGTTGTATTAGAGAACATGCCTCCGCCACCACCATCCATGTCGTTTTCATATACCGATTCCCAAAGTTTTTGTCCAGAATTGATGTTGAAAACTTGTAATCCATTCAAATACATGAATACTTTGTCGCCTTTAATCCATAAATCTAAGATGGCTCTTCTGGTAACTAATTCTTTTTCTACAGTTCCCATAAAAGTGTTTTCCCAAATGATTTCACCATTATTTGCATTTAATTTTACCATTTGATTTTTAAATCCTGCAAACAAAGCTCCTAAAGCTGTTGGTTTGAAATTCACCATGATGATTTCATTCTTTTTAGCATCGTAAATGTATTTTCCAACACCACCTTTGAAACGATTGGTTTCCCAAACTTTTTCTCCTGTATTTGCTTTTACTAATATTACAGATGCTTTTTGAGAAATTAAAAAGGCATCCAATTCGTAAATATATTTTACAGTTTCTAATTCCCCTTGATCAGCACCATCTTCCGATTTTGTTCCTTTTGGAAGTAAATTTTGGTATTGTTCTGAATTCCATAATTCTTTTCCTGAAGCAATATCAATTACAGCAACTCGGTCAGTTCCCATTTTTCTTTCGTCAAACAAGAACAAGTAACCACCATTATCTTTCCAGATAACGTATTGATATTCGCATTTATTGGTTTTGTTGGTTGTGATGTTTTTGTAATCGCCATTCCAAATTAGCTTTCCTTCTCCGTTTAATACTGAAGCAGAGTTATCATCTGTTCCTAAAATATAAGAACCGTCATGGTTGTTTACAGCTAATCTTGTAGCCTTATTTCCAAATTCTGATTCCCAAACAGTAGCAAAACTTCCTGATTTTTTAGAACCACCACTTCCTTTTACTTTGTCTAATAACTTCCCAAATTGAGCAGTTGCAGGAGTAGTTCCTACTATGGCTACAAGGAGAGAATACATAATAATTGATTTTTTCATGAGTTTAGTTTTTAGTGTTAAAATGATATGTTGTATCTAATTTTGTATCTTTTCTTCTTCTCTAATTTGAATTTGAATTTGTGAGTAAGAATGTATTCCGACATAAAGTTGATAAAATCGATGTCTTTTATTGTGCTATCTACTTTGAAAAAAGTGGCAACTTTTCCGCTCTGAATTACAGTAATGTCAATAGTCATGTCGCCTGTTACTTCAGAAAATTTCTTGTTTTTCTTTTTAATAAAATCAGGAGATTGAAATACTTCATGCATTTCGGATATAACCATTTCAGAAACTGTTTCTTCGTCTGTAAGAACAGGTCTTTGAGACCATATTGATTCGCTGTAAAAAAGATTAATTACAAGCAATACAAAGGCAATTCTTATTTTCATAAATATTTTTATTTAATAAGTTTACCTGTGTCTTTATCTAAAGATAAATCCAATGCCGTTTTATAAAGGCGTAAAGAACTAATTAAGGATTTTTGTGTAAATCCGCCTTCCGTCCAAAAATAATAGAAATAAGTAATGGTGTTTGTGCTTTCGGAATAGTAAACCTTAATTAAAGCTACTTCAGCATTTAATTTGTTTACTAATTCTAGTGCATCTTTTTTTGAAGCACCATCAACAAGATTATAAACGCTACTAAATGTTACGAACCTTTTATTGTCGTCAATATCAAGATATACACTATAAGTGTTTTTAATTTTTATATAAGTGTCTTTAACTTCTAATACTTCTATGTAGGCATTGTCGCAAGTTTCTTTTAATAAAGAAGGTGTAACTTCCGATGCATTAACTAATTTTTGAGCTGTTGCGAATTGAATCGAAACGAATAAAAGTAACAAACAAAATAGAGTTGAATTTTTTAAAGTTTTCATAAGTGTGAATTTTTATATTTATTGATAAGTCAAAATTCACAAAAAAGGATAAGGTAGGAAATACGACAATTGTCGTATTTTAACAAAATTTTATAAAAGGATATTGATTTTTAATGGCTTTGATTTTTAAATCGAGTTGATTTAAGAATTTCTGATGATTTTCTGTATTTGGATTAAACGGACGATGTTGCAATCCTTTTTGAATAGAGCAAATCTCATTCATTAATCCAAAAACCGATTCAGAAATATAATTTTCAAAGAATTGAATCCAGATATAATCGATTGCAGTTTGATTCGGATGCAACATATCTTCAGCATAAAAACGATAATCGCGCAATTCGTCCATCATAATTTCGTAAGATGGGAAATAGGTGATGGGTGATTTGAGATGGGTGATTGTTTTGTGAATTGCCGCAATCAAATGCGCTTTACTTAGCGTGTTTTCTGTAAATCCATCCTTTATATGGCGTACAGGAGAAACCGTAAAAATAAAATTGCAATTTGGGTTAACCGAATGTATTAATGAAATAATACTTTGTAAACTTTCTTCGGTTTGATGAATCGACAACAATTCTTTTGTAAACTGCTTTTGCGGGACTTTATGACAGTTGGCGACAATTTCGTTTGATTCTATATTTCGATACACCCACGACGTTCCTAGCGTAATTATAATGTGTGTTGAATCGTTTAATTGTTTATTTGTCGAACGGATTATATTGTTTAAAGATTTTAAAAAGGCATCTTTATCCGAATTTGATAGTTCCGAATGTACTTCATAGCAATGCCATAAATCGTTATGAAAGAAAATATCGTTTTCGGTAAACGTTCTATTTTCAACAGCACGACGAATTAACCTTTCTAAAGAAACCGCATTAAAAATAATTCCAAACGGATTGGTAGTGGCTTGAAATTTAAAATAATCAAACTTTTTACCCATATTCTCCGCAAAACATGAACCCAATAACATAACTTTCGAATCATAATCGATTGGGAAAGCGCTTTTTTGAACGGGTATTTTGGTAGTGAATTGCAAATCAGTTGGGTTTAAAGTCCAAATTTAAACTACTTTTTACAAAAAACGAGTATTTTTACTCAAGATTTAATACCATACAAATGATTGAAAAAGAATACATCGAACCTAATGAAGGATTCACTCAAACGGTTGTAGTAAAAACAGGAAATTTTAAAACACTTTACATTTCTGGACAAATAGGTGATGGTGCAAATTTAGAAGCACAAACCATTGCCACATTTCAAAATTTAGAAAAGCAACTTGCTAATTCTAATGCAACGTTTAAAGATGTAGTAAAAATGAACACTTACATCGTGAATTTTAATCCAGAAATCGACTTACCTATTTTTAGAAAAGTCAGAAAAGAATTTCTAGGAATTGAAAATTATCCGGCCAGCACTTTAGTTGGAATTCAAAGCTTAGGAAAAAATGAATGGTTGATTGAAATTGAAGCGATTGCCGTTGTGGAATAAAAAAATCCCGACAAGTTTTTTAGCTTGTCGGGATGTGATTTATTTTTTCTTTTCTTCCTCTTTTTTCTTTTTTTCTTCAAGTTCTTTCTTAGAGCTTTCAATTCTTTTTTCTAGGGTTTCTATCTTTTTTGTAGAAATTTCTATTTTTTTCGAATTCAAATTAATTTTAGATTGAGTACTGCTGATTTCCTTTTTGATTTTTGCAGACTTTTTAGATTTTTCATCTGCTGTAAGGTTTGAATCATTCTCAATCGATGCGAACTCTTCATTTAGTTGATTTAATTTTGAATTTAATTCTTCATTGCTTTTTATTGTACTTTCCTTTTTATTCGTTTCAGTAACTAATGTTTCTTCGTCTGTAGCAACTTTTGTTTCTAAGGTTTTAATGATTTGTTGATGTTGCATCATTTGGTTTCTGTGACTAAACAATTGATTATTCACATTAACATTGTTTCTTGGTGGAGAAAATCCTTGAGAAAATCCTAAAAATGGGATTGTAAAGATTAAGAAATAAAATAGTTTCATGTTTTGAAGTTTAGTTGTTTGAAAGCACTCTTGATAAATCAATGTTTGCAGAAATTACAGCACCAAAAAAGTTGCTTTTATTACCATTATTCAATTTAAAAAATGGTGTTAATTCATAATCTAATTTTGTTTGAATATCAAAAAATTTTAATATACGCCATCCAAAACCTAATTGAGCACCTAAATTAAAAGTTTCAAAACTGTCTTTTACATCTTCTCCTTCTGATTTAACACCAGTTATAAATGCTAATTTTGGTCCTGCTAACATATAAAATCCATCTCTATATGTTTCACCAAAATCATATTTGAAATTAGGTGAAATGCTTAGGATATTCATTTCAAAAGGTTGTTTTGTTGGATAATATAAAAATGTGTTTTTAGCAAATAAGATTTCAGTTTTAATTCCTGTTTTTTCTGTAAAATTATATTCTCCATAACCACCAAAAGTAAAAGTGCTATAATCATCTGTATTCATACTATTTGTTCCATTGTTATTGGCAATTGTATAAAAGCTATTACCTATTACAACGCCATATGAAAATTCTTGTTGTCCTGAAACATAACAAGTAAAAAGAAAAGCAAAAATATAAAGTAGTTTTCTCATTTTTTTAATTATTGTAATAATATTGAGTTGTTGTTATTTCTTCACCATCATCTTCTATTTCAGAGATTAAGTAATCACTTGAATTGTAAGTTAAAGTAAAATCTGATCCTGAATAAGTATCATTTCTACTTAAGAAATTATTAACAAAATTATTGGCATAATCCATTTCAAAAGGTAATTTGTCCATTCCTAAAATATTCTTGTAAGGAGAGTTTTTAGTATCATAAGTGAATGTTTCTTCGTATCCATTATCATGAATTACGGAAGTAACTCTGCCTTGGGAATCAAAAGTAAAATACCCTTCAGATGACAATGTAAGAGGAATGTCTAAATCTCCACTATACTTAGAAAAACTTACAGTTCCATCTGTATTATAAGTATAGTCAACGCTTGTTCCGTAGTTGCCACTTGATGAATATTCATTTCTTTTAGAATTTATTAATTTATCATTACTGTTGTATTGATATATGTTTTCTTGTGTTAGTGTTCCTGCTCTGAAATATTCAATTTTAGTAATTAAATTTCCTGTGTAAGTTACAGTTGTAGATGAGTTGAAATCACCAGTCGAACCCAAAAGTTTATTACCATTATAATTAAAATTCATAGTAAAAGTTGAACCATCTTCTAATGTTTCTACATAACGTGTTAGTAAAACAGGTGAAGAGGTATCATCGTTGTCACTAGTACAAGAACTCAAAACAACCATTAAAAAAGCAAAAAGATAAAGTAGTTTTTTCATTGGAATACAATTAGTTAAATTTATACAAATCAAAAAAAAAAAAACGATTTTCCAAATTTTTTTATAAAAAAATACCGACAAAATTTTATTTATCGGCATTTGTAATAAGAAGAATTATTGTCTTGCTGAACTCGTTTCAGCATCTCATTAATATAAGTTATTAAAGATCCTGAAACGAGTCCAGGATGACAAAACATTAGAATTGTTATTTAACAAATTCAACCGCTTTCTCCAACGCCTCTTTAATTCCAACTACATTTTTCCCTTTTCCTGAAGCGAAGAATGGTTGTCCGCCACCGTTTCCATCGATTAGTTTTCCTAATTCTCTGATGACGTTTCCAGCGTTTAATCCTTTTTCAGCTACTAATTCTTTTGAAATGTAGCAATGAATATTTGGAGCATTATCTTCAACCGAAGCTAAAAACACAAACGCATTTGGTTTTGAAGTTCCAATAGCTTGTGCTAAATCTTTAGTCGAACTCATAGATAAATCTACTTGTTTAGCCAAAAATTGGATTCCGTTTACTTCTTGGAAATCGTTAATTAAAGTATTTTTTAATCCTTCGATTTTTTCTTTAACTAATTGCTCCAATTGTTTTTTCAATTTCGCATTGTCATCTTGTAATGAAGCCACCGATTTTAAAACATCTTGTGGGTTTTTCAATACTTCTTTTATTTCCGCTAAAGTGTCTTCTTGATTTTTATAAAAATCTTTCACCGCATCACCAGTAATCGCCTCAATACGACGAATTCCAGCCGCAACAGCACCTTCTGAAACAATTTTGAAATGCCAAATATCAGCGGTGTTTTTTACGTGAATTCCTCCACATAATTCTTTACTATCTCCAAATTCAATCATACGAACGTTGTCGCCATATTTCTCTCCAAATAATGCCATTGCACCTTTGTCTAATGCTTCTTTGATTGGGATATTTCTGTGTTCTACCAATTGTAATTGCGCTTCAATTTGTTGATTCACACTTGCTTCAACTTGACGTAATTCATCCTCTGAAACTTTAGAGAAATGCGAAAAGTCAAAACGTAAGTAATTTGGATTTACTAACGAACCTTTTTGTTCTACATGTGTTCCTAAAATGCTTCTCAAAGCCAAATGCATCAAATGCGTAGCTGAGTGATTTTTAGAAGTCGAAGTTCTTAAATCGGTATTTACTTTTGCTACAAATCCAGCTTCAATATTTTCAGGAAGTTGTTTTGCGAAATGTAATATTAAGTTGTTTTCTTTTTTAGTATCAATAATTTCGATGGTTTCGTTTGCCGAAACTAAGGTTCCTTTATCACCTACTTGTCCACCACCTTCTGGATAGAACGGGGTTGCATCTAAAACAATTTGGTATAAAACACCATCTTTTTTAGAATCTACTTTACGAATTCTAGTGATTTTAACGTTGTTTTCCGTTTGGTCATAACCAATGAATGTTTCCACATTTCCGTCAATTAAAACTTTCCAGTCATCAGTAGTTACTTCAGAAGCTGCGCGAGAACGAGCTTTTTGTTTTTGTAATTCGGTTTCAAATTCAGTTTCGTTAAACGAATAGCCTTTTTCTTTTAAAATCAAAGCAGTTAAGTCTTTTGGGAAACCAAATGTATCGTACAATTCGAATACTTTTTCACCCGAAACTTCTTTTCCAGATGTTTCAGCAACTACTTTATCCAATAATTGTAATCCTTGTTCCAAAGTTCTTAAGAAAGAAGCTTCTTCTTCGCGAATTACATTGGTAACCAGTTGTTGTTGCGATTTAATCTCAGGGAAAAATTCGCCCATTTGATTCGCTAAAACTTCCACCAATTTATTGATGAAAGGTTCTTTCGTTCCTAAAAACGTAAATCCGTAACGAATCGCACGACGTAAAATTCTACGAATTACATAACCAGCACCTGTATTTGAAGGTAATTGTCCATCAGCAATAGCAAAAGCTACCGCACGAACGTGGTCTACAATTACACGAATCGCAATATTAGTTTTGTTTTGTTCTTTTGATATGTTTTTAACTTCGTTTGAAGTGTATTTTAATCCTGTAATTTCTTCAACTTTCGCGATAAGCGGAGTGAAAACATCCGTATCATAATTCGAAGTCACGTTTTGCATTGCCATACACAAACGCTCAAATCCCATTCCGGTATCTACGTGTTGTGCTGGTAATTTTTCTAGCGAACCATCAGCTTTTCGGTTGAATTCCATAAATACGTTGTTCCAAATTTCCACTACTTGTGGATGATCAGCATTTACTAAATCTCTCCCTGAAACAGTTGCACGTTCTGCATCGGTTCTCAAATCGATATGAATTTCCGAACATGGACCACACGGACCTTGGTCGCCCATTTCCCAGAAGTTATCTTTTTTATTTCCTAAAATGATGCGGTCTTCCGAAACGTATTGTTTCCAAATATCAAATGCTTCTTGGTCAAACGGAACGTTCTCTGCTGGATTTCCTTCAAAAACAGAAACGTATAAACGGTCTTTGTCTAACTTTAATACTTCAGTAAGAAATTCCCAAGCCCAAGCTAAGGCTTCTTTCTTGAAATAATCGCCAAACGACCAGTTTCCAAGCATTTCAAACATGGTGTGGTGATAAGTATCAAAACCTACATCTTCCAAATCATTGTGTTTTCCAGAAACACGAAGACATTTTTGCGTATCGGCAATTCTTGGACTTTTTGGAGTTCCATTGCCTAAGAAATATTCTTTGAATTGGGCCATTCCCGAGTTGTTGAACATCAAGGTTGGATCGTCTTTTAAAACGATTGGCGCAGAAGGAACAATTAAATGCCCTTTTGATTCAAAAAAATTCAGGTATGCTTTACGAATGTCTTGCGATTTCATTATCAATAATTTAGATCTGTTTTTATTTGTTTATTGTGATGCGGAAACGAAAGTAAATGTCCAAAAAAATAGCCCAACTAAAAATAAAATAGCTAAAGAATGAAACATTTCTTAAATTTGTTCGTATAACCTATGTCAACCAATAAATTTGGCACAAAAATAGTATATTTTCATATATGTCGAAGGTAAAATATTATTACGATTCAGAAAATTTAGCATACAAGCGCATTCAGACAAGAAAAAGGAAGAAGTTTGGCTATGTTGTGTTGTTTTTGGTGTCTTCGGCGTTGTTTGGTTTTTTAATTTTTCTACTATTGATAAATACGAGTTATTTCGAAACACCAAAAGATAAAATTCAGGCAAGAGAAATTGAAGCTTTAAAATTAAATTACACCGTTTTGAATAAAAAGTTGGATTTGATGGACGATGTTTTGGAAGCGATTGAAAATAGAGACAACAATATTTACAGAATATATTTTAATACGACTCCTATTTCTGAAGAAGAACGAAAAGCAGGTTTTGGAGGCGTTAACCGTTACAAAGATTTACAAGGTTTCAATAATTCAGAGTTAATGGAAAACACGACAAAACGCGTGGATATTTTAACGAAAGAGTTGGTAATTCAGTCGAAATCGTTGGATGAAATTGTGGCTTTGGCCAAGCAAAAAGAGAAATTATTAGCCGCTATTCCTGCAATTCAACCGGTTAAAAATGAAGACTTGAAACAAATGGCTTCAGGTTATGGTTATCGAAGTGATCCATTTACGAAAATTAGAAAATTCCATTACGGAATGGATTTTACAGCAAGAACCGGAACACCAATTTACGCTACAGGTGATGGAGTTGTATATAAAGCAGATGCATCGTTATCAGGTTATGGGAATCATATTGAAATTAATCACGGTTATGGCTACAAAACCTTGTATGCGCATTTAAGTAAATACAATTGCCGACCAGGTCAAAGAGTGAAACGTGGTGATATTATTGGTTATGTGGGAAGTACAGGAAGAAGTCAGGCACCGCATTTGCACTATGAAGTTTTCAAAGGAAGCGAACGCGTAAATCCGCTGAATTTCTATTACGGAAGTATTTCAGCAAAAGAATATATAGAAATTTCAAAATTAGCGAACCAAGAAAACCAATCGCTGGATTAACGATTTCAGAAGTTTTGAACTTGAACTTGAACTTGTAATTGAATTTGAACTTGTAATTGAATTTGAACTTGAATTTGAAAAATGCATTTAGAATTAGCACCAAATAAAAGATATTACAGCATTGGCGAAATCGCTAAGGCTTTTAATGTAAATGCTTCCTTGATTCGTTTTTGGGATAAAGAATTTGATATTCTAAAACCAAAGAAAAACGCAAAAGGGAATCGCATGTTTACACCAGAAGATGTAAAGAATTTGCAATTGATTTATCATTTGGTAAAAGAGCGCGGATTTACCTTAGAAGGAGCCAAAACGCATTTGAAAGAAGGTCAGAAAAAAACGCTAGATAAATTTGAAATTATCAGCAAGTTAGAAACGATTAAAGCACAATTGAATACCATTAAAAATCAACTATAAACAATAAATTAAACTTTTAAAACTTAAAAAAATGATGAGAAAATTTTTGCCTTTTATTATCGGTGGTGGATTATTATTAGTCCTTGTATTTTGGTTTTTTAGTATCAAAAACGGAGCTGTTCGTGTTAATCAGGAAGTAAATAAAGAATGGGGAAATGTAGAAACGTCGTACCAAAGAAGAAATGACCTTATTGGAAATTTAGTTAAAACGGTTCAAGGTTCTGCTGATTTTGAAAAATCTACTTTAGAAGCCGTAATTAAAGCACGTTCTGAAGCAACTTCAGTAAAAATTGATCCAACGAATATGACACCTGAACAATTAACACAATTTAATCAAGCACAAGGAAACTTAAATAGTTCTTTGTCAAGATTATTGGTTACTGTGGAACAATATCCAGATTTAAAAGCAAATCAAAACTTCTTGAAATTACAAGATGAATTGGCTAGTACAGAAAATCAAATTTTAACAGCAAGAACGCGTTTTAACGAAGCGGTTCAAAAATACAACAACTACATTTTGGTGTTCCCTAATTCAATGTTCTTAGGAAACTACAAAGAAAAACCATATTTTGATGCTGTTGCAGGTGCTGAAAAACCAGTTGACGTAGAATTTGACTTTAATAACGAGAAAAAATAATGTCTAAAACAGAAGATTTCTTATCAAAAGCAGACGAACAAGACATTGTTCAGGCGATTATTGAAGCGGAAAAAAACACTTCGGGAGAAATCAGAGTGCATTTAGAAGAACATACAGAAAAATCACCTCTTGACCGAGCTCAGGAGGTTTTTTTTGAACTCCACATGCACGAAACACAAGAGCGAAACGGAGTGCTTTTTTATGTTGGTGTAGCCGATAAAAAGTTTGCTATCATTGGTGATGAAGGCATTAATAAAGTAGTAGAATCTGATTTTTGGGATTGTACTAAAGATGTTGTAATTGCGAATTTTAAGGAAGGCAACTTCAAGAAAGGCTTAGTAGAAGGAATTCTTAGAGCAGGCGAGAGATTGAAAAAATATTTCCCTTATCAATCAGATGATACTAACGAATTGTCTAACGAAATCTCAAGAAGTTAATATGAAAAAGTTATTTTTATTTGTATTAGCTTTAAGCGGATTGATGGCTCATGCACAGTTTGATATTCCGAAAAAACCTAGTTTTCAAACAAGTGTTTACGATTATGCCGATGTTTTAAACCCGACAGAAGAAAAAGAATTAGAGAATAAATTGGTTCGCTATTCCGATTCGACTACGACTCAAATTGTAGTTATTACCATTGATGATTTAAAAGGAGAATCTATAGGGCTTTTGACTCCAAGATGGGCACAAGAGTGGGGGATTGGTCAAGAAAAAGAGGATAATGGAATTCTGATTTTACTTTCTAAAAACGACAGAGAAATTTGGATTGCACCAGGATATGGAGTTGAAGATAGACTGACTGCAGGTATCAATGGAGAACTTATTCGAAACATCATTATTCCCGAGTTCAAAGCTGGAAGTTATTACAACGGTTTAGATAAAGGTGCCGATGCGATTTTTGAAGTTTTAAAAGGAAAATACAAAGGTTCTAGAAAAGAATCGAGTAATCCTTTGCCTTTTATCTTGATTGTTATATTTATTATTATTCTAATCGTTTTAGCTTCCAGAGGAAACAAAGGAGGAGGAAATTATAGAGGTGGCAGTGGTTTAGATTTAGGCGATATAATCATTCTTAGTAGTCTCGGAAGAGGAAACGGTGGTTTTGGTGGTGGAAGTTTCGGTGGAGGTTCATCAGGAGGATTTGGCGGTGGCTTCGGCGGTGGCGGTTTCTCAGGTGGTGGCGCTGGCGGAAGTTGGTAGTTTAAAATTAAATTCCAAGACTTTGTCATTCCGATGAAAGAGGAATCTCCTACGAACTAGGCTTACTTTGAGCAAAGCGAAAATAAACTTGTACTTGATTTTTGAGCTTGTACTTGAAAAACAAAAAACTCGTTAGTATTGCTAACGAGTTTTTTTGTTTAATTCATAATTATTAAACCTCCATCTTTTTTCTTGCCTCCAAATTTATCTAATTTGTAGGTTAAAGAAAACATAGCATATTGTTGTAAAACAGTGTTTTCCATATCTCTAATGGCAGTAGGTGTAATGGTTCGTGTTGCACTAATATTTTGGTTTAGAACATCATAAACTTTTACTTTTGCTAATAGTTTGTTTTCAAAAAAGTTGTATCCTAAACTCAAGTTCCATAAGTAGAAATCTTTTTGAAATCCAGCAGCAATATTGGAGTTGTAATTATAGCCAAAATCACTTCCTAGTACCACTTTTTTAGGCCAATAACTTGTTATTTCTAACTTCGCACTGTGCTTAAAGTTTTTAGTGTTATCTATAATATAGTTGGTATAATCATTGGTAATATAGGTGTATCTATACGATGGGCTAATCGTAATCATTTCATCAATTGACCATGATAAATTAGCTCTTGGATTTAATGTCAATCCTTTAGATTCAAATAATTCTGAATTGGTCAATCCTTGATCGTAATTATAACCCAATTGCATTCCAAAACCATATTTAAACGTTCTTTTTTCTTTCTTTAGCGATTTGTTTAAACTAAAACCAATATAGGTGTTGTAAGCTTTGTCTATATTTTGATAAGTTGTGGTTGCTTTAAAGTCGCTATCATAAGTAGTAGAAGCTACAATTTGATTAACATTATAATCGCCTCCTGAGTACGCATAAAAACCACTTTTCGATGCATAATCATAATTATTAAAGTTGGCATAAAATGAATAATTTTCATTTGGTTTTAAATCTGCATTTCCTATGAATGTGTTTAACGGATTGCCTAAATTTTGAAAGGGTAAAATTTGATTAGCACTAGGTAAATTTACTTCATAAGAATAGTAACTATAAAGCGATTTTGATTTACCCAATGTTATACTTATATATCCATTCATATTAGGATACATATAGCTTTTATTGACTTTAGTGGTGTTGTTTAAATAAGTAGATTGGTTGTTAAAATTAATTATTTCAGTTCCCATAGAAAGGCTACCTCTAATTTTCTTCTTTTGCAAACTAATTCCAACCATTGGAGTTACCGAAGATGTTGTTGAAGTTATAGTATTTGAAAGCAAATCGTTGTAAATGGAGTATGTGTTGAATCCATTATCAAAATCATAAGTAGTTCTTAAATCTTTAGCCTTTTTATAATCGTAAAAAACTTCAAAATTAAAAATAAGTGAATCTCTTAATGGCTCTGAATATCCAATTTTTGCTTTAAAATTATCTTTTTTAGAAGCATCAATCCTAAATTGATTTCTATCGTCATCAGAGTTGCCAGATTGAAAAAAGGTTGTCGTAGTTTTAGTAATTAATTCAGAATCATTTTTGTTGTTTTCATTATTTATGGATGCACTAATTCCTCTTCCTTTTTTCTTTAATCCTTTGTAGAAATAAATATTGTTTTTAAAAGTATTGTTTTGACTTGAAGAATTATTATCACTTGTGTTTTGATTAAGAGCTGCTCCAGTATCATCAAATGTGGTATCAAAACCTGAATTACGATTTTTAATATCGCTTTTAGAAAAACTTGGGCTAATGTATAGGGTTGAAGTAGAATCTAATTTTATTTCAAAATCTGCAGCAATGTTATGTCCATCTGTAATCGATTTTGATGTAGATTCGGCAAGTGTGTTTGTGTTGCCCGTAGGAAGCAAATTGATTCTATTGGTTCGATTTTTATTGTTGGTTTCTGCGTTTGAATAATAGTAACTTCCGTTTGGATTGATTTTCTTTTTTGCCCATTCATCTGCAAAATTCACACCTAGCATATTAGATTGCGTAATTCCGTTATTACCTCCAAATTGCATTCCATTAATCCCAAAACTACCATTGTCGTTTACCCAAATGGAACGATTTCTTCCGCCACCCATGTTGTCAAAAATCTCATCCATTGAAAAGCCTATAGAGTTGATGTTATTTGACGAGCCTAAGACACTTATTTTTTGCGTATCCTTGAAATAATTAAAAAGTAAACTCGATTCATATCGTTCATCTGTTCCATAACCAACATTAGCTTTACCAAAAACACCTTTGTTTTTATCTTCTTGAATGGTTAAATTAATGGTCTTTTCGTCTGAAGTTGCGTTTTGTCCTGATAATTCTTGCTCTTTCGTTTTGGTGTCAGTGACTTGAACTTTACTAATTATTTCAGCAGGTAAATTTTGTGTTGCAATTTTCCCGTCTTTTCCAAAGAAAGGTTTTCCGTTAACTAAAATATTGTTTACTTCTTTTCCGTTGACAGTAATTTTACCTTCTTCGTCAATTTCAACACCAGGAAGTTGTTTTAAAAGCGCTTCTACATTAGCATCGGGTCTAACTTTAAATGATGAAGCGTTAAATTCCAATGTATCGCTTTTAATTGTAATAGGTGGAGCTTCTGATTGAACTACAACCTCGTTTAAAGTGCTTACATTTTCAGTCAATTTAATGAAGCCAAAATCTTTGTCTTTGCTTAAATTGTCTAATTTTTCAGTGTAATCGGTATAACCAATGTAGGATATTTTAAAATAAATTGGACTTTCATTCTTCTTGGTTTTGATTTCAAAATTCCCATTTTTATCTGAAATGGTGTAATCTACAACAGTTGAATCTTTTACAGTTTTTAAATAAATGGTTGCAGATTCTAAAGGGAGAGTACTATTCTTATCAATTATTTTTCCTTTTAATGAAATAGTGTTTTGAGAAAAAATGGCCGAGGTAGCCAGCAATAATAAGGCTAATAAAAAATTATTTCGCATAAAAAAGTGAAGTTTGTTTTAAGTTGTTATAAACTACGAAATAAAATATTTATTGTGTAACTAAAAATTTTCTTACGAAAAATTTAACAAAGAACATAAAAAAACCGAAGCGTTAACTTCGGTTTTTTACTATTTCTGTCTGAAATAAATATCAATTGGAACACCACTAAAATTGTAGTTTTCTCTCAATTTATTTTCAATAAAACGTTTGTACGGGTCTTTTACATATTGTGGTAAGTTCGCAAAAAACACAAACTGAGGCGTTGGTGTTGGCAACTGCATACAATATTTAATCTTGATGTATTTTCCTTTTAATGCTGGTGGAGGAGTTGCTTCAATAATTGGTAACATCAACTCATTGAATTTCGAAGTCGAAATACGTTGTTTTCTATTTTCAAAAACTTCAACCGCAGTTTCTAACGCTTTTAATAAACGTTGTTTCGTTAAAGCTGAGATAAATAAAATCGGCACATCAGTAAAAGGAGCAATTTCTTCTCTAATTTTTCTTTCGTAATCTCTTGTTGACATAGTGTCTTTTTCAACCAAATCCCATTTGTTCACTAAGATTACGATTCCTTTACGGTTTTTCTCTGCCAACCAAAAAATACTTTGATCTTGTCCTTCAAATCCGCGAGTCGCATCAATAACCAATAAACACACATCACTGTGCTCAATTGCTCTTACCGAACGCATTACCGAGTAAAATTCTAAATCTTCTTTTACTTTTGCTTTACGTCTAATTCCAGCCGTATCTACTAAGTTGAATTCAAATCCAAAACGGTTGTATTTCGTGTCAATCGCATCACGAGTAGTTCCTGCAATATCGGTTACTACAAATCGATCTTCACCAATTAAAGCGTTGATGAATGATGATTTTCCAGCATTTGGTCTTCCTACAACACAAAATCTTGGTAACGGATTTTCTTCTTCTATCGCTTCTGGCAATTCAGGTAAAACCTCTACGATTTTATCTAATAATTCCCCAGTTCCGCTTCCGCTCATTCCTGAAATGGTGAAATATTCACCTAATCCTAAATTATAGAACTCCACAGCGTCTTTTTCACGCATGGCGTTGTCTACTTTATTAACAACTAAAAGTATAGGTTTTTTAACTTTACGAAGCAATTTCGCTACTTCTTCATCCATTGGAGTTATGCCTTCCTCAACATCTACCACAAAAACAATAGCATCCGCCTCGTCAATAGCTAATTCTACTTGACGACGAATTTCTCCTTCAAAAATATCATCCGAACCTTTTACATAACCTCCGGTATCAATTACCGAAAATTCTTTTCCGTTCCACTCACTTTTTCCATAATTTCTATCACGCGTAACACCGCTTACCGAGTCAACAATGGCTTCTCTTCGCTGAATTAAACGGTTAAAAAATGTGGATTTTCCAACATTTGGTCTTCCTACAATGGCAACAATATTGTTCATAATCTTATTTTGAATCGGCAAAAGTACGATTTTTTTTGGAGCTTTTTCCAGCTATCCATTACAACTCCACAATTTTACGTCTTTTTTTCTAAATTTATTAGAGTAGCTTCTAAGGTCGCAACTCTAATAAAAAGAAAAAATAGTTATAAAATTTGCGGGGTTTTCATTCTTATCTGGGCTAAACTGAAAATTTTATTCAACATTTGTTAAAAATTTATATATTCGCACAAATCCCAAGTGTATGGAACCCGAAAAAAGCATCGCACTTCGTCCTAAATTTGAAGTGGAATCAAAAAAAAGTGTTGCGGAAATTTTAGAAAGAGCAAAAACGTTAAAGTCTGAATTAAAGTCGGATTACCAAATCAAAATCATAGACGAACATTTGTATTTTTATTTCAGTAAAGAAAAACGAAAATACTATTCACCTTTTTTACATTTGGAATTAGAAGCAAACGAAGATAAAACCACAGTAAAAGGCTTGTTTGGACCCGAGCAATTGTTGTGGACGCTTTTTATGTTTTTACATTTTATCATTGCAGGATTGTTTTTGGTTTTTGCTATGATGGCTTACACGCATTGGTCGCTAAAACAATCCACGGTTTTAGATTTTAGCATTATGGGTATAATGGTTGTTTTTTGGTTTTCACTCTATTTTATGGCGCGATTAAACAGAGAGCAAGGTGTTCCACAAATGCATGAATTAGAAGATTTGATGCATAAGGTTTTAAGTTAAGAATTAAAAAGATTTCTTTTTTAAGAAATTAATTTAATACATTTGGAGGTCAATTAACTAGCCCCTATTTTGAATAAAAAATACATCACATTGTTTTTAGCTGTATTTATACTACTTCAATCAGTAGGGATGTTCTATTTTGCTACTTTTTCGCATAAAATTTTTAAAAAAATTGCTGAATCTAATAAAAACCCTCATTTAATTGTCACAAAAACAATTGCTAAAAAAGATTATTATTTAATGAAAATTGATGATCTTGAAATTGTTATTGAGGATGAACTTTATGATATTTTAGAGGAGACTTTTGAAGGTGATTTTGTTAAACTAAAACTTTTTAAAGACAAAAAAGAGAAAAACTTTGCTTTGAAAATCAAAAACATTCAAAAGAAAAGTCAGTCTTCTAAGGGGAAAAGTATCTTCAAAACCAAGATCGCTTGTTTGAATAAAACACGATATTACATTTCAAAGTCTCTTAAAAAGGAATCTTTGAAAAAAACACCATTTAACTTCATTTACATAAAAGAAGTTTATTTATCTATAATTGTTCCACCTCCCGATTTTATTTAATTTTTTCAATTTATGTTGATTAGATGCTTTTTAAAACGCATCTAAATATTCTTGTTATTTAATTTAAATTAAAAATAAAATGAAATTATTAAATAAAATGATAGCTCTTTTAGCTATCGTTACATCGACTATGGTTTATAGTCAAGACACAAAAAATGATTCTGTAGCAAAAATTAATTACTTAAAAGAAGTAGAAGTTACAGCTACATCAAATTCAAACAAGTCAATTCTAAGTCAACCACAATCCATATCAAAATTGGATAAAAAAGAATTGAATAGAAATACGGGGTTGTTTTTAGATGATGCAATTAATACAAATGCACCAGGTGTAAATATGCAAAAAAGAACGGTTTCTGGAGGCCAACAATTTAATATTCGTGGCTACGGAAATGGGGTAAGAGGAACAAATGGTTCAAATAGTAATTTTGATACCCAAGGGACTAAAGTTTATTTAAACAATATTCCAGTAACAGATGCAGAAGGAATAACGGTATTAGATGATATTGATTTTGCATCCATCGGTAATGTGGAAATCGTTAAAGGGCCTTCAGGTTCATTATATGGTTTAGCCATAGCAGGTGTTGTAAACTTAAAAACAATACAGCCAGAGCTAGAAAAAATTTCTTTAACACAAAATACATTGTTTGGAAGTTACGGATTAAAAAGAGTAACAACACAAGCTCAGATAGGAGGGAAAAATGGATCAATGTTGATTAATTATGGAAACCAAACTTACGATGGTTTTATGAAACATACGGCTTCAAGTAAAGATTTTGTAAATATTTTTGGAAATACTTCACTAAGTGAGAAACAAAAAATCAATGCTTATTTAGGATACAGCGATAGTTATGATCAAAGAAACGGAGAATTAACGCGAGAGCAATATGAAGATTTTGATTATTCTGGAAACCCTGCTTACATTAAGAATGATGCACATTCTCATGTTGTTAGTTTTAGAGGAGGTTTAAATCATGATTACCAATTTAATAAAAACATAGGAAATACGCTAACTGTTTTTGGAACTGGAATTGTAAGCGACGCAAGTTCTGCAGGAGGTTGGACGGATAGAACAGCATTAAATTATGGTTTTAGAACATCATTTAATACAAATTTCGACTTAGGAACTTCGCTTAAACTTTCAGGTATTACAGGGGCTGAATTGCAACAGCAAAATTCTCAAACTATTGCTTATGCTATGGTTGCTAATGGTGTAGATCCTGATGCTTATAATGTAATAGGAAATCAAAGAAGTAACAAGTACAGTATTTCTAAAACAAATAGCTTGTTTACAGAATGGACATTGAATATGCCAAAAGACTTTTCTCTTACTGCAGGTGTTGGAAGCAGTTATATGGGTATTGAATTACAAGATAGAGTTTATGTTGCAGCTAATAACACGCCTAGTACTTACATGCCAACTACATTTAGAACTTCATATAAAAATATGATTTCGCCTAAATTTGCTATTAACAAAGTTTTTAATAAAAAAGTTTCATTATACACTTCTTATAATAAAGGGTATAAAGCACCTGTTAGTTCTTATTTTTATATTCCTTTTACAGGAGAAGTTAATAAAGATTTAAAAGCAGAAGTTGGGACTCAATTCGAGATAGGGTCTAAGGGAAATTTATTAAATAATAGATTTACTTATGAAGTTGCCCTTTTTCAAACAAATTTTAAAGATAAAATGACTTCTGTAGCGGTTCCAAATGCTACAAATACGGCAACTTTATATTCTTACATTGTTAATGCTGGAGAGCAAGTTCATAAAGGAATAGAAATTAATGTAAAATATGAATTAATCAAATCAGAAACTGGATTCGTTAAAAATGTAACTCCTTTCGCAAACGTAACATATTCAGATTTTAAATATAAAGATTATGTTTTTCAAAGAACGTACAATATAGCATTTGATTTTTCAGGTGAAAAAGTATTAGGAACTCCTCCGGTTGTATTTAACTCCGGTTTTGATTTTATGTTTAAATATGGTTTTTATGGAAATGTGACCTATAATTACAGAGATGCGGTTTTTTACAGTTATGTGCCTACTGCAACAACAGATCCTAATAGGGTTCATTATGAAACCAAAAGTTATAATTTGTTAAATGCTAAGTTAGGTTACCAAAGAAAAATTGTAAATAACTTATCATTAGATGCAAGTCTTGGGATAAATAACATTACAAACACACAATATTACCAAATGGTATTCAATAACCAGTTGCCAGATGCTTATTTACCAGCGCCTTATAATGCAACTTTCTTTGGTGGATTAAACTTAAAATATACATTCTAATTAATAAAAGAGCGGTTTTATGCCGCTCTTAAATTTCATAATATGAAAGCTATAAAATACTTAGTAGTGTTACTTGTTGTTATAAGTTGTGATAGATTTTCGAAAGAAGACAAAAAGCAAGAAATTACAACAAGAATTGTTTGCATTGCAAAGCAATACAATGAAATTATTTACGCATTAGGTGCTCAAAAAGATTTAGTTGCCGTTGATGTGTCAAGTACTTATCCAGCAGAATTAAAAGAACTACCAACTGTTGGTTATCATAGAGCATTGAGTTTGGAAGCCATTTTGGCGAGCAAACCAACTATTGTGATTGAAGATGATAATATTGGTCCTGAAACCGTGGTTGATCAATTGAAGAAACTTAAAGTTCCTATGAAACAATTTGGGAAGTATGAACAAACCATTGCAGGAACTGATTCGTTAATTCATGAAATGGGACGCTACTTTAAAAGAGAAAAAGCGGCCGATTCTATCTGCATTACTTTGAAAAATGAATTTGATGAAGCAATTAAAAAAACAAACGCTTTCACAAAAAAAATGAGAGTTTTGGTTATACATTATGGACAAGCTTCAAATGTATATTTAGTTATGACTAGAAATAGTACGGGTGGTAAAATGATCGAATGGGCTGGTGGTGAAATTGCTATAGATGAAGAAAAAGGAATGAAACATCTTTCTCCAGAATTAGTAGCTGCTGCAAATCCAGATGTTATTTTAATTACCGATTTTGGTTATGATAAACTGGGTGGTTCTTATGAAAAAATAGGAGTACTTCCTGGAGTTTCAAGTACAAAAGCCTACAAAGACAAGAAAATTTACAGAATAGAAGAACACGATTTGGTGTATTTAGGTCCAAGAACAGGTCAAAACATACAACTGATTCAAAAATTAATTCATCAATAATGTTTTTTACAAAACGAGATAGCTTTTTATTGATTACACTACTATTATTGCTAGTTGTGGTTTTCTTATTATCCATAGGATTAGGAGCAGTGAAAATTTCACTTGATGAGATTTTTTCCTCGTTTTCTAATTTCTTCAATGGAAATGAATTTACAACTTTGAACGAACGCATTTTTATTGATATAAGATTGCCAAGATCAGTATTAAGTATTTTAGTTGGTGCTACATTAGCCGTTGGCGGAATTTTAGTTCAAACCTTATTTAGAAACCCAATTGTAGAACCTGGCTTAATAGGAACTTCTAGCGGAGCTGCTTTTGGAGCTTCCTTTTTTATTGTGTTGGGAAATACTTTTGCTTTTGCAACTAACAATATTTCGTTGCCCTTAATCGCTTGTATCGGTGGAATAATTGGAACATTCTTGGTTTTTTCGTTATCCAAAATAAACGGAAACAACAATTCAGTAACGGTTTTGTTGCTAATAGGAGTTGCTGTAAATGCTTTGTTTTTAAGCGGAATCGGATTTTTATCCTACATTGCTCGTGATCCGCAAGCACGTTCTATTACATTTTGGAATTTAGGAACACTTTCAGGAGCCAATTGGCAAGCGGTAGAAATGGTGGCTTTTTTTTCTATTTCTGGTTTAATTTTGTCTTATTTTTTAGGGAAGAAATTAAATGCCCTAATTCTTGGAGCCGATGAAGCAAGCTATTTAGGAATCAATGTGAATCTCTTAAAATATCAAGTTTTAATAATTAATGTTATTATGGTTTCGGTGGCTACATCATTTGTAGGAGTTATTGGTTTTGTGGGATTAATTGTGCCTCATATTATAAGAATGATTAGTGGTTCCGATATCCGAAAACTCATTATTTTCGGTTCGCTATTTGGTGCCATTTTTCTTTGCTTTGCCGATTTGGTTGCACGATTATTATTAAGTCCGGCGGAATTACCAATTGGAATTGTAACCTCATTTGTTGGAGTTCCAGTGTTTATTATTTTATTACGAAAATCCAATTACTTTTTTTAATATGCTTACAACTAAAAATTTATCGGTTGCTATTGCCAATAAAGTAATTCTAGAAAATATTTCAGAAACATTTGAAGCGGGTAAAATAACGCTAATCATTGGTCCAAATGGCGCTGGAAAATCAACTTTCATAAAGTCAATTTGTGGTCAATTAAAATTAAATCAAAAAGGGACAGTTGATTATGATGCTGAGGTTTTATCCATTTCAGAATTGGCTAAAGTAAGAGCTGTTTTATCTCAAAATAGTAAGTTGAATTTTCCGTTAACCGTTCGTGATATTGTAATGATGGGAAGATATCCGCATTTTAGCAATTATCCATCTGAAAAAGACAAACGAGCTTGTAGTGAAGCGATTCAGTTTTTTGAATTAGAAAATTTTGTTGATAGGAATTACTTGACTTTAAGTGGAGGCGAGATGCAACGGGTTCATTTTGCCCGAGTTTTAGCTCAAATCTGGTTTTCCGAAGAAAATAAAACACGCTATTTAATTTTAGATGAACCTCTAACATTTCTAGATGTCCACTTTCAATATAGTTTTATGTACAAAATGCAAGAATTAGCAAAAGAGAATAACATGGTAATTATTGGTGTTTTGCACGATTTGAATTTGACAGCTAAATTTGCCGATAAAATTATGCTGCTTAGTCAAGGAAAAGTAATTGCATCTGGGAATAAATCAGAAGTTTTATCTAAAGAAAATATAGTGGAAGCTTTTAAAATGGAGCCTAAAATTCATACAATAGAAAACGAAATCTTCATTCATTTTTAAAAAGAAAGCCTGATATACTTATCAGGCTTTTCTATTTATTTTTGATTATATCCAAAACGTCTCAACTGACGTTCGTTGCTTCTCCAATCTTTATTTACTTTAACGTAAGTAGCTAAGTGAATTTGTTTTCCAAAGAATTTCTCTAAATCTTCTCTTGCTTGAATCCCAACTTTCTTCAAAGCAGCACCTTTGTGACCGATGATAATTCCTTTTTGCGTATCGCGTTCTACCATAATTACGGCACGAATTCTAATAATGTTGTCGTCTTCAATAAATTCTTCCGTTTCAATTTCTACGGCATACGGAATTTCTTTGTCGTAATTCAATAAGATTTTTTCACGAATGGTTTCGTTAACAAAGAAACGCTCTGGTTTATCTGTCAAAGCATCTTTTGGATAAAACGCTGGAGAAACTGGAAGTAATTCGATAATGCGATCAAAAACAGTTTGGACATTAAAGTTTTCTAAAGCAGAAATGGGATAGATTTCAGCATTTGGCACTTTATCTTTCCACAATTGCATTTGTTCTTCCAATTGTTCTTGGTTCGATTTGTCAATTTTATTCAATAATAATAAAACCGGAATCTTAGAATGGATAATTTTATTAAAAAACGCTTCGTCTTTTAATTCTTTTTCGCCAATCTCTACCATATAAACCAAAATATCAGCATCTTCAAAAGCCGATTTCACAAAATCCATCATCGAATTTTGTAATTCATACGCTGGTTTTATAATTCCAGGCGTATCTGAAAATAAAACTTGAAAATCATCTCCATTTACAATTCCTAAAATACGGTGTCTCGTAGTTTGTGCTTTCGATGTAATAATAGAAAGACGTTCCCCTACAAACGCATTCATAAGAGTTGATTTCCCTACATTCGGATTTCCAATGATATTTACATAACCTGCTCTGTGCTCCATTTCAATATATTTATGGGTACAAAGGTAGTGATAACGCCTGAAATAGCAGAAAGAAAACATTATTTTTAAAAAAGTCTTGTAATTTTAAATAAAGAGTGTACCTTTGCACTCACAAATCGCGGGATAGAGCAGTAGGCAGCTCGTCGGGCTCATAACCCGAAGGTCACAGGTTCGAGTCCTGTTCCCGCTACTAAGAATTTATTCAATTACAACCGTACATCGCGGGATAGAGCAGTAGGCAGCTCGTCGGGCTCATAACCCGAAGGTCACAGGTTCGAGTCCTGTTCCCGCTACTAAGCTTCACAGAAATGTGGAGCTTTTTTTTATGCAATTAATTCATTAACAAATGATTATGATTGTGATTGTTTTTGTTTTTCTTGCGAAATTCAATAATAAAACACTACTTTTGCACCTTTATTTTTAAAAATTATGAATCCAAAGAAAATTGCCGAGTACAGAAAGTTACTTGATGTTACTAAAACAGCTACGCTGAAAGAATTAAAAACCATTTACAGAAATAGCATGAAGGAAGATCATCCTGATACTATTGCTGATCCAGTGGAGCGTTTAGCTGCTGAAGAAAGAAGTAAAAATATTATTGAGGCATACCATTTTTTGGTTAGTATTGCTCCTGAAACTCAAGAGAAAAACAAAGAAGTTTATCAAAAAATTACTTCAACTGTAAATATCCAAGATTTTTATATGGATAACGGTGTGTTGTATATTTCATTTTTAGATGGAAGTAACTACGAATATTTCAGCGTGCCAAAAGTAACGTACATTAAAATGGTAAATGCTGAGTCTCCAAGTCGTTTTGCAAGAAGACACATTTATAATGAGTTCTTATATCGCAGTGCAAGCAAAATAGTTGCAGAATAAACAATTGTTAAAAAATATCCCTACTTTTGATATACTAACCAAAAAAACTATATCAATTATGGAAATTAATTTTTTAGCTGTTTTAGTGGCAGCACTCTCAAGTTTTGTCGTTGGATTTGTGTGGTATAATCCTAAAGTATTCGGAACGATTTGGATGAATGAAATCGGGATGACTGAGGAAAAAGCCAAACAAGGAAATATGGCAAAAATCTTCGGATTAACATTTGTATTTGCCTTTATGTTAGCTTTTATAATGATGCCAATAACGATTCATCAATTCGGTGCTTTAGGAATGGTTGGAGGAGATGAAACAAAAGCATTGCCGTCTTATGCAGCTTTTATGGCAGATTATCAAGATGCCTTCAGAACTTTTAAGCATGGTGCTTTGCATGGATTCATGGCTGGATTATTTATTGCTTTACCAGTGGTGGCTACGAATTGTTTGTTCGAACAAAAATCATTTAAATACGCAGCTGTAACTTCTGGTTATTGGATTGTTGTAATGACCTTAATGGGAGCTATCATTTGTGGCTGGAAATAAAATAAATTTTAACATTTAATTATATAGGAATCGCTCTACTTTTGTGGAGCGATTTTACTTTTACATTGGAGGAAATTTCATTTAAAATATACAATTCAGTTAAGGAATTACCAGCACTTTGGGACACTGTGGCTCAGAGCAATGTTTTTCTGCAAACATCTTATCTATCTGTACTTGAGCGTTCGGCTCCTATAAATATGGAGTGTTTTTATATTGGAATTTTTGAAAATTCAGAACTTATAGGTGTTTCTTTGGCGCAATATTTAGATTTGAATAAATTAGAATCTTTTGGAGAGCGCGATAAATCGTTAAAAATCGCAGTTCGTAATTTTATCTTTAAGAATTTTGCTTCTCACACTTTATTTCTAGGGAATAACATGATTACAGGTCAAAATGGCTATGTGTTTTCAAAAGAAATCGACTTCAATCACATAAGTGAAATTCTTTTACAAAGTGCCGATGAAATCACGTTGTACTTCAAGAAAAAAGGAATTTCAATTCACTTAGTTTCCTTCAAAGATTTTTATGACCATTGTTCGGTAGAGTTGAAAAAGTACCGTTTTTCAAACATTTACGAATTCAATACACAACCGAATATGATTTTCTATTTGGATGAAAATTGGAAATCCTTAGACGATTATGTAGCTGCACTTTCCAAAAAATACCGCGACCAATTTAAAAGAGCTCGTAAAAAATTCGATGGCATTCAAATGAAGAATCTTTCTTACGAAGAAGTGCTTCGAAACGAAGAGAAGATATATGATTTGTATCATTATGTAGCTAAAAATGCACCTTTCAATACATTTTTCTTGTCAAAAAATCACTTTTCTACCTTAAAAGGACAATGTGGTAATCGATTCCAAATTTTTGGTTATTTTCTTAATGAAGAGTTAGTAGGTTTTCATACTTTGTTACTAAATGATGAAACTCTTGAAACCTATTTCTTAGGTTATAATGATCACATTCAAAAAGAAAATATGTTGTATTTGAATATGTTGTACAACATGACGGAATATGGAATTGAAAACGGATTTAAGCGAATTATTTTCGGTAGAACAGCTCTGGAAATTAAAAGTTCTATCGGAGCAACACCTGGGCGGATTCAAGACCTTAATGCAACAAGGTCAATAATTAGTTAATATATCAAATTTAGTTTTTTATTTCAATTTTGCATAATTTCAGAATAACTTTTTTTGGCTTTTTCAAGAGCCAAAAGTTATTTCCGAAATTGGCTTGTTTTATGCTGCATAATTATTGATTTCTTGGTTCATAATTTCTCCTGGTGTTTTGTATCCTAAAACCTTTCTAGGTCTGTTGTTTAAAGCTAATTGAGCTTGTTTAAGCTGTTCAATTGTTATTTTATTAAAGTCAGTTCCTTTAGGAAAAAAACG